>JAKAWW010000001.1 GCA_021816895.1 Microcaldota archaeon | reverse complement strand
TAGGAAACTTTTTCACCACATTTACAAATTCTTCCTTTGCAAATCCAAAGTATGCCCTTTTTCTTTCTATGTTTTCCTCCCCAAGGCTCAATATACTAGGAAACTTTTTCACCACATTTACAAATTCTTCCTTTGCAAATCCAAAGTATGCCCTTTTTCTTTCTATGTTTTCCTCCCCAAGGCTCAATATACTAGGAAACTTTTTCACCACATTTACAAATTCTTCCTTTGCAAATCCAAAGTATGCTCTTCTTCTTTCAATATTTTCCTCTCCCAACCCCAATATATTAGGAAACTTTTTCACCACATTTACAAATTCTTCCTTTGCAAATCCAAAGTACGCTCTTCTTCTTTCAATATTTTCCTCTCCCAGACCCAATATACTGGGAGACATTTTCACCACATTTGCAAACTCTTCCTTTGCAAATCCAAAGTATGCCCTTTTTCTTTCTATGTTTTCCTCCCCAAGGCTCAATATACTAGGAAACTTTTTCACCACATTTACAAATTCTTCCTTTGCAAATCCAAAGTACGCTCTTCTTCTTTCAATATTTTCCTCTCCCAGACCCAATATATTAGGAAACTTTTTCACCACATTTACAAATTCTTCCTTTTTATATACAAAGTACGCTCTTCTTCTTTCAATATTTTCCTCTCCCAGACCCAATATATTAGGAAACTTTTTCACCACATTTGCAAACTCTTCCTTTGCAAATCCAAAGTACGCCCTTTTTCTTTCAATATTTTCCTCTCCCAACCCCAATATACTGGGAGACATTTTCACCACATTTGCAAACTCTTCCTTTGTATATCCAAAGTAAGCTCTTCTTCTTTCAATATTTTCCTCTCCAAGGCTCAATATACTAGGAAACTTTTTCACCACATTTGCAAACTCTTCCTTTGCAAATCCAAAGTACGCTCTTCTTCTTTCAATATTTTTCTCTCCCACCCCCAATATACTGGGAGACATTTTCACCACATTTGCAAACTCTTCCCTTGTAAATCCAAAGTATGCCCTTTTTCTTTCTATATTTTCTTCTCCGATTGTTAATGTGCTTGGGAACTTGCCTATAACCTCCTTTATATCTTCATTGTTGAGGTTCAACCCTATAAGCGCCAAAATAGAACTTACTAATCTGTTTGCAGATGGACCCAAGTTAAGCATGTGGTGCTCAGAGGCATTGAATCCATAGGCCTTTTCGAGTATCTGCAAGGCGGCTTTGTACCTTGCTTTGCCTTCGCTATTGCTCTGCGAATCCAATGCTTCTGCTAATTTCGATACCTTCTCCCTGTCTGGATTTTTGTTTAGCAGCTCGCTGGCTATCGTGCCTGCTATTTCGTCAATAGTGTCATCCAAATAAGCACCTACGTTGCAAATACAACATAAAGCATCGTACATTTATCCTGTTGCCTTTCTCATATATATGCGTTTCTGCTCCCGCTTGCTATTGTATATAAATCTTTCTATTGCGGTCAGAAGCAATGCATATCCGCGCGTGTGGCGTTCGATGCCCATTGCAAAACTGGCTTGTATAAAGTGTGTTAAACATACTGCAAAGGGATTTATTATATAATGAAGATTTATGTGTGGTGGGAAAATGGCCGGCAAAACTTACGATGTGGTTGTTGTTGGGGGCGGTCCTGCGGGCATCGGAGCCGCATTCACCGCTGCAAAGCTCGGGCTGAGCGCCGCGATAATTGAGCGGCATGGCATGCTAGGGGGCAACTGGACTAATGCATACGTTCTCTCGCTTCTAGGCATATATACCTATTCGGGCAAAACGAAAATAGTTGGCGGAATAGCCGACGAAATAATCGCCAGGCTGAAAAAGGCAGGCGGCACCTCTGGCAAGAGCGGCAACCTTATACCTTTCAGGCCTGCTGAGATGGCATATGTATTGGGCGAGATGGCGAAAGAGCTCAATGTAGACTGCTACTTCAGCTCGATGGCTACAGATGCAAATATCAAGGGCAATAAGGTGCAATATACTGAAATATCGGGCAAGGACGGCAGGCTGCGCATACATGGAAAAATATTCATAGATGCCAGCGGAGACGCTGATCTTGTATACAGGCTAGGCCTAAAGTACATGTCCGGCAGGGAAGGCGTAGGCTACCACCAGGAAGCTACGCTTCCTTTCCGAATAGGGGGCATGAACGAGAGCGAGTTTGTGAAGTATGCAAAGTCAAGGAAGGGTTTCGCTTCTGTAAGCCTGCGCAAAAATGGCGATATAGACAGGTTGCACATACTAAAGCCTGCAATTGCAGCTGCAAAGAGGAGCGGCAGCCTATATCTGCCGCATTCAGAAAACATGTTCATGTTCAATACATCGCGCAAAGGGGAGGTTGTGTGCAATGCAACCCATGCACCTGTTGGGGATTTCACCAATGGCATGGAGATAGCTTCAGTCCTGGAGGACCTGAGGAAGCAAGCCTATTCGATATTCCATTTCGTCAAGAGAAACATACCTGGGTTTGAGAACTCGTACCTTGCTGATGCGGCCTCATACCTCGGCCTAAGGGAAACAAGGCGCGCAGAAGGCGAATACGTGCTCACAAAGGAAGATGTCATAGAAAACAGGCGCTTCTATGACGTGATAGCAAGGTGCGGCCATGCGATAGAGATGCATGATCCTGTGCTTGGCGCGTATTACACGCACTTAAACGGCGGAGATGATTCTTGGTATGAAATACCATACCGCGCCATAGTCGTTAAAGGGGCTGGCAACCTTTTCGCGATAGGAAGGTGCCTCAGCGCAGAATTCGAGGCGCAGGCAAGCGCCAGGGTGAGCGGAACGGCGCTTGCAATGGGCCAGGCTGCGGCAACTGCAGCCTATCTTTCGATAAAATCGGGGAAGCCAGCAAAAGACATAGATGTCAAAAAGCTCCAAGATATGCTTAGGAGGCATGGTGCGTTAATATGAACAATTCAAAACCCACAATAGACCCTAAAGTGGCAAAGGAGCTCGAAGCTCTAAGGCTTCAGATAGACAGCGTGGACAACAGCATAGTGCGCCTGCTAGCAAAGCGCATGGATGTCGTGAGAAAGGTGGGCGAGCTTAAGAAAAAGCACGGAATGGAAGTTACCGACACAGGCAGGGAGGCAAAAGTCGTTGAAAAATGGGAAGGCATTGGGCATTCATTGAACCTGCCGCCTGGGCTGGCCGGCGCTGTGGTAAGCAGCATCTTCCCCTATTCAAAGACGCAGGAAGTCAAGAGCAGCCGCAAGCATAGCGTATGCATGGTGGGCTACGGCTCAATGTCAAAGGTGCTTGCCTGGGCAATACTGAATGCGGGCAACAGCGTATGCATAACCGGCAGGGACATGGCAAAAGCAGATATGCTTGCCAAGTCGCTCAATTGCAGCAGCGCGCCTCTTGGAAAAGCGGTGCAAAATGCAGAATACATAATACTTGCGCTTTCTCCGAGCGCTTTCGAAAGCGGGTTCGTTGAGAAGGTGCTTAATAAGGCAAGGGGCAAGCTGGTAATGGACATAGCTTCAGCGAAATATCCAATATTCGCAATGATGCAGAAGCTTTCCAAATCACTGGGCTTCAGCTACGTGAGCACGCATCCTCTTTTCGGCGGCGGCTCAATGCCTGTAGGCAGGAAGATCGCAATAATATCAGATTCAAGCTCAGGCAAGCAAGGCATAGAAGAGATAGCGGGCTTTTATTCAGAGATGGGCATAACGCCTGTAATCTCTTCCCTTGAAGAGCACGAGAAGGCGATGGCTGCGGTGCAGGTGATACCTCATTTCATGACCCTATCGCTTGAAAACGCGCTTAGCGCAGCAGAAACGAAGCTTGGCGTCAGCACTGCAAGCTTTTCAACACCTAACCTTGAAAGGGCGCTCGCGCTCATAAATGGGGTAAAAAGCAACATGAACACAATATTAGAGATACAGCACCGCAACAAATTTGCAGATGCCGCAAGGCGCATGTCGCTTCATGCATCCAGCTCACTGGAGAAATCGTTAAGGAAAAGGCAGGGCGGGCGCTAAAGACAGCATAAGAAAAACAAATAGGAAAAGAGAAAAAATAAAGTCTATCTCCTCCTTCTCTTGCCTGCCTTGGCGTTCTTTGCCTCGCGCTTCTTTGCAAGCAGCGTCGGGGCAAGGACCATTGAAATTATTTCTATGATCAGCACTACTGTAACGCCCATTGCAATCGTTGTCATCTTGCCGAATTCAGGTCCAAGGAATACTGGTATGAAGGCGACGCCGAGGTTGGTGAAGACGCTGTACATCGACGTGGCAAATCCAGCTTGCGCAGGATCAGACACGTAGTTGGTAGTGGATGTCATTGCCATTGACCAGTATGCGTTGCCGAAGAAGCCGAAGAAGAAGAACCCTATTGCAATGAGAAGAATGTCTACTGTGTACGCAAGGCCAAGCGACATAAGCGCTGCGAATATGAACATTAGCACGCCTGTTGTGACAAGGCCGGCCCTGAATTGCTTGTACTGCTCGAATATGGGCGGCAGTATTATCGCGCCCAAAGCTGAGCCCAGGAATGCAAGGCCGCCTAGCAGGCCTCCGTATGCCAATGCCTGGCCTACTGGTATGCTGTGCAGTATCAATACAGTTGATGCTATGCCCCCGAACATCACCGACATAGAAGCGATGGAAAGCCCTACGTACCAGTTCTTTATCATGCCTAGCTTGAATGAGCCGTGCAGCGACTTGCCCTTGTAGTTGACAGGGTAGCCCCTGATGCCCAAGGCAATCCACACAAGCGCTATCAGTGCAAGAACCACCGTGACCCATAGCGCCCCTGACAGGCCGATTGAGCTGAACAGGCCGGGGCCGAAGAATGCGCCGAAAGCCATTCCAAGGAACAGCAACCCTACGCTTATGCCTATCACAGTGTGGGAGCGCTCCTTGAACATTGATTCAGAGACGCTTCCAACGGGCGCCATGGCAAGCGGGTATGCTATCGCAGCTATTATTCCAGTAACAAGAAACGTTGTGTAGTTAGGCGAAAGGACCCTGCCCAGCAGGCCGATAAACGAAAGTATCGCAGCGGAATAGAGCGCAGCCTTGACAGTAAACTTTGCTGATATGTATCCTGCCAAGAGCCCTAGCACGACCATCGTGTATCCGTAAGTAGTCACTAGCAGGAGTATCGAGCCCAGGCTCACGCCAAAAACCTTGCCCAAAGCTGGGACAAGCGGAGCCAGTATAAACCAGCCGAATCCTATTGTGAATAATAGGAACCAGTATGGGAAAACCTTCGTCCAGTTGCTCATCAAACCACTAAATAACATAATACTGCAAGAATTTATAAATGTTGCTGCTATGCTCATTATGCTCGGAATTTGCCCATGGCTTCTATATTGCGAATATCAGGCATCTTGCATAATTAGCGAAAAATCTAAATATGTGGCAAGCAGATCATTGAGAGGAGGTGAGCGAATGACCGAAAAAAGTGTAAAAATGCTGTGGGGGAGCAAAGAGCTATTCAGCAAGCTGGACCTGCTGTACAAGGCCGCAGCCGAATTCAGCGATATAAAAAATGCGCTTGACGATAATTGGCTCAGGATCACACATGAGGACCACCTAAATTGGCTCGGCTCGCAAAATTACACGCTGTTCTATAAAGGCAAGAAGGTTGCAGCTGCATTCAACACCATACAAAGAAACGTATTTGGATTAATAGAGCAGGAGGGCTTCTCAACCGAAATATACAAGAATGGCGCATGGACCAAGAGCATTGATGCGATACATAGGAATGCCATAAAGGACTACAATGATCAAAAAGCAAGGATTGAAGGCATATTGAGGCTGGCTTGAGCACTATCGCTCTTTTCGCTTCTCATGCTTTCATCCTGCTCTTTCCTTCTGATCTGTCTAGGTTTATCTCGTGCAAGAATGTCAGTATTTCGAGCACCGCAGCAGTAGATTCTCTTGAAGAAATATACGCCGGCTTGCCCTGGGACTTTAATACATCAAAATACTCCCTTACCTCCTGAGAAGCGTTCGCTGGGGCCATGCAAATGCCGCCGTTCTTTGCTACCACCCTAAATGCCGGCAGGTCGTTTGCGCCATCGCCTATGAAAAGCATGTTCTCTATGCCTATGCCGAGCATCTTTGCAACATGGTATATCACATTGCCCTTGTTTGTGCCTTTGCACGTTATGTCAACCGCAGATTTTGAGTACGTTATCTCCAAATTTTCAAGCAATGATCGGTCATGCGCAGCAAGCGCAGCCCTCAGCTCGCCGCTAAACGCGCCGGCCGTTTTGCCTTCCGGAGGTTTGTAGGAAAGCATGGTCTTCTTCTGCTCCTTGGTGCCTTGTGCATCATCAACGTATTTATCCAGCACGAGCGATGCCCTTGCAAGCGATTCACGCTTGCCCTTGTCTATAAGGTAGGTGAATGAGCCATCGCGGCAGCTGTAAACTATGCCGCCTGATTCCCCAATTATTATCCCATTTGTTCCGAGCAGCTCAGAAAACCTTGCCGCGTATTCTATGTTCCTGCCAGTGTTTAACCCTATTGTTATGTTTCTTTCAGTGTCTGCTATATTTTTAATTGCAGACCATTGCTCAGCGAGCATGGGTATGCCCTTGCCTGGCACCAGCGTTCCATCTATGTCCATCAATACATGCTTTACCCTAGCAAGCATGCTTTTGTATGTGGTGTCCAATGCATCACCTGCGCAGCTTTTCAGTAATAGCGTTCAAAAGCGACTGCGCCACCGCGTCGAGTTCGCTTTGCTGCGTAGGCAGCTCTATGCCATTCTTTTCCAGATACTCGAAAGCATCTTTGTTATGCCGATCCTTGGGTGCTTTCGGCTCTTCGCACCTCAGCAGCATGTTTGAAAATTTGCTGTTCTTTGGAAGGTAGCCAAGTCCCTCTCTTTCCAGCTGCAAATATATGCTCGTGTCACATGAGAACACTAGGTATGCGAAACCAATAATTCTGCTCTCCTCTTTTTTTGTTACCATTTTATCACATGCAAGGCGAAGCCAATGGAATAGGTGCATCATCGCGTGCTCAGCACCCCTCCATCGCAATACGTGTTTAGGTGTTTCCGCAAGCATTGCGCCGTGCTATAACCGTTAGGTATCAATAATATTTATATGTTGCGGTATGATAGTATCATACATAGCTTTTTAAACAGTGTACTCCTCATGCTATCAATATGCTGCATTGTAGTTCTCAGGATTCAAATACCTGCATGCTATTGCGCAAGTGTAATATATAACATTAATGTATGTGATAATATGAGCATATCATACAAAGCTTTATAAGCTTTACTTGCATATACTTATTATAACAATCTAATGCGGTGACAAAGAATGTCTAAGAAAATAGTCGTGACTGGAGGTGCGGGCTTCATAGGAAGCAACATAGTGAATTCGCTCTGCGCAGACAACGAGGTGCTCATAATTGACAATATGCATACTGGCTCTATGGACAATGTCAATGAATCAATGAAGCTGGGGGCAAAGTTCTACAAGGGCGATGCCGGTGACATAGCCAAAACGCGCTTTGACCCTGATATAATACTGCATATTGGCATGTATTCTTCTACGCCTATGTACAGGGAGGACAAGAGCCTTATCACGCGTGTAGTTGGCGACGCAATCAACATATTCAATTTCGCCTCGGAAAGAAACATACCTATTGTATTGGCATCATCCTCTTCGCTCTACAACGGCTACAAGCCGCCGCACCGTGAGGACATGGTTCCTATGGCCAAGGATTTCTACACTGAAGCAAGGTTCGCCGTTGAGCGCATTGCAAATGTATACAGTGAGCAGCACGGCCTGAACGCAACAGCGCTAAGGATGTTCGCGGTATACGGTCCGCACGACGAGAATAAGGGCAGATATGCAAACCTGGTAACACAGTTCATGCTGAGCATGCGCAGAGGGGAAAGCCCCGTTGTATACGGTAACGGCGAGCAGACAAGGGATTTCACTTATATAGATGATGTAGTGAGGGCGTTCCACCTGGCAATGGGCCTGAAGGGCTTCAACGTGTTTAATGTAGGGCGCGGTGAGGACTTCTCCATAAACGAGATGATAGGCAAGCTGAACGAGCACCTGGGAACCGACATTAAGGCAAAATACGTGCCTGTTCCGATCGTAAATTACGTAGAACAGACAAAAGCCGACACCACGAAAGCAGAGAAGGTGCTTGGCTTCAGGGCAAAGTACAGCCTGGATGAGGGAATAAGCAAGTTCCAGGAGTTCTTAGATTCAAAGGCGCGCTTGACAAGCTGAACAGGCATCAGTGCTCGCTATTTCAATCTTTCTTTAGCTCCGTGGAAACATTGGACAATTTGGCCAATGAGCTTTCTAAATTCAGCATATTCAGCTTGGCCCACAGTCCAGAAAAGATAAAGCTGTAGAGCTGCCCCTCTTTGGCAAGCTTTGGGAATAAGTCTGTCTCAAGCATCAAAGGCTTTGGCCCTATTTTTATCTTTGACAGTATGGTAGGATTGAACAGGTATATGCCGGCGTTTATGAGCTTCAAGTCTGTAAATTCAACCTGCGGCTTTTCAACAAAGCTGGTAATCTTCAAGCCGGTCACCTTGGCAAGCCCGAAATTCTCTGTGCGCTCCTGTGTAGCAACCACCATTGTTGCTACTGCATTTGTGACAACGTGCTGCTTGTATACATCTTCAAGGTTGATCCTGAATATGCAGTCTGCGTTCATGGTGAAGAACGGGTCCCTTCCTATCATGCCCTTTGCTATGTACAGCGCGCCCTCCGTGCCCTTCCTGGAATCTTCCACAACGTAATTTATCTTCGCGCGTCGCCTGCCCTCTTTTGCAAAATACTCGCTTATCATATCAGTTTCAGAGGATACTATTATTATGTCCGTTATCCTGTTCCTCTCCAGCTCCCTTACCACGTAATCTATTATGGGCCTGCCGTTTATAGGCACCATCGGCTTCGGCATCTGCTTGCCGTTAAAGGAAACGGGCGGCCCTCCAGCAAGCAGCACAGCCTTCCTTGGATTGGAGTGCATCAAGGCCATGTCAAGCAGCCTCTCTATTGCATGTGACCTGTTCCTTATGGTGACGCCGTCTATCGTGGCATCAAGGTTCTGGAGAAGGTCCTTGTCGAGGGTTATTGTAAGACGCTCCTTCATCTAATCACACCATGTCATACCTTATATATATTGTATATGATGAAAACGCTTATAATCGTATGCAAAAATTCAAAAGCGCCTAAATAGGCTTTGAAATCATGCTGTAGTGCCTCTTGTGCGATAATAAATTGCCCGTCTAGAAAAGCAAATCCTTGTTGGTGCTGCCATTGCCGCGCTCTTCCCTTGAAAATGCGCTGCTGCCTTCCATTACAAATGAGCGCATCGCGCTGGTTATGCTCGGGTAGCTGCCCCTCAGTGCATTCCACATCTCAATCGCAATGCGCCTGTATTCTGGATGCGCTTCCTTCGTGCTCCTGTTTTCAATGATGTAAAGCGCCTCGCCTAGGCCCATGTGCATCATCAGCCTTGCTCCTGTGGCAAGAGGAAGCAAAAGCTTTGCCTCTTCGGCATAGCCCATCCCGCTCAGCTTTTTTCTGGCCATTGCTGCATTATCTATGGCGCTTTTGACATATGCGAAGGAATTGCCCCCAATGAGCTCCCCCGGCAGGTAGCATATGCTGTCGTTTATCTCATAGTTCTTTATGGCGTCGCGGTGCCTTTCCAGGTCGCGCAAAGAGCCCATGCTTATATCGATGCCGAAGAGCATCGAGCCCATGCCGAGCACGGTGCTGTTTAGCGCATCGTACTTGCCGCTCCTCCTAGAGCTCAATTCCTTTATGTATTCAAGCGCTTCGCTTTTTTCTATGCCTGCAAAAGAAGCAATGCCTCTCAGCAATTCTTCCTCGTTTGTCATGTTGTTGAGGTGCACCTGCTCGGATCCAAAGTCCATGATCTTTGGCGCTTCGTTCGTGAGAGCGAACTTCTTTATTGTGTTGTAGTATTCTTTGTCAAAATCTGTAGGCGCAAGGTGCTTTGAAAATGAAGGCATGTTTTCCATTATGACCTGCGCGAGGCCCTCTCCCACAATGTTATTAATGGGATCCTTGCTTGCAAGCATCTTTCTCGTTATTGCTTCGAGCGTTTTTGCATTGGCAGAGAAGTAAACGACGCTCTGCTTGGCAAGCGGCACAAGACCCCTGCAGAGGTCCCTTGCGCTAGGCACTATTATCGTGTCTATGTAATCCTTATTTGGCATATGGTGCTCTTTCTGGTCATAGAGCGCCTCAAGCCTTCCAGTGAGCTCATCCATTGCAATATTATAAGCGCTGTCAAGCATTCCAATGGCTTCCTTGTATATGCGCAGA
Source organism: Microcaldota archaeon (assembly GCA_021816895.1). Taxonomy (GTDB): domain Archaea; phylum Micrarchaeota; class Micrarchaeia; order Micrarchaeales; family Micrarchaeaceae; genus JAKAWW01. The sequence goes on along the minus strand of JAKAWW010000001.1, from coordinate 918,456 downwards.
GCGCTGCTGTCCCTTAAAACGGAATCATGTAAATAAAACTCGTCAAACTTCACATACCTGGTGGAGCGCTCCTGCGAAGAAACAAATCTCTCATCCTGCATGTTCATTATCGCAGATATCGGAGCAATTATTGCGACGAGCGCATGCGACTGCTCAAGTATGTTGTTATGGCCAAGCACATTGACGATATTGTCAAGCGCGCTGCGCGCCTTTGCATTGCCTTCCTTTTTGAGTGCTGCCTCTAGCTCATTTTTGTCAAGGCGCTCCTGCCTCAGCGCTGTTTCAATGCCATGGATCCTGCCCTGCGCAAGTATGGAATCGCTTTTCTTGAGAAGCCTATCAAGCAGGCTTTCTCCTTCCTTGGGGCTGAGCCTGCTTGCATTTGCTACGTCAAGATAAGCGAGTGTTTCAGGATCTGGCTCAATCTTGTAGTAGACAATCGCTATTTGGCCGTTCTTGTAGATTTTATAGGAATCCTTGTCCACTACAGAAAAGAGGCTTTCGCCGGTCAATGAAACACCAATACAAGATTGGCGCCAACATTTAAATAAATGCCGAAATGCGCAAGGCATATCAGTTACAAAGTTATTGGTAAAATAAGGCCCAATGCCGAATTTCCTTTTTATAAGCAACGTTTAAATACTTTTCCTGAGCCGTATAAGCAAAGTGATTCGAATGAAAGCGTTACTTATCCCTGTGTTTATAATGGCAATGCTAGCAATGCTCGGCATCGCAGGCGCACAGATTACTTATACTTCAAATGCAATTACAACACCAATTGACTATCCACAGAACGCAGTATATACAATAAGCAATATAGCAGGGGGCATTTTGCCATATACTTTTAACGTTTATGTTACAAATTCAAACTCACTGTTTTCACACACTTTGATAGGAAGTAATACATTCTCTCCTGGTACAACAAATGCCATAATTATTACAATAAATTCAGTTTCAACTGCTTCTGTAAATGTTATAGCATACAACGGCGTTCAGAGCAGCACAAATGTGCTTTTTAGCAATACGATCCCAACAGGCAGCAATACTATTTACGGAGCATGGACTTTCAACGCTTTCTTCGCAGACTCGACAGGGGCAAGCGCAAACACAATAGCATCAAGCAACACATTGACAATCAACCCTGCGCTTGCAGTTTCTGTTTCGCCTGCAAGCAATACGCTTGACGCAAATCAGGCACTATCACTTGCAACAACGGTTTCAGGCGGAACGCCATCGTTCTCCATAGGGTATACTCCTTCTAATTCACTATGTGGCTCGCTTAGTTCTACATCCAATACTTTAAGCGCGGACGGTTCTAACACTATCATATTCACTGCAAATTCACTGCTCACTAGTAGCTGTACAACAACATTTACTGCTTCAGTAACCGACCATGCAAGCACGCAAGTTACACAGACTGCAACTTCATCATTGACGGTCAACCCCACCCCAACAGCGAATTCGCTCACACCGAGCAACACAGTGCTTGACTCAGGCCAGAGCGTTACTTACAATGTAATTTTAAATGGAGGTACATTGCCGATAACAGCCAATCTTGTGTTAGTAAGCAATTCAATACCTCTTACAATAAATGGTGCGAATGCTGTCCCAGGATCCACTTATAATACAATCGTCCTCGGGTCAGGCAGTGCAGAGCCTAACACCATAACTTTCAATTCTCTTATATTGGGTACAAGTAATGCTATTGGTGGCAGTGCAGTATTTACCGTCAATGCGGTTGACAGCGCAAACACTCCAGTTACTTTCAACTCCTTATCCAGCACGATAACAGTCGACCCTGCGCCTTCCATAACATTGACAGCAACGCCTTCGAACAGCATACCATATGGCAAGTCATTTACCGTTAACGCTGTGATAAGCGGTGGCACAGGCCACTTTGCAGTGTATTGGTTCCTCAATAGCAACTCCATAACACCTACTGTAATAAGCGCAAACACCGAGACATCAAACACAATGCAACTTCCAGCTGCAGGAAACTATGCTTACACGGTTGAAGCCAACGACATAGGCACATCATCAGTTTATACATTAACCCCAGCGACAAACACCGTAGTAGTGAGCTCAAATAGTACACTTACCGCTTCAGAAACGGGCAACCCAGGTACATCATACTTTGAACAGCCTGTATCAATAACATTCACAGGCACGCCAACAATAAACAACCAGTCTGCATGGTCCTTGTATGTAAACGGAGTGCTCTTCGGCAAAACAGCTTCTACAATAACATGGAGCGAGAGCATGAAGAATCCGGGAACATATTCGTTCACGTTCAACAACCCGGGCAACTCAAACTATGCTTCAAACACGCTCACTACAACACTTAACATTGTGTACCCGCCAAGCGGCGTGACAGGTCCAGCTACAACCGTTACAACTACAATACCAACAACCACCGTGACAACTACAATACCGCCAACGCCAATAGTGGGCAGCTCCGGTACTGTAAACAAGACAATATCCTCGTCTGCGCCTGTAACACTCAACTTCAGCAACGAGCTTGCGATATTCTCAATATCAACAACATCAAGTGCACCTGCACCTATAAGCACATTCGTTGCAAACGCTACAAAAATTGCTCCGCCAGCGCCATCTAACTTCACGTTGATAAACGCGCTCAACATCAGCATAAAGACGAGCGTAAACGTCACTGCAAACGTAACAATTGCATACCCGTGCAGCGACTCCGCGTCAAGCATAGCGCCATTCATCTACAAGAACGGAACATGGAGCGCAATAACACCTTTCTTCGTGAATCCAGCAACGTGCACTGTTAGCTTCGCAGTGCCGAGTGATCCTCTTGTAGGCATATTCGCGAAAACGGTGCCAGTAACTACAACAGTGCCAACAACGACTGTTGCGCCAACCACAACAATACCAACAACAGTGCCAGTAACTCCAGTCACGCCACATTACAATGGCTTGGAAATAGCAATAGTGGTAATCGTAATAATCGTAATAATCCTGGTTACTGCGTACTACTATGCAACTAAGGGCAAACGCTCGCACAGGTAAGCATTTCTTTTTCTTTATCTTTTCCTTTTTCTCTTTATGCTTTATTGAAGCCGTAGCGTAGAAAAGGTTTTGGTTTGTCTTTCGATGCAAAAGAAGTGCTTGCATAATTCAGCTTTCAAAAGAGGTTCATGCAGGCAAGGAGTTTGTAAGGAAAATGCTACAATGTGCAAAAAGTTGACGAGTTTCACCAGTAGGTGGACAAGCCTGCAATGCACAAGATAATCGGCAATGTCAAGGGCAAGAGTGTTTTGTGCATGGGTTGCGGGAATGGCAACGAGTGTGCATACATAAGGGGAAAAGGCACATTGCGTGTGGTTGGCATAGACCTCTCAAAGGGCAGCCTTGTTACTAGATTTTCCCAAGCAGACGCCTTTTTGCATCAAATCTATCATTTTTGATAGAGATAAAGCATAAATTTAAGTATTTAATGTGCGTATAATAAAATATGAAAGTATCAAGGTTTGTCGAAGCTTTGCGTGCATCTGGCATGGTCGTGTTTAGCGTGGCTGCAGCTTCAAGGATTATGGGCAGCGGCGGCAAATACACCTCTCTTTATCTCTCAAGGCTTGCCAGCCAAGGCTACATAGACAGAATAGAGAGGGGGAAATTCTGCCTGCACGGCGCAAGCGCATATGCTATCGCATCCAATATTGTTCATCCGTCCTACATTAGCATGCTCGCAGCATTCAAGTACTATGGGCTTACGGCACAGAACATATCCACAATAGACACTGTGGCCGGCAGAAGGCACAAGCCCGTTGAATTGATGGGCTATTCAGTGCTCTTCAAAAAGGCACCGAGAAAGCTGATGTTTGGCTTTTACCGGAGCAGCGATGACGGCGCTTTCATAGCCTATTTCGAAAAGGCGCTGATAGATGCATTGCTCATAGGCAACGTTCCAATGCCATATATCGAAGAAGCCTACCGGAATGCAAAGGATGCGCATCTGCTCAATGAGGCAAGGCTAGCGTCATACGCCAAAATTGCGGGCTCCAGGCTTCTGAGCAGCAGCATAAAGGGCATCGCATCATCAATTGCTGAGAGCGTGGTGCTGTAGATGGAAGAATATGGGACAAGCGAATGGAGGGTATATGCGGACAGGCTCGGGTTCGCAAAGACCGAAGACGCGGAGAAGGATTACCTGCAGGAACTGCTGCTCTACTGGCTTTTCAACGGCAAGCTCTCAAATGTGCTTGTCTTTAGGGGTGGCACTTCAATATCAAAGCTTTACGGCTCGGGCAGGTTCTCGGAAGACCTCGACTTTGTGCTTTCCGCCAAAGAAAGCATGGAGAAAGTGGATTCAGCAATAGCAGCTGCTATAAAGGGCATGTCCATGCAATACGGAACTGATGCAAGCCTCAAAAAATACAGGAACATGATGAAATACGTGCTAAAGGTGCGAGGGCCGATTTACATGATTACGCGCAATGCGCAGGCGGTCCAGACAATCGGCATAGACGTAAACCTTTTTGAAAGGCCTTTGCTGAGCATGAGGCAGGCGATGCGCGTTCCCATATACAATGACATAGCGCCCTACCTGCTCAATTCCCCGGAGCTGCAGGAATTGCTTTCTGACAAGATTAAGGCATTGATGGAGCGCACGGTGCCTGTTGCAAGGGATCTCTATGATGCGTGGTTTCTTTGTACAAAGTATGGTCTAAGGCCTGACTTGAAGCTTGTTGAGGAGAAGATGAGGCTCTACGGCAGGGAGAACGGTGAGGCGTTTGCATTAGAAGAACTAAGGAAACGCGTCGCGGCCATAGGGAGCATTTGGGAATCTGAGATGGGCAGGCTGATGAAGAGCCCGCCAAGCTATGCGCAGGCTGCAGAAAGCTTCCTCAAGGCATTATAGGCTTTGGTATAATGCCAGTTGCACGTGACGCTTAAGGCATGCTATTGAAGCACGCCATATCTGTCAATAAGCTCATCAAGATCAACATCGTCGTTCCTCATTATCGCCTGGGAGAGCTCCCTTTTGCCTATCTTGCTGTAGTTCTCCTTGATCCTTGATGTTTTCTCGATTACCTTGTCGTAGAGCATCTTCTTCAGCTCGCCGCTAAGCAACCTGCCGCTCTTGTACTCTTTGCTCAGCGCTTCTGCATCTTCGGGATCGAGGAAGAGGTATTTAAGGTACATGTATGCAACGTCTATCTCCGGTATGCCGCCAAGCGCCCTGTGCTCCTCGATGCTGCTTCTGCCGCCGCTGAACGCGGAATAAATCTTCTTCTTCATAGCTCCTTCGTCTTCGAAGAGATAGACGGCATTTCCCTTGGATTTTGACATCTTCCTGCCATCCAACCCTGGGAGGAACCTGCTGTGCAGCACCGCGGGCTTTTCGTAGCCGTATTTTTCCGCTACATCCCTCGCAACCCTCAGGTGCGGGTCTTCGTCGGGCCCTATCGGCACCAGCACATTCCGCATGCCAACCGTTTCTGGAAACACAACGTGCGCGGATTGCACCGCTGGGTAGAAATTGAGGCCGATGTTGTCAGAGTGCGTGTAGCCGTACACGGCCATGTTGGTGCTCAGCGTTATGCCTCTGGCGAATTTTATTGCAAGGTTGTATATGTTAGTATAGATCTGGTCTATTATGATATGCGTCTTCTTTGGGTCAAAGCCGTATGCAAGGTATTCTCTTGCAAGCCTAAGGCCATTCCTTATGCCTTCTTCCTGGCTTTTTATCTTGCCCGCAACGTAGCTTTCATCATCAGATATAGGCGCGTATACTTCAATGCCGTATTCCTTCTGGAAGAACAGGTTTGTGTCGAACACGCCTACATGGCCGATGTGGAAGAAGCCGCTTGGATTGAGTCCTGAAACTATCGCGCTCCGCTGCCCCTTCAAAAGCCTAGAATAGAAAAGGTCGAAATCCCTATGCGAGCTTAGCAAGCCATTACGGAAGCCACCGGTATTTCGGCTTTTCAGCAAGCTTGCTTACGCTGCCAGCGCCAAAAGCAGTTATGAGCTTCAGCGTGTCGCTATCCAGCTGCTTCATGAATTCTATCTCGCTGTCAGCTTTGCCTGTTGTCCCGGTTGCATTGCTAGCCATTTGACCACAGCATATAATGAATGAAATTATATTTAAGCTTTTCTACAAGAGAAGCATTGAAAGCAAGGGCTTATTCGAGCCTTTTGATGATGTGGTAGCCGAACTGCGTTTTCACAATTCCCGATATTTCGCCCTTGTTGAGCCTGAATGCAGCTTCCTCGAAGGGCTTTACCATCTGACCATGTGAAAAGAAGCCAAGGTCGCCGCCGCGCTTTCTTGATCCATCAATGGAATACTGCTCGGCAAGCTTTGCGAAGCTTTCTCCTTTGCTTAGCTTTTCAAGCACCTCTTTCGCTGTAGACTCCTTTTCCACCAGTATGTGTGCGCATCTTATCTTGTCGGACATAATATCAATATCCTGTAGAAAAAGAGGATTAAATAACTTGCTAATATGGGTATGTGCTCAAATAAAAAGAAATGCAGGCCGTGCGAATGGCCTGCCTGCGCAGCATTCGGCGCCCTTGCGCCTGCTCCTGCCTTACGGCGGCGACACAAGGTGCCCGTATATCCCTACTCCGCCTATGAGCATCGCGAAGAATGCTGCTATTATGAGCAGCGCCGCTAGGAAGTAATAAGCGCCGTAGCCGTTCTTCTTCGTGTTTATGTACACAAGCGGAGAGAGCAGCGCAGCAAGCGCAGAGAAGAAATAAAGCCCGAGCGCCGTATACAGGTCAACGCCTCTTTCAAGCCCTAGCGCGTATATTGCGTATGTCTCGACGAACAGGTATATGCCGAGGAAGAAGCCGAATATCGATACAATGTTTGGCTTTATGTTCCTGTAGAGCATGTAAGAGCCGGCGATCATTATTATGCCCAAGAACAGCATAGGGTCGCCGAATAGCATGTTATAGGCGCTCAAGGCTCCGGGGAACGGCCATGCAAATGACATAAGGAAGCCGCTGGCGAAGTCGAAGAACCCTATTACCATGCCTGGAACTGCAATGTTTGAAAGGGACTTGCTGCCCTTTGCTGCTTCTATCAAGTAGAGTGCTATCAGCGATGTGCTAGCTGCTACCGCAACCAGCATTATTGTAAGCGGATCCACAAACGGTGCGGACATTTTATCACTATCCCAATATGCCTGGCAAGGCTTAAATACGTTTTCATGCTCGATAACGCTTCTAAGAGCGGCCAACCAACCAAGCATGGATCGCATTTGCAATATGTATGTCAAAGAAAAGTATTTAAAATCCAGCAAGGAATAAAGATAGACAGCATATGGCGAAATATAAAAAGCAGATAATCGGAGCGTTGCATTTCATACCTCTTCTTGGTTATCCGGAATTTTCAAGCATGGATACTGTGCTAGACACGGCTTTGGTGGACCTTCACGCTTTAGAAAAGGGAGGCGTTGATGCGGTAATAATAGAAAACAACTACGACCTGCCCCACAAAATAACGGTAGGGCACGAAACCGTTGCGGCAATGACGTACCTTGGCAGCGAGCTGAAGAAGCGCACAAAGCTGCCGATTGGCGTTAGCGTGCTGTGGAACGACTATAGGGCCGCGCTCTCCATCGCAAAGGTGTTGGGCGCCGAATTCGTAAGAGTGCCTGTATTCGTCGACAGCGTTAGCACTGATTTCGGCACCATAATCGCAGAGCCGGAGAGCGTTATAAATTACAGGAAAAGCATAGGCGCCGAATCTGTAAGGATATTTGCAGACATACAGGTAAAGCACGCCACAATGCTTAATCCACGGCCAATCGGCGAATCAGCGAAAGAGGCTGAGCGGAACGGCGCAGATGCGATAGTAGTTACAGGCAAGTGGACCGGCAATGCCCCTGAACTTGGCAAGCTGAGAGAAGCCAAGGAAAGCGTAAGGATTCCCGTGATAATAGGAAGCGGCCTTGACTCAAAAAACTGTCTTGAGCTGCTGGAGCATGCCGATGGCGCCATAGTGAGCACTTCGCTAAAGGAGGGCTCAGAGCTTCCAGGCGAGCGCAACGTCAAGCCCTATTCGTACAGGACAAGCAGCGAAAAGGTATCTGAGCTCATGGGCATCATAAAAAAGGCATACGGCTAGCCGCCCTATAAGGCGCATATGCGCCGCCAAGACCGAAAACGGCGAGCCTGTGCAATAGCCGGCTATCTCCTGAGCGAAGCGTTTTTGACATTTTCAACTGTATCTAGCCATTTCTTCTCTTCTAATATGTTTCTCGCCACTTCTACCTTGTCTGTAAAGTCTAATGATGCAGCCTTTCCATCTATGAGGCTCATTAATGCAGCAGCATTTGCGAGCAAGAGCTCTGTGGCCTCCTTTGTGCCTTTGCCGTTAAGCACTTTCATAGTGTACGTCAATCTATCTGCGGCTTCGGTGCTGCTTGGCTCGATGTCCTTCCTAAGTGCATAATTGCTGAAGTTGAAGTTCTCGTGGCCTATCCTGACCTTTTCGGGATCCTTGCCCTCTTCAAGCAATACCGCTTCAGTGCCTGCCTCCAGTATAGATATCTCGTCCATGGTCTCTTCGATTACTCCTGGCCTGTTTAGCCCGCGCACAAACAATCCATGCTTAAGGTGGGTTATGCCACGTGCATTCAATATCTTGTATGCATCGGCAATCACATCAGGGCCTATTACCTGGTTTGTGCCTACAAGCTTTATCACAAGCTTCTCTGGCAGTACTGGAGATGTCATCGGCCCTATTATATCATTCATGTGAGACATTCCGACTAAAAGCTGCGTTTGTATATGTATGGACTTAAACCTTTTGTCTGCTGCCTCTGTGTAGCCGAAGTTTGCCTTGTCAATCATGTACTCTATGTCCTCAAGCTCTACCTTGTCCCATATCGGTATACCAAGATAGCTCATGAAGTCGGAGCTGCCTGACCTTCTCGCATTGCCCGGAGATCCATGTTTTGCTACCTTAGCGCCGCTTGCTGCGGCAATAAGCGCAGCTGCAGTGCTGATGTGGTATGTATTTATCGTGTCCCCTCCAGTGCCGCAGTTATCCGCTATTATGCTGCTGTTTGGATTAAGAAAACCGCCGTACTTACGGCTGGGGCTAGCATTCGGTATATCATACTCGAAGACAGCGGAAACTATGCCTGCCAACTGGTCAGCAGGGCTGGCTTCGGAATCATCCTTCGGTTTGCTTGTGTTTGTGGCCCTTGTGTAAATCGTCGATAGCAGGACAACCGATTGGGTGATTACCTTTTTCCTGGCATCGTCGTTGTCGGTGTATCCAAACACATTTTCCAGCACAGGATTGTTATAAAGCTGATCATAGAACGGTGAAATGGCATAAATCCCTACCACATAGGCGAGCTCATAAGGCAATGGTTTGTTAAGCCTCCCGTATCTCTTTATTATATCATTGGCAAACCTGCTTGTCCCGCCACCTCCATTCTCAGAGCTAATGCCGTAAGTCCTCAGGATTTCAGGTATATCTTCTAAACTTACCTGTGGCTTTGTCATTTTTATGGACATTTTACCCCCTATTCTAAAGTATTCTTAACGCACTAATAAATATTTATATTCTCTGTACAGAATGCCCAGTTTATTTTAGAAAAATACCAGCATTCAATAAGCTTACAAGGGCAAAGTCCCTGGTATTAGGGCTTAGGCGCACTGTCTTTCTTTTTACCAAATATTATAATGCAATAGCCAACGAATATGAAGGCTAAAGGCACCAAGTAGTACATCCTAATCGTTTCCCCAAGCAGGATGAAATTCCACACAAGGGCAATAAATGGCGTAAGGTAAAGCATAAACGCCGAATTTGCCGTTTTCAGCCTCTTTAGGCCTTTAACATACAGGATATTGCCAATTGCAAAGGTCACCACTCCCATATAAATTATCAGATAAAGGTTATTGGCGGCAGGCACCCTTGGCTGCCAGATCAGGAATATTGGCAGCAAAATAAGCGAAGATACGAAAAAGTACAATGAATTTGAGCTAAATTCCTCAAACACATATTTTTTCTGCAAAATAAGGTAAAAAGCCCAGGATATTGCCGCAACAATCACCATAATCGCAGAAAGAAAAGTCGAACTGTTAATATTGAAACTGTTATTGTAGTTTATCAAAAGATAAACGCCGGCGAATCCTATAAGCATACCGAGAAGCTCTAAATATGACATCCTGTGGCTTATAATTAGCAGGTCCAGGAGCATTATTAGTATCGGGTATATGTAAAGCAAAACAATCACCTCAGAAGCAGTTATCATCATAAGGGCATAGAAAAGGAGCAGGTTTGCAATAGTTAATGGAATAGAAATAAGTATTAGCACCCGCCAGCTTCGCATTGCCACCTTTATGGCGCTGCCCTTTTTCAAAGCCAGTGCCACAGCCAAAGCAGCGAGCGCCGTTCCTATAGAAACATAGAACGTAGTCGCTATGAAGCCCAACGACCCTACAAGTACCTTAGAAACAGCAGTCTGGGTAGACCATATAACTATTGCAAGTATTACTAAATCATAACCCCTAGTTTCCATAAAATGTCACGCGCAAGCAATTTATCAAGTGCCAACCTGAAGTGCTATGCCATACTTCAGGCCACCGCCAAGCAACAATTATCTTCCTATGCAAAGCAAGGAATAAAAGCCTATCCTAATCCTAGCAAGACATTTAAAAATTTGGCACCTAGTACTATTGTGTTGTAATGTCAAATAAGATAGATACAAGCTGCCTTGATTGGGGCGAACAAAAAAGTAAAGAGTATGCAAAAGGCCTCCTTGAAAAGGCCATGAAGGGGTCGCCTCTCAATAAAAAAGAGTGCCAGAATTTCCTGTTACTTGTGCTGAATAGGAAGCTAGGCAATGCAAATGCTTCTACGTTTGGCGCTCTGTTCGCCTCGCTAATGACCATGAGAAAGCCAACTGTGGATGAAATCACGGGTTTTTTGGACGTGGTGCAATATTATGACAGGAAGAGCGCCATACGGGCGCCGCCATACAGTGTTGGAATAGTTGGCAGCGGTAAAGATGACATAAAGACATTCAATATAAGCACAGGCGCTGCGCTCGTTGCTGCTTCGTGTGGCGCTACCATAATAAAGAACGGTTCAGGGTCTGAATCTGGTATCTCCGGTACGTCTGATGTTATGGAACTACTTGGGGTAAATACAAACCCTTCAATAAATCAGGTAAACTATTCAATAAAAAATTCAAGAATCGCATTTGTAGATGCAAGGCACTTTTTCCCCAGGATGAACAGCGAGTACGTGGGTTCGTTCCTGTTTATAAATCCACTGAGCTATATACTGTCTGTGGCATCTGCCGTGGATTTTAAAAGAATAGTCTTTGGGCTGGCTGCAAAGGACACCCTATTCACGGCAAAGCTTTTAAAGAAGCTAAATTTCAAGCACAGCATTGTTGTCAACGGAAGCGACATGTGGGGCAAAAACATAGATGAGATATCCACAATAGGGCCAACAAGGATAAGTGAGATAACAAAAAGCGGAAAGATTATAACTTATACTGTAAATCCTGCCGATTATGGCATAAAGGCGCATAGGCCAAAATACATATCACAAGCTTCAACAAAGCTAGAAAATGCGAAGATGCTACTGAAGGCGATACATGCCAAATACGCCAGGCGCAATGACCCTAAAACAGACATTGTGGCGATAAATGCTGCCGCTGCATTATATGTAGCTGATAAGTTTGATACAATAGAAGAAGGGCTTGATGCCGCGTACGCGGCGATTGAAGGTGGGAAAGCGATAGACACGTTATACAAGCTTGTGAAGAGCTCGGGCGGAAACGCCGAGCAGCTTGATAAGATCATCGAGGAGCTATAGTTAACTAAGATTTAAGCATATTGATACAACTTCCCCCAAAGTCGTGGCATTCCCAATGCGCCTTATTACGCTTTTAGGCCCACTGGCAGATTTTACCACCATGGAAAAGTACTCCTTCAAATACGAGAAATAATTGCTATTAAGTTTATACCTGTTTTCCAGGGCATCCGCTATATAAATGTTTATGCCTTTAGCCGATTTGCTCATTTTTGTATTTTTGAATGGAGACAAAAGATCTTTATACACGAAATAATAAACGCCTGGCAAGGCCGCATACTCTAGTTCATCAGCGCTTAATACAACCAGTGGCGCTATATTCCTGAATTTATAAGCCTTCATCTCTTCTATTGTGAGTATTGAAGCCAGATCTGTATAATGGCCAACCCCTTTCATATCCCTGAAAAGTTCGTGCAAGTGCTCAGATTCTACAAAAAGGTCATTGCTATTTATGTTGGCCATTTGCAGCAAGCCAATCATCTCTTCCCTATACCATTCTATGTCGCTCCACGTGACATTTTTCCTGCTGAAGAATGCGCCCACATCAGAGATGAATACCGTGCCATGCTGTGCTTTTTTCCTCAATATCTTATATAACATAATGTTTGCAAGGTGGCCCAAATGCAGCTTTCCATTTGCGCCAAATCCGCCCACCACTGCCCTTTTGCTTTTATCCAAGAGCATCCACTTATTAAAATCGATAGCGCTGCCTTCAGCAATGCTGCTAATTTTCGTATAAAACACCGCATTCCACAAAAACCAAGTTCCCTAGTTTACGGGCCCTTTTTACTGCTATCTTCACTTTTCCAAACAAGTTTTCACTTCCTACTGCAAATCTTGGTGCATCATCTTTTCCCACTATTGTTGGGATATAAAGCAGCTTTATCTCATCTACAAGCTTATCCCTTAGCAAGTGGTTGATTAAGAGCCCTCCTCCCTCCACGAGCACTCTCCTTATGCCTAAATTATACAATATATTGAAGGCCTTTACAAGGTCTACCTTGCCGTTGCCACATTCTACGAATTGCTTGTTTTTGCGTGCTCTAATTGCGTTTAAGAAGCTCTTGGGCGTCTTTGAAGTGACGAAAAATAAGGTGGCAAAGTCGTTGCTTAAAAGATTATGCGATACCGGCGTGATGCCTTTCGAATCTATTACCACCCTAATTATGTTTGGGTTTGGTGATAATAGGTTTGGGTTATCCACATATGCCGTATTGCTTCCAACCATTATGGCATCTGCCCTTAACCTTTCGGCGTCTCTTACTTTGTTGTAGCGCTTTGGTATAAGAGCCCCAAATTCCCTACTGGATGCGCCTCTGCCAGCAGACATCCCTCCGTCAATGCTTACCGCACTTAATACGGTGCATCGCGGCCTCTGTATCTTTTTAACCAACATCCCACCTTGCTATGGTGCGCTAATTATTATCTTTCCGTACTTTTCATTCAATATTGTGCCGAGCAGCTTGTTTGCCTCATCTAGCCTAAATCTATGCGATATTACCTCAGAGAAGTGTCCTTGGCCCTGCCTGATAAGCTCTATGGCCCAAATAAAGTCATCAGGTATATAGCCAAACTGGGTTATTATCTTAGCTTCCTTTTCCATTACAGGATTTAGGTCTATGTCAAAGCTATGTGGCATGCATAAGCTTTCTATAATCGTTCCGAAGGGCTTGACCATCTCAATACTGTATGCGCATGATTCTGGGTCGCCCCCTGCATCGTATACGACATCAAATCTTTCACCAATCGTATCCGGGTCTGTCATCTTTTCATAATTTTTGTCTACAAGTTTGCCTAGTAGGGCAATCTGCTGCTTGTGCCCTACCATGGTTATGTACTCTGCGCCCATCAGCTTGGCATGTACCGCCCCAACAAGGCCTATCGCGCCGCTTCCGACTACTAGAACGCTCTTTCCTTTCAACTGGATGCCGTGCAAAGGCTTCGTGCTGGCAATAGTCTCTATTAGTACCGCATTTTCGTTTGTTATCTCATCAGGAACCTTGTAAAGCACAGTGCCTTCTGGCAGCGGAGTGAATTCTGACCATCCACCCACTCGTACATCGTCGGCAGTCAAACCAAAGACCTGGTTTTTAATGCACCTGTTGGGCCTGCCGGCCTTGCACTCATCGCATTTTCCGCATGGGATTATCGCCGGCCAAACAAACCTCTCTCCATCAAGTTCGCCCACATTCTCATGGCCTAATGTCCTGGGTAGTTTTGCGTCTGTTATATCTCCTTTTATCACGTGTTTGTCGGTACCGCAAACACCTGAATTGAGCATCTTAATAAATTTTTCTTTCTCCTCGTTGATATTTGATTCTTTTATGTAAAGATCCTTTTTACCAGAGGTAAATACTGCATTATAGTTCATAAAATCTACCACTCCCTGCTAAGTATGCCGCTATCTTCCACAATTTTTTTTATATCCGTTGACTCGTTTGAAAGAATCGCTCTCTCCATGTCTTTTTCTGATATCCTGTTGTAATGCTCTTTTATCCTCTCAGATAGCGCTGTCACATAATCATAAAAAATTGATTTCATCTCGTTTTCTGTAATTTTCCCGGCCTTATAGTCTGCGCACAATTCTTCCCCATTGCCTAATAAATATCTGATATAAGTAAAAGCGACATCGCCATTTGGTCTTTTCCTGTCTGTTTTTATAGTTCCTATTTTATTTTTAATATTGTCATTATTGTCGAACAAAAATATTGCGTTGCCCTTGGATTTTGACATCTTCCTGCCATCTATACCAGGCAAGATCCTGCAGTGCAGTACCGCGGGCTTTTCATAGCCATAATCCCCTGCAATACCTCTGCATATCCTAAGATGTGTATCTTCGTCTGGCCCTATCGGCACCAGCACATTCCGCATGCCTTTTGTCTCTGGAAACAATACGTGCGCGGCCTGTACAGAAGTATAAAAGTTTAAACCCACACTGTCCGAATTTTTATAGTCGAATATACTGCGAATTTCAGTAATGTTTATGCTCCTTGACAACTTTATTGCAAGGTTGTATATGTTAGTATAGATCTGGTCGATTATGATATGCGTCTTCCTTGGGTCAAAGCCGTATGCAAGATATTCTCTTGCAATTTCCAAAGAGTTTGCAAGCCCTGTCTTCTGATCAGGTATCTTGCCCGCAACGTAGCTTTCATCGTCCGAAATTGGTGTAAAAATTTCAAGGTTATGCCTCTTTTGGAAAAAAAGGTTTGTATCTAATATGCATATGTGGCCTAGATGAAAGCGCCCACTCGGGTTCAATCCAGAAACTATGGCACTTTTCTTCTTAGAGCGCAAACGGGCATAAAATTTATCGAAGTTTCTGTGTGATGTTAGCAAACCGTTACTGAAAAAGCGAAGCTCAGGAACTTTATTTAGTTTCCGTATGTCTTCAGCTCCATGCATGATGGGATTCGCTATCTTGCTTAACTCCATAATATCTTATATAAAGGAAATAAATAAAAAGTCGCCTAAATTTTATACCTATGAATTCAACGCCCATCAACGTTTCTTAACTGCCATGGCGCTGCGCCAATCACCTGACCACCACGCTATGGATTTACCTCCACAGAAGACAAAAGGATTAAAGCTGTTCTTCTAACGTACCATACTTTTGTATCTCAGAAGCTACGTCTACCTCTTCATTTGTCATGATTATCCTTTGAAGATCCTTGTCTGTAACCTTGTTGTACCTTTCCTTAAACTCTCTTACTTTCTTTATCACTTTTTCAAACAGCATGGTCTTGAGTTCGCCACTCAGCACCCTGCCTTTCCTATATTCATCTGCAAGCGCATCGGCCTCATTCTCTGCAAGGAAATACGCTTTAAGGTATAAATAAGCGATATCTATGTCTGGATTGCCTCCGTATTTTCTATGTTCTTCAATAGTTTGCCTTCCACCGCTATATGCGGACATTATCTTCTTTTTAATTTCTGAATCCGAGTCTGTAAGGAAAATAGCATTCCCCCTCGATTTTGACATTTTGTTGCCGTCTAATCCTGGCAGGAAGCGCCAATGAAGTACTGCTGGCTTGTTGAATCCGAACTTTTCAGATAGACCCCTGCATACCCTCAGGTGTGCATCCTCATCGGGCCCTATCGGCACCAGCACGTTTGGCATGTCTCTGGTCTGCGGCAAGAGAATATGCGCTGCCTGGACTGTGGGATAAAACTGCAATCCTATATTATCGCTCTGCCCATAGCCGTACACTGCTTTTATCTCAGATAGGTTGATTCCGCGGGAAAACTTGAATGCCATATTATAAATATTCGTATAGAAATAATCTATGATTACCTTGGTTTTATCTGTGTCGAAACCAAGAGCAATTGCTGATCTGGCCAGCCTTAAGGAATTTTTGACTGCTTCTTCTCTTGTGTTTACCTTTAGGGCTACATAGCTTTCATCGTCAGAGATCGGTATGAACATATTTACGCCATACCTCTTCTGGAATAGCAGGTTTACCTCAAATGCGAATGCCTGTGCAATGTGTGGAGTGCCGCTTGCATTGAAGCCAGATACAATGGCGCTTTTTTCTCCAGATTTTAGTTTTTCGAAAAACCTATCAAAATCCCTGTGCGAATAAATCAGTCCGTTTTTGAAAGCGTCAAAGTCAGGAATGTCAGTCAAAGCGCTTATTGGGCTGGCGCCGAATTTCTCCACAAGTTTTATATTATCCTTTCCTAGCTCTGCTATCTTGTCAGCCATCTCCTTGGTGTCTTCACTTTCAGTACGCTTGATTCTAGTAATGCTGGGCATATCCACTAACCCTGTGTACTTTATCTATTAAGCGTTTCAAATATTTAATACTTTATAGGAACCCATTTAAGGGAAAGCGGCATCTGCATCGCATCTATTATGAGAGAAGCTCACTGCTAGCCCATATAAACTGGCAGCCCTACGCTTTTTTGTGCTTGTGCAAGTACCTCAACAACTTTTGACATTTCCTCTTCGGTGCCTATGCTGAACCTGATGAATGGAAGCTTAGATCCAGAGAATTCCTTGTCCCAGGCGGGGAACACCTTGACGCCGTGCCGGCTCATGAAGCTGTAGTAATTTTTGGCTTTTGCCATGCTTCCAAAACTTACAAATACAAATGGGGCGCTTGATTCAATATATCTAAGGCCGAGCTTTGAAAGCTCCTCTGTGAAAATCTGTCTTGTCATCTTGACCCTTTCAATCGCCCTTTTGTAATAATTGATATAGTCAAAAGCGGCGATGCCGGCAGCTTCCGCAATTATATTCACATTGAATGGTTGCCTGTATTCCTCAAGCCTGGCTATTACCGTGCTGTCTGCTATCGCATACCCCAGTCTTATCCCAGCAATGCCGAATGCCTTCGACATGCTTCTCGTCACAATCATGTTCATATAATTCTTGAGCAGCGGCACAGCAGTGTCACCAGAATATTCAAAAAGGCACTCGTCTATCGCTGTAATGGCTTTCGTGCCTGAAGCAACGCTTTCTATCTTCTCAAGAGGCACCGTGCTTCCAGTGGGATTGTTGGGGTTGCATATCCAGACAAGTGTTGAGTTCCAAAGATCTTTCTTGTCGAATTTAATTTCATACTTGGTGCCGTTCAGGCTGTCTGCTCTTTTAATCACGCTGCCCTTCCTCTTCGCGGCTTCCTCAAATTGGGAGAATGTAGGGACAGGTATGAGCACGCGCTGGCCAAAAGCCCTTGTTATGATATCGATTATCTCGTCAGAGCCATTGCCGACGATTATGTTCTCTTTTTTTACCCGCGCATATTTTGCAATCCTATCCTTTAGCATAGAGTAGTCTCCAGAAGGGTATTCATTGATGCTTTTAAGATGCACAGAGAGCCTTTTTATGAAGCTCTTTGGCGGAGGCACCTTCATGTACGATAGGCTGATGTCTATGCTGTCCATATTATACTCATTATTTGCTTACATTGCTAAAATCTGTTCCACCGTAAATAGCATGGTCGGCAAGGTGATCGTATGCTACCCACTCACGATCCCCATACATGAAATGCCACCATCCTCCAGGATAATTCGCAAACCCCGCCCCCCAAGCATTGTCTTCGCTATCATATTGTATATTTAGCTACAATCAATAATTTATGTGTTTCGCATTTATCCCACGATTGAAAACCGTGGGCTTTCTGCTATGGATTCTGTAAAGCTTTAAGGAAGCCAGGCAGCAAGTTTCCAAGCTTGCGGTCAGTGCATGACTGCTTTCTCAACGGGCACTCCTGGGCAGTGCGTTCACTGCGCTACAAGCTCAAACTAGAAAGATTTTTAAAGCTTTGATAACAAGCAATTTTGCCATATTTAGTGATAAAATGAAGATAAAGAAATTATTGCAATACAAAGGTAAAATGGTGCTTGTAGCATCTCCACCGAGTGATCCCCAAGGAGGTTGCCCGCGTTTAATAGTTAACAAAAGCAATGCACTACTAAGGGACGATTACCACAGCAGTGTAAAGATCAAAGGTAACCTGATCAAAAGCATATTCTAATCATTTGATATCTTTCTCTGCAAACCTGTATCTGTTTAATGCAAACGGCCATTTCCCTACTATTACATCAGTAAGGATTGCTTTTTCTATTTCTGGATTTTCCTCTTTCCATAATTCTTTAATGATGTCAGGGCCCCTTTTTGCTAGTTTTTCACCGTTATTAAAAGAGCAAATGCAAATTATATCAAAAGATCCATTTGTATCTACAATTACATTGTAGTCGTTGCTATACTCATGCAGGTCTTCATTAACTAATTCTTTTTTAAAATCAAGCGCCAGTTGGCTGTGGTTTGAACTTGGATAAAGATATGCCCCAAATGCTTCAAACACCCTCTTTTCTGGATTCTGCACAAGTGCAGAAAATTTTTTTATTATCCCTAGCTTCTTCAGTTTTTTTATTATATAGATTGCACTCATTTGTGTAGTATGCGCAGCTTTAATTAATTCATTTAACTTAATCCTCGAATTTTCATTCAGTAGCATCAATATTCTCTTTTCTGCGTTTGACAACATTGTGGTTTCTTTAATAAGGCCATTTTTCAAAGGAAAGAAACCCATAGACAAACTATTCAAATTAGATACTTTTAGTAGAGGTTTATATTCACTGAAAGCAGTTCTTAGGCTAAACTGCCAATTTTGGAAGTCTCTTGGCGTTAATCCCACAACATAAAGCAGCAAATCAAAATCTCCTTGGGCTAAATATGCATCCTGTACAAAGATATCTTTTGCAAATTTCCCTTTTATTATATCTATGCTTGGCATTCTCTCAAACTTTATCGTTATGAGCCTGCCTTCTGCAAAGCCAAGCTTGCTTGTATCTATGTCAAGTGTATAAAACAGCTTGTACCTTTCCTCGAGCTCCTTGAGCTTTGCTGCCACTACATGATAAGATATGCCGAGTTCCCTGCCAAGCGTCCTCAGCGAGAGCCTGGAGTTGTCGTTCAGGCGCATGAGCAGCTGGTAAGGCAACTCATTTTCTATGTAGTCGGCGACGGCCTTGGACTTTGTCATGTTATAATCTCAAAACTTAAATATAATTATAATATTATTAAACTAATATTATCATTACTTAAATATTTTTCCAATAAATATTTATACACACCTGCACATATACTATAGTGTGGGTTCATGAATAATAATGTTGCTGTTGCATTTATGCTTCACGCACCATCTTCTTATTCCAAACCTACACAAACCCATCCAGGTGCATGGCCTTGCGCCATGCACCCCATCCCATTCTTTTCTTCTTATGGCGCAGGTCGCAATTCTTTCAAATGCGGATCGAAAACCAGAAGCTTGAAGTTTATGCTTTTCTGTTGAACTGTGGATGGTGATATGAAAACAATGTTCCAGAGGCCATATGTGTCGCATGTTCATGCGATACAACAAAGCAAGTATGCGGCGTTAGCAGTTCAAGCAGCAAGCTACGCTCCACAATAGGCGATTGCATGAACGGCAAATCAAAGGCATCATCAACAAGCGACTACTACAAGTTCTTCCTGATCAAGCCAAAAGTCAACGCAAATGCCAAAGAGCTTGCGAAGACGCTCATGGCTTTTGACGAGGTGGCAGAGGTTTATGTTACAGAAGGCATGGCAGGATTCATGGTAAAAGCTAAATTCTTTTCTAGCGATATACCAAACAACGTTGAACGCTACATAAAGGGCAAGCTTGGCGAGCGCTACGGCGTGCTAGTGAGCCCTTTGCAGTACTCAAAGCGAGGGTGACAAGATGAACAGCATATTCCACAAGATGCCTCTTTTCCTTTCAAAAAGGGCAAAAGTCGACAAGAATGAAAGCAGGGAGCAGAGGGTAATAAAGCTCAACGACAACACATACCAGGTCGTATGGGCTGACGAATACAGCAAATGGGTAAGCTACCTGAAGGGCACAGGGAAGCTAAAGTAACACGTTAGTAAAACCAATGTTCCTTTTCGTGCCCCTGCAATTAGTAAGTGTTAAATATCTAAAAATGTAATTCTTCTTGTTTGTTGCAGTGATGGTGTGGTGATTGTAAAGGCTCCTGCTGTTGCAAAGCTTTATGGCGAGCATGCTGTTGTATACGGCAGGCTTTCTGTTGCAGTGGCGCTCAGCGCTTATGCCTATGCAGATATAAGCGAAGCAAATAGCGGCAAGCTTGAAATATCGCTCCCGCAGATGAATGCGAGCGCCGTTTTTTCAAGAAGCGATCTTGAAGGCATATTCTATGACTATGCGTTCAGGAGCGACATTAATGCATTTGCTGGCAAGTACAAAAAAATAAGCGAGCATGTGCTGCCCTATGCATCAATAGCGAGCAGGCTGATGTTCCACTATGGGATAAGCGCTATGGGAAAGCGCGTTGCGATAACTTCAGACATACCGATAAAGAAAGGCTTGGCAAGCAGCGCTGCATGCTCTACTGCCTTCACTGTTGCAATGCTAAAGCATGCTGGCGCAACGCTTCCTGAAGGCGAGATCATCGACATCGCAAGGGATGGCGACCGCGTGCTTCACAGGAGCGAAGGCGCCGGCAAGATCGACGTGAGCACCTCGTTTTACGGCGGTTACGTGAGCTACAGCAGCAAGAAAGGGGCAAAGAGAGAGCCCATAGAGAGGAGCATGAACCTGGTGCTTGTCGATACAGGGCCAAAGAAGAGCACTTCCGAGACTGTGGGCCATGTTGCCGACCTTTACGGCTCGCAAAAAGATGAAACGGAAAGCATATTCGACATGATAGAGGAATGCTCTGTTATGGGTCTTGAAGCGATTAAAAAGGGCGACATGGCAATGGCAGGCTCGCTCATGTTCAAGAACCACGAGCTGCTCGGCAGGCTCGGGGTGTCGAGCGACGGCCTTGACAAGGTCGTCGACATATCGAAGAAGCATGACGCATACGGCGCGAAGCTTACCGGCGGCGGTGGAGGCGGCATTGCGATGGTGCTGCACAGCAACCCTGCATCTATCATAAGCGAGCTAAGCGCAAAGGGCTACCAAGCATACGAGTACAATGTCTCAATGGAAGGCTCAAGAAGCAGCATAGAGCAGCTTCTCAACTCATCTTATTCGAGGTAGTCATCGCATATTCGCCAGAAGCCCGTGAAGCTCAGGCATGCTGTGTATCACAAAATCTGCTTTTGGCTTGCTGAATTCGCCCAGCCTGTCAACGAGCACAGAGATAGCGCCGATCTGCATTGCTGGCACAGTGTCGCTCTCCCTGTCGCCAACAACCATGCCGTCTTTTGGGCTTATGCCTATTGTATTGAAAGCTTCAATGAATATGTCGGGCGCAGGCTTTGGGCTTTTCACGTGCGTGCCGCTCACATATGCATCTACCAAATCCCTTATGCCAGCTACGTTTAGCATCTCATCTATCCATTTGTCTATCGATGAGCTTGCAACCGCTACTCTGATATTCATGCTCTTTATCCACTGCAATTCTGGCTTAACGTCTTCAAAAGGCTTAGCCATATATGAATATTTCCAAATAAGCCTTGACCGGTAATCGATAATCTCTCTTTCAGTCTCTGAATCGCATTTCCTGCCAAGAGCACTCTCAATTATTGCGGATGGAGGCAAGCCTATCAGCGGTCTGACACGCTCCTTTGGTATGCGAATGCCGTACTTTTCAAGGGTCTTGCCCCACACTTCTACCCACAAATCGACAGTATCCACGAGAGTGCCGTCTAAGTCGAAAACGATGCCATCTACCAAAAGCTCACCTCTCAACAGTGGTCCCGCTCCTTCCTGACAATACCTCTTCAAGCTTGCCTATGCTACCTATGTATGCTGCTTCTCCTCCAAGCTCGACAAACCTTGCGCACGCTTCGGCTTTTGGCCTTATCGTGCCTTCTTCAAGCATGCCAAGCATCTCTTTCAGATCATTGGCAGAGATCCTCTTTACAAATGTGCTCTTGTCGCTGAAATCCCTGTATAAGTAGTCTGTGCCTGTCAGTATCACCATCTTCTTTGCGCCGACCATGTTCGCTATGAGCTGCGTGGTATGGTCCTTGTCTATCACGGCGCTTGCCCCTGCATATGCGCCGCCTTTCTTGAACACCGGAATGCCGCCGCCCCCGCCGCAGATTACATTGTATTTTTCCAGGAGATGCCTTATCTGGCCTATCTCCACAATGCCAATGGGCTTTGGCGATGGCACCACCCTTCTATACAGGCCGCGCTCCATCACATAGCTAAAGCGCTCCTTCCTGAGCTCTGCAAGAAGCTCGCGCCTGCTGTAAAAAGGCCCTATCGGCTTTGACGGCTTCCTGAAAGCGCCGTCGCGCCTGTCAACAATCGCATGCGTCACAACAGTGCAGAAGCCTCTTTTCGGCCTATCGCTGTCAAGCACTGTTTCAATGCTTGACCCTATGGAGCCTTGCGTTTCGGCGTTGAGCAGGTACAGCGGCAAAGGCTCTATCTTGCTGTTCATGTTCTTCAGGAGCTCGTCACCGACCTGCGTGCCGTTTCCATGCGTAATTACTATTTTGTAGCGATTTGCGAGTTTTGCAATGCTCTTAGCGATTGTATTCATTATGCCAAGTTCCTTTGAAACGCTTTGCCTGCCTTTTGGGCTGAGCAGTGCATTGCCCCCAAGCGCTATCACTATTGTTTCCAAGCGAGCACCGCAATTTCATAAATACCTTACTGTGCAATACTATAACCATGGTTAGATTAATAATATTTGACATAGGCGGCGTTATTATAGACTTCAGCGAGGAGATGTATGCTTCATACATTTCAAAGAGGTTCGGCATTCCGTACAGAAAATTTGCAAGGGCGTTAGAGCGCTATGTCCCATATATGGAGCTCGGCGACGAAAAAGCAGGCGACATGGAGAAAAAGCTGGCACGGGAATTTGGCCTCACCGTGAAAGAGCTTGGATGGGCAAGCTCTTACCGCAAGCTAGCCAAGCCAAAAACCAATGTGATAAATCTTGCAAGAATGTTATCAAGAAAGTACAAAGTGGTGCTGCTTACCAATGTAAGCTATAGCAGGTATATTGAAGCCAGGCGCCTTCTCAGGGGCCTGATCAACGAAAGGATATTTGCATCATGCTATCTCCACATGAGGAAGCCTTCAAGGCGCATATACCTGCATGTGCTCAAGGCTCTGCATGTCAAGCCTGGCGAGGCAGTGTTCATAGACAACATGAGCGAAAATGTCGAGGGCGCAAAAAAAGTTGGCATAAAGGCGCTGCGCTTCACATCTTACGCAAAGCTTGTAAAAGACCTGAAGAGGCTTGGTGTTGAAGCATGACGCGAGGTTTTGCCGAAAGGCTTTTCGCAGGAAGATGGATCGCAGGCCCTGACATAGGGGATGCCATTGAAAGGGCAAAGAGGTTCAACATAAGGAACATCTCTGCGATATTGAACTATCTCGGAGAAGAATACACCAATGAAAAGGATGTGAAAAACGCAGTCAGTACCTACACAAGGCTGATCAAGGCCATAAAGGAGAGCGGCGTAAAAGCTAGCATATCTGTAAAGCCCACGGAGCTCGGCCTTTCCATAAGCTACAACATGTTCGAGCACAACTATAGGCTCATAGTAGAGAGTGCGGAAAGCAGCGGCATATTCGTTTGGATGGACATGGAGGAACCTGAGCACATAGAAAGCGCCATAAAGGCCTATCTGAAAAATCTAGGCGCGCACAGGCGCACGGGCATCTGCCTGCAGGCAAACATGAAGCGGAGTTTTTCAGACATGAAAGCCATACTAAGACAAGGAGGCACAATACGCCTGGTAAAAGGCGCTTACAGCTCCGATGAATCGCTGTCATACAAGCATAAAGAGCAAATAGACAATAATTTTATTAAGCTAATGAGATATATGTTCTTGCATGCAAGAATATTTACAATAGCAACGCACGACACTGGGCTCATAGAGCTTGCGAGGCGCCTTAACGCAAAGCACGAAAGGCATGTCACATACGCAATGCTCAACGGCATAAGGAACAACCTCGCAATAAGGCTTGCGCAGACTGAGCGCGTGTCCGTGTATGTGCCGTTCGGCACAGAATGGGTACCATACTCGTACAGGAGGCTCAAGGAATCAGGGCATGCGAAAATAATATTCAGGTCGTTGTTCGAAAAGCAGGGTATATAGATGGAGATCAAGGAGAAAAAGATGCTTACTGCGAGAAAGGCAGAGGATTTCTCAGAGTGGTACCAGCAGGCGATAATAAATTCTGAGTTTGTCGACTACAGCGCGGTTTCCGGCATGATCGCTTTCAGGCCAGCGGCTTATTTTGCATGGGATGCAGTGCGCTCTGCCACTTCAAAGCTTTTCATCGAGAGCGGCATACAGGACGTGTACTTCCCTATGCTCATCCCTGAGCATCTGCTTGAAAAGGAGCAGGAGCACGTAGAGGGCTTCTCGCCAGAGGTTGCATGGGTAACCCACACCGGAAAGTCAAAGATAGACGAGCGCCTTGCGATAAGGCCCACGTCAGAGACGATAATGTACTACAGCTATTCAAAGTGGATAAGGTCATGGCGCGACCTGCCGATGCGCTTTAACCAGTGGAACAGCGTCATACGCTGGGAATTCAAGCATCCTGTGCCATTGCTACGCTCAAGGGAGTTCATGTGGAATGAGGGGCATACTGCTTTCGCCACAAAGGAAGACGCGGAAGCCGAGCGCGACGTTGTGCTCGGCATATATGAAAAAGTGCTCAAGGATTACCTCGCACTACCTGGCATAAAAGGCAGAAAGACGGACAAGGAAAAATTCGCAGGCGCATTGGCGAGCTTCAGCATAGAGCACATGCTGCCTAACGGCCTTGCCATACAGGGCCCTGACTTCCATGTTGACGGGCAGAACTTCGCGAAGGTGTTTGACATAAAGTTCCTAGACAAGGATGGCAGCGTAAAATACGCCTACCAGAATACGTTTGCAATATCGACAAGGGAGCTCGGAGTCATGATCGCTGTGCATGGCGATGACAAGGGCATAGTGCTGCCCCCTAAGCTGGCGCTGGTGCAGGTTGTCATAATACCCATATTCAAGGAGCAGAACAGGGCAAAGATAATTGCAGCCGCGCACGAGCTGAGCAAGGCCCTGAGCGGCATAAGGGTATTTATTGATGAAACTGACGCCTACTCGCCAGGATGGAAGTTCAACGAGTGGGAGCTAAAGGGCGTGCCTGTGCGCATAGAGATAGGCGAAAAGGAAGTGAGCGGTGACAGCATAACTGTAGCAAGGCGCGACACCCTTGAAAAGATGAGCATTAAGAAGCAGGAAGCGCGGGAAAAGCTGCTTGCGTTACTGGAAGATATACACGTTAACCTGTACAAGCGAGCCCTAGAGCGCCTCAGCAAAAGCATACACAAAGTAAGCACAATGAAGGAGTTCAAAGAATTAATAGAAAGCAGGAGCGGATTCGCGCAGGCGCCCTGGTGCGGCAAAGTGGAATGCGAGGACAAGATAAAGGAAGAAACCGGCGCGAAGGCCACAAACATGCCGTTTGACGTGCAAGGCGAAGCGGAAGGCAAAAAATGCGTATACTGCGGCAGCGATGCAATAGCAATAGTGAATTTTGCAAAATCCTACTAGTAAAATGTATCAGGCATACAGCCCCGTCGTCTAGCGGCCAAGGACTGCGGGCTTTGGACCCGCATACGCCGGTTCGAATCCGGTCGGGGCTATCTGCGATATGCTTTTGCAGTGCTACCATTCTTTGCCGATGATTTCACTAAGCCCCTCTTCGGCTTCCCTCTTAACCCTGACGATGCAGCTTTTTGCCCTGTCAAGCGTGTCTTTTATATCGTTGTTGCCGTATTCAGCGGCCTTTATCGTGCCAACAGCATCGAACAAGCTTATCATCTCGTTGGTTATCTTTATGGTCGCGCCTAGCACGTCATAAATATCGTCAGATTCAAGCGTCTTTTCGTCAAGTGCGAGATGGTCGAATATCTTCAAGTCTATTTCTTGCGCGCTGCTACGATTTGGCCGCTCCTCATCTTCAAGCGCAGCCTTGCACTCAAGCATCGAATTTCTTATCCGTTCCATGTGCGCCTTTATGTTGGGCTGCTTTGCCTTCTCGATAGCTTTGCAGTATTTTTCTGCGATGTTGCCTATATGTGTGTCTGCGGCCTCTATAATTGCCTCGCTGCCTCTCGCAGCGCTTCTTTCATCAGGTTTTGCGTCCTTGTTTTTTGTTGGCGGCATTGGGCTTACCTATCCTATTGCACATGTCAAAGAATAAAAAGTTATCATACAGAAGTCTATCAGCAGCATAAAAAATTTGCGATCGTGCTTCAATGATTGCCTGGTATTACTTAGCAATACTCTCATCGCTGTTCATGGGGCTTTCAACGATAGTCGAGAAGAAGGCGCTCAAGACAGAGCATCCTACTGCATACAGCGCCAGCTTTGCCACAATCATTGCCATAGTGTCGCTTGTATTCATACCATGGGCCAAGTTCAACATATCCATATACGCGGTTGCGATACTGTACGTGCTAAGCCTCATATCAACTTCCACGTATATACTTTCTGCAAAGGTGTACAAGCATTCAAGCATATCAGTAGCTACTCCTATACTAAGCTCATTGCCCATGTTCTTTGTGGTGATCCTTGCATTCGCCTTCCTGGGCGAGAAGCTAAGCCTGGTCCAGTATGCAAGCATAGCGGTGCTCATAATCTCAACATATTTCATACTGAGCAACAACGACGGGCCTAAGCGAAAGTACATAGTGATGCTGATACTCATCTCGTTCCTCTCGGGCATAGGCTTCACTGTCACAAAATACCTTTTGGGAGGCGAAGTTAACGCATTCGCATTCCTTATACTATCAGAGATATTCATAGCGTTCAACATGCTCGTCTACATATCGGTAAAGTTCGGCGGCGTGCGTGAAATAGCTGCAAACGTAAAAGCGAACAAGGTACCCATACTTGCAATAGTTGCTCTTGCAATAGCATACAGGCTTACCTTCTATTTCGCGCTGTACACCGCTCCGGTAAGCCTTGCGCAGCCGCTCAGGAACACGGTGAACATACTGCTCATAGTGGTTGGCGGCGGGATCCTGTTCAATGAAGGCGGCATAAGCAAGAAGCTCGTGCTCGCGCTGATAATGGTCGCATGCGCCTATGTGCTGGTGGCCTAGCATACAAATAAATTGTTTTGCGCCAAATCATACATGTGATGAGACGAGGTATTTCTGATCTGTGATGAAAAAGAGAGTCTCTGAAGTGGTCTAATGACAAATAAGATTTACCTTAGCGATTCCTACGTTCGCGAAATCGATGCAATAATCACCGGAGTGCAAGGCAGCACGATAACCCTTGACAAGACGATATTCTACCCGACTGGCGGAGGCCAGCCTTGCGATACGGGCATCATAGGCACCTACAAGGTTGTCGACGTGAAAAAGGACGGCGATGAAGTTGCCCATGTGCTGGAGACAGGGCCTGGCTTTGGTGTCGGCGACACTGTGCACTGCGCCATAGACTGGGACAAGCGCTACATGCACATGAGGCTGCATACCGCGTTGCACATAATAGACGGAGTTGTCGAAAAGCTTTACCAGGGCAGGATTACTGGTGGCCAGATATATGACGACAGGGCGCGCATGGATTTCGACGTTCCTGGGCTTGACAGGGCAAAGGCCATGGAGATAATGCAGTCCGCGCAGAAGATAGTAAGCGAAAACCACAAGGTATCTGCAAAGCTCATAAGCAAGGAGGAGGCAAAGGCGATACCAAACCTTGCAAGGACTGAGCCAGGCGAGGACCTGCTGAGCAAGCTTGACACGGTGCGCATAATAGACATTGAGGGCTTCGACTTCCAGCTTGACGGGGGAACGCACGTCGCAAGCACGGGCGAAGTGGGCACCATAGAGCTTACAAAATACGAGAACAAAGGCTCCCACAACAAGCGCATAGAGATAATGCTAAGGTAGCTTCGCCAAGGCTGTGCGATCACAGACTTCTTGTCTTCGCATCGGGCTCCTTGTGCGCGTACATGAAGAGCGCTTCCTTCAGCGCCTTGAGCGATATCGTGGCGCAGTGGAGCCTTGCAGGGCCGGGGTCAACCCCTATGAGCCCTATCATGTCGCTTACTCCCATCTTTTCGAGCTCGCTTATGCTTTTGCCTTTAGCAAAATCTGTGAGCATGCTCGCGCTTGCTGTGCTTATCGCGCATCCGCTGCCATCGAACTTTATGTCATCTACCTTGTTGCCCTTGATTTTTACGTATACTGTAATGTCGTCGCCGCACACCATATTGTGCTCGTGCATGCTCGCGCTTGCATTCTCTATCTTGCCCTTGTTGTGCGGGTGCTCGTAGTGCGATATTATCTCTTCTGCATACATGTCCATTCTAATCAATCCTGAATATTTTTTTGACTTTTTCAATCGCCTGCACTGCTTTGTCAACCTCTTTTTCTTCGTTGTAAAGGTAAAAGCTCATTCTTGCAAGTGCGCTTTCGCCAAGCCTCTGCGTCACAAGCGGCATCGCGCAATGGTGGCCTGCCCTTATTGCAATGCCCTCGCTGTCGAATACCTGCGCTATGTCGTGGGCATGCACGCCCTTTATTCCGAAAGATATGACAGCGCCGCGCTTCTTGAGATTCTCCTTGCCGAGCCCGAAAACCTTCACATTCTTCATATCTTCAAGGCTTTCAAGGGCGTATTTTGTAAGCTTCTCCTCGTGCTGCCTTATGCTGCCCATGCCTACCCTGTCAAGGTAGTCTATTGCAGGGCCAAAGCCTATCGCGTCAGCTATGTTTGAAGTGCCCGCCTCGAATTTCCAAGGCAGCGAGTTCCACGTGCAGGAATAAAAGTCCACGGTGCTTATCATATCTCCGCCGCCAATGAGCGGCTCCATATGCTCCAATATGTCGCGCTTCGCATAGAGCACGCCAATGCCTGTAGGCCCGAGCATCTTGTGCGCCGATAAGGCGAAGAAGTCCGCATCAATGTCTTTTACATCTACCTTCATGTGCGGCGCCGATTGCGCTCCGTCAACAAGCACCTTTGCGCCGTGCTTGTGGGCCATCTTTGCTATCTCCTTCACGTCGTTTATGGTGCCTAGCACGTTTGAGACATGCGTTATCGCGACAAGCTTTGGCTTCTTCTCAAGCTGCTCGCCAAGGCTCTGCATGTCAAGCTCGCTGTTGCTGCTGTCAAGCTTTATGTAGTCAAGCTTTGCGCCTTTCTTCATTGAGAGAAGCTGCCACGGCACCATGTTGCTGTGGTGCTCCATCTCGCTTATCAGTATGCGGTCTCCTTTCTTTATGTTGGCTTCGCCCCATGTCAGCGCGGCGAGGTTTATCGCTTCCGTTGTGTTCCTCGTATACACTATCTCCTCTATAGAGCTTGCGTTTATGTGCTTTGCGACCTTTGCCTTCGAATCTGTGTAAGCCTGCGTTGCCTTTTCCGCTATCGCGTATATGCCCCTGTGGATGTTTGCATTGTACTGGGTGTAATACTTGTATATCGCTTCTATGACCTGCCTGGGCTTCTGCGATGTGGCGGCATTGTCAAGATACACAAGCGGCTTGCCGTTCATCCTTGCAGAAAGTATCGGGAAATCCCTCCTTATGCGCTTTACGTCTATGCCCATTGGAATCACTGCTTGCCCGTGAACTGTTCGTAGCCCTCCTTCTCCAGCTTTTCCACAAGCTCGATGCCGCCGCTCTTAGCAATAGATCCGCCTATCATAACATGCACGTAATCGGGCTTTATGTAGCTCAGTATCCTGCTATAATGGGTTATTATGAGCAGGCCGATGTTGCTTGACTTTGCCGCATTGCTTACCGCGCTTGCCACCCTCTTTAGCGCATCTATGTCAAGCCCCGAATCGGGCTCGTCAAGCACGGCTATGCTCGGCTTCAGCACGAGCATCTGCAGCGCCTCGAGCTTCTTTCTCTCGCCGCCGGAAAAGCCCACATTCACAGGCCTGTTTATGAATTCGTCGTTCATGTCGAGCTCTTTCATGTAGCTCTTTATGTCGTCCATGAACTCCTTGAAATTTATCCTTGAGCCTGAAATTGTCTCCTTGGCGGTGCGCATGAAATGTATGAAGCCAAGCCCCTCTATCTCTACGGGGTTTTGGAACTGCATGAATAGGCCGAGCTTTGCCCTCTCGTTGGTCTTCATGCCTAGTATGCTTTTTCCGTCAACAAGCACGTCGCCGCCGAGCACCTTGTATTTCGGGTTGCCGAACAACACGTTGGCAAGCGTCGTCTTGCCTGAGCCGTTCGGGCCCATGAGCACGTGGATCTCGCCGCTCTTTACAGTAAGGTCAATGTCCTTTATCACTTCGTTGCCTTCCACTCCTGCGCTGAGGCCCTTTATTTCAAGTATCATGGAAATCCTCTTTCACATTTTTTAAGCAAAACTAATATTTATAGCGTAGTGCATTCATTGCTTACCTGTTGTACTTATAATGCTCTTCAATCCCTTCCGCCTTGCTGAACACGGGCGTCATGCCCGCATTTATCTCCGGGATATGGTGTTGCGCTGCGCCGGCGAGCTTCTTCTCTATAAGAGAAACGGCTATTATGCGCGCATAATTGCTTTCAAGCCTGCTCACTATGTCACCAAGGAACGAAAACAGCAGCAGCCGTGCCGAAGCGTCGTAGTCAAGCCCCCTGGACATGATGTAAAATAGCGAATTTTCGTCAATCGGCGCCACGGCAGAAGAGTGCGTCGCTTTTACCATGCTCTCGTCTATCGACATGTCAGGCAGTGCCTCTATGTAAGAGCTCCTGTCTATCGATATGCCGCGCTGGTATATGTATGAAGTGGAATTTTTCGCCCCTTTCTCAATCTTGGCAAAGCCCTTCATTATGCACTTTGAGTCGCCTTGTGCGACTGCCTTGGAGTGCACCTCTGTTTTTGTGCCTTCTGCGCCGTTTGTTATGTAATTGAGTATGTCCATCTGCTGCCTTACTGTGCAGAGGCCCATGTCATTCAGGCCCGCATAATCGCCGAAGCCGTTTGCGCTTATCATGTTCCTTGCGTGCACTATGCTGCCCCCCAAATACGCGCTGTTGAGCACGAACGAGCTGCTTCCCGCTGAAACGTTGCTGGCAAAGCTCAGCACCGTGCAGTTCTCACTTTCATCATGTATCGCTGTTACTGTGGCACTCGAGCCTTTCGCAACGCTGCCTACATTGAGCAGGCCAAGCTGCGCCTTTTTCCCAACTGACATAAGCAATTCGAGAACCTCTGCCTTGTGGCCGCCCTTTGCGCTCGTTATCACTGCAATGTTTAATATGCCAGGGGCTATTGCAAGCATGCTCGCTGAGAAGTCCGCATTTTCCGCATCTACAACCACCACCTTGTCCAGGTGTGCAAGCACATACATCAGGTACTTGTCGCTGCGGCTGTTGCCGAAGAGAAGCATGAGCTCTTCCTCGCTGAGCTTTTCTGGCTCTTTTATGGTTATGCTTTTTGAAAGCGAGATGCTTTTCGTGCGCGTTATTATCGCGTCAAACCTGAGCCCCCTTGAAGCTAGCTCTTCTGCAAGCGAACCTGCTTCTTTTTCGTAATCTTCAAGGGCTTCCTTTTCTATGATATTGAAATCGCCAGGCAGCGGTATGTAATTCCTCTTGTAGACTTCGCTTGACTCCTCGCCTAGCTTGGCGTAATCCTTATCAAGCTTTTCGGCAAGCGCTGTGTACATGTCCTTAATAGCCATAAATTCGCCCTAGCCTATGGAATTTGAAAGGTCAAGCATGATGAGCCTCTTAAGCTCTATCGAGTACTCCAATGGCAGCTCCCTTGCCAGCGGGTCTAGGAATCCAAGCACTATCATCGCCATCGCTTCCTCTTCGGACATGCCCCTCGACATAAGGTAGAACAGCTGGTCGGCGCCTATCCTGCCCGTAGTTGCTTCATGCGTTATCGTGGTGCTCTCATTCTTTATCTTCATGTACGGATAGGTGTTCGTCCTGGAATCGTCATTAACAAGCAGCGCATCGCACCTTATTGCAGATTTCGCGTTCTCAGCTTCTTTGCTTACCTCGAGCAATCCCCTATATGTAGTTAGGCCGTCTCCCGATGAAACGCTTTTCGATATTATCTGAGATGTTGTGTTTGGCGCAAGGTGGTATATCTTGCCGCCGCTGTCCTGCGTTTGGCCGCTTCCTGCAACCGCTACAGACAGTACGCTCCCGCGAGCACCACTGCCTTTCAGGAATATGCTCGGGTATTTCATGTTCGCCTTGCTTCCTATGTTGGCGTCTATCCATTCCACAAATGCGTTTTCATACGCATGCGCCCTCTGTGTTACAAGGTTGTAGACGTTTTTTGACCAATTCTGTATTGTGACATACCTTATGTGCGCGTTCTTCATCGCGACAAGCTCTACAACCGCAGAGTGCAGCGAAGAGCTCATGTATATGGGTGCTGTACAGCCTTCTATGTATGTTACGTCTGCTCCTTCATCCGCGATTATGAGTGTGCGCTCGAACTGGCCTGCCTTTTCAGCGTTTATCCTGAAATACGCCTGCAGGGGCATCGCCACTTTGACTCCTTTCGGCACGTATATGAACGATCCGCCTGACCAAACCGCTGTATTAAGCGCTGCAAATTTGTTGTCGTTCGGCGGTATGACGGTGCCAAAATACTTTTTTACGAGATCAGGGTATTTTTTTACTGCTTCGTCAGTGCTTATGAAGATGATGCCCTGCTTCTCCAGCTCTGTCTTCACGTGCGAATACACGACTTCAGAATCGAACTGCGCCTCTGTGCCTGCAAAGAACTTGCGCTCGGCTTCTGGCACTCCTAGCTTGTCGAACGTGTCCTTTATCTCCTTGGGCACGTCATCCCACTTGCTGCTCTTCCTGTCTGTGGGCTTCATGTAGTAATAAATGTCATCATAGTCTATGCCGCTCAAGTCGGCGCCCCATGTGGGGCTCGGCTTGGACTTGAATACCTTGTAGCCCGTAAGCCTCTTCTCCAGCATCCATTCCGGCTCTTTTTTCGAAAGGGATATCTGTTTCACTACCTCCTCGTCAAGGCCTTTCCTCGTCTTGAATGAATACTCTACGCTGCTCTTCCAGCCGTATCTCTCCTTGTACTCGCTTTCTTCTGTGTTCATCATATCATTTTTTCTATTTTACGAATAAAGCCAGCAAGCCTTCTTTTATAAATAGGAAGAAATAACCATTATTAATAGTGTGTAAAAAATTTTGGTATGCAATACAAAATATGCATGGCCTGAGTTACGGTTTTATGCATTTTTAGTTAATGTATTTTTAGAATAGGAAGAAATTGCGCGCAAGCAAAGATATTTAAAAATAAGCATATAAGTAATAATTGACTTTTATGAGGCTGTTGCTCGTACCTGTGTTTATGCTATCAATCCTAGTATTATCTGGTGTTGCAGGCGCACAGGCCTCTTCCTTGGTGGCAACTCCAAACCCATTTTCTCTTAGCAATACTGTCATCGATGTAGGCCAGATATCTGTAGCAAACACTGTAATAAGTGGAGGCTCAGGCGGGCCTTACTTTGGAGAACTGACATTCTTAAACAGCAACCAGATAAACAACCAGGTTGTAAACACAATCCCCGTAGGCATATATTCATACCAAGTCGCCTTCAATCCCTCCGGAACCCTCGCCTATGTTACAAATGACTCTGGCAGCGGCGATACCGTCAACGTAATCAACGTGGCTTCAAATGCAGTAGTAAATACTATTACAGTAGGGACGGCACCATTAGGCGTAGCCTTCAATCCCTCCGGAACCCTCGCTTATGTTGCAATTGATGCTGGCAGCGGTACAGTCAATGTAATCAACGTGGCTTCAAATACTGTGGTAAATACTATCCCAGTAGGCGCATATCCATACAGCGTCGCCTTCAATCCTTCCGGAACCCTCGCTTATGTTACAAATTTTGGCAGCGGTACAGTCAACGTAATCAACGTGGCTTCAAATACTGTCGTAAATACTATCCCAGTCAACTCAGGTCCCGCTGACGTCGCCTTCAATCCTTCCGGAACCCTCGCTTATGTTGCAAATCACGGTTTTCCCAGCCCAGGAAACACAATAAGCGTTATCAATGTGGCTTCAAATACTGTCGTAAATACTATCACAGTAGGTATTCAACCAAACAGCGCCGCCTTCAATCCTTCCGGAACCCTCGCTTATGTTGTAAATTATGACAGCAATACAGTCAACGTAATCAACGTGGCTTCAAATACAGTAGTAAATACAATCCCAGTAGGCGCATATCCATACAGCGTCGTCTTCAATCCTTCCGGAACCCTCGCTTACGTTACAAATTATAATCTCAGCTCAGGAAACACAATAAGCGTTATCAATGTGGCTTCAAATACTGTGGTAAATACTATCACAGTAGGCTCACGCCCATTAGGTCCATCCGGCATCGCCTTCAATCCTTCCGGAACCCTTGTTTACGTTACAAATGCTAACAGAGGTCCAGTAAGTGTAATCGGAAATCTACCAGAGACCTCACTACAGCCGCTGCCATCGAACAATGCCCTCAAGCTCACCATAAATGCGCAGAACAGTAACACCCTCATTCTGACGTTCAACGGGGTAACCTATACGGAAAACACGGGTTCCAAAAACATATACGGTCCCTGGGCATTGTATGGATTCGCTGAGGACAGCAACGGCTACTATGAGGATAGCAGCACGCCGATAAACATAGGGAACACGGTGCTGCTTTCCAACACACTAACAATAGATCCTTCTCTTGCTTTTACCTCGCTAACAGCAAGCAATTCACTTATAGATGGAGGTCAAACGCAGGTGATAACAACAGCAATTTCAGGTGGTACTCCTCCATATACATACAATTTCCTCGTCTATAATAGTATTGGTTTGGTTGCAAATGCGCTTTATACTGATCTAAGTGCAACTACAAATTCATTTGCATTCACACAAAACAATGCGTGGGGAACAGGGCCATTTACTGTCAACGCATTTGCGACTGACAGCGCAAGCACGCCGGTGACTGTCTCTAACAGCATCGTATATGGAGCCAATGCAATACCAAATGTACTTGCACCAAGCAACACTGTGCTTGATTTAGGGCAGTACGAAACTTATAATGTGTTGATTAGCGGCGGCACAGGACCATTCACAGTTAACCTTATCTATGTAAGCGGACCTGGAACAGTAAACAGCATAATAGCAGGCAATGTTATAGAAAGCCTTACTGCTCAATCAGACGGTACAGCGTCATTTGCAAGCTTCAACAGCTTCTCAACAACAGGCATATATACATTCAACGTTGTTGCAACAGACAGCGCAAGCACACATGTCACTTTCAACTCTGTTGCAAGCACAATAACAGTTGATTCTGTGCCTCACATAACGCTGGCATTAACACCTTCAAACAGCATAATATACGGCAATCCATTCACTGTCAATGCGTTGATAAGCGGCGGCACGGGCCACTTTGCGGTATATTGGCTCATCAATGGCAATTCCATAACGCCTACCGTCATAAATTCAAACGCAGAAACATCAAACACAATGCAGCTTCCAGCCGCAGGAAACTATGCTTACACGGTTGAAGCCAACGACATAGGCACATCATCAGTTTATACATTAACCCCAGCGACAAACACCGTAGTAGTGAGCTCAAATAGTACACTTACCGCTTCAGAAACGGGCAACCCAGGTACATCATACTTTGAACAGCCTGTATCAATAACATTCACAGGCACGCCAACAATAAACAACCAGTCTGCATGGTCCTTGTATGTAAACGGAGTGCTCTTCGGCAAAACAGCTTCTACAATAACATGGAGCGAGAGCATGAAGAATCCTGGAACATATTCGTTCACGTTCAACAACCCGGGCAACTCAAACTATACTGCAAACAGCATAACCACTACCCTTAACATTGTGTACCCGCCAAGCGGCGTGACAGGTCCAGCTACAACCGTTACAACCACAATACCGACAACCACCGTGACAACTACAATACCGCCAACGCCAATAGTGGGCAGCTCAGGCACTGTAAACAAGACAATATCCTCGTCTGCGCCTGTAACACTCAACTTCAGCAACGAGCTTGCAATGTTCTCAATATCAACAACATCAAGCACATCAACTCCCATAAGTGCATTCGTTTCAAACGCGACAAGAACTGCTCCGCCAGCGCCATCTAACTTCACGTTGATAAACGCGCTCAACATCAGCATAAAGACGAATGTAAACGTCACCACTAACGTGACAATTGCATATCCGTGCAGCGACTCTGCATCAAGCATAGAACCGTTCATCTACAAGAACGGAACATGGAGCGCAATAACACCGTTCTTCGTGAATCCAGCAACTTGTACTGTTAGCTTCGCTGTGCCAAGTGATCCGCTTGTAGGCATATTCGCGAAAACGGTGCCAGTAACTACAACAGTTCCAACAACGACTGTTGCACCAGCCACAACAATACCAACAACAGTGCCAGTAACTCCAGTCGCGCAACACTACACTGGCTTGGAAATAGCAATAGTGGTAATCGTAATAATCGTAATAATCCTGGTTATCGCGTACTACTATGCAGCAAAGAGCAAGGGCAGGCGCCGCTCGTAACGCAATGAGT
Organism: Microcaldota archaeon; assembly: GCA_021816895.1. Classification (GTDB taxonomy): domain Archaea; phylum Micrarchaeota; class Micrarchaeia; order Micrarchaeales; family Micrarchaeaceae; genus JAKAWW01. Next base: position 881,637 of record JAKAWW010000001.1, on the reverse strand, counting down.
TTGTCTCATACCCTCGCTTGCCCCTCACAGCTTTTAGGCAAAATATAATATAATCCAGAAGCATGCGGTTTCAGACAAATCGGGATGTTATGCTGTCAAGTTATATCCGGTCTTCTATTGCACAAACCTGTGAGTACAAATTGGCGCAAGATAAATATTTAAAATTCAACATCCTACTTATTATAATTCCTATTGAGTAATTCCTATTGTAGTGATTGGATGAAAAATAAGTTTGAAAACGAGTTTACTTACAAGAAATACCTTGAAAGCGGCAATGAGGCCGAGTTTGACAGGCTTTTTGAAGCTGCAGTGCAAGAGGTCAAGCGCAATTTCAATGCAGCATATCCAATGTATATTGGTGGCAAAGCTGTATATTCAAATGAAAAGCTTGTCGAAAAATCCCCGATAGACGGCAGCGTGCTCGGCATCTTCCAGAAAGGTACAAGGGAGCACGCAAAGCAGGCGATTGCCGCGGCGAAGAGCGCTTTTGCTGCATGGAGCGCCACCAGCTACAAGGAACGCGCGGCCATGTTCCGCAATGCAGCTGAAATATTCGCAAAGAACAAGTTCATGCTTGGCGCGATATTGAGCTACGAAAATGGCAAGTCGCGCTACGAATCGATTGGCGAGGTTGATGAAGCAATAGATTTCATGCGCTACTATGCAAATGAACTGGAGTCAAACAAGGGCTACGTGCGAAAGACCTTCATGCCTGAGAGCACTGCAAAGGTTGCGGCTGGCTTCCAGGGCGCCCCTTCGAGCGGCGAAAAGGTCATAATAGCGATGAAGCCGTATGGCGTTTTCGGCGTTATCGCACCTTTCAACTTCCCAGTATCTATATCTACAGGCATGAGCGTAGGGGCGATGATAACAGGCAATACTGTCGTATTCAAGCCCAGCTCTACCGACAACATGTCGATGCTTACTGGCTTGAAGATATACGAGCTTCTCAGGCAGGCAGGGCTGCCAGATGGCGTGTTCAACTTTGTCACAGGCCCTGGATCCGAAGTTGGTGACGAGCTTGCAAACAGCGCAGATGTTGCCGGGATAGTGTTCACAGGCTCGCGCTCAACAGGCTTGGGAATGATCGCCAAAAATTTCGCTGCAGGAAAGCAGAAAGTGTTCATAGTTGAAATGGGCGGAAAGAACCCCGCAATTGTGTCAAAGAGCGCCAACATAGATGATGCAGTGGCGGGCGTGGCAAGCGCAGCCTTTGGCTATGACGGCCAGAAGTGCAGCGCGCTTTCCCGATTATACGTGCATGAATCAATAAAGGAGCTGTTCATAAGCAAGCTAATAGAAAAGATAAGGGGCTTCAAGATAGGCAACCCGCTTGAAAAAGGAAATTACATGGGCCCGCTGATAAGCGGGAGCGCGTTCAAGCGCTATGTCGAATCAGTGGAGAAGGCGAAGCGCGACGGGCGCATACTATACGGCGGCAATGCCGTCAATACTGGCTTGAATGGCCTCTATGTGGAGCCTACGCTTGCAGAGGTGCCCCATTCAAGCGAGCTGGTGCACAACGAGCTCTTCGTGCCAATCCTTACAATAGAGAGCTTCAAGGATTTCGGCGAAGCGATCAAGATGGCTAACGACGTAGAGTATGGCCTGACTGCAGGACTGTACAGCGGCAGCAACAAGGAGATAAAGCAGTTCATGGCTGAAATAGAGGCTGGCGTCGTGTACATAAACAGGTCTGTAAGCGCTACCACGGGCGCAATAGTGGGCCTGCACACGTTCGTTGGCTGGAAGGGCAGCGGCCTTACCGGCAAGGGCACTGGCAGCAAGTACTACCTGGAGCAATTCATGAGGGAGCAGAGCATATCGCAAACCACAAGCGCAAAAGCAAAGACGAGTGAGTGATTGCTCCTAAAGCTTCTGTACAGGATGCAGGGCAAATACCGGCGCGCCACGCTGTCGATTTCAGGCCGCAAATATTCAGCAATGCTTGCAGATACCCCGTTAAAGCGCGCTATAGGACTGATGTTCCGCAAGTCCATCGGCAGCAATGAATGCATGCTCTTCATATTCTCAAAGGAATCGCGCTACGGCATATGGATGCACAACATGCTGTTCCCTATAGACATAATCTGGCTGGGCAGCGACATGCGCGTAGTGGACATGAAAAAAGATGCAAAGCAGTGCAGGCTCCTTGACTGCAATACTTATGTTCCAGAGAGACCTGCAAGATATGTGCTAGAGTTCAATGCAGGGACAATAGTAAAAGCAGGGATAAGAAAGGGCAGCATAGCTGCAATCAAGTATTTATCAGGAAAAGAAAAATGAAAAGAAAAGGAAAAAGATTTATCTCCTTCCCCTTCTGTTCATCTTGGCCCTTGCAACATAGCCATTCTTGTCTATGAAATACAAGAATCCCTCTTCCCTCTTGACTTTCTCATTACCCACTCTTGCCTTTCTTCCGCGTGCGTTCGCCTTCATGGGCGTCCTCCACACATAGCCGTCCTTGCCGAGGTAATAGAGATAGCCGTCTTCTCTGTCTAGCTTTTCGCTTCCTATTCTTTCAGCCATTTAATTCACCAATACTATCTCTGTAAATAGATTTAAATATCTATCGTCGTAATACCGAGAGAAGAGTAAATGCGTCCTTGCGCCTCGGCATGTGCAACTAAGCATTCGAGCATGCCAGGCAGTGCAGATACTGCATGAAGATATTGCCATTATTATTTATAATTTTGCCCCAAATAAGCTATGTGGTAAACATGATAAGCATAAACATGATAAAAAAAGTTGACCTTTCAGGCTCTACGCTTATAGAGGGATTTCCGGGCATAGGGCTCGTCGGCCCCATGACCATAAGCTACCTAATAGACAAGCTTGGAATGGAGTACGTGGGATACCTTGACAGCAGCGAATTCCCGCCCCTTGTATCGATACACAAGGGCGAGCCCGTGCCGCCGGTAAGGCTGTATTTCAGCGAGAAGCAGAAATTCACCACCATATTTGCCGAGTTTGCGATGCCGCTTGAAATAGTATACGAGCTTGCCGAAACCGTATACAAGTTTGTGAATACTAGCGGCATAAAGAAGATAATATCCATAAGCGGCATACCCCAAAGCGATCAGTCGGAAGCCACATTTGCCATATCCTCTGTTGACAGCCTGAATGCAGAAATAGAGAAGGCAGGCATGAAGCCAATCGCAGAGGGTGTCGCAAGCGGGGTAAACGCGCTGCTGCTAATGCATGCAAAGCTTGACGGCATGGCGGACATAAACATACTTGTGCCTGTTGTCCAGGATATAATAGACCCGAAGTATGCAGAAGACGCCATAGACGGCCTGAACAAGCTGCTTGACCTTGACATAGACACAAGCGAGCTCAAGAAGGAGGCGCAGGAAGTTGAAGCAAAGATACAGGACATGATAAAGAAGCACTCAGAGAGCCACAAGAGCTACAAGAAAACCCTTGATGCATCGGGGCCTTCGATGTATGCATAGGCGCTTAAAGCAGGGGTGGCAGAGTCTGGTCTGGCTCAAGCTGAGCCACGGAAAAACGCGCAGGACTTAAGATCCTGTGGCCTAGCGCCTTCGTGAGTTCAAATCTCACCCCCTGCACTTCAGCCTTGCACAGCAAAAGGTGTCCATATGGAGATAGCATATGATGATTTCTCAAAGGTCGACATGCGCATAGGAACAATACTCAAGGCAGAACCCTTTCCAGAAGCGAAAGTGCCTTCGTACAAGCTTGAAATAGACCTTGGGCCAGTTGGCGTGAAGCATTCATCTGCTCACATAACCAACTACAGCATTGAAGAGCTAGTAGGCAAGAAAGTGGTGTGCGTTGTAAATTTCAAGCCAAAGCAGGTCGCTAATTTCATGTCGGAAGTGCTTGTTCTAGGCGTCTTGTCAAAAAGCGGCGTGGTGCTGCTGATTCCAGACAGGCCTGGCAGCGTAGATGCAGGAGAAAAAATAGCATAGTCAAATGCTCCTGCTTACCACGAAATGCGCCAGAAGCTTGAGCCTCTCCTTTGCTTCTGATTCAGGCAGCGCTTTGTCAAGGTCGTCTATGCATTTTTTTACAAGCGAATCCTTGACATGGTCAACGTACTCTATGGCTCCTGATTTTTTTATAAGGCCTATGGCTTCGCTTATCAGTGCAGGATCGCTCGTATGCATGCAGATTATTTCGCTGAGCCTTTTTTTGTCTTGTTCGCCAAGCTTCTTCAGTGCGTGCACCACTAGCAGCGTTACCTGCCCTTCCTTTATGTCCTCACCTATAACACCCTTGTTTTCCGCCACTTTGCTCTCCGTTATGTTAAGCACGTCGTCCTGCAATTGGAACGCTACCCCTAGGGTTGCGCCGTACCTGCCAAGTATCTTTACCTGCCTCTTTGTGGCGCCGCCGATTATCGCGCCGATCTTCGCAGCCATGCCAGTAAGCACGCCAGTCTTAGAAAACGCAGTCTGCATGTAATTTTCCTCAGATATGCTTAGCGGGTCTATTATGTGCCTGTGCCATGCGAGGTCTATGCCCTGGCCGAGGCCTATGTTGAGCATGTCCCTCTGGTAAGTGTCGAGTATCTTCATCTTCGTGCTCCTGCTAAGCTTTTTGCTGTCTAATATTACGACCATCGGGAAGAAGAACATGAAATCGCCCAGGTTTATTGCAACGTCTAGCCCGTATTTCTTGTGTATCGTGGGCCTGTTGCGCCTTAGGTCTGATCCGTCCTCTATGTCATCATGTATGAGCGTGCCCGTATGTATTATCTCTGGTATTATGGAAAACTCTATGTATTCATTGGGGTTCTTGCCGAAGGCTTCCAGCACCGCAAGCAGCAGCAGCGGCCTTATGCGCTTGCCTCCTGATTCAAGTATGTACTGCGATGGCTCAAGCACTGCCTTCTCTATTGCCACGGAGTCAAACTTGTAGCCGCTCCTGCCCAGCATGTTCTGCAAGCTTCTTGGCGAGCTCTGGTTGGTGAGGTATTCCTTTATCTCCTTGTTCACCGCTTCGGCCGTGCCCTTCATAAACGCCACAAGCCCATCAAGCTTGCCCTGATCAATGGAATTGCTGCCATGTTCGTCCATAAAACCACTTACGACAAACATATATATAGGCAATAAGGATTATATACCCTAATAAACATAATGTGTGGTATGACTGATGGAGCAACTTCAGCATATGCCAATTTCAAGGCCTTTATCGCTGCACACAAGGAAATAGTTTATGGCGCAATCTCGAAATACATACAGGAGCCTAAGGACAGCTATCTGAAGCCCTACTACACAATGGTGCGCGCCTACGTTGACAGGAAAGGTCAATACAGAAGGCCGTCATATGTCCTGCTTTGGTCTCTGCTGCATGGCGGCAGCATAGAAGATGCCCTCTTGCCTGCGGCGGCACAGCAGGTATCAGAAGACTGGCTACTTATGCTTGACGACTTCATGGATGACAATTCGCTCAGGCGCGGAGGCCCTACCGCGCACGTGATGTTCGGCCCTGCTTATGCTGTCAATGCGGGCAGCCACCTCCATGCGATAAACTGGCGCATCGTCAACGATGCGGTAAGCAAGCTGGGCGGCGAGCGCGGCATGCGCTATTTCAACAAGTTCTACGACATGATAAACGTTACCCATGAAGGCCAGTATCGCGACCTGCACCTCACAAAAGACATCAACGACATCACCAACTTCACAAAGGAAGACTACTACAACTCGATACATGCCAAATCCGCCTATTACACAGTATACGGGCCAATGCAGGCCGGCGCCATTACTGCGGGCGCAGATGACAGCACCGTTGAAGCCATAAAAGAATATGGCACTCCTGTGGGTAATGCATTCCAGGTTGTTGATGACATACTTGATTGCACATCTACCGAAGCTGCGTTGGGCAAGTCCATAGGCACAGACGTGCGCGACGGCGTGAAAACCATAATACTGTGGCACGCTGTGCAGAATGCGTCAACTGCCACACTTGAAAGGCTCAGAGAAATATATGCAAAGAAAAGGAACGAGAAGACAGATGGCGAGATAAGGTTTGTGCTCGACACCTTCAATGAGCTTGGCTCTATAGCATATGCGCAGGGCGAGGCAGAAAGGCTTGCAAGCGAAGGCCTTGCAAAGTTCAACGCGCTCTCAAAAGGCATACCTGAAAGCAACATAAAAGAAATAGCAAGGGACAGCATCACATATGTCGCAAAGCGCAAGGAGTAGAAGCCATAATATCGCAGCGCGCTATGCTCATGGCGCCATGGATGGCTCTTTTTGCTTTGCTTCGAGGCAGAATTCCGCTATCTTTATCATGTTTTTCGTTATCTCTGTCAATAGGTAAGCATCAAGCCTGTCGAATCTTCCCGGCAGGCTTTTGAATATCTTGTCCCTGTTGGCTACTGCCGCTTCTAACGCGTTGTAGTTGCCGGCAAGCGCGGAAAAGCAGAGCTCCAGCTCCTTTCCAAGCTCGCCAAATATAGAAAGGTTCTTTTTGCTGATGCTTCCTTTTGAAATCTCATATAGCTCATCCGATATTATCTCAAGCAACTGCAGTATGTCAAAATCCCTCACGGCATCCCTGCCGCCTACCATGTTCACATATCTTAAGCCAAGCGTGAAGAATCTGTTGACAGTGTCTTCGGAGTAGGCTATGCCTGCCATGTCCCCAGCGCCCATAAACTTCAATTCCTCTTCTATGATGGATTTTATGCGCATGAATATCATTTCTGGTTTGGCATCCTTTATATCAGTAAAATCAGTAATTATCATAGTCTTGCTCGATCTGCCAGTTACTTCAAAGCCGGGGCAATAAGATTTTATGAAGTCTTGTATGAACTTGAATATGCTTCCGGCATTGTCCCCATTTGCATAAATATTGAGCTTCTTGACCCCTGCCCTGTAGTACAAGCCTGCCCATCTGCCTGCGACTTCAGGGCTTACGCCAGGATCCAGTATCAGCTCGGCTTCCTTGTTCGCGACCGTGCCTGCCGATACCACCAGGTTGCCAGAATCATCTTCATTCATCAAAAGCAATTTCCCCTTGTCCACGCCATTTCTCTCGATCCATGCCTTGGGCAGCACCACCGCCCAGCTATTTCCTCCAAACTTGAATACATGCTTTTCCATAATATATATAGAAATATACAAATATATATACTATATCCAAATATTATATATACTGGGATAAACAATATACTATGTGGTGGTTGAATGGACGCAAGCAAGGAAAATGCAAAGACAACATCTATAGGGATAAGGAAAGAAAAGGAATCTGACTTCGAAGAGGCTAAGCTATACATCAGCTGGGGGTCTTTTAAGGCAGCAGATAAATATGGGCTTACCCCGGAAGAAATGCACAGGGCTGTCTTGGAGGTGCTTGAAGATATAATGCGCAATGGCACGAATATCATAGTGGCAGATAATTACGAAAATCCTGCTGCAGATGAGATCATAAGGCACTACGGCATTACAAAAGCAGAAGCCACAGAGGTTGCAAAAAAAGCGTACGAACGCATGATGCGATCGCATTTATTCCTAGATAGTGCAGCAAAACTTGCAAGAGAATTTAATCTTGGCGATAAAAAGGTGCGCAATGCGGCTGTGAAAAATGTCGAAATACTGCTTACAGAACAGCCTTCCGGCGAGCTTATGGGAGATGGCTTTGAGGCAGAGGTGCTAGAAGTTAAAGCGTCATATGGGTTAAGAAATAATGACATAAAGGAAGCAGCATACAAGGCAGCAAAAACTCTCGTAGGCGGCAGGGATTACGAAAAGGCTGCAATTGCTGCAACTTGGACCGATGATGAAGAACTTATCAAAGAAACGCGCGAGCTAGTCAGGTTAGAAGCAGAATCATCCGAGCATACAAAAAAAATAAACAACATAATAAACAGTTTTTCCCAATATCTGGTAAACAATATGCTAAATAGTGATTGAATAGACGCAAACAAAGAATTCTAAAATGCCAGTAATGCCGTGGCATTGGCTAAATCCGATAATAAACAGAGTGCTTCGCCAAATAATGTAGTATATAGCCGTGCAAATCCTATGGGCAGGCAAAAGCAAAGGAATAAAATAATTTGTTGCGCATAACTCCTATATTATATTCGTGCTCATTCGATAGAGTAGAAAAGGTCATTTGATGGAAAGCTATGATGTTGTAGTGGCAGGAGCAGGCATGTCTGGCTCGCTTGCTGCGGCAATGGCAGCCAAGGGCGGCGCCAGCGTGCTCCTTCTCGACAGGAACAAGGAAGAGGAAGTGGGCAAGAAGACCAACTGGGGCTGGGTGTGCGGCGACGCTGTGGCGAAGGGCCATCTTGACTTCCTGTACAAGGAAGCCGGAATATCCTTCTCGCAGCCCGAACTAGACCTGAAGGTCGATGGCGTTCTTGCTTTTTCACCTGATCTCCAGCACAAGTTCAAGTTCGAGGGAGAAGGCTATTCGCTTGACAGGCCTAGCTTCGAGCACAAACTGCTAAAGTTCGCCATTGACAGCGGTGTGCATTACGAGAGCGAGTTCGAGGTAGAAGGGCCGCTAATTGAGGGCAGCAGCGTGGCCGGAGTCTTCGGCAGGGACAAGAGCAAGGAGCGAAAGGACATAAAGGCAAAGGTCGTCATAGATGCGCTCGGCATAGCAACTGTGCTGAGGAGAAAATTGCCAGAGAACCCCTTCGTCGACCGCGACATAGACATAGACGACATCGAGTCGACAGGCAGATACATATACCAATTTGACCAAGATCATGATGATCTAAATTATTACGATCCAAAAAATGCGATAATACACCTGAACCAGGAGCTTGCCCCAGGCGGCTACGGGTGGGTGTTCCCCAAATCCGGCAACAGGGTAAACATAGGGCTTGGCGTTCAAAAGAGCAGCTTTGAGATAAGGAACCAGAAGCTTGGCAAGAAGGACACGCTCCATTCGCTTATTGATGCTTACGTGAACGTGAATCCTGTAGTGAAAAATGTACGCATCGATACAAGCAACAACAACGGCCGAGGCTATTGGTCTGTCGCAGTGAGGCGCCAGCTCGAAAGCTTGGTGTTCAACGGCTACCTCGGCGCGGGGGACAGCATGGCGATGCCAAACCCGCTAAGCGCAGGAGGCATAGGCCCGTCATTGGTTGCTGGCGTGCTTGCGGGCAAGCAGGCTGCAAAAGCAGTGCAGAATAACGATACAAGCATAAAGGGCATGTGGGATTACAACCTGAGCTTCAACGATGCATACGGGAACAAGACCGCAGGCTTGGAAGTATTCAGGATATACTTGCAATCGCTCAACAACGACATGCTGAATTACGGGATGAAGACGTTCATAAGCGCCAAGGAGGCCGAGGATCTGAGCTACGGCCTTGTGCCAGAGCTCAGCGTTGCTGCAAAATTCAAGACAATACTAAAGGGCGCGCAGAACATCAATGCGTTCAGGAACCTGCTGTTTGTAGTTAAAAAAATGAAGGCGCTCAACGAGCTGTACAGGCAGTATCCGAAGAGCCCTGACGACTTTGCAAAGTGGCGCGGTGCTGTTGAAGCCCACATAAAGGAAGCGAAGGAGCGCTTCAGGCCAAATCCAATATGAGGTTGTTGCGATGGAAGAATATACAAGATTCGAAAAGGCAAGGATAATCGGCGCGAGGGCGCTGCAGCTCGCATATGGCGCGCCGCCTCTCGTAAAGGTGCCGGAGCACATGATAGATCCTCTCGACCTAGCCGAGCTGGAATTCGAAAAAGGAGTAATACCCATAACAGTGATAAAGCGCCAGGGCAATGTAGGCACCGCCGCTCACGAATGATGAGCGAGCCTGCTCCTCGCAAGCTTGCTGCCATAGAGCGTGTACATATCCATGCCCCTCATGCTGAAAAGCCCGCTCTTGAACATCACGCTCATGTGCGTATAGCTCCATGACGCTACGGGCGTGCCCATTATCATGTCGTTGAATGCCGGAGCCACTATGAGCTTTGCGCCGGCGTTGAAGCTTTCGTAGCTTTTCTTCGCTGACCTCTTGCTTATCTTCGCTATGATCCATATCTTCTCGTCGTGCATGCTGCCGTCCTTGCGCATGGTGCGCGCTATCGCATGGTTGTGTGCCGTTATTATGTACCTGCACATGATGGCTTGCTGCGAAGGCCTTGCGTGGCCGTGCATGAACGCATAGTCTCCTATTATGAGCTCCTTGTGCAAGCGTATGCCCAAAAGCTCCTCAAGGTATGCATCGTGGTTGCCTGCAATAGCAAACACAGAATAATCCTTCATCGAGTCGAAAAAGCCTTTCAGCAGCAGGGCCTCTGCCCTGGTCGGCCTCATAACGCTGTTTTTTATGTCGCCAAGAAGAATGATGTTCTTAAGGGAGAACTCATTCATTATTGATGTTATGCTCTTCTCAAGCGATTCCGTGACGTTGAAAAGGTGTATGCCCTTGCCTGAAAGCTCAAGCTCTATGCCTATGTGGAGGTCGCCTATCACCAGGTATCTCTCGCCATGTATCTCGGCAATCAGCGCTGGCTTGCCGGTAACAAACCTTATGCCTTTCAAACTATGCATAAATACCTATGGCATTTAATATTTTAATACTGAAGTATGCACAATGGTGCTCCAATGGCAAGCATGTCTCCAAAGATAGGAAAGATAATGGGGATAGACATACAGCTCCACTGGTCATTCCTGCTGCTTCTTGTGCTCTTCCTTGTGCTCAGCCCTTATTTATTCCTGATATGGGTGCTGCTGTTTGTATGCGTGCTCATACACGAGCTCGCGCATTCGGTCAACGCAAAAAGGAACAACATAGAGGTAAAGAAGATAGTGCTATACCCGTTCGGAGGCGGCTCCATAATAGATTTCGAGAAGGTAAAGCCTGAAACAGAATTCCGCATATCGATAGTGGGGCCATTGGTGAGCCTGCTGCTCGGCGCGCTTTTCGGTATCGCGGCTGCGTATGCCCCTTCGGGCATGATACGCTACACGATACAGCTGCTTTTCATACTCAACATATTCCTTGGAGTTTTCAACCTGCTGCCATGGCTGCCTCTTGACGGCGGGCGCGCGCTTAGGAGCCACATGCAGGAGCATAGCGACTACTATACCGCCACAAGGAAATCCGTGCGCGTAAGCAACGCGATAACCGGCGCGTTCATAGTTGGAACGCTGATATACGTGTTCTTTATAAGCGGTTCATTCTTTTACAAGGAATTCATCGTGCTTTGGGACATAGTGATAGCCATATTCATATACAATGGCGCGCAGCAGGAGCTCATCACAGCATTTGTCAAGACGCACATAACAAAGCTGCGCGTATACAACGCCATGACCAAGAACTTCATGCTGGTGAAGCCCACCACAAGCATAAGCGAGCTGTACGAGCTCATGCTCAAGCAGCACATGCACATAGCAGTGTACGAATCAAACGGCAAGGCGTACCTTGTGCAAAATGTGCAGAGGCAGTCGCCGCGCACGATGGCCAAGGTTGCCGGCGGCACTGTTGCGTCAATAGGCATCGAAATACCTGAAGTATCATATTATGACAAGCTTTACAATGCTGTTGAGAAGATGCAGCTAAACGAGAGCGGCATAGCTGCCGTAAAGAAAGGGAGCACGCTTGCAGGCCTGCTGCTAATGCAGCACGCAGACACAATAATAAATTTATACATGTCAAGGATCCATGCCAAAATGGACGATTCAGCGCAGAAAGCTGCGCAAGCCTCTCACTAATCGCCGTAAAAGATAAATACATGCGTTTCTATACTCTATACAAGGCGATATGGTGTATAGATGCTTCATCTTGATACCTTAGTATTGCACAACTTCAAGTCGTTCAAGCACGCAAACATAAAGTTCACTGACGGATTCAACTGCATAGTTGGCTCGAACGGCTCTGGCAAATCCAGCATATGCGATTCGCTGCTCTTCGCCCTTGGGGAGGGCTCTCTGAAAAGGATGCACATTCCATCGTTCTCATATCTTATAAATTCGTCGGCGAAGCCAAGGCCTGAGGATGGCCTGAGGCGCGCCTATGTAAAGCTCACTCTTACAAACGGCACGGAGCAGTACGAAATAATGCGCGCAATAAAGGAGAGCAAGGTTGGGTACAGATTGAACGGCAAGCATGTCACAAGGCAGGAGATACTCGACCTGCTCTACCACGAGCAGAGCGAAATAAATGACACCAACGTGATAACCCAGGGCGAGATAATGAGCAAGATAGACCTCAACGCCAAGGAGAGGCGCGAGCTCATAGATGTCGCATCTGGCATAAAGGAGTTCGACGACAAGAAAGCGGCGGCGATGAAGGAGCTGGAGAAGGTAGAGGCAAAAATAAGTGAGGCGCGCGTGATGCTCAACGAGCGAATCGGCTTCCTGGAAGAGCTGAAGAAGGAGAAGGAAGATGCCGAGCGCTATCTTGAGCTAACGAGCCTGTTAAAGAGGGCGAATTTCACGCTGCTGAAGCGCAGGGAGCATGCCCTGTCTGAAGAGTATGCAAAGCAGCTCAAGGAAGAGGAAGAGAAATCAAAGAGAATTGCAGCAATAGATTCCGAAATAAAGAATCTCGACATCGACATAGAGAAGGCTTCAGCCGAAAAGCAGGGAATGCTCAACGTTCTCAATGCGCGATCTTCAGAAACAAACGAAGCGAGCAAGGCACTCGAAGAGATAAGCAAGCAGATGGCTCTGCTGGAAGCAAGCATAAAGGCGAGCGAAGCGCGCATCGGCGAAATGGCCGAGCGCAGAAAGGCGCTTTCCGCGGAAAGCGCAAAGCTCGAAAGCGGGCTCGGCAAAAACAGGCTTTCCATAGAAAGCTTGTCAAAGGAACTTGCAGCAGCGCAGGCCGAGCTTTCAAGGCTGGAGCTGCCTGGTCAGGCCGCTTCAAGCGATTCACAGGGCGCATACGAATCCAACCAGAAGCGCTTATATGACTTGAATGCGAAAAAGGAGAGCTTAATAGCAAATAAAGCTTCCATCGAATCATTTATTGCAAGATGGTCCGCCCAGCGCGAGAGCGCCGAAAACGACATCAGTGCAGTGCAGAGCGAAGCCAGCACTGCAAATGAAAGGCTGGAAAAGCTCAACGCCACGATGCGCTCTTCCAATGAAGAGCTTGAGATGCTCAACAAGAAGCTCAATAGCATAAAGTTGCACATCGATTCAATACGTGCCAGAACTGATGAAAACTACAGGCAAAGCGTAGACATAAGGGAACGGCTAGCAATGCTCGGCGGAAGCAGCTCGCGCATCAGCGCATCGCTGAAAGGAGCCAAGGGGTTCCGCGGCACTGCGGAGGAGCTGTGCACGTACGAAGGCAAATATGCTGTTGCGATACAGGCTGCAGCCTCAGGCAGGATGGGCTACTTCGTCATGGACACCATAGATGACGCTTCGAAAGCGATAGAAATACTAAAGTCGAAAAACCTTGGCAGGGCGACCTTCATACCTATAAAAGAGCTTGCTGTAAAAGGCGATACCGAGCATGTGGGCGGCGCGGTGCCGCTCATAAGCCTGGTGTCTTTCGACAAGGCATATGAAAAGGTGTTCAGGTACATATTCTCAAACACATTTCTTGTTGATGATGTAGGAGCAGCAAAATCAATAGGCATAGGCAAACACAGGTTTGTCACGCTGGAAGGCGAAGTCATAGAGCCTGCAGGCATAATAAGCGGCGGCTCGATGAAGGAGTCTCCTGCCCAGCTCGCCGCAAGGCTAAAGGCGCTTGAATCCGAAAGGGCAGCCCTTGAGAAGGATATGCGCGAATCGAGCAGCGAGATGGAAAGCCTAGGCAGGAGCATAGCAGGCAAGCAGGCAGAGCTGCTTGGCCTTGCATCCGAAGCAAAGAGCGCTAAAGGCTCCATAGAGGCTGCAGCTTCAAAGGCTTCAGAGCTGAAGAATCTGTCAAAAGACAGCGAGAAGAATATGCTTGAAGCGAAGAAAGAGCTGGAGCGCATAGAATCCGAGATTTCAAGCGTTGATGCATCGATATCTGAGCTGCGCAGCAATAGCGACATGCTTTATGCCTATGCTGCAGGCGCGCATGGCGCGCAGAGCGCAAAGAGCGCCTCTAGGATAAAGGAGCTGCGCAGCAGTGCAGAATCGCTGAAGATAAAGATCGCCACCGCGTCAAAGGAAAACGAGATGATTGAAGCCAGGATGAAATCTATCACTAATGAGATAGCAGCAATTGATGCTGATGAAAAGGCGCAGAGGCAGGAAAAGCAAGACGCGGCGCAGCATATCCAAAAGTTTTCCCAAGATGCAAAAGTACTGCAGGAAAAGATAAAGAGCCATGACGAAAAATCTGCAGCAGTATACAAGCAGATCACTGAGCTTGATGCGCGCGTGTCGCAGGCTGCGCAGCAGCGTGGCAGGCTGTCCAGCGACATCGAGAAGCTGAGGAGGGACCTTGCAAGCATAGAGGCGGCGAAGGCGCAGGCCGAGACAAGGCTCAACGACATAAAGGCCGAGTTCCTCTCTTACGGCTCTGTGCAGGAGCTCGACAAGGACACTGCAGAGCTTGAAAAGCAGCTCGTGCTGTGGAAGGCCGACATAGAAAATCTCGGTGCCGTGAACATGAAGGCGCCTGAGATATACGAGGAGAAAAGCAGGGATGTGAACGAGGCAAGGCAAAAGATATCCGTTCTGGGGAGCGAGAAGGATTCCATAATATCAATGATGAACGAGATCGACGCGAAGAAACTAAGTGTTTTCACCGATACATTCAAGGCGGTCAATGAAAATTTCAAGAAGCTGTACAGCTACGCTTTTCCTGATTCAGGCTATCTGGAGCTAGAGGACAGCAAGGATCCGTTCAATTCTGGGCTTCTCATAAAGGTAAAAGGCCCGAACAGCAAGGAGAAGGTTCCAATCGTGCCTTCCGGAGGCGAGAAGTCTCTGCACATGCTTATGCTGCTGTTCGCTATACAGATGTGCAAGCCCATGTCGCTATACATCTTTGATGAGATAGATGTTGCGCTAGACAAGGAAAACACGAAGAAGCTCTCGAGGGTAATAAAAGAGATAAGCAAGAAGTCGCAGATGATAATCGTGAGCCACAACGACAATATGATCGTGGCGGCAGACACTGCAATAGGCGTTACCAAGACAAACGGCGAGTCAAGGGCTTTCGGCATAGAGGTATCTGCGCTGAAAGCTAACGAGCAGCAGGCGCATGACAATAGTAGCAGATGAGCGGATTTGATGGCAAGAAAACAGGCGCGCGAGAGCGTGCCAAATGCTAAAAAGCCAAAAGGCAGGCAGCAGAAGACGTGGCCCATATATATAATGATAATCCTGCTTTTCGTGCTTTACATATTATTTCAGCGCAGCGCATCGATTTCCATCATAATTGGCGCGGTGCTTTTCTTCATGATAATAATACTCATAGTGCTTGAATTCATAAACGGCGTGCGCGAAGAGGGCTATGCAAAGAATGTAATAGAAGTAGTAATAGCTGTAGTCGTGGTAGTGGCTTTCTGGCTCGGCCTCGGCGCAGCGCTCCACACAAGCGCGCCGCTCAATGTGGTGCCGAGCTGCAGCATGCTGCCATACCTGCACAGGGGCGATATGATCGCCATAGAAGGCGTGCAAAGCATAAGAGATCTGAAGGCTCCCGTGGTGAGCATGACTGCAAGCGAGTTTGATGCAATGAATCGCAGCATGGACGGCGAGTTTCTGAGCTGCGTCGCGTATAATGTCACGCACAACACCATAACCGTATCGCAATATATATACAAGGGCTATTCCATCGGGCTTTACGACAGCGCGCTGAATCGCATAGTAAGCCAGGGTGAGCAGACCGGAGCAATAACCTATACTTGTGGATCAAGAAATGTCACATTCCAGAACGGCACTACAATGCGCGAGGCATATACAACCGCGATAACAATAGCAGGCGACACCATAATAGGCGACAGGAACAACAGCGTCATCGTTTATAAGACCATACCTGAAGACTCATTCTATCAAGAAGGCGATGCATATGTTGTGCACCGCATTTATGCAATAATAAATGCAAGCGGCAATTACTATGTGCTTACAAAAGGGGACAATAATCCTGGCTTAGACATGCAGTACGGCAACTATCCAATAAAGTTGAGCGACATAGAAGGCAAGGTGGTAGCATCGGTGCCGTATATCGGCTACATAAAGCTTATACTGAGCAACAGTTTTTCCCAGCCTGCAGGCTGCAATTTCGTCACCCAGCATTAGCATTTACTAAAAAGCGCTGCTTTTTCAAAAAGACTTAAATATGCAATGAGAATATATATTATGCAACGTTATGCTGTGTCGGGTGATGGGAGCAGCAGCACGGAGCTAACAGCGTCAAGCGCCATCGGCGCCAAGGAAGACATGCAGCAATACCAGAGCAGCATGCCAAAAAAGGCGCAATTCTTTCTGCGCACCACTGACAATAAGGAGGCCAATGCAGGTGCAATGCTCAAAGGATCGCATGTTATAGCGGAGCCTGTCAGTAGTGAAACTGCAAAGCAGCATCTAAGCAGGAAACTGCTCTCTTACAATCTTGACGTAACCGGCATCTATGAAGATTTTGTAAAGAAGTGGCTGCTCTCTAACAATGTGCCTGCAGTGTACGAGCCAGAATTTGTCCTTGATGACAAATACATACACCCTCCAGACTTCATAACGGGCATGGTCGATGAAGCAGGCAGGATAGTAATAATAAACCCTCATGTCAACATCGACGAAGCCTTCATGAACAAGCAGCAGCTGCTCCGCGCGGCAGGGTTTCACATGGTAATAGTATACAAATACGACAGTGTAAAATGGGGCGAGCGCGGCAAGGACAGGTACAAGTTTGCCGATGAATACGTAATGGTAAATGGCCATGCGGAGCATGACATAAAAGCATTCCTCGACAATAAGCTGAATTCCTACAGGGTGCTGAGCAAAGAAGAGCTTTTCGAGAGCATACTTAACCTGCACATAGAGCCGATGGTCGGAAATCCGATCAAGCTGCTAAGGCAGGAAAGCAGGCCCGCAGCGAAAAGCAAGAATGCAAATAAATAATACTTTTTATACCTTTCCCTTCATAATATTAATCACTTAAAGCAAAGCTGCTGCTCGCTTTTCATGTTGATGGCATGGCAGATTTATCTAGCGGAATACGTCTAGCTGTAGACAGCGGAAAGGTAGCGCTAGGAGTCAGAAGCGTTGCAAGCAGCATAAAGAAAGGAGATGCAAAGCTTGTAATAGTGGCTTCAAGCAGCAGAAAAACTGATAGCGAGGACATACGGCACATGGCCAAGATTGCTGGCATAAGCATAATAGAGTTCAAGGGCAATCCGATGGCGCTTGGCGCTGTGTGCGGAAAGCCTTTCTCTGTTTCAATGCTTTCCATAATAGACCAAGGAAACTCGAACATAATCGAAGCAGCAAAGGAAAGTGTAAGCTGACATCTCATAACATTGAATAGGAAAAAGAGTGATTGATTGCCAAACGGTGAATTTGCAGCAAGGAAGCTTGTAAGGCAGCGAAAGCATCAGAAGCTTCTCAAAAAGTGGCTGAAGAGGAAGATGTTCAACCTGAAGGAAAAGTATGACCCGATGGGGCCAGTGCCGAGGGCAAGGGCGCTAGTGCTGCAGAAATTTGCCGTTGGGCAGAAGCAGCCGCACTCCGGCCAGATAAAATGCGTAAAGGTACAGCTCATAAAGAACAGCAAGATAGTCGGTGCTTACGTGCCTGGCGACGGCTCCATAGGCTTCATAGATGAGCATGACGAGGTAACCATAGAGGGCCTAGGCGGATCCCAGCGCGGCCAGATGGGCAGCATACCTGGCATGAAGTACAAGGTAGTCGAAATAAACGGCGTAAACCTGAACCTTATAAGGACAGGCAAGAAGGAGAAGCCCAAGAGGTAATCTGCATGGAGGAAGTGAAAAATCAGCAAGGCCAAGAAGTCAAGGCAGCAGAGCAAGCCAGTGCAGCTCCAAAGCCAGAGCCCCAAAAAGCAAGAAGGAAACCTGCAAGGCAGGCCGTGAGCACTTCAGAAATAGGCATTAACGAAATACTGCTGTTCAACAAGTACAGCTACGATGTCGAGGTGCACGATCCAAGCCTGCGCAACTACATAAATCTTAAGAAGGAAGCATATCCCAATTCATACAGGCGCGAAAGCAGTATTGATTTCTCGAAGGCGCGCATAAACATAATTGAAAGGCTTGCAAACTCACTCATGCGCGGGGGCACGGGCGAAAAGCTAAGCGGCCATGTGATAAGGACGGAAGGCAGGCTGCAGGGCAAGAAGCTAAAGGTCACCAAGATAATAGAGCAGGCGTTTGATCTTGTGCACTCACAGACTGGCATAAATCCGCTCCAGGTGCTCGTTGACGCGCTGGAATACAGCGCTCCCATAGAGGACACAACGAGGGTAATATACGGAGGCATAACATCAAACGTGGCTGTAGATGTGAGCGCTAGCAGAAGGCTTGACATAGCCCTGAAAAACATAGCGATGGCTACTATAATAGGCGCATTCGCAAGCAGAAAGACGATCGTGGATGCGCTTGCAGGCGAGCTTATCCTTGCATCTAGGAACGACGTTAACAGCTATGCCATAAAGCGCAAGAACGAGATAGAAAGGATGGCAAGGAGCGCTAAATAATCGGTGCTTTTATGGTAAGAAAGGAATATGTTGTTGAAGAGATATCGAAGCTGATGAGCAATATAGAGCAGATACGCAACATAGCGATAATAGCCCATGTTCACCACGGCAAGACCACGCTCACAGATTCGCTGCTCGCCCAAGCCGGCATAATATCAAAAAGCGTCGCCGGGGAGGTGCTCTACACAAACTACGAGCAGATAGAGAAGGATCGCAGGCTCACGATAAAATCTGCCAACATATCGCTTGGTTTTGACTATAAGGGAAAGGAGTACATCGTGAACCTGATAGACACTCCTGGCCACGTCGATTTTGGCGGCTATGTGACAAGGTCTATGCGCGCTGTCGACGGCGTTGTGCTTCTCGTCGATCCTGTCGAAGGCGTAATGCCCCAAACTGAGACCGTGCTGAGGCAGGCCCTGAAGGAAAAGGCAAAGCCCGTGCTTTTTGTAAACAAGGTAGACAGGCTCATAAACGAGCTTAGGCTCACCCCTGAGCAGACATTCGAGCGCCTTCAAACCCTTGTCAACGATATAAACAAGCTGATAGACCAGTACGTGCCTGAAGAGTTCATGAACAAGTGGCATGTGAGCGTAGAAGCAGGAAGCGTTGTCTTCGGCTCTGCAATGGACAAGTGGGCCATATCAACATACTTAATGAAGAAAAACAACGTGAACTTCAAGCACGTTTTCGAGCTCACATCGCAAGGCGAAGAAGGCCTTAAGAAGCTCCAGGAGATAGCGCCAATAGACGAGGCAACGCTTTCAATGGTAGTTGATCACCTGCCTTCGCCAAAGGAGGCGCAGCAGTACAGGATACCCCAGATATGGCACGGCGACCTTGCCACGCAGGAAGGCAAGTCCATGCTTAGCGTAGATGCAAATGCCCCTGCAAACGTGGTAATATTCGGAATAACATACGACGAGCACAGCGGTGAAGTGGCAGTAGGGAGGATATTTTCAGGAACGGTAAAGAAGGGCACAGAGTTCTATATCTCTGGAAGGGCCCAGACGCAAAGGCTGCAGCAGGTCGGCATATACATGGGTCATGACAGGGTTGCAGTAAACTCCATGCCTGCTGGCAATATCGTTGCGCTTGTAGGGCTCAAAGACGTGTCTGTCGGAGACACGCTCAGCGAGGGCAAGCTGATAGAGCCTTTTGAGCAGATAGTCCATTATTCGAAGCCTGTGGTAACAAAGGCCATAGAGGCCAAGGATTCAAGGGATACAACAAAGCTGATAGAGGCGCTCAGAGAACTCTCAAAGCAGGATCCGACCATAAAGATAGAGATAAACCAAGAAACAGGAGAGCACCTTGTGAGCGGAATGGGAGAGCTGCACCTTGAAATAATAGAGACCAAGCTGCGCGACGAATTCAACATACCGATCATAACGAGCGAGCCCATTGTCGTATACCACGAGACCATAGAGTCGAAGGCAGGCCCGATAGAAGGAAAGACCCCTAACAGGCATTCAAGGTTCTACATACAGGTAGAGCCGCTGAGCGAGTCGGTGCTCAAGGGCCTTGACGAAGGCACGATAAGAGAGGGCGCGCCGAAGGGCCAAGTTGCGATAGAGGCGCTCGTTTCCTCAGGGCTGGACAGGCAGATAGCAAAGAGCGTTGTATACATATCGAACAACTGCATACTTGCAGATGTTACGAAAGGCGTGCAGTACATGAACGAGGTAATGGAGCTGATAGTCGACGGCTTCACAGAAGCGGTGAAGGACGGGCCTCTTGCAAGGGAGAAGTGCTCTGGCGTGCTGGTTGAGGTCGTTGATGCCACAATACACGAGGATCCGGTGCACAGGGGCCCTGCGCAGGTAATACCAGCAATAAGGCGCGGCATATACGCAGCAATGCTCACCGCAGGGGTGAAGCTGCTCGAGCCGAAGCAGAAATTCACGATAAACATTACGCCTGAATATATGTCAAATGTAATAACATACCTGCAGAGCAAGAGGGCATTGGTGGAAAGCGTGGAGCAGGAGCGCGAGCGCGTCGCGATAGTGGCCAAGCTTCCTGTTTCCGAAGTAATAAAAGGATTCTCAAATGACCTTAGGGGCCTTACACAGGGCAGGGCCATATGGTACTACGAGTTTGCAGGATACGAGAAGCTGCCAAAGGAGCTGCAGGACAAGATAGTTAGGGAGATACGCACAAGGAAGGGCCAGCCCCCAGAGCCGCCGACTGCAAGCCAGTTCCTGGATTGAGCAAATGCGATTCATGGCATGGCATGTCGAATACTTCAAGGCTGTCCCTACAGAGCGCGGCAGGTCAAAAATATATGAGGAAGCGGAGCAGATAAGCACAGGCTCTGCATTGCTTGTTTTTGAAAGTTTCGAGAAGCAGGACGAGCAGCGAGCCGACATAGTTGAGAAGAGTGCCGTTGCCATATCTGAAATAGCAAGGAGTGTAGGCGCCAATACAATAATATTGAATCCGTTCGCGCACATGTTCGGAGAGCTCTCAAGCCCTGAATTCGCTCAGAGCGCTACCGCAAGCCTTGCAGAAGAGCTTTCAAAGGGCTTCGATGTGAAGAAGCTGGCGTTCGGCTGGTTCTACGAGATCGAGCTCAAGGCAAAAGGGCACAGGCTTGCAAGGCAGTCCAGGATTGTTTGACCTTGTACCGCATGGAATAAAAATATAACGTTAGCAATATCAAGCAAAGCAGTGGTAATGGCGTGTATAGCACCATAATACTTGCATCGCTCCTTGCAGTGCTATCGTGGGTTGGCATAGACTCGGCTTCGAAAATATTTATCAAGAGGCTTGGCGCCGAATTCTCGGTGCTGGTTGTCACTGCTTCCGGCATAATACCCATGCTTGTGCTGTTTTTTACCATTGGCAATGGTGCAAGCATTGGCACATATAGCATAGCAAACCTGCCATTGTTAATCGCAACAAGCATGATAGGCGGAGCTGCGCTGTTCCTGGGCTTCCTGCTTGTATACAAATCTGTCTCAAAGGAAGGTGTGGCAAATTCTTTTATATTCATTGAGCTTCAGCCCGTGCTGCTAGTAATATTCGGCATTTTCGCGCTGGGAGAGCACCTAAACATTTATCAGATAACTAGCATGCTGATTGTGTTTGCAGGGCTCATGCTTATCATAGTTTCTGGCCGCCTCCGCATAAACCGGCAGCTTCTGCCAACAGCATTCGGCAACATAATGTGGGCGATATATTGGTTTGCTGTGATAATAGCTGTGCTCTACTACCACAATTTTATCCTACCTTTGCTGCTCGTGAGGATACTATCTGCAGTGTTCGCGTTCGCATATTTCGCATCAGCGAACAGCAATCCAATTCCAAGGGGCGTTGGAATATCGTTGACGGTTATAGCTCTTGTGCTGGTATCAGGTCTTCTGGACGGCTTTGGAAACATACTGTTTTCGTTCGTCTCTTTCAGCAACAAGGTCGTGATAGGCAGCATAATACTTACCATGGAGCCCATACTGGTGTGGCTCGTTGGATTACTTATATACAAAGAAAGCATAACAAAGATGCAAAAAGTAGGATTTGCAGTAGCCACGATTGGATATGTAATGCTTGCGCTCCTGTAATCTTTGCGCTTGCGGGTTCTCATTGCAGGCATAGCACATCTGACTCAAGGTAACCTCTCTATGATTTTTTTGCATATGGTGCACCCAGATGGAAAATGCCTGCCAAACAAAAAGTGGTATCTATCTATTGCATGGCAAGCACCGAGCAAAGCAAAACTTTAAATACCTTAATGGGGATAAACTCTATTACTCTTTATCCACTGGATGAAGTGACAAACGGACGGTGTTGTATATGGCAAAATCCTACGTGAAGTTCGAAGTATCAAACGATGTCGTTGCAAAGACATACGAGGCATTGCAGCTTGTCAAGCAGTCAGGCGTGGTCAGGAAAGGCTCCAACGAAGTTACAAAGAGCGTTGAGCGCGGCCTTGCTTCATTTGTCGTGATTGCCGGCGATGTCGACCCGGAAGAGGTAGTAATGCACATACCCACTATCTGTGAGCAGAAGAAAGTTCCTTATTCATATGTTACAAGCAAGCTCGATCTCGGCAAGTCCATAGGCCTCAGTGTGCCGTGCACTGCTGTTGCAGTGGAAAACCGGGGCAAGGCTGATCAGGCAATAAAGGACATAATAGCCAAGATAACCGGCGTTTCGCAGAAATCTGAGAAGCCGAAGGAGCAGAAGGCAAGCGACCAGAAGGCAGAGCCTAAGAAGGAGCAGCCAAAGTAAAATAATGCTATAGTTCTTTAGTGTGGCGTTTATGGCAGGCGAAGAAGAGCAAAGGAGGCAGTTTTCCGGATTCCTTGCAGAGATTGTCAGCGTGAACAAGAGGCAGAAAACCGGCGTATCGGGAGAGATATACCTGGTTTCGGCGCAGATAATGGAGGGCAACGACAAGGGCAGGATAATAAGGCGCACTGTGCTTGGCCCGATAAAAGTCGGCGACATAATAAGGCTGCCAGACACAAGCAGGGAGGCGCGCGAGATAAAAGTGAAGTAGTGGTTGTGTGAAGTGCTCATACTGCTCAAACGAGATAAAGAAGGGCATGGGGATAATGTACGTCTTTAGGGACGGCAGGATCACCTATTTCTGCTCTTCCAAATGCTACAAGAACGGAATACAGCATTCAAGGAAAATAAAGGGAAGCAGCACATTGACTGTATCATAGTGCAGCGAAGCGCTCGCGCATGCTGTTATCTTTTTTCGCTTTCATCTTTATTGTCTTTGTTCTGGTCTTTGATCTCTTCGATTTTTACGTCTTTTGTGTCCGTGTCTCCTAACGCGCCGCCCAATATATTATCTATGCCGAACTTCATGAGCTTTGCCTGGTACCTAGATAGGAAAACCTTCCGCCCCGCATTGTCCTGTATTATGTAAGCGCCGCTGTCATCAACAGTAACGATTATGAAATCATCGCCCTTGCTTATCCTATACCTCCTTGGCATTTTCAGCGCACCTTATCGTATTTGAATGCTCTGCTCTTTCTGCTATTGCGCCCTCTTCATCATATGCATAGAGCACTATGGTGAACTTGTAGTCGTCAGGAAAATTGTTCGGCATGGTGTAAAGCTTCACCTGCTTCTCTATCTTCGAATGGGGCTTCAGTATGCCTATCCTTGTCTTGCCTACGCTGAGTTCCTTGTCAGGCGCAAGCGAAAGCGGCTTGTCCACGTGGACTTCGGATTCGCACCATAGGAGCTTTGATCCGTCAACATTTTCAAATGACAAGTGCAGCAATGCCTCGTTTTTTGAATAAGCCCTAAGCAGCGGCGGCTCTACGCGTGATGTTATATTTATAGTGCCCAATTTATCGCCTGTAGGTAGATTTTGCAAAAAGATAATAGATAAAAGCATTATTATACTTAACTTAATAAATGAAAATGGCATTTTTATGGAGATAAACGAGTCGAAGCTTATAATAAACGAGCTTACGCTGCGCGACCTTCACATCACCAATGACGTCACTGAAACAAGAAGGTCCATACTGCGATGGCTATCGCTGGCGCTTGGCATAATAAGCCCAGGCGAATCGAGGCTTTCCGCAGTGTCTGTGCTTGACGCTATACTCTACTACCAGTTCCAGGAGCACAAGGATCCAAATGTAGCCGAGCTTTCGCAGTACATAAGCAGCGCATGGAACCCTATTAACGAGAAAACACTGCGCTACCACCTGCTACAGATGAAGCATGCAGGCATAGTGGAAAATGCCAAAGGCAAATATTCGCTCCGCAAGCCCGATACCGGCGAGCCAAGCGATGTGGGCCAATGGGTAAGCAGCTACATAGATTCAAGGGTGAACCCCATAAAGGGCAAGCTATCGAGCGTGCTGGCCGAGCTGAAGTCAAGGCAGCTGTAAGTGGTGCTATGGAAAACAAAAAAAATGAACTTGCACTGTACATGGTGGTTGTAGTGCTTGCGGCAATAGCGATAGCAGAGGCTGTTCACGCAGCATACCCCTCGCAATACGCATTGCAGGTATCAATGTCGACGAGCCCAGTGTCAAACCTTTATCCATACAACACAACGTTCTTCAACATAACGCTGAAGAATGAAGGGAGCTCAATAAGCAACCTCGTGTTCGGGCTTTATGTCAACGGCACCTCCATAAAGGAGTATAAGATATCCATCCCCCACGGGGAAAGCACAAGCATACTGGCGAATTATACGTATGCTGATAATGGCACATACGTCTTTAGCGCGATCGCAGACCCTGCACACCTGCTCAACATTGCCGATAGGAAAGCAGCGAGTGCGAGCATAACTGTACATGTAAACCAGAGCAGCAGCCCGAATATCTATACATCGATGCCTAATAGTGCAATTGAAAACACGACAAGCTTTACGTTTTCAGGGCAGGGCATGCATGGCATATCTGTACTAGCATACATATACAACGTAAGCGAGTTCAGCAATTCGTTTGGCCCTACAAGTGCAGTGCTCCCCCAGGTATTCGAGAACCTGTATCCGTATGTAGCTTATGCGAACGGCGCCCTTGCAACCTATTCGAATGGCACCAGCGCTTACACTCTTTGGCTTAAAGGCACAATATCGCCTGCAGCGCTAAATTCAATGCTCATGACGTTCAACCTAACCCATTCGTATGCAAATGTGAACGGCACTGGTGCAAACATATGGCGCATCGGCAACAGCACAAGCGTGTGCGTCTTTTACCAGCAGGGCTGGACGAAGCTTGTAGCGTTTGACAACATAAGCACAACAAGCGAAACATGCACCTCGCTCATAGCGCACAAATATGAGCCATCGGAAAGCAATGTGCTTGTGGGCGTCCTGGCCACCAACAAGAATCTCTCTGCATACCAATCCAAGCTAATATATTCAAATTCCACAAACATGGGATCGCTGCTTTCTTATAGCAGCGTTAAAACGAGCGCCATGAACCTTTTCCAAAACAACTATGGCGTTTTTGCGGGCATAATAAGCCGCGAAACTCCCACAATCAAGAACACATGCTATGGCATTCTCTACAACCAGAGCAACACAAGCGTATGCTCTGTCTATGTGATGCCAAGGAGCGGCAAGGCGCTCCAGCAGTACGGGATGGTAAACTCAACAATCATTACTAAAAACTACACCGCCACGCTCTATTCGCTTACCAACGAAAGCCTGCTACTTGCAGCTCACGCCAGCGCAGTCTCTCTCATGGGCTCGCTTGGCCTCGGCAGCAGCCTCAAATGGGTTTCAATATTCAAAAATGACTGCGCATTCTCAAATTCAAGCATAGGCTGCAGTGTAAAATCCTACAATTACTCTTCAAGCACCGCAAGCATAAGCATAACGAACAAGCTCAATTCGCCTGTACGAATAAACAGCCTCTCCTGCTTCATGCTGAGCGCTATGCGTTTCAACGAGACAGTAAACGAGACAATAGCGCCTGGCAATTCGATAACAGCAAGCGCGAGCTGCGAGTCGATAGCCCTGCCTGTAGTAAGCACCGGCTATAGCTATAACATGTCAATGAACTATACTTACATGAACGTCACAAGGGAGCTTGCAGGCACGCTAAACATAACATCATATGGCCTTGGGTGACATGCACAAGTGCAGCGCGGTGCTATCCAAGCATGCCAATAAAATCGGTGGCACCCTTGCCTTCGGGGAACGCCCTGCTGTTTTCAGCTTCTACGGGCAGCCCTGTCTCATTCGCGACGCGCTTCAGCTCGCTTAAGTCAAGAACCTTCTTTGTGTACAGCTCAACGAAATACGTATCGCCAAGCGGAACTTTCTTAATCGAGAAGGTAAGCACCTGGTACATGCCGGTGCGTTTGACCCTTATCCTTATCTCGTTCCTTCCTATTATGTCCTTTACATCCATGGTACCAACTAAGAAAAGCAAAAGCATTAATAAAGGTAATTGAATATTTAAAAATGTTTACATTATATTGAAATGATTGCATGAATATCGCTTCGCCCTTCATAGCAGCTTATGCATCATATTTTGCAAGGATCTTCGGTCTTTACGGGCAGTACGGCGCAGCAATCGCACTCCTTCTTTCGCTGATAGTTTTCGCCATAGCGCTGGCTGTGCTCATAGTTGTCTTTGCATACATGTTCGGCTGGCTTGAGCGCAAGGTGATAGCGCGCGCACAGGCAAGGCATGGCCCTACCTACCTGGGCCCTTTCGGCTTCCTGCAGAATTTTGCCGATGTGATAAAGCTGTTCTCCAAGGAGAACATAGTGCCGCAAGGGGCCGACAAGCCAATATTTAGCACTGTGCTCCCGATAATGTTTGCCGTATTTGTTTTGATATTGGCGTTCATACCGTTTACGCAAGGCTTTGTAGGTATAAATACCACTATCGGCCTGCTCGCTGTTTTTGTGCTTCTGTCATTCTCGCCGCTGCTGCTGT
Organism: Microcaldota archaeon; assembly: GCA_021816895.1. Lineage (GTDB taxonomy): Archaea > Micrarchaeota > Micrarchaeia > Micrarchaeales > Micrarchaeaceae > JAKAWW01. Next base: position 854,712 of record JAKAWW010000001.1, on the reverse strand, counting down.
TCCTTGCCGCATGGGCCAGCGGCAACAAGTTCAGCTCGATAAGCGCTCAAAGGGTCGCAACTGTTGTAGTAAGCTATGAGGCGCCAATGCTGCTTTCCATAGTCGCTGTGGTAATGCTCGCAGGCAGCTTCAGCCTGACAAGCATAGTCGCAGCGCAGCACAGCTACTGGTTCGCGGAGCTGATGCCCATAGGCTTTGTGGTGTTTTTCATAGTGATGCTGGCAGAGCTGGAGAGAACGCCGTTCGACATGACAGAAGCTGACAGCGAGCTCATAGCAGGATGGCTCAACGATTACGGCGCAAACTACTACGGGTTATCATTGTTCCTGGATTATACCCGCATGTTCGTAGGCACTCTACTGATAACGGTGCTGTTCCTCGGCGGATGGCTAGGCCTTGGCCCTTTGCCGCAAATAGTGGCATTGCTGGTGAAGGTTGTGATACTTACGTTCTTCATAATGTTCATAAGGGCATCATTGATGCGCATGAAGATAAACCGCATACTGCGCACAGGATGGCTCTACCTTATGCCGCTTTCAATAATCAATTTATTTATTACATTTGTTATATTCATTAAGTGATATAATGATACTTACCCCAATAGCAAAAGCAATTGCGGAAGCGGCCAAGGCGCCAGCCACGATGGAATACCCGGAGCACAAGGAGAGCCTCACCGACAACTATCGCGGCATAGAAAAGCTTGACATAGAAACGTGCATAAGCTGCGGAGCCTGCGCCAGGATATGCCCTAACCAGACCATAACGATGGTTGATACGGAAACAAGCAGGGGCACGAAGCAGATGCCCCAGATAAACCTAGAGAGGTGCCTCTTCTGCGCCCTCTGTGAAGAGGTATGCCCAACGAAATGCCTGGTGCTCACAAAGGATTACGACTTCGAGAAGTATGACAGAAGGGAATTTGTGAAGAGGCCTGAAGAACTGAAGTGATTATTTGCTTTTTGCAATATTTGCAGTGCTTGCTTTCATAGAGCTTCTTGCAGCTGCGCTGATATTCTTATTCAAGAACGTGATGCACTCCATAATAATGCTTGCAATAGCATTCCTTGTTGGCTCGCTCCTGTTTGCGGCGTTGCAGCAGCCCCTGCTTGCCCTTTTGCAGCTTTTTGTGATTGTCGGCGGGGTGCTTACATATTTCTTCATAGGGGTCGCCTCTGCGGGGCTTTCTAAATTCAAGCATACGTACTATTTGCCGCTTGCAGTGCTTGCAATAGCATCATTCCTGCTGCTCGCATACGCTTCAATTGGCATCAACACTGCAGGATCGAACGTGCTTACGCGCCAAATGATAGCCAATTACGTGGGTTCTAGCATAAGCGTGCTTTATATGCTTGCGATAGTGCTTTTCGGAGTGGGCCTTGGCGCGATAGAGCTGCTGAAAAAACTGGGTGCTGAATGATGCTTGCATATGTATTGATGCTGGGCTTTGCAATAATCTCTATAGGCCTAGCAGGCATTGCGACAAGCAGGCACTTCATAATAATGGTCGTGTCTGTAGAGCTTATGCTGCTCGGCAGCTCGCTGCTTGCGCTTTCCTCGTTCTACTACTATTCGGGAAACGTGCTTCTGCTGCTTTTAGCGATATGGTCAATTGCTGCTATAGAAGTCATGGTCGCCGTAGTGCTGTACAGGTACCTTGAAAGGGCAGAGCTTAGCCTCGATGTGGGCAGGCTCTCTAAATTGAGGGATTGAATGCTTGCCTTGCTTGCAATAGTGCCGCTGGCCATAGCAGCGCTCCTTTCGCCTATCCTAAAGAGCCGTTACGATGCCGTGCGCTATCTGTCGCTTGCAGCAAGCATAGTTTCACTTATCCTAATAGCAGTGCTGGGAACTGCGCCTGCAGGCACGCAGAGCATAACATGGTTCTCTATTGGCGGCTATGCATTCCATATCACCACACAGACATACGCCCTGAACATGCTGCTGCTATACATAATAGCGATAATAACCCCGCTCATCATTGCATATTCAATAGGATTCATGGGCGTGCCAAGCGAGCAGGCGCGCTACTACTTCGAGCTGGACATCTTCGCAGCGGCGATGATGCTCTTCGCGATGTCTGGCAACTTCATAGCTATGCTGATAGGCTGGGAGATGCTCGGCATAACCAGCTACCTGCTCATAGGCTTCTGGCACAGGCGCGATGCGCCTCCAAATGCGGCAAGAAAGGCAATAACCATAGTGTTCATTGGCGACATGATGATGCTGGCAGCAATGGTAATCATATGGGTGTCTTATGGCACGTTCAACTTTTCGCTGTTGCTCCGCGCGCAGAGCAGTGCAGCACTCTACATTGCAATGCTCCTTGTCATGTTTGCCGCGTTTACAAAGTCAGCCCAGTTTCCGTTCCATGAATGGCTTCCAGACGCAATGGAAGGGCCTACTCCGGTTTCTGCATTCCTGCATTCTTCTACTATGGTCAAGGCGGGAGTTTTCATAATCGCAGCATTGCTGCCGTTGTACATGGAACTGCACATGGGCACGCTTCTCGTAATATTCGGCATCGTAACTGCAATCATAGGAGTTCTTAACGCGCTTGCCGAATCTGACATAAAGCGCATACTTGCATATTCCACCATAGAAGACATGGGGCTCATGTTTGTGGCTCTCGGCTTCGGCTCGCTCATCGCGGCAATGCTGCTTTTCGTAGTGCAGGCCTTCTACAAGGCGCTGTTGTTCATGAATGCCGGCACTATAATGCGCGCAAATGATGAAAGCCGCAGCATACATGCATTGTATGGGTCATCGTCGTACAAGCCCCTCTTTATCGTGATGCTCATAGGCGTGCTCTCCATAGCTGGCATATTCCCCATTAGCGGGTTCTTCGGCAAGCTAGGTGTAGAGATATCTGCTACAAGCATTTATGCGTATGCGGTGCTGCTTGCAATAGACATGCTGAGCAGCATATACATATTCAAGTGGCTGCTTCTGCCAATGCGCCATCAGAGTAGCGTCTATGACCAGAATGCCACGGCCTGGAACTACAAGCTTACTCCAAAGTCAATGATGGTGCCGCAGTATCTGCTTGCCGGGATAGTCATAGCGGCTGGCATTGCATACATTTACATACCATCAATGCTTGGATCATATTCAAGCGCGCAGATGCACTTTTCAGTGGTCGGCGCATCGGCAGAGACTGTGGCAGTAGTGTTGGGCGCATTTATAGCACTTTACATATTCAAATTGCATCCTTATGCATCAAAGCTCAAGGAAAAGCACAGGTATGTATTTTTATCTGCGTACAACAGCGTTGCATCTAATGCTGTATACTATTACATTGGGAAGGCGTTCTTGATTCTCTCAAAGGCTTTTGAGGCATTCGATTACGCGCTTCTAGGGTTTGCAAGCGCAGGAGGGAGAAGCTTTGTGATGTTTGGAAATCTTGTAAGGAAAGTTGAAAACGGGCAGACCAACATATACGCAATAGCATTCGTGCTAGGGATAATGTTGCTGCTCATAATGGTGCTGTTCAAATGAATGTAATCGCCATAATGATAATACTGCCTCTAATAGCGCTTCTAGCTGAGATTGCGCTCAGCAAGAGGTACTCTCTGACAATAGTTTCCATATCAACTTTCATAATGCTTGCAATCGTATCATATCTTCTTGTCGTTGGCTTCATCCACGGCAGCATACTGGTCGCGCAAAGCTATGCGTATATAATAGCGCCTAGCATCAGCATATCGCTGTACCTGAACATAGCATCGCTGATGCTGCTGCTTATGGCGTCTGTTGTGCTGTTCGTGGCTTCGATAAGCGGCAACATTGGTGCCGAGAGGGCAAAGCTGTCCTCTGCGCTAATGCTCCTTTTCCAGCTTGCCGCCACAGGCATATTCACCTCTGGAACCCTTATACAGTTCTTCATCTTTTGGGACATTGGCGTGATAACTGCTTTCGTGATGATAAATACGCTTGGAACCGCAAGCAGCAAAAAGGCATCAATGACCTTCCTTATATATGAGATATTTGCTAGCGCCATGCTGCTTTTTGCCATACTGCTCATCTATTTTGGGACGCCTTTGCATACATTCAACATACAGGCCATAATATCAGGCTCGAACAGCATGCCCGTTTCTGCTCAAGGGCTCATATTCTTCTTCATGGCACTTGCATTCATGGTCAACATGCCTTTGTTCCCATTCCATTCGTGGCTTCCCGGAGCATATGCAGAAGCATCAACCCAAGGCTCGATGGCGCTCGCTGGCATACTCTCAAAATTCGGCGCGTTCGGACTGCTGCTCACGTTTGAGATGCTTCCCATAGCCTCTCATTATTCGATATATGTGGCAGGCCTGGCGATAGTGTCCTCTATATATGCGAGCATCGTCATGCTTTCCCAGACAGACATAAAACGCATCATAGCATATGCCGCAATGGTAGAGATGGGTATAATAGCACTTGGCATAAGCGCCTTCAATGTTTTTGGCACATACGGTGCCCTGTACGGCATGCTCGCACAGGGCTTAACCATAGCGTTCATGTTCCTCATTGCCGGTGCAATTGTGTTTGAATTCGGAGAGCGCGACATGCGCCTTCTCAAGGGCGTAATAGCAAATGCCAAGGCATCAGCATATTCCCTTGTGGTGGGCGTGCTTGCGCTTTCAGGCCTGCCTCTCACATCTGGATTTATAGCTGATCTGCTGATATTCATAGGCGCTTACAAGTCCTTCTCAATATATGGCCTGGTGCCTTTATTCGCCATTATACTGATGGTAGCCTACATGTATTATTTGCTCAACAAATCAGTGCTCTCAAGCAGGGACCGAAACTGGAACGTTGCATATCTGGGAGTGAGCCAGAAGATAGGCTACGGCATATTCATTGCTTTCATATTTGTATTCGGCATTCTGCCTTTCGTGCTGCTAAATATGGTGCATTAGCTTGGCAATCATGCATATAATATCATTGGCGCTTGTCTTTGCTGCTGCATTGCTTGCAGTATTCGGCATAGCTTCAGCAATGGCAAAAAGCAGGCGCTTCGCGCTGGCTTCCGGCATGGTGCTGCTTGCATTTGCGGCAATACTATCCGCATACCTGCTGGGCAGCGGAGCCAATTACACCATGCTAGGGATAGTGCACATATACCCGTTCTCCATGCTTTTCGTATTGCTGTTTTCAGTGCTTATGATGCTCATAGAGGTGCTTTCGTTTGCCAGCAAGAATTTTGCAGGCATGCAGATCCTCATAGGGTTCGCATTCATAGCGTTGCTTGTGGTGCCGTCTGCAACAAGCATAATAGAAATATTCATAGGGCTAGAGCTCTTCTCGGTAATGGTTACATTCATGATAATCATAGAAGGCAAAAGCCATACTGAAGCAGCGGTAAAATTCTTCGTGCTCAGTGCCGCTTCAATAGCTCTATTTTCGGCTGCGCTTGCCCTCATGCTGCCTTATAATGGCAGCATGCTGCTTGCGCCTGCATCCGCTTCGCTTGCTGCAGGAAGCGCTATGCTCCTGCTAGCTCTGGTTTTCTTCATAGCGGCGATGTCTTTCGATACTGCGATGTTTCCTTTCAATCTATGGGTGCCTGATGTTTACGAAGGTGCCAGCGCCAATGTCACGGCTACTATAGCTGGCATAGGCAAAAAGCTGTCCTTTGTGGCGCTAATCGAAGTGCTGTTCGTATTTTTTGCAAGCTCTGGCAGTATATATTCGCCGCTGCTTGCCCTGCTCTCCGTGCTCACGATGTTCTACGGGAACTTTGCCGCGATGGTCCAGAAGAGGGTGCGCAGGCTATTTGCCTACTCGTCTATTTCGCAGGCTGGCTACATAATGATAGGAGTAGCAGTAGCAACCCAGTACGGCGTCGAGGCGAGCATAGTGCAGATAATAGCCCACGCATTCATGATCATAGGCGCATTTGCACTGATAATGTGGCTTGAGACGATAAACATAAGAAGCATTGATGATTACAGCGGGCTTGCTTCGAGGAGCAGGTTCGCTGCCGTATCATTGACTATCATAATGCTGTCAATGGCCGGAATACCGCCGTTATTGGGGTTCGACGGCAAGCTGCTCCTATTCTCAAGCGCAATAAGCGCGAACATGCTAATTCTTGCAGTGCTCGGAGTCGTAAACAGCTTCCTATCCATATACTATTACGGCAAGCTCATAAGCGTGATGTTCACGCAGAAGGAGCGCAGGCGCATACCGCTCAACATAGGCATTGCGGCTGTTGTTGTCGTAGTATTGGCTGTTGTGGTTGTTCTTGGCATATACCCTGAGCCTGTAATACATGCTGCCAGCATGGCCAGCAGCTCGCTGTTCAGCCTTGCTTCATCTCCGTAGGAAAAAGCGCCTTATTATCTTGCTGGGGCTGTCCATGTCGCCATACTTTCCGAGAAAGCCCTCTAAGCCGAACAGCCTGGAAAGCTTGAACAGCGTTTCGAAATTTTTTGTATTCAGAGAAGAGTAGTATGCATGTGCAAGTGCATGCAGCTTCAGGTCGTGGCCGTATGCCTTGCGCCATCTCTTTTCATAAGCTTCAAGAGATGTGCCCTTGCTTATTGTCTCGCCTATCGATCTTGCAAGTATCTTTGCGCATGCGACGCCGAATATTATGCCTCCGCCAGTGGTGGCCTTCACCTGGCCTGCAGCGTCGCCAACAAGCGCAACGTTGCCCTTGACCGTGATGCTGCGTGTCGAAAGCGGTATCAGGCTTGCATAGCCGCTGATTTTCTCGGCATTCGCGATATGCGCAAGCACAACGTCGCTTTTTGAGAACTCTTGGAACGCCTTGCTGCTGTTTTTCTTCGCTTTTGTGCTCGCCCCAACACCTATCTCTACTATGCCATTGCCGTAAGGCACCGTCCACCCGAAAAATCCAGGCGTCGCATTTGAGAATACAAGCTCTACCATGTCTTTGGGGATCAATTCAGCGTGCTTGTAGGTTGCCTTGTACGTCAGTGCGAATTCTCCTATGCCTGGGAAGCCGAATGCGCTTGCCGTATACGAGATGGCACCATCGGCACCTACCACTATGTCACCGGAGCTTGCAATCTTCAGAAGCTCATCTTTGCTAACGCCCCTTCCAAGAGTAACCGCTGCGCCTGCGCTCTCCGCGCTTTCTAGCGTATCCTGAAGGAGCCGCGCCCTGTCTATCACATATGCTTTCGGGGTTTTCGACTTTACCACGAGCTTCTGGCTGCCTGCATATAGCACTGCGCCGTCAAGCGTGTTGAGTATTGATTTTGAATATGGCAAGCCTGAAGCATTGAGCCCGTCAATTGAAAGCACCCCTGAAGCTTTCTCCGCACCATAAGCTATGCTTTTTTTCTTGTCATAGACCTCTGTGTGTATGCCCATCCGTGAAAGCTCTCCTGCAAGGGCGAGGCCGATGACGCCTGCACCTACTATTACAACCTTCATACCAAAGCCGCTCTTTGATAGATATATAAAAATGTTTCCTTTCATAAGTTATTAAAGGTTGGTGATAAAACGGCAGATAACGCTAATGTTGTTGCTAAAGGCGGCGCGAAAGCGCACATAGGCATGCCATCCATAAAGGTGCAAAACATAGTGGTGAGCGGCGATCTTCACGCCGTGATAGACCTGTATGCCCTCTCAAAAGAGGTAAAGGCTGTCGATTATGAGCCCGAGCAGTTTCCCGGCGCCATATTCAGGATAAGCGACCCAAAGGCAGTAATAATACTGTTCAAGAACGGCAAGATGATATGCACCGGCTCCAGCACAGAGGCAAACATAAAGCGCGTGCTTGAGTATGCAGCAAAGGTCATATCTAAATATGTTATATCATCTAGCGAGGAGAAAGCCCCTTCAGGAGCCTGACTTCGCCTTTGCAAGTATCTTGTCATATCTAGAGAAGAAGTGTTTCCACGAGTATTTTGATATCATCCTTCTCCTGCCGTTCCTGCCGAGCTCTGAAGCGAGCTGCTGGTCCTCTGACACCTGCTCCATTCTTGCTGCCATCTCTTCGATGCTGTTGACAAGGTATCCTGTTTTGCCGTTTACTATTGTATCAATGGGCCCTCCTTCATTAACAGATATGATTGGCTTGCGGCTTGCCATCGCCTCTAGCGGCACCAACCCGTAATCTTCGTTCATTGCGGCAAATAGCACAGCAGTAGACCTTGCGTACAGCTCATTGAGCTTCTTGTCTGAAGCTCCGACGATTATCTCAACGTCGCCTATCTTGCTGGCAAGATCCTTTATGTAAGTGTAGTAATCATAATAGAGCTTGTCCTTCGATACATCCCCAGCTATAATGAGCTTGTAGCCTTTTACCCTGCTTTTGAATATCTCAAAGGCACGCATAGCGTAATCCTGCCTCTTGTTTGGCGAGATGCGCGACGGATAAAAGAAATACCTGTCATCTCCCTCATTGCTAAACATCTCATAATCAACGCCGCCGCCAAGCACCAGGGCGTCGCGCCTGCCGTAATATTTCTCTATCCTCGACTTGGTATTGTTGCTGTTTGCGACAATGTAGCCTATCCTTTTGACTACGTCCTTGTCTATCAGCCGCACGGCTCCTGCGCCCATCGCATATATCGGCCTTTGATAGCTTTTCTTCAGGGACAGCCTGTAGTCGTACAAGTCATACACATCCCTTAACGGTGTGTGGCAGTACCAGAGCACGCGCTCGTTCTTGTTCCTGATCCAATGGCTCGGGGCGATGTGGGCATTTATCACGTCATAATCATCTTTTATCCTGAAGTTGTAAAAAGAGAGCCCGTAATTCAGGCCTTGCGCAGCCCTGCCATATGGGAGAAGCTTGGCAAATGCGCTTTTCCCTATAATCTCTATGTCAAGGTCTTTGAATCCTTCAAATGTATTCTCTTTTGAATATTCGGCGGTGTAAATCTTGGCCTTGTAGTGCTGTGCTATCTTGAGCACCACCCTCTCGGCGCCGCCCTTGAAGATAAGGTTCGCCTGTGCTATTATGAGTTTGAGCATAAAGAGAATTAACCAATTAAATATTTAAAAGGCTTGTAACTCTCTGCTCTCATGCATAAGCACAAATGGGCTACCGCTACTTTATCACTTTCTCGAGAAGCGGGTAGGTTTCCATCAGCCTTTCCTGCTGCAGCTGCTGGTAAAGCATGTATATTATTCCAACGGTAAGGAGTATGCCCATGCCGCTGCCTATCGCGCCTGTGAGCGTTGCTAGTGCGGCAAGCAAGCCTACGAACACGCTGCCAAGCACGGTGAGCGTTGGTATGTACTTTTTGAGCACGTTCTCTACGATGCGCGGATCGCGCCTGAAGCCTGGTATCTGCCAGCCTTGGCCGCCTAGCTGCTCCGCGAGGTTCTTCGGGCTCTGCCCAGTGAGCTCGATCCAGAACTTACCGAAAACAATGCAAAGCAGCACAAGAACAACAGTGTACACAATTACGTGCACCCACTCTGGCACAAGCACCATACCACCCCAAGGCAGGAAAAGGTCTGTAGTGTGCGTTGCAAGATATGTAAAGTAGGTGCCATAGCCTCCTATACCACCATAATTGGCTGAATACGGCAATGGAAACGATGGAGATATCAAATATGTAAGGCCGCCGTTGAGCTGCAGCGTGGTGCCTGCGCTCGTGCCCACTGGCTGGTAATATGCTATGAACTTGGCAAGGTTAGCCAGAGATCCTTTTACTCCAGCAAGAAACCGGAACCACACAGTGAAGCTCAGCTCAAGTGAAGACGCAAGTATGACGGGAAGCACGCTTACGTAAAGGAACGGAAGCGGCAGCCTGCCTCCAACGCCGCGGAACTGCTCGAAAGCAAGCGGCAGCTCTACCTTCATCTCGTAAACGTAAATGCTAATAAGGAACACGGCTATCGCAAATATGAGCGGCCCGAAAGCAAGCACTGCAGCAGAGAGCGCCGCGGCGCCGCCATTAGTTATCGCTTGCGCAGCCTCGGGTATAAGTATGCTGAAAGTGCCTGCCACAATTGCGAACGACACCCCGCTCGCTATGAACAGGTTTATTCCAGAAGTTATGCCGTACTTTGACATTGTCTCGTCAAGGTAAATTATTATAATGGCGCCTATCGCAATCTGCAGCGCGACGATGCCAAAATCCGCAGGCGTGCTTATTGGCACGTATCCCGTTGATACGAATATAACGGCTTCGCCTACTGCCAAGACTATTGCAGCAAGCTTCTGCAGGCCCTGGAATCTTGCTTTCTGCACTGTATCATTGAAGTCCACCTTGAGCAATCCGGAGCCAGCTACGAGCTGCAGCACTATGCTTGCAAGCACTATGGGCCCTATGCCTACTGTAATGAGGCTTCCTATTCTAGCAGCGAATATTATGCTTATGAGCTGAAGATAAGGCTGTGTGACCGCTGAAGGGCTGACCCCTATTGCGTAAGTGTTGTAAAGTATGAAATAGATGCTGAGCACTATTGCTGTCCATTTCATCTTTTCCCTTAGCGACAGCGGCCTCATGGGTGACTTTATCGATGGTATAAACTTGGATATGTGATCCATGAATTCCAGGGCCATGGCTATTTACCTCTCTTCAGCAATCTTTATCTTATGCAAGTTGTATCTATTTATTTCTATTGCTTTCATCTTTTTTGTGCTGTATGCCCTGGAGAAAATGCCTTCAACAAGCGACAGGGAAAGCCTAACATATGCCTCGTTGAGCTTGGTTCCGTCGAAACTCATTATAAAGCTCATCGGCTTCTTGCTTCTTACTTCTACCATTCCCGTATAAATGCTGTCTAGCACATTGAGCATGCCTTGCAACCTGCTGCTGGCGCCCTTTTTTGCCAATGTATCGCCTATGCTGCTGCCTATATACCTCATTATGCTGTTCATCTCTCCTATATACCTGCGATCCGCAACTACGGCAGAAAGAAGCGCCATGTAACTGCTTGAAAGATACTCGTTGCTGTAATGCGGCCTGTGTATGTGCCCAAGGAGCATGTCAAGCAGCTCCTTGCCTTTTATGTTGCCATTAACAGGCTCAGCGCCGCGGTAGCCTGTTCCTTCCAGCACAAATTCGCAATGATCTGAATTGTTGTTGGCGCATGCGCGCTCGCTAATTATGGAGTAATTTCTGCGCCCAGAGCTAACAAAGCCCGATATGATGCCTGATTCAAACACATGTATGCTAGAGCCCACATACCTGTGCTCGTTGCTGTAAACGTCTAGACTCAACATGTCCTCAAAAGCTGCATACGCTACATTTCCAAGCCCGGCGTTCTCGAAGAAAGAAACAAGGCCAGGTATGCTTTCTTCGTATGTCTCATAGTGCTTATCTGAATTTAGCATTCTGTAGAGCTCCTTGCCTATGGAAAAGCCGTTTCTGTATGCTTCGGTGCGCATGCCATCAGCAATGCTTGTAATGCAGTGCATCAAAAGCGATGCATTCTGGCTTACGCGGTTGTCATTGGCATTCAGTATGTTCCTGAGCATTGCTTCGGTATATGAAGCGGCTGCTGCTTGGTATGTTATTGCGTTTTTATACAATGATTTAGCGTGGCCTCTCTTCTTGGCATTAGCATGCATGCGGCTTGCAATGCGTCTATGCGCCTTCACAAGCTCCTTCCTGCCCTTATTACCCCTTCTTATTGCGCTTTTGCTCTGCATTGCCGCCACCTTTGCTTATCAAGCACGCGGGCTTTGAAAGTTTATTCACATAGTAGATTGCAAGGAGGATGTTTATTGCCACTATTGCCGAAATTATGTAAAATGAATTTTCTGCCAGCACCACATTCAGTGCAAATGCCCCGCTGGCGCCTGCCACAATGCCAGCAAGCCCTGCAAGAATGCTTACCTGGCATCCACACCCGCCAATCATGGCGCTCGCCACCACGCTCAGCACGCTTGTCGTTGAAGCCGTGATTTTAGCCTGGTTCCTGCGCGTGTTGTTTATAGAATAGATTGCGATGGTAAAGGTTATGGCCGATGTTATACTCAAAATTACCAGCATGTATATTGGTATGCTTGCGATAAAAACTCCTTTGTCCTGGAATGCTATAAGGTACTTGATGAAATAAAAATACGCTATCGCTATAGCTACATTTAGTGCCAAGTAACGCGGCTTGTATACCATTTTCAACGTTTGCAATGCCATGCTAACTACTTCGTTGCATTAAGGCCCATAACCTCCTCCATTTTCTGTATTGCTGGCAGCGAGCATACAGGCGCAGAGTTGTTTATTGCGGGGCAGATATCTGCTATATATACGTCTGCTCCTGCATATTCTTCTTTCGCTACTGTGGTGTTGAAGTTTGCAATCTGGCTCAAAAGCTGCCCGTGCGTAAGGTATGATATCCCGAGAAGGCTGCTTGACTGGCCTGGCGGCACCGTGCCAAATGCAATCACATCTGCGCCGCTTTGGACCACGCTCCCCCATATTGTAAACGGCGTTCCTCCGAAGAGGCCCGTCTTATTTATCAGGGAGTACGCATTCCTGTACGTGCTGTTTGGCGCCAAGCCCACAAAATAGCTGGGTCCGCTTGGCGGGAACTGAAAGCCCTGCACTATCGGAGAATCATAGTCTGCCGATATAAAATTTATGTAGCTGCTGGAATACATGTTGCCAAATGATGCGCCTGCAGCAGTGGTATAGTTGTCTTTGTTCCAGTATATCGTAGGCACATCCTCATCGCCAAACGAGCTATAACCCGTGAACAGTTTCTTGAAAGAGCCGAATCTCGATAGCGCAAGGGCCATAGACCACCTGTTCTCTCCGCAGAACACGCAAGAGATTGCTCCCAGGTATATAACGCTAGGCTTTCCATTCACAATATAAGGGGTTACTGTTATGGGTTTTGTAAGGAATACGGTGCCGATATAATTGCCATTCGAATATGTTTCGCCAAACGGGTTGCCCGCCGAAGTGTTGAATACCATCTCTCCTGCTTGCTCAAAGTAGCTGTTTGGGGCATTGTTGATCGCTGCAAGCTCAGTAGTATTAAAAGGCACGTCTATATTAGTAAGCCTGTGCCCGAAAGTGCTGTTTGATACAGCAGTAGAATTGAGGCTAGTTCCAATCGCGGTTATAGAAATGCTTTTTATCTCTGACTGCATAACGGAGAGCCTGGAATTTATGCCGTTTATGCTTAGGAACGAATAGATTATTGCAGCAATAATGAATATTACGAGCACCACGCTTATCATTTGCATGATCCATAGCCTGTTTTCGATGTCAGAAATGTGTCTTTCTACGCCCTTCTCCTCTTTTTTTACTTCGCTTACATCAACTTGCCTATCCATATTATTGCCTCTCTTTAACAAATTATACCTACTTATTATTGCTCTATATATATTTATAAAGATAACCGCAGCAATAAAACTATGCCACAAAAAGAGCAGACGCTTGCAATATCAAGTGCGAAAGAAGCGTCAATAACAAGAATGGCCGATGCGCACTGCCATCTGGATATGCTCAGTGCTGAAGAAATAAGCAACGCCATAAAAAGTGGCGTGCGGGTTATAATAACCAATGGCGTAGATACAAAGTCCAACATGGCAACGCTAAAGCTTGCTGACAACATAAATATTTTTGCCGCTGTGGGCATCGATCCAGAACATTCCAACATAAGTGGCGAGGAACTCGAATTCAACATTCATCTTGCTGAAAGCAACAGGCAGCACATAGTAGCAATAGGCGAAATAGGGCTTGACAACAAGATCACTGCAGATGCAAACTTGCTGAAAAGGCAGCGCGAAGTGCTCGACAGATTCCTCGATCTGGCAGTTTCGCTCAATCTTCCGGTAAGCGTTCATGCCCGCAACGCTGTTGAAGACGTGTTGCTCATGCTTGAGGAAAAGAACATAGCAAAGGCGCATCTGCATTTTTTCGAGGGAAATGCAGAACAGGCAAAGAGGGCCGAGCGGCGCGGCTACATGATATCGATACCCCCATTCAAGTCTTCAAGGAGGGATAGGGTTATAAAAGATGTAGCAATAGATAATATACTGGCAGAAAGCGACGCGCCTGCAGCAGGCACAAGTCCGCTTGATGTGAAGAAATCGATAGAGATAATTGCATCTGCAAAAGGCATGTCTTTCGAAAAGGCTGCCGAGGTGCTTTTTTATAACACGAGAAAATTCTTCGGTATTGATGCTGGCTTTGTACGCCATTAGGGGCCCGTAGCTCAGCTTGGATAGAGCGGCAGCCTTCTAAGCTGAAGGTCGCGGGTTCAAAATAAGTATCCATACGCATGGATGCTCATGGAACTCCCGCCGGGCCCGCTTCTTTTTCCTCGGCATTGCTGCTTCCGCCGGCTTTAGTTCCATCAGGAGCGCTTTCTTCATTATCAGCAGAAAACCTCCTCCCTCCGCGCTTATGCTGCTTGTCGGTGCGCGCGTTTGCAAATTCAACTGCAATGTCTTCATTTGAATTGCTGTCCATCCATGCCTTGATATATGTAGCTATGTTCCTGAAAGGCTTCGAAAACCTGTCAGTGAGCTCATAAGCGTTGCTTTCATGCTTCAGCAGTCCAAGCTCTACGCCGAAATCAAGGTACCTCTTGGCAGTTGCTGTTGGTATGCTTTTCGGCGCGTGCTTGAGCCTCAGCTGTCCTGCTTTTTTTACTTCAAGAAGCAGCAAAGCAAACCTGTATGCTTCCGTGTCATTGTCAAAGAACACTTTCGCTATGTCCTTGACATTTACATTTTTCAGCTTCTCCTTAAGCGGCGCGTCTTCAAATTCCCAATATCTGATAGGCACATTACCCACTCTGCTTTAATTTCTATTATGTATTGCAAAGATAAAAAGCTATCTCATGAATGTTACAGTGTCGCCATTCTTGAGCAGGTGGTTTGCGCCTACCTTCTGCCCGCTGAACTTGGCGCTTGGTCCACTTATATATGCGCATTTGAGCTGGTTCTTGAGCTCGTTGTGTACTTTTGCGGCAGCGTCTGCGACTGTCGCTGCGCCATGCAATATCAGCGGCTCTGCTTTGCCGCCCTTGGGCTTGAGGTAAACGGTAATAAGCTGCAGCCCGTTGTATATCGCTTCCTTGAGCTCTTCCATGTTGGTGCCTTCGATAGCGCTTATCGGCACCACGTACATGCCGTACGCGCTTGAAATTTTCTCTGCTATAGCTATGTAATTGCCGGCCATATCTATTTTGTTCAATGCGACTATCGCCTTTAAGTAATACGACCTGCCGGTCACGAACGCAATGAGCTCGTCGGTGCTTATCTCCTGCTCTATGGCAATATGCGCATTGTAGATGTTGAAGCTCTTGAGTATTGTCTTAATGTCGTTGTCGCTTATCGAGGAGCTGTTCCTCTCTATCGCTATGCCTATGTTCGCGCTTGCCGCATCTATCCTTACCTTGGGCTTGTCCCTGTTTACGAATATGTTGAGCCTTCTCAGCTCTTCAATGAGCATTTCAAGCTTGCCGTAATCTGTTGCATCAACTACAAACACTATCAGGTTTACGCTGCGCAGCGACGCTAGTACGGATCTCCCTCCGCCAATTCCTATGTGTGCGCCTTCTATTATGCCAGGCATGTCAAATATCTGTATGTGCGCACCCCTATAGACGAGCGTGCCGGGCAGTATCTCAAGAGTCGTAAATGCATGCGCCGCTGTCTTAGAGCTTGTTCCCGTGAGCGCATTTATTATGGTGGACTTGCCTGTGCTTGGAAATCCTACAAGTGCAACAGTCGCATCGCCGCTCTTTTTGACGAAAAACCCGCTGCCTGCCTTCCCCCTGCCTGATTCAACAATCTCCTTCTTTACCTCGGCAATCTTCCTCCTTAATATCCCAAGGTGCTTGTTTGTGGCCTTGTTGTACTTTGTCTTGGAATACTCTTCCTTGAGCTCGTCAAGCTTCCCTTCAAGTGCGCTGCGCTTTGATTCCAAAAGACCCACCATGCAAAATTTATTGCCATGCTTTTTTATATACTTCATTACACATATGTTTATTTGTATTTTTATCTGTCTTACGCATATTTAAATATATGTTAATCGATATAAAATCAAAGTGACATAAATGGCAAAGAAAAAGGGAAAGGGTAAAAAGCGCAAGTAGGCTGTTGTTACAGCCTATTTTTGTTTTTTATTTTTTTCTATTTGTCTCTCGTATCCTTTTGTTTTTACTAAACGCCCAGCTTCGAGAATCTTTTTCTGAAGTTGCGGTCGTTCTTGAACATGTCGAACATCTTCTTCATCTTGTTGAAATCAGATATCAGGCTGTGCACATCCTTTTCGGTAGTGCCGCTGCCGTTAGCGATGCGCTTTATCCTGCCGCTCTCGTGAAGCAGGTGCTCGTCCTTGCGCTCTCTCTCTGTCATTGAGCCTATTATCACCTTGTATTTCTTGAGCTTCTCTTCGCTCTGCTCAACCAGCTCATTAGGAACGTCGGGCGCGCCCATCATTCCGAACACATTCTTGAGCGGCCCCATCTTGCCCATCGCCTTGAGCTGCGCGTAAAAGGAGTCGAAGTTGAGCTTTTCCATCTCCACTTCTTCAGGCTTTAGCGCCGCCTCTTTTACTGCCTGCTGCACGTGCTCCACCAGGCCCGCTATGTCAGGGACGCCAAGCAGACCCCCGATAAACTTTTCTGCGTTAAAAGGCTCTATGTTGGCAAGCTTCTCTCCGGTGCCTATGAACATTACCTTTGCCCCAGATGCGTTTGCCGCGCTCAGGGCGCCCCCGCCCTTGCCTGAACCATCCATCTTCGTTACGATTATCCCGGAAATGCCTATCGACTCATTGAATTCATGCGCTTGGGTTCCAGCTACTTGGCCTATGTCTGCGCTTATGACAAGTATCTTTTCGTCTGGCTTGAACGAGGAAGAGATTCCTTTTAGCTCAGTCACTAGCTTGCTGTCAAGCGCGTTCCTGCCGCTGGTATCGCATATGAGCACCGCCTTGTCGTTGAATTTTTCTAGCGCTTGCTTTACTATCTTCACAGGATCCTTTTCGCCTGGAATGCCAAAGAACGGCACGCCTGCCTGCTCTGCAAGCGTTTTCAATTGCTCATACGCTGCAGGCCTCGATACGTCGCAGCATATCAGCGCGGCGCTAAGCCCCCTGTCCTGGTAGAACTTTCCGAGCTTTGCCGCTGTAGTGGTCTTGCCAGAGCCGTAAAGCCCTGCAAGCAGTATCCTGCGCCTCTTCATCTCAGGCTCGTACGTGCTGCCTACAAGCTTGACCAGCTCATCATACACTATATTGGTTATATAGTCGTGGGGCGACAAGCCTGCAGGAGGCTTGCTCTTCAGCGCTTTCTCCTCTATGTTTTTGGTAAATTCAAAAACAAGCTTAACATCCACATCAGAGCTGAGCAGCACCTTCTGGAGCTCCTTGTTGAACTCCTTTATGGTCTTTGCATCTATTATCGTAGCCCTTGTCAGCTTGGCAATTGCCTGGCGCAGCCCTTCGCCCAAATCCATAATATCATCAGCAATAACTTATCGTCAATAATGCACAGAGCGTCATGCAATCAGCATTCTGCAACTAATGTATTAAAACCTTGCTAAAAATAAAAAGAAAAAGAAAGAAGAATAGAAAGCTACAGCTTTCCTACCCTGCGCTTCTGCGCCCTCTTGAGCTTCTTCCTGCGCTTTTTCTTCCATTTCCAGCGCATCCTTCCTTTCTTCTTCCATTTTCTAGGTATGCTTCCCATATAAGCACCACAGTCTAAAGCCTACCTGAAGTCAAACATCCTTACTAAAGGCAGGCTAACAAGATATGCAATAAAAATGTATATATATGTTTGTATGCTGCAAGCGGCCGATGCGAGGCGGCCCGAAAGGGCAATGCAGTGTGATATAAATAATTATATTATGCATAATAAATACATAATACTAGTTCAAGTGATTAAGTGCACAAGGGAATAATAGTGTATATAATAGTATTGATCGCGTTGGTCATAGTGGCCTATATCTATACGGGCTTCAAACTGCCCCCGATTATCACTTCGTCATCAATAGCCACAACGACCATATCGCATGCAACTTCTGCAACGACCACTGCCACGACCACTGCGAATTATTCTTACATATACCCGTGCCAAAACTTCCAAATATACCTTATTGCGCCAAATACAACGCAGCGCGGGCTCTGCTCCTGGTCTGGTGGTACCCTTGGCATATGGCTGGCAGGAGGAAACTATGGTGCCCACGTGTCAATAGTGGGCGTTAACAACGTGACATATTTCAATGGCACGGCTCCGTACAGCTGCCTTTCGTTCATAGACAATTTTTCAGCGCCTGCGCAGAACTACAAAATATCAATATCAACAGGCGGCAAGAGCGCCAGCTGCGGCTATTCTATAGTAAAGCTCAACACAACGACAGTGCCTCCTAAAAAATACTATCAGTATATCTACAACGGCGCGTTCTCAAATGGCAAGTATACCGGATGGAATGTAAGCGGCAAGGGCTTCGGCCTTGCCCCGCTCAACATAACGTATGCGGATGCGCATAACTGCTATCTCGGCCAGCCCTGGGCTAATTACAACGGCACATTCTTTGCAACTACCTATAACTGCGGCCTCACCAATGCACCTGGGAATCTTACATCTGCGCCTTTCATTGCGAATTTCTCAAGGCCTTTCCTGAACTTCAGGATTATAAGCCCTGCCGAGGGGCAGCTGTATGTAGAGGTTCTGCAGAACGGCACTCCGGCAATAGTTGCGCACTTCAATACGTTCAATGTGTCCTCACAGGGAAACGCCCAGGCAACGTTCCAGAATGCGTCAATACCCCTGACGCCTGTAATCGGGAAGATAGTTCAAGTGAGAGTGGTCGCACAGGTGCTCCAGGTAGAGAAATTCATAGCAGTGGGAGACTTCAGCCTGTCATCCAAGCCGATATCTGCGCCAGGCATACTTGTGAACATGTCCATAGCCTGAAATGATGGTTGATACGCATGGCATTGTACATATTTAACACGCTCTCAGGTTCAAAGGAGGAATTCAAGCCGTTAGAAGGCAACAGTGTCAAGATGTTCGTATGCGGCCAGACTGTTTATGACGATGCTCATCTTGGTCACGCCAAAACTTATATAGCCTTTGACATAGTGGCAAGATGGATAAGGCACCTTGGATACAAGCTAAAATACATCCAGAACATAACCGATGTCGAGGACAAGATAATAGCGCGCGCACATGAAAGGAACATGGATCCAATGGACCTTGCGGAATACTACGAGACGCGCTTTTTCGAAGACATGGAAAGCATAGGTGTGAAGCAGGATGTTGACATGTACCCAAAATCATCTGAGTACATAGATACAATAAGGGACCAGATACAGGCCCTCGCCGACAATGGCTACGCCTACTATCTTGGCGGTGACATATACTATGATGTATCGAAGTTTGCCGACTACACAAAGCTTTCGCGCATGAACATAGAGGAGCTCAGCAACCACCGCATAGAGCCGAAGGAGGGAAAGCGCAACAGCTATGATTTCGCCCTCTGGAAAGCTGCAAAGCCGGGCGAGCCGAAGTGGGACATAACGATAAGCATTGACGGCAAAGAGGTAAAGCTGAGCGGCAGGCCAGGATGGCACATAGAAGATACGGCAATGACCTATGCGCTATTCGGCCCGCAATACGATATACACGGCGGGGCAAGGGAGCTGATATTCCCGCATCATACAAACGAGATAGCGCAGGCCGAAGCTGCATACGGCGTTAAGCCATTTGTCAGATACTGGATGCATTCCGGGATGCTCAACATACGCGGCCAAGAGATGCACAAGAGCCTCAAGAATTTCGTGCCTATACGGGATTTCGTAAAGGAGCATGGCGCAGAGATGCTCAGGTTCATGGTTGCATCGACGCACTACAGGAAGGAGATAAATTTTACCGATTCATACATGGACCTTGCAAGGCGCAATCTCTATTACATATACTCTTCTTTCAACATTCTTTACAATATGAAGGCTTCGGACAGCAGCGGTGATGCCGACCAATACGTGGAAAGCTCTGCCAAAAATTTCCTTAATGAGTTTTCAAGCGCGATGAATGACGACTTTAACACGCCGCTTGCACTTTCAAAGCTGCTGATCTTCGTAAAGGATCTGCGCAGTCTTGCCAGCTCAGGCAAGTCAATAAGCAAAGACGCGAAGCAGCACGCCATCGATGCTGTGCTCGAATGCGCTTCGATAATAGGCATACTTGCTGGCGACGGCTACAAGAAGCCTTTGGAAGAAGGCATCTACAAGCTCATAGAAGAGCGCGAAATCCTGAGAAAAGCGGGCGAGTTCAGCGAAGCCGATGCCATAAGGAAGAGGCTCCTTGACGAATATGGCACTGTAGTGGAAGATACAGAATACGGGCCGCTGTGGTACCGGCGCACCTGATGCTTATTGTTTGTTGTCTGTGCTTCCGGCGCTGTCGCCACGCTTGTCCAAAAGCTTCCTGCCCAGCTCTATCCTGTTGTTTATCTGGTTGTTTATATTCTCGATGTCCTCCGGCTTGAGCACTTTTTCGAGTACGTACTTGGAGTAGTTGAGTGAAAACAGCGACAGGTCCATCAGCATTGACTGCAGGCTGCTTATCTTGAACACCATCTCCTTTGATGGCTTGATGATCTCAATGCCAGCAGGCGAATACCTCAGCGCAATGCCAACAAGTGGAATGAAGTTGTCTACTAGCAGCGTAAGCACCGCATTGGTTATGAACATGCCGTCCTTTTCCATGGGCTCGTCTATCGCGCCATAGCAGTATACGACCCCGGGCTCCTTTAGCAGGTGCTCGTTTATGAGCTCAGCCATAAGCGGCTGCAGCTTCTCCTTGTCAGGATTCTGCATGTCAAAATATAATCTTACAAGGACGCCGCCCTTGCTTACCTTCTCTTCGGTTACAGCTTCAACGTCTGATTTAGCCATGAATACTCCTCTTTATAGAATTTGCAGCATCCTTAATATCAAGCTCCTGCTCTTCGCCGCTTTCAAGGTTTCTTAGTTTTACCTTGCTCTGCTTCTCCTCGCTGTCGCCCAAAATGGCTACGAATGGTATCTTCATCGCACTTGCATACTTAAGCTGGTTTGACAGATTCTTTTCGGCTGTGTTCAGGTCTGTAGGTATGCCTGCCTTCCTTAGCGCGTTAGCCACCTTTACCGCATATGCATGGTTGCTCTCATTTACAACAGCAACAAACACCTTCGCATAGGTCATCTGGTTAGATGCCGACATGCCCATAAACTCTAGTATCCTGTCAACTCCCATCGCAAAGCCCACGGCGGGCACGTCCTTGCCACTATATAGCCCTATAAGCTTGTCATAGCGTCCCCCGCCGCCCAAAGAGTTTTTCTCTCCCTCTATCTTTACCTCAAAGACTGTGCCAGTATAATAGTCAAAGCCGCGCATGAGCGAAAAGTCAACCTCTATGCTGCCTTTCAAATCATACGATTCAAGAGTGTCAAGCAACGCCTGGAGCTTTCCCGGAAGCACTTTGTCCCCGATCAAGCCCGCCGCATGCTCCAGCTTGTCAGAATTGCTGCCCTTCGCCCCGATGAAAGCGGAAAGCGCGTCTATATTGTCCTGCTCCATGCCTATGCCTGCAAGCAGCTTGGCTACCTCTTCGGCTCCGATCTTTTCCAGCTTGTCTATCGCACGCATCGCTTCCATGTGCTTGTCGGCGCCCAGTCCCAGCTTTGCAAGCACCATGTCAATTATGCGCCTGTCGCTGACTTTTATGGTGCACTCTATGCCAAGCTCGCCGAGCAGCGTCATGGCAAGCGCTATGATTTCAGCATCAGCCTGCGTTTCCATGCCTCCCAATATGTCTGCGTCTATCTGCGTGAATTCCCTGTAGCGCAGGTGCTGCGGCTCATCACGGCGCCACACCTTGCCTATGTAATACCTCTTGAACGGGAGCGGGAGCTCTTTATGCATGCTCAAATATCTTGCAAGCGATACCGTATTGTCGTAGCGCAGCCCCAGGTCTTCGTTCTTGAGCTCATAAATGAGCTTTGTGTCTTCCCCTATTGCGTTCTTTGCATAAAGCAGCTTTAGCGACTCGAAAGAAGGCGTGTCTATGGTGGTGAAGCCGAAGCGCTGCAGTATATATTCTGCCTTTTTAAGCATCTCGTTCTTGAATATCGCCTCATTAGGCATAAGGTCTCTTACTCCCCTCGGAAAAGGCAGGTCAGCCATATCAATCATGCGCTTGTTGGATGCTGTTATATACTATATTGCTACCTATTTAAGGTTGCTGTCTATCCATCTCTTAAGCGTTTCCTTGGGCACGGCGCCTACGTTCATCGCCTTCAGCGCGCCGTTCTTTATGAGTAGGGTTGTAGGTATCGCCATTATGTTGTATTTCGCCGCAATGGCTGCATTGAAGTCGGCATTAAGCTTTGCGAATTTGACCTTTCCATTATAGTCCTTTGCCGTTTCCTCTATAATAGGGGAGAAAAACCTGCATGGACCGCACCATTCTGCCCAAACGTCAACGACTACCGGGACAGGTGACTTCAGCACCTCGGTTTCGAAACTTTTTTCGTCTACATCTATTACGCTCATTCATACCACTGTTTTACACATAATTGAGAAAAAAACTGCCACAAGCCTGGCAGTATATATTACCACATATACATTATAAATAAATTGCTATGCGAATATTGTGTTTGAATAAAGATAATAAGATGATGAAATCAAGGTGCTGAGCCGCGTGCAATGACGAGGATCTTGAGTGCTGATATGATGCCAAAGATACCAAAGGCAGTGTTGAAGAAGCTTGTCAAGGACAAGTTCGGCATAGCGATAAGCGATGATGCGGCCGACGCCCTGGCAGGCATGCTCGAAAAAAAGGCCACGAGCATAGCGAGGTACGCGGTGAAGCGCGCACAGCAGAAGAAGCGTAGAATGGTGACAGAAGACGATATAGACAGCTATAAGCTTAGGTTTGGCGGTTGAACATGGGTGCTGAAGATGGCGTTGCCATAATATCGAAAGGCAGCAACGTATACAAGCTTGAATGCGTAACGGAAGGCAGGAAAACATATATGACATGGGAGCTCAGGAAGGAGGCTGTCCTAGAGACAGTATTCGATGGCGACGGAGCAGTATTGAGGCAAAGATATGAGAAGCTAGCAGCAGAGGACATAGAGCGCATCATAAACAATAAGATAGCTGAAAGCATGATACCAAAGGTTGAGCACGCACCTTACACAGGCATAACTATCTCCAAGCCGTGCCCAAAATGCGGCGCCAAGGCACTCAAGAGATACGCAGAACTGCACAAAGAGAATCCAGTGCCCGTGATGCCATTGTATGTATGCAGCGAGTGCGGCACAAAAAGCTACTACCTCACTGACGAATATCTTGACGACCTGGTAAAGGAGCACAGGGAGCTTTTCACAGACCAGGAGCTCAAAGAGCTAGACAGCAACCACGAAGGGTTTATAAATGAGCTTAAAGAGTACATAATAAGAATATTTGCATCCAAAAAAATAATGTGCATTAAAAGCTAGGAGCTGGATGCAGAAAGCACAAGGTGTAAAAAAATGACAATATTAATGTCTGATTTATATGGGAAGCAGATAATCACGAACAGCGGCAAGAAGATAGGCCTTGTCGAGGATATAATACTGGATTTCGAATCTAAAACGGTGTCTGACCTGCTTCTTACGAAGGTTGACAACATGATAAGGAGCCAGAATACCGCTTCGATACTTGCCAAGAACAGCGTGAAATTCAGCCGCGTGAAGAGCGTATCTGAAACTATCATAGTGAGCGCAACGCCGAGCCCTTCGTAGTAAGCACGCTGAAAACTCAGTCTGTCTTGACTTCTCTTGGTATGTTGGGCCTTGCTTTTACCAGTACCCTATAGCCGCAGTAGGGGCACCTTATGAACTGGTCCACTTCTTTTATTTTTTTGCCACAATGTGCGCATATGTAAGCCACAGTATCATCTCTTGCTCTTGAGCCACTTTACAAATTCAGCATGAAGCGAAGACCTGCTTGTGTCTATAACGCGTATCTTTAGCGTGGCCTTGTACTGCTCGTCGTTGAGCTCCAATACAGGCTCGTATTTCTTCATGTCGGTGTAATGTGCCTCCATCCAGTGTATCTTTCCATTAAGGTAGTCGCGCATGATGTCCCTTGTCAATGGCGGGGAATTGAATGTGAAGAGGATGCCGTCGCACCAGTAAAGCGGCATGTTGCCCGAAGGGGTTATGCGCTCCCTGAGCAGGTCGTCAAAATCCAGCCTTACCGCTTCGTGTACTACGAGTTCTGTTATTGGCGAGTAGCTTATCTTTACCATTTATGCACCGCTGTTGCCCTGAATGCCCTCTATGAGCTTCTTCGCCGCTTCGCCTGCTGCGGTTTTCATAGTATAGGCCCCTCCCGCATATACAGTGTTGCAGTGCCTGCACTTCCAGATGCCAGTGCCTATGCGCCTTACCGCTACCTTGCCGCAGATGTCGCACATGTAGCTGGCACGCTTTTCCTCCTTTACCTCGCGCTGCCTCTTCCTGAGTGTTGCTCCGTACCTTATGCTTGCGTTGGCCATCTAATCACCGAACCATAAAACATTAGTAAAGTTATTCTTTCAGATAACCTTTTATCTCTTTGTGCTTTTCGAACGCCAGTCCTGCAAGCTCTATCACATCGTTTGTGCTGAGGCTTCCGCTCAGGCCTTTCTGCATTGCGCGCACGTAATTATCGTCAGTCGCTATTGTTAGCCTTGCGTCAGCTGCGTTCTCCTCGTTTTTTGTAGTGTCAAGCAATAAATGGCCGTCTATCTTGCCGAATGTGGCGCTCGTAACTATGTTGTCTATCTTTAGCTTGCCTGAGCTCTCTTCGCGTATTATTTTGCCGTCCTCGTACTTTGGAACGCGGGTGTGCATCAATGCGCTCATCACAGCCATTGTGCTCGCATCTATGAGGTTGCCGTCATAATTCAGCACGTATATGTCTGCATATACAAACCACGCCTTGCCCTCTTCTATGAATAGGCTTTTCATGTCCACGCAGCTTCCAGCCCTTATGCCCCTGTCAACGACTCTTGCAAGCTCTATCGCTTCTGGGCTCGGTGGTCCAGGCTCATAGTCCGCAGATGCCAGAGGCAGCAGCTCGCTTGACACGGTGAGGTTGCCCTCTTCGGGATTGTCCTCCATTGGCGTGTCAATCTCAAGCTTTACCCCCACAAGCACACGCGTGCTTCCAAGGTCAACCTGAGCTGAGCCTTCTGCGCTGCTTACTATGTCGTTGGCAATGCGTATGCTCCTAAAATCATTAATGCTGCGGCCATCTTCCCGCTTGCCATTTGCAAGCAGCTCCCTCACATACTTTGTCTTGATAACATCTATTGCATCCATTCAAACACCATTGCTCTCGTATTTTTCAGCTATGCCCGTATATACCTTCTTCAGCGCTTCCTTCTGCACCGAGCTTATCTTCTTGCCAGCTTCTATGACCATCGATACCGCCTTCTTGAGGTCTTCCTTAGAAAGCCCGCCGTCCATCTGCAGCAATAGCACGTCATTGTTCCTTGGTGCTATCGCCATCGGCATGTCGCAGTCAGAGTAGTTGTCTTCTATCTTGTTGAGGTCTATAACTATGTCTTCGCCTATCTTGCCCGCAGATACCGCATAGACGAGGTCCTTCATGTGTATGCCCGCATTTGCAAGGGCGACAGAAGCAGCTGTTATGCCTGCAGCCCTGGTGCCGCCGTCTCCCTGCAGCACCTCTATGAAAACATCTATCTCGCTGCCAGGGAACTCGCTAAGCATGATCACGTTTTCGAACACGTTTGTGGTAACTTTCGATATCTCTATCGCTCTCCTGTTAGGGCCGCTCCTGCCATGCTCTTCAAGGCTTGAGAATGGTGCCATCGAATACCTGCATTTCACTCTCGCCTTTGTGGGGTCTGCGAAATGCTTGGGAAACACTTCTTTAGGGCCGTACACAGCTGCGAGTATCTTGTTGCCTCCCCATTCTATGTATGCCGATCCATCGGCATTGTCAAGCACGTTGGCGGTTATCTTTATGCTTCGGAGGTCGCCAAAGCCCCTTCCGTCCAATCTTTTTCCATCTACAATCAATTCGGGTTTGTTAGCTTTCATCAAATTACCCTTTTGTGGAGTTCTTCCACTCCTCTAGCATGAGCTTTATCCTGTTAGTAAGCCCCTCTACATGGGCCTCTCTTTCGACGCGCAGCAAGGCTTCTATGGCATGCGGCACGTCTCCGCCGTCAAGCCATATAAGGCCATTCATACCTATCACAATGTGCGTGCCCGTATAAGTGCTTATCATCTTTGCCATGGTGTCGTTCCTGCCTATGATTCTTGGTATCTTTGTGGGCTTTACCTGAATGAGCACGCCCCCGCGCAGCCTGCGCGGCATCTCAACTATAATGGTTCTCTTGTTCTCTATATCGCGTATCGTGGCGCTTATTACCTCTCCGTTCTCTATCAGTTCATCATGCCTGTCAGATATGAGCAGGCACCTGTCGAAATGCTGTATGTCTAATTCATAAACGCCATTCTTCTCAGATTCTATTATACCTACTATGTTGTCTCCGACGTGCGGCACATATGTGCCCTCAAGCGGTATTATCGAATTGTTCTGCTTGTCGTAAAGCCCCATAACCTTAGAATATGTGGTGCTGTGCTCTACATATATGTTATGCCTGTCCCTTGAGTCTACCTTTTCTCCTGGTAAAACGATCTGCTTCATGCTCTCAGCTTTCTATCTTTATCTGCGCCATGCCCTGCGTCGCCCCGTTTATCTTGTCGAAAAAGTCGTTGCGCATGCCCGCAGGAAACTCAACAGTGGCTTCAAGGCTGCCATTTGAAAGCCACTGCTCCCCCTTCAAGCCGAAATGCTTAAGTATGCCATAGCACCTGTTTGCAAATTCTGGGGGTATCACTACCTCTATCTTCACGGTTGTGAATTTTATTGGCATGTAAACATTGAGCTTTTTAACCACTTCCTCTATCTGCTCGCTTGCACTCCTGAAAGGGTTTATCGATACACGTGCTTCCTTCATGGCGTTTTCTATCCTTAATGGTGGATTGGGTGCATTGGTCCTCGGATCTATGGAATTCTTGGCGATTATGTCTATTATCTGCTTCCTCTTCTCCTCGAGCAGTCTGTTCCTCTGTTCCGTAGTCAATGGTATGTCTGCATTTTTCAGTATGTACTCGACAACCTTGGCAAGCTCTGTAGTGCCGAACACCTTCCTGATGTTGCCTTCGCTCTGCCGCTCCCCCTTGCGCGCATCCTTGAATATCTCTTCCGCCTCTATCACGCTCATGGGGTCGGATCTCTTTCCTGTTATATATTCGTATGCAAGCTCAGAATCAACAAGGATCTCGAACTCTTCGCCGCTTTTGCTCAGCTTTACTATTATAGATTTAGACGAAGGCATGTAATCTCCAAAATTTATAAGTATGTGCCTACTTTTTCTGATCCGAACATCTCGAAGCCCTTTGTCTTTGTTATTACAGACACATCAATGTTCTCAGGCATTATTTTTGTCTCCGCTACCTTCTTGATTATGCCTATGCCCAGTTTTACTGCTTCCTCAGGGTCCATTTCTGGCTTGTAGCTCTTTATGAGTATCTCCTCTGCAAGCTTCTTGCCTGAGCCTATTGCGTCTGCAAAGTAGCCCTGGTAGGAAGCGCCCGGTTCAACCTCAAAAAGCCTAGGGTGCGTGTCTATGCCTCCTATAAGCACAGATATCGCGTATGGCCTTATGCCGCCGTACTGTGTTGCCATCTGCATCTCTTCAGATATCTCCTTTGCAACCGTTTCTACCGATTCTGTTTCTGAATAAAGCATCCTGTGCGTCTGCGTTTTGTTTCGCATCACGCTTATCACATGAAGGCCGTCAGATACGAAGCCGCTGTAAGTCGCGCCTATGTAAGAATCTACCATGAAAATCTTGTGTATTGTGCTCGGTATCGCAAGCGGCTCTGTTATATTTTTGTGCGCTATCAGCACAACGCTATCGTCGGCAATCATGCCTATCGAAGTAGCGCCCCTCCTTACTGCTTCTTTTGCATACTCCACCTGGAACAATCTGCCGTCAGGGCTGAACATTACTCCCCTGTCATATGCTTGCACATTTGGATACATATTTTCACCTGTATATAAACATTACAATAAAGAAACGCCTTTAGCCCGTAATGCGCATTAAGGTTATTTAGTATTCAACATAAATCTTTATAATGTTTGGCATTAACTGCCTTGTAGTGCGATATTCCAATTGTGCACGTGCAAGGCAGGCCTGCAAAACAAGTAATGGCATGTGGCATTGATTGCAAAGAAAGATGCAAATACATTACAGAGTCATTCCTTGGTGCTTACATTATATGTTTTTATGACAAAGGCTTTGGGCCGTATTACAAATGTAACAGTACCAGCAACTATGATAGATAACGCAGCAAGCGCCCCTACTATGTCTCCTTTTGCAGCATAAAGTGCCAGAAATGGCGCTGGTATGGTAAACGCCGAAGTGCCAAATATTGCAGTTAAATTGTCCTTTAATTTTTCTTTTCTGAGCATCTGCGAAGAATCTCTACATTCACTGCCCTCATTGGATCCTTCACCAGTTTTAACCCTAAGGTAGTTAATCGGCATCTTAATCACAAAATCAGTTTGCGTTTTCCTAATATTTATATGTTGTTATTATTGGCAAAATTATCAACGTCATTTGAACTTTTTGAATGGGTTTCTGTACCTGGCGTGCCAATGTGCTTGCCCAGCGCCTTCAGGGTGCCAGAAGCATATATGGTAAAGAACCCGCATTCCTTGCCGCTGACATGCTTCATAAGCGCTAGCGCAACGATCAGCGCGCTATAACCGCTAAGGCTGACCTTCATTATGAATGAATTACCGTCAATGTTCTTGACCACCCTGGGATTGGCTTTGAAATAGTTTGTCGCGCCTATATAATGCATAAGCCCTTTGCTGAATTCATGCTCGTCAATGGTGCCAAGGCTTGTTGTCGACCTTACCAATACATACCTGAATTTAGTTTTCAAAGCATTACCCACCATTATTTTCCGAAAAGATCTCCTGCAAGGCTAATGCCCTGCCGCGCCTCATCTTCGCTTGCTCCTATAAGCTTCGCAAGCTCTATGAGCTGCATATAAGATTCCATATGCTCAAAAGAGCGCGCCATTGTTGCGAAGCCGACGCGTACCTTTCTCTTATTGGCGTATGCAAGCATCTTACTTGCAAGATGCATGTTGGTTGAAAGCGCGAAGTCACTGCTAGCGCCGTATGTCACACTTAAAGGTATGATGAGTATCGTAGAGTTCTCCCTCAGTGTTTCGATAAACGCCCTGTCGAGCCCCAGATTCATCGGCACTACAGCCACGGCAAAACGTCTTGCAGCATGCAAAAGGTTTTTTGAGCTGTGCCCTATCGCCAATCTGCCTTTTGCGTCCTCGCCCTTGTCTGTATTTGCCGGCTCAAAATCCCTGCCCGAAACAAAAACCCTCTTAAATCCAAGCGCATGTTCAAATCCGCTTGGAAAGCTGCAGGAGTCCATTACAATGTCATAATAGTCCATGAAACCAATTTTCAATTCTGGCTGCCGAAAATGTCCTTTTCGAGAGCCGCCTTTATCTTCTGCGGTGGATAAAGCAGCTTTATCAGCTTTGTGTGACCGCGTATGCCCTTTCCTGATTCAAATGCAACTATAAGCCCCTGCATTTCAAGCTCCGAGAGGTACTTCCTGTACCACCGCTCTCCTTTTACTTCCTTGCGCATGCTTTCTGAAAGGCTCCTGTACCTGTTGTATACCTCGCCGCTGAAAATGTAAGTGTCAACGCCGTCTGTAAGTTTCTTGTAGGCGCCTCCGCTTTCGGTAAGCAGCGCTATCGAGTATAGGACAAGCTTCTGGTGCTCTGGAAGCGTCACGATCACGTCGTACACAATGTCATTCTCGGCTATCTTCTTTGCTTCTTCGGTGTCTTCTATAGTTATCTTGGCCTCGCTCTTGCGATCCGCGATCTCTCCAGCAGAAGTGAGTATCTTCAGCCCTATGCGCGCATCGCCGCCTTCCTTTGCTGCAGTAGCTGCAATGAAGTGCAGCATGTCATCCTCAATGACCCCATGCCTGAAGCCCTCCTCAGCCCTGTCCTTCAGTATCGCATAGAGCTCGTTGGCGTAATACTGCGAAAAAACCAGCTCATTCTCATACAATGTTGAAAGGCTCCTTGGATCAAGGTCTTCCTTGAACGAAACTTTGTTCGATATGCCTATGATCGTTACCCCGCCTGCCTTTATGTCGCTGTTTATTCTTGTAAGAGTATATACAAGGTCGTCAAGGTCCTTTACCATGTCTACCTCATCAAGCGTTACAACAAGTATCTTGCTGTCTTCCTCTATCCAGCTCGTGAGCTTCTCGTAAAGGTCGACAGCGCCGTAGCCCCTCTTTGCATAAGTGGGCAGGTGGTCGCTTACTATCTTGTTCAGCACCCTGTACCTTGTATTGTATATGCGGCAGTTTATGTATGAAAGCTTTGCCTTTGTGTTTGGTATGTTCTTTACCTCTTCTATGACATAGCGCATGCATGAAGTCTTGCCGCTGCCCGTCTTGCCGTATACAAACAGGTTTCTGCCGCGCTCCCCCTTGAGCGAAGGTGCCAGCGCCCTCTCTATGTTCTCTATCTCCTTCTCCCTGAAGAGCAGCTTCTTTGGTATGTAATGCGGCGAGAGTACTTCCCTGTTGGCAAAGATATTTGACTCTTTAAGCATATCATTCAGCGACATCTGATCCCCCAGTAACGCATTACGCTAGCAAGCATGCCCTATTTATATAATTGATAAGCACTTCTTTATAATCTTTTCTCTGATAGATATCTAAACTGGCTATACAAACTGCTACTGATATCAAATCATAAACATAGTGATGCGATGAATCAGTACCTTGCACTTAACGACAGCAAGTTCATAAATGCTGAACTCGGCGAGCTGCGCCAGTCACTGAAGCAATACAATGCAAAGATACGCGCTGACATGGAACATGGTATCATATTGATAAATGCAGACGCCACATACGGTGCCGTAAGCAATGCGATAAGCAAATCAATCTACGTAAGCTCGATAATGGAGGTTAGCACCGTTGTCAACGCGGCGCGGTGCGGCGATATGGTAAGTGCGTTGGCCGAAATAATCGGCAGGCATGGCAATGCCCGCTTTATGCTAGAGGTGAAAAGAATAGGATCCACAATAAGCGACAGCGCAAAAGCAATCGAGGTGTGCCTCGGCAGTGCACTCGAGGCACAGGGCTTCAAGGCCGACCTCAAAACGCCAGAAATCAAGGTCGGGATAGTGCTTGCCGGAAGCACTGCGTATATGGGCATTTTAGACAGCAACATGCGTCTCGACTATTTCAGGAATTCCGCCAACGCTGCGTTCCTGAACAGGGCTGAATACAAGATTGATGAAGCATTCAAATTTTTCGGAATCAAAATCAGGTCAGGCGTTGTCCTAGACATAGGCGCGTCTCCCGGTGGCTGGACTGATTTTCTGCTTGCGAATGGATTCAATGTAATAGCGATTGACGGCGCGCTGCTGCGCTATGAAAAGCTTAAAGCGCACGGCAGCATGGCTGTAGTGTGCAGAAATGGTGATTCAAGTGCTGCCAGCAGCGCTGAGAAAAGCGGCGCAAACTGCATAAGCGAAGACAATGATGCAAGCATAGCAGAATGCTCAAAAACATGCAGGCTAGTTCACATAAAGCTTCCTGTCTGTGCCGAAAGCCTAAGGATTATTGGGCTCATGCCAAAGTTTGACGCTATGTTCATAGACGCCAACACCTCGCCGGAGCAAAGCGCCTCATTCATGAAAAGCCTGTTGCCTTTCATGAAGCACGGTTCGCTTGTGGTAATGACAATAAAGCTCATAGATTACGATATAAGCGGTCACATAAGCAGCGTAACGGAAAGCATAGGCAGCGCATGCAGCAGTGTGCGCATCAAAAAGCTTCCCCATAACAGGCGCGAGCTCACAATGCTCGCCGAGCTAAAGTAGTGTAGCAAAGGCCATACCTAATATTTATTAAGTTTTTCTATTCTTAATATAGATAGGCTTTATCTCCTTTTGGGGTATTAGCATAAAAGGTGTGATAAAATGATAACAGGATTCTCAATACTGAGTGTAGAAGGGAAGATAGATTCCGTGGACTCGCTGGCAAAGCAAAAGTTTCCTAGGCTTAATACAACCTTCGAATCGGTCAGCTCAGAAGGAACCAAGCTGAAGGTAAATTATTCTTTTGTTGCTGATTATGCCGGCAGCGATGACAAGAACGCAAAAAGCATAGGCCATCTGAAGCTTGCTGGCGAAGTTGAAGTGGAGGAATCAAAGGAAGTGATAAACGACGTGCTGAAGAGATGGAATGAAAAGCACATGCTTCCAGTATCGCTCGCAGAAGAAATAATAAACGGGCTAAACTTCAGGTGCAGCGCAACTGGCACGCTTGTCGCATACTCTCTTGGCTTGATACCGCCGCTCGTTGTAAGCAGCGTGAAGATACAGGATCAGACCGAGCAGAAGTAAAATTGCTTCTTTTCTTCCTTTTCCTTTTTACTTTTTTACATTCATTGTTAGATGTTGCATATACTGCGGGTGGCTATGGACATGCAAAATGCAGGGAATGATCCTTCAGAGCTCATATCAATAAATGGAGTCATCTTTGACATAGACTACATAATAAGGAACGATTCTGCTTTCATAAGGCTTGCCGTAAGGGGCGAAGACGGCCACGTGTATGAGATATTCGATGCAAAGTTCAGGCCTTATTTTTACCTCGTTCCGGAAAGGAGCGTAAGCGAGAATGAAATAATGGGCGTATACGCGATAGACAACAACAAGCAGGTCAAACCTACCATGGTAGAGAAAGAAAAGAGGCAGCTTTTTGGAAATACTGTTGAAGCATACCGTATATATACAAAGCTGCCTTCGGCTGTGCCTAAGCTAAGCTCTGCAATGCAGCAGCTTGGCAATTGCTACGAGCACGACATACCTTTCGCAAAGCGCTACGCCATAGATTCGAATATCGCGCCCCTCACAAGTTACCGCATAAGCGCCCGCAAAAGAGAAGGCAAGCTGGAGCTATCTTCGATAGAGAAGTCAAGCACAGAAAAGGACATAGCGCTAAATGTCCTATGCTTCGACATAGAAGTCTACAACCCGCTGGTGAAGCCCAGGCCTGAAAAGGATCCTATACTGATGATAAGCTATTCCTACAATTCGAATGGAACTAGGGGCAGGGGCGTTATAACCTACAAAAAAATCGACGAGGAGCATGTAACCGTTGCCAATGATGAGAAAAGCATGCTCGAAGGGTTTGCAGAGCTTCTCAACAAGCTCGACATAGACATCGTAACAGGGTACAACTCTGCAAATTTCGATGTAAAATACATGCTTGAAAGGGCCAAGGCAATCGGTGTGAGCTTCAACATGAGCAGGTTTGAAGGCGACACGCACATAGAAAGCCATGGCCTGCTGGAAAGGGTAAAAATATCCGGGAGGGTGCATGTCGACATGTACAACGTAGCGAAATTTATCGCTACTGTCGGCGCCACCGAGAAGGTGCTCAAGTTCACCGATTTCAAGCTTAAGACCGTTTACGAAGCGGTAAGCTCAAAGAAGAAGGTGATGGTTGAGAAGAAAGACATATACAAAATGTGGGACGGCAGCGCAGAAGAGCTAAAGGAGCTTGCCATATACAATCTCAACGATTCTGAAGCGCTGCACGAAGTATTTGACACATTCATACCGATAATGGTAGAGCTTAGCAAGACAACCTATGACGTGCTTAGCGACGTATGCGTTTCCACAACAGGCCAGCTTGTCGAGTTCCTGCTGATGCGCTATGCTTACAACTTCAATGAGATCATACCAAACAAGCCCAACGAATCTGACATAAGGCAGCGCCTTGCAAACCCCATAGAGGGCGCATACGTGAAGGTACCTAATCCTGGCATATACAACAACCTTGCCATACTCGACTTCAGGGGGCTGTATCCCTCTATAATAATATCGCACAACATAGATCCGTCTTCTGTAAATCCTAGCGCAAAAGACTATTATGAATCGCCCATAGGGACAAGGTTTGACAAATCTAGGAAGAGCATAATGCCAACAATATTGAAGCAGCTGATAGACCAAAGGACAGAGGTGAAGAAGCTCTACAAGAAATATCCTGACAACGTGAACCTGGCTGCAAGGTCCCAGGCATTGAAGATTACCGCAAATTCATTCTACGGCTATCTCGGTTACGCAAGGTCGCGGTGGTATTCCAGGGATTGCGCCGCAAGCGTAACAGCATATGGCAGGCAGTACATAAAGTCTGCAATGGACGAGGCCTCTGCCGCTGGCTTCGAAGTCATATATGGCGATACTGATTCGCTTGTAGTGCTTCTTGGAAACAAGACAAAGGCCGACGTGATAAACTTCATGGGCAGATTCAACAAGGAGCTTCCTGAATCTATGGAGCTTGAGCTAGAGGACTTCTATACAAGGGGTGTCTTCGTGGGCAAGAAGACGGCGAAGGAGCAATCAGGCGCCAAGAAAAAATACGCGCTCATCTCGGAATCGGGGCGAATAAAAATCAAGGGCTTCGAGCTCGTACGCAGGGACTGGTCAAATATAGCTAGGGAAACTCAAAGGAAGGTGCTAGAAGCGATACTCAAGGAAGGAAGCATAGACAAGGCAGTGTCCATTGTTAAAGATACAATACAGAGGCTCAACGAGGGCAATGTCCCGATAAGCGACCTTGCCATAAGCACGCAGCTGCGGAAGGGCATTGATGCATATGACGCAAAGTCCCCGGAGCTTGCAGCTGCGCAGAAGGCGATACGCAGCGGCTTGAAGGAGAGGGAAGAAATGGAGCATTCTGTCATAAGCTATGTAATAACAAAGCACGGCTCTTCGATATCGGAAAAGGCCGAGCTTGCAGAGTTTGCAAAAGACTATGATGCCAGCTATTACATAAGCCACCAGGTAATACCTGCCACAATGCGCATACTGAAGGAGCTTAACCTGAGCGAGGAGGAGCTTGCAGGCTCGGGCAAGCAGAGGAAGCTGTGATAAAATGGAAAAACTAGACGTTGAAAAACTGAAAGAGGTAGGAAATGCATCAGTAGAAGCATTGAATATAGCAGCGCAGATGATAAAGCCAGGCGCAAAGCTCATAGATGTCGCAAAAGCAGCAGAAGGTCATGTTGCAGAAAAAGGCTTCGATTTCGCATTCCCCATAAATATATCGATAAACGGCCAGGCAGCCCACTATACGCCATCGCTCAACGATGAGCTTGCGTTCGGCGAAAACGACATAGTGAAGCTGGACTTCGGCGCGGCCAAGGACGGCTTGCTAGGTGATGTTGCACTTACTGTAAGCACAGCAAGCGACAACAGGCACGCAAGCATGCTTGAAGCAACAAAAGAAGCACTTGACGAAGCGATAAGCATGGTAAAGGCAGGTGCGCGCGTGAGTGACATAGGAAAAGCGATAAGCGCGAAGATAGAGGCAAAGGGCTTCCAGCCCATAAGGAACCTCGGCGGCCACGGCGTTGGTGTGCACAACCTGCATGCTGATATCTTCATACCCAACTATGACAATGGCGACGACACTGCACTGGAAGAAGGGCAGCTCATCGCAATAGAGCCCTTTGCAACGCTCAAAAACGGAAAGGGTATTGTAGTTGAGGGTGATGCAGAAGAGATATTCCAGTTTGAGCAGAGCGCCAATGTGCGTATGGAAAATTCCAGGAAGCTGCTAAAGGCGATTATGGAAAAGTACAGCACAGAGCCTTTTGCAGCAAGATGGCTTGGCAGCGTGCTTAATGACAGGTTCGCTCTTTACTCATCGCTACATGACCTGATGCGCGCAGGCGCAATAAGTTCCTACCCCGTGCTGGTAGAAAGCTCAGGCGCAATAGTATCGCAGCATGAGGCGGAGATGGTAGTGGGCAAGGACAGCTGCGATGTCGTGGCAATTGTCTGATTGTCTAGTTTTAAGTTTTTGTTTCCGTGTAGGGATGTGCCACAAGATACTGAATAAGGGCGCAAATCTTGCAGTGCTGCATCGCAATGCATCTGCACTAAGCTCTGGCATATATTAAAACGTTTTTATATTTTGCCTGCAAGGCTATACTATGGCAGAAGCAGAAAGGTCTGACAAGCCAATAAAAGCTGCCGATCAACAGCCCGAGCCCGAACAGGATAGCGAGATGCTGTTCAAGCGTAAGCAGCTCCTCATAATACTTGCGCTCAAGGACAGCGCGCAAGGGTGGTACATATCTACGCTTGCAAAAGCAGCCGGAGCCACATACGTGCATACGTGCAATTTCCTGAAGGAGTGCGAAAAGCGCGGCATAACGACAAGCGAGAAGCACGGCAAGATAAAGCTTGTGAAGCTTACGGAAAAAGGCATGAAGCTTGCTGACATGCTGAATGGTGCATATGCCGCCCTGAACGAGCCGGTCCAGCAGGCGAAAAAAGAGGCGTGACCACTCACATCTTAACTACGTTTACAACAGTGCGCTTTTTGACGGCGTTGAGCACGTGGCCGTAATCCCTGTAATGTGCTATTGCAGTAAGCGATACTGTGTACTCTCCGGGATCCGAGTTCAGGCCGCCGTATATGTCAAGCTTTATCTCCTTCTCTTCATGCGGTGCTATCTCCCCAACCCGCACCTCTTTTTGCTTTGAGACCCCGAGCTCGTCAAAGCCCAGCTGCTGTGGAAGCTCTGCTACGAGCGAGGTAAGCAGTATCTCACCGGTGTTGTTCTGCAGCCTGACCATCATTGTGGCAGAGCTGTTCCTGTTGGCATAAATCCTGTACGGGACCATTTCCACAGAAAGCTTGTACGGCAGCATTGCCGTGAGATCAGAAGCAGCATCCTTTTTGCCAAATATGTTGAATATCTTCATTTTTCCACCATCGCAAAGAACTTGCCTAGATATGCTTCGCTAAAACAATTTAAATATTTTTTGCATTTTATTATATAGTGTTGCATTATGCAACATGGTAATAAGTGCGATGTGCAATGATAGGTTATTATACTTTGAGCGCAAATGTTATACCTGTCACATAAATACGCATCTACAAAATGTTGTAGGCGTGTATCCCCATGCCGATAAAGTATAACTTAATGAATTACGATGTCATTGCAAACAGCATACATAAACTTCAAGCAAAAAATGAGTCGGAATACGCGCAAGACGAACTTAACCTGCGAGCTCTCGGGGTTCTAATTGCTTCATTCTCTTCTTCATTCTCGTGGCAGACCTATAAAAGGATATCTGAAGGCGCTCCTATCTCTGCTGCGCAGGAGCTGAAAGATGAGTTCGAGAGTGCAAGGAAATCAAACTGGAAGCACATACGGAACGTCGACGTGCAGGAAGTTGTACGCACGTTTGGCTCGATGTCAAAGCCAGCAAGGGACAAGATATTCTTTGACTGGCTTTTCTTCAATGTCGACAAGTCAATGCACGAGCAGCTCAAGCAGGCGTGGGGCGCACTGGAGAAGAATCTTACCGTAGAATGCGATTCAGTTGACTGATTCTCTCGTAATTGCTTTTCTGCGCCAAGATGATTTAAATACCGCATGCTTCAAAATCTTTACATTGCTATATGTATTTGTAGAAGATTTAGTTCAAACCTACATGTAGCTATTTAAAGTTTAATTATGATTTAGATAGCGCTGGAGGCGGGTTTGATGGCAGATGAAAATTTTTATCCTAAATTTGTAGTGAAAAGGACCGGGGAGCGGGTGCAGTTTGACACTCAGAAAATAGAAAATGCGATATATAGCGCGTTTGCCGAAATATACCCTAAAAATGCGGACGAGCAGAATAGCGACAAGTCAAGGGAAGTGACAAGCACCGTGGTAAAGGAGCTAAGAAACCTGAAGAAGGACGAGTTGAGCGTGGAAGAGATACAGGATATAATAGAAATGGTGCTGATGAAAAGCGATCCGAATGTTGCCAAGGCCTACATCCTGTATAGGAGCAAGCACGCTCAGATGCGCGCTCTGCGCGCTTCTCTAGGAATACCAACCGATGAGCTGAAGGTGCCGTTAAACTCGCTTACTGTGCTGGCTGCAAGATACCTGCTCAAAAACGACGAAGGCAAGATAATAGAGACCCCGAAGCAGATGTTCGAGCGCGTGGCAAACGCGATATCAAGCTCCGAGAGGAATTACGGCAAGGGCGACGAGGAAGTGAGGCGCATCGCCGGAGAGTTCTACGATGCAATGTCAAAGTTCTATTTTATGCCGAATTCGCCTACGCTCATGAACGCAGGAACGCGCAAAGGCCAGCTCAGCGCATGCTTTGTAATACCTGTCGGCGACTCCATATCTGAGATATTCGATGCGGTAAAATATGCAGCAATGATACATCAAAGCGGCGGCGGCACAGGCTTTGCATTTTCAAGGCTAAGGCCTGCAAATGACATAGTAAGGTCTACCCATGGCGTTGCTTCTGGGCCAATATCCTTCATGAAAGTGTTTGACGCAGCAACCGAGGAGATCAAGCAGGGGGGAAAGCGCCGCGGCGCCAACATGGGCGTGCTCAGGATAGACCATCCGAATGTACTTGACTTTATCGTTGCAAAGGAGAGCGAAGGCGTGCTAAGCAACTTCAACATCTCTGTTGCTGTAACCGATTCTTATATGCGCGCTCTCAAAGCGGGCACCGACTATCCGCTTATAAATCCAAGGGATGGCACGGTAACCGCAAGGCTGAACGCCAAGGCGGTATGGAACCTTATAGTAACAATGGCATGGAAGACCGGCGATCCGGGGGTTGTTTTCATAGACAGGATGAATTCAAGCTATTCGAACCCTGTGCCCTCTTTTGGGCCCATAGAATCGACCAATCCGTGCGGGGAGCAGCCGCTGTACCCATATGACTCGTGCAACCTTGCTTCAATAAACCTCTCCAAGATGCTGAACAGGAAGAACAGCCATTATGAAATAGACTGGGACATGCTGAAAAAGATAACAAGGCTCGGAATAAGATTCCTTGACGACGTTATAGATGCCAACGCATACCCGCTGCCAGACATAGAGAGGGTAACCAAAGCGATAAGGCGCGTGGGCCTTGGCGTGATGGGCTGGGCGGACATGCTGATAAGGCTGGGCATAAGGTATGACAGCAATGAAGCGCTGGCTCTTGCAGAGAAGGTAATGTCGTTCATAACAGAAAACGCCCGTAAGATGAGCATGGAGCTGGCAGAGGAGCGCGGGCCGTTTCCGGAATTCAGCAACAGCATATGGGCGCGACTCGGCTACAAGCCATTGAGAAATTCAACGGTAACCACAATAGCGCCAACAGGAACCATAAGCATAATATCTGGAGGCGCATCGCAGGGCATAGAGCCCATATTCTCAGTTGTGTACACAAGGAATGTGCAGGAGAGCCTAGGCTCAAACCTCATAGAAGTGAACAATGAGTTTGAAGAATACGCCCTGGAATACAATTTCTACTCTGATGAACTGATGCAGAAGATCGTGGGCAGGATGTCCATACAGGATGTAGAGGAGATACCGCAAGAGGTGAGGAAGCTGTTCGTCACTGCGCACGATATCGCTCCTGAGTGGCACGTGAAGATGCAGGCTGCGTTCCAGAAATATGTTGACAATGCAGTATCGAAGACAATAAACCTCCCAAACTGGGCTACGCCGCAAGACATAGACAAGGTATACACAATGGCATACGAGCTTAACTGCAAGGGCATAACGGTGTACAGGGATGCTTCAAAGAGCACCCAGGTATTGCAGGCGTACTCGCCTACCGGCCAGAAGAGCCTCGAGACGCTTAAAAGCAAGCATGAAAAAGCCGACGAGCCTCCTGAAAGCATCGAAATGATAAAGGCCAGGGCGCAGACGTACACGCTGTCCACTGACAAGGAGCACAAGTGCCCCGATTGCGGTACAGTAATGATTGCAAGCGAAGGTTGCTATACCTGCCCCAAGTGCGGATTTAGTGAGTGCAGTTAGTTTTCTTCTTTTCGCTTTTCAAAAATGTTAAAAACCTTGAATGTGTAACATTAATCATGGCTTCTAGCGAAATGCACTACATTAATTTCGCCATACTGCTAATCGCAGTGGGTGTAATACTGCTCCTTATATCCATAATAACGGGCTTCACAATGCTCATAGCGTTTTACAAGAACATCATAGTGATACACACAATAAACGACCTAAGTGCAAGCGTCATAAGGGTTGTCTTCGATTTCGTGCTGCCTTTCATAGGCGGCATATTGCTTGTCCTTGCGGGCTCTACGATAAACTCTTTTGCGCGCGCGCAATCATACAGGCGTTTCAGGTCTGTAGAGCAGGCGCACAGGGAGCGCATAAAAACGCGCATAATCAACATGGCCCTCAACGAAGATGAGCGGAAGGTGCTCGACATAGTGAAGTCATCTCCCGGAGGTATACTGCAGTCGGATCTGGTAATACGTACAGGCTTCTCGAAAGTGAAGGTGCACAGGGTGCTGAAGAAGCTTGAGATGAACGACATGGTGCGCAGAGGGCGCTTCGGCATCACTAACAAGGTGTTTGCAAATTAGCGGCAAATTCTTTTGCGCGGTTGCATGCAGTCGACAAAATATCAATAGCATATGCACATGTTATGTGGCAAAAAGCGCCTTTGATGAGATAAAAAATGCAAAAGCACAAAATCTTCAATAAAAAGCAAAAAAGCATTATTTTATTAATGTTTCTTATCAATAAGTATTAGAGCGACTAAAGGTGTAAGCATGGTGAAGTATATTATTGCAAAACAGCTGGTTGGCAAGAAGGTTGTGACAAGCGACGGGTTCGATCTCGGCAGGTTCATCGACGCTGAAATAAGCGAGGTCTCTGGCAAGCTTATAAACATAATGATAGAGCCCAATCTTGATAGCAGCCTCGCCGGAAGGATGAAGACAGAGGACGGGCAGATAAAGGTGCCGGCCAACTCAATTACAGCAGTAAACGACTACATAATGGTAGATAGGAAAGGCATTGTCGAGGCATAATGTCGCGGCGGTGGTTAAAATAATAATCTGCGGAGGCGATGAGGCGGGCAGAGGTGCCGTAATAGGCCCGCTTGTGCTAAGCCTTGTCGCAGTAAAAAAAGAACACCAGCGCAAGCTCTCCGAAATAGGCGTAAGGGATTCCAAGATGCTTTCCGCAAAGAAGAGGAAAAGCCTTTACGGAAAGATAAGCAAGATAGCGATTGACATAAAGGTTGATCGCATAACGCCAGATGAGATAAACGATGCGATGCGCAATCACATATCGCTCAACGAGCTAGAGGCTGCCCATTTCGCCAGGCTTTTCGACATGATGCAGAGCGAGATAAGTGAGATATACCTTGATTCTCCCGATGTGATAGCTGAGAAATTCGGGATAAGGTTCAACATGTCAAGCTCCAAGCCGACCAAGATAACCGGCATAAGGGCGAGCCTGCCTAAAGGCATAAAAGCTACAAAAGTAATAGCGGAGCACAAGGCAGATTCTAAGTACCCTGTAGTTTCAGCAGCAAGCATAATAGCCAAGGTATCGCGCGATGCCGACATAGAGAAGCTGAAGCGCGAGCTGAAAATAGACATAGGCTCTGGATATCCAAGCGATGCAAAGACCATAGAGGCGATAAGGCAGGATTACAAGCAGGGCAGGCTCAACCCGCACATAAGGCGCTACTGGTCTACCATCGGGCGCATAAAGCAGACCACGCTTGACAAGTTCGGCATACCAATAAAAGATAATGCATAATGCATTATTCGACTAATTTTTCGAATAAGCAAACCAGCCGAAAAGAAAAGAGAACAGCTATTATTATTTGCGTCCCAAAGTAGATAGGGATCTGTGGCGCAACTT
Source organism: Microcaldota archaeon (assembly GCA_021816895.1). Lineage (GTDB taxonomy): Archaea > Micrarchaeota > Micrarchaeia > Micrarchaeales > Micrarchaeaceae > JAKAWW01. Next base: position 812,968 of record JAKAWW010000001.1, on the reverse strand, counting down.
GGACAGCGCGCCCGGCTTCGGACCGGGTGGTTGCGGGTTCAAAATTGCATACGCAATGAAACTCCCGCCAGATCCGCATATTGCTATGCATTGACGCAGCTCTGCATGCTCTGTGCATGAGAGCAATGTTTAAATATCTTTATGCGTCAATATCTTTAGCAATTTTACACGCAATCAAAGACAGATCGCAATCTGTTTTTCCCGTTGCACTGCAGTTTGCAGGAGGGAGCAAGATGGACGAAGAGACGCAAAAGAAGATAAGCAGCTTTATAGAAGAGAACAAGGGCAAACGCAAGTTTAACCAGAGCGTAGAGCTCGCCATAAACTTCTTCGATGTGGATTTCAGCAAGCAGAACAACAGGATTAACATGGACGTCAAGCTGCCATACGGGCGCGGCAAGGAGTCGAGCATAATAGTGTTTGCGGACGACCGCGGTATCGTAGACAGGCTCTCAGAGTTCAATATAAAAGTGATACCGAGCTCGCAGCTGCAGACAATATCAACCGAGAAGGAAAAGATGAGGGAGCTCCTTTCGAGCAACCTCTTCGCGCAGCCAAGCCTGATGCCGCAGATTGCAAAGGTTCTCGGAACCTTCCTCGGACCTAGGAACAGGATGCCAAGGCCGCTGATGGGCGATATAAAAAAGACAATGAGCGATTCGCTGAGCTCCATATCAATAAGGAGCAAGGGGAAGTACCTGCCCACAGTGCACTGTGTCGTCGGCTCAGAAAAGATGGACATACAAAAGATCATATCGAACATCGATGAAGTTATATCGCAATTGTCAAAGAAAGTAGGCAGGCAGCACATAAAGTCCGCATATGTGAAGCTCACCATGAGCAAGCCCCTGAAGTTTATATAGAGTGGTAATGATGCTGAACAAGGATCAAAAGATAAGGTTCGTAGAAGCGGCAATAAAAGAGCTTCAAAGCTACCGCACCGTAGGCGTTGTAAACCTGAGCAGCGTGCCAGACCGGCTGCTTCAATCAGCAAAAAACAGCATGCGCAGCGAGGCAAGGTTCATAATAGGCAGGAAGAGCCTGCTGCTGCGCATTCTGGAATCAAATGAAAGCACAAAGAAGCTTGCATCGCAGCTTTCCGGCACTTCTGCGATAATACTCAGCAACGAGGACCCGTTTGAGCTTAATGCAAAGTTCAAGGCAAAGTCAATAATGCTTGAGGCCAAGCCTGGCCAGGTGGCTACGAGCGACGTCGAGATAAAGGGAGGCGAGACAAGCATGCAGCCCGGCCAAGCAGTTACGGACCTTAAAAGCGCAGGCATAGACGTCCAGATACAGAAGGGCAAGGTCATCATAGCAAGCGACAAGGTCGTAGTGAAGAAAGGCGATTCAATATCGCTGCAGGTCGCTAAGGCGCTTCACATGCTCGGCGTGAAGCCTTTTACCGCAATGATAGCCCCTATCGCAATAATGAGCAACGGCATTATGTTTGGCAGCAATGCACTGTCAATCACAAAGGAGACCACACTAGCAAACATTTACGAGGCTTTTGCAAAGGCATTGGCACTGAGCTTCTCTGCCAATATAATAAACGCGTATACTATAAGTTCTATGGTAAGCAAGGCGTATTCCGGTGCTGTCGCATTGGGCGTAAGTGCCAACATATATGCAAATGGAATAACGGACAAGCTCATAGAAAAAGCAGTCTCACAGGCAAAGGCGCTCGGAAGCGCAGGCGGAGGCAACGCTTAAATGCATTGATGATTAATACTAAAAGGTGAAAGAAATGGAATACATATATGCTGCATTGCTCCTTGATTCAGCAGGCAAGGAGATAAATGAGAAGAACCTGATGGAAGTAGTCAAAGCTGCTGGCATGGAGCCAGACGAGGCGCAGGCAAAGGCAGTGGTGGCATCGCTGAAGGGAGTAAACATAAAGGACATAATAAAAAATGCCCAGGCAGCACCAGCACCGCAAGCAGCGCCACAGGCACAGGTCGGAGCACCAGCAGCGAAGAAGGAAAAGGAGTCGAAAGAGGACGAAAAGAAGAAGGAAGAGGAAGCAGCTGGCGGATTGGCAAGCCTGTTCGGCTGAGCATATTGTGATTGCAAGTACCACGAAAAAAGTGAAAGCAATTTAAATATGTTAAATGTAAGAGCGCATTATTGGTGATGCAATGGATGTATATGTTGATAAGACCAAATGTACTGGTTGCCAGCACTGCAAGGACGTCTGCCCCGTGGCTGTGTTCGAGATGAAAGGCAGGGGCACACCGGACAATCCTGATGCCGGGGGCGCAAATGCCGATACCGCTCCGGAAGAGGCAAAATGGAAGGGCAAGACAGAGCAGGCAATAGTTGACAAGTGGTCAAATGTTAACGACGGCCACAGGCATTTCGCAGCTGACAACGACGGCAAGAGCGGAGGGCTCTCCGTTGCGGTAAACGGGAGCGCGTGCATACTGTGCCAGGCATGCCTGATAGAGTGCGAGGGCGAATGCATCCACATAACTGATGACACAGGCACAAAGTATGTATCGATATACAAGTAATCTGCAGGCACTTTTTTATCTTTCTTTTTCTTAATCCTTAATGCTACTGTTTGTTTAGCATATAAAAGGCAAGAGGTTATAAGTGATGTTCGAGTATCTCAGCAAGCCATTTCCAGATGCGGAGAGCTTAAGCGTGCTGAATCCTTATGTTAGGGCGTGGTTCAAGAAGAACTTCAAGCAGCTTACCCCTCCGCAAAAGTACGCCTTCAAGCTGATAAGCGAGAAGAAGAATGTGCTGATTACCGCGCCGACAGGCTCGGGCAAGACCCTTTCCGCTTTCCTCTCCATAATAAGCAGGCTGTTCGATTACAGCATGCAGGGCAAGCTTGAGGACAGGATATACTGCATCTACATATCTCCACTCAGGGCGCTCAACAACGACATATACCGCAACCTAGCGAAGCCCCTTGGCGAGATATACGAGATGATAAGCGGCGATTCTAATGCAACGGGTGCAGCAAAGCAGGTCACGATAGCAGTTAGAACAGGTGATACGCAGCAGAGCGAGCGGCGCAAGCAGCTGCTAAGGCCGCCTAACATACTTGTCACAACGCCTGAAAGCCTTGCTATAATACTTAATTCGGAGCGCTTCATGGAGCACATGAAGGGCCTTGAATATATAATCATAGATGAGTTGCACGAGCTCGCCAACAACAAGCGCGGCGTGCATCTGTCGCTCTCTGTCGCAAGGCTGCAAGGTCTCATTGGCCATGACCTGACAAAGATAGGGATGGGCGCGACGCTATACCCGTTGGACGAAGCGGCGAAGTTCCTGGTCGGCTTCAAGGATGGCAAGGCGAACGACTGCACAATAATAGATGCTTCGTGGAGCAAGAAGCTTGACGTGAAGGTGATAAGCCCTGTAAGGGACATGATCTACACGAAAGACGAGGCAGTCGAAGATTCAATCTACAAGGAGCTCAATGATATAATAAAAAGCTCGAAGACAACGCTGATATTCACCAATACAAGGAGCGGCACTGAGCGCGTCGTGTTCAACCTCAAGAAGCGTTTCAAGTACGGCGAGGAGATAGCAGCACATCACGGCTCCCTTTCAAGGGATTCCAGGCTGGAAGTGGAGGAGCTGCTGAAGAAGGGTTCGCTGAAGTGCGTCGTTTCGTCTACAAGCCTGGAGCTCGGAATAGACATAGGCACCATAGACAACGTTGTGCAGCTCGGCTCTCCGAAGAGCATAACAAGGGCGGTGCAGCGAATAGGCAGGGCGGGGCATTCTTTTGATTCTGTCGCAAAAGGGGAGCTTCTCGTGCTTAACAGGGACGACATGGTAGAGTGCGCTGTCATGGTGGATTCAGCGCTTAAAAAGCACCTTGATTCATTCACCGTGCCTAAGGACGCGCTTGACGTGCTGGCGCAGCACATAGTGGGCATGGCCCTGAACATGAAGTGGAAAGACAGCGATGCATACGAGCTGATAAAGACCGCATACCCGTACAGCAACCTGCAGAGGCATGATTTTGACGCCTTGCTGAATTACCTTGCAGGCAGCTATGTTGGCTTGGAGAGCAGGCATGTCTATGGGAAGATATGGTACGATGAGAAGGAGCACATGTTCGGAAGGCGCGGCAAGCTCACAAAAGTGATATACATGCTTAATTCGGGCACCATACCCGACGAGGTCGCAGTCAATGTATACATGGGCAAGAAGTGGATAGGCAGCATAGAGGAAGAATTTTTGCTGCACCTCAAGCATGGCGATATTTTCACACTGGGTGGCCGGCTCTACAAGTTCGAAAATTCGAGAGGCATGAGCTGCTACGTGAGCGAAGCGAAGGCTTCAGCTCCTACCATACCCCCATGGTTCTCCGAGCAATTGCCACTGAGCTATGAGCTTGCGATAGAGATAGGCAAATTCAGGGCAAAGCTCTACTCGCTCATAAAGAAGCACGTAAGCCTGAAATCAATGTCAACATTCAAGAAGCTCCCTAAAGACATAGACGGGTTCCTTGCTGAAATGCCTGTTGACAGGAAGGCAAGGCTTGCCATAGCAAACTACTTTATGGAGCAGGTTCTTTTCTCAGGCGAGGTTCCCAGCGACAAGTACGTGCTTGTAGAGCAATCGCATGACCCTGCAACGGGCAACAACTACCTCATATTCCACGCGCTTTTCGGAAGGCGCGTGAACGATGCGCTCTCAAGAGCCCTTGCAATAGAGCTTGCGGAGATGCTTGACGAGGACATAAGCATAATGGTGAGTGACAACGGCTTCGTCTTCAACCTGCCAAAAGGCGAGAAGATAACGGAGCGCAACATCAAGGATGTAATATCAGAGGTGGAGCATGAGGGCATGTCGCTCATGCTCAAGCAGAACATAAGGCGCACCGAGCTCATGCGCAGGAAGTTCAGGCATGTCGCAGCAAGGAGCTTCATGGTGCTCAGGAACTACAAGGGCTGGAAGATAAGCGTGGGTAAGCAGCAGATCAATTCGCAGCTATTGCTAAAGGCTACCGAGGAGATAGACAAAAATTTTCCCGTGCTCAAGGAAGCCTACAGGGAAATATTGGAAGACACAATGGACATGCGCAGGGCAGAGCAGGTGCTTTCAGGAATGAGCAGCGGAGTGATAAAGACAAAGCTCATAAGAACTCCTGTCCCGTCGCCATTCTCTCATACAATGCTTACGTTTGGAAGCGCCGATGTGATACTAATGAAGGAGCGCAGGAAATACCTGCAGAAGCTCCACAAGCTTGTGATGGAAAGGCTTGAGGGCATGTAGATGATGCTGAACAAGGACGTAGAGCTATTGGAAGGCTTGCCGATAGCGTTCATACGCAGCATAAATGCGATTGTCGTAGCGGATCTTCATCTTGGCAACGAAGCATATCTTGCAAAGAGCGGCATCTTCGCACCAAAGGTGAACCTAAAAAAGATTCTTGAACTAATAACAAAGGCCCTTGACAAAACTCATGCCCGCAGCATCATAATCGACGGCGACATAAAGAACGAGTTTTCAACAGTTGAGCCAGACGAGTTCAACGAGCTCTACGATTTCATAAATTTCGCAAGGGAAAAGAAAGCAGCACTGTACCTTATAAAAGGCAACCACGACAATTTTGTGGAGCGCTATAAGGAACCATTCAAGCTAAATGTGTACAGGCAGCAGGCCGTAATAGGAAAGTACTTATTTTTCCACGGTGAGGAGATGCCAAAGATAGAAGGCAAGGGTATAAAGATGCTTGTGATGGGGCACGAGCATCCTTCAATAGGTGTAACAAACAGGATAGACAGGAGGGAAAGGCTTCGCTGCTTCCTCTTCGGCTCGTTCAAGTCAATACCGCTGCTTGTGCTGCCCGCGATGAGCTTCTACGCAAGTGGCACAGACCTTCTGCTCGAGCCACCTGAGCGTTTGCTTTCTCCGATATTCAAGCATGTAGACATAAACGCGATGCATGCGATAGCAATAGGCTACGGCTCCACGATAGACTTCGGCAAGGTGGGCAAGCTCAAGCAGGCACAGTAAAGCGCTTGTGTGTATGGCTTTTACTACTGCATTCCCGATGTGCTCCCACGTGATGTTCGCATTTCATCAAAGTACTGTACATTCTAATTCGTTTACGGTGGCGTGTAATCTGGATACCAGTTTCCATCGAACCGTACAACATTATTAAGCTCTCCGTTGTTGCCATTACCTGAATAGTCATTAGCGTTGCCGTTGAGAGGCCACCAGCCAACAAGGTTTTGCAAATCTATTGGTGCGCCGCCTATGCCCTCTCGGTAGAGAGCTTGAATCTCTTGTTGTGAAAGAGAGGTGTTATAGAGCTGCACATTTGCTAACTCTCCACCAGGGCTGCGTACAGAACAGCAGTCATTGTCATTTATGCTAAATGTAAATCCGTATTGAGCATAATCAGATGGGCTATCTGAAGTCCATGTTGAATTGTTGCATACGCCATTTACGCATATGGCAACCCAGCTGTTACCTGGATTATAATGGAAAGTTGAAACCACAAAAAGCCATGTGTTGTAAGGGAGGCCACCATATCCTGCACTTACAGCACCTTCATTAGTACAGGCACCTCCAGAACTATACCACTGGATTGTGAACACAGAAAACTGTGTCACTGAAGATGATCCAACCCACAAGCCCGAAGTGCAGCCAGTGTTCTCTTCTATTAGATCTCTGCCGGTGCTCGCATTCAGTAACGCGGTTTCTTTGAACCATGTTGCTATAGTCCATGAACCACCACCCCAAGCAGTGCTCATTGATGGTGACTGTTGTACTATAACACCGTGTACAGAAGTATTTGAAAAAGCCATGGTATATTGTGGCAACTCACCGTTGCATATCCCCTCAAGGTTTATGTAAAAGGTTGTTCCAGGGCCATTAGGCCTGAAGACCTGGCATGCGCCCGGCGGAGCCTTTGGCGCATACGCCATCGGATTGAAAACTCCAAGAGAAAACAACGCAGCGAGCACGATCGCTATTATCAGGATTGCCCAGCCGTATGTCATCAGGTACTCCATCGCGCTTTGGGCTTTATTGCGCCTTAAGTGCACTGCCTGCCTGTGCATGCTATCACAAATACTATCAAAAAAAGAAATAAATATGTTTGTCAGTGTGCTTTGCGCATTGCGCCATTGCAGAAATCACAGGAATGTAACAAGCGGTATGAAGTTTATCACGAAAGCGACGAGCGTTACCGCTGCAAGCGCGTTGAGCGCCTTCTTGCTCTTAATGTTTGCGTTGAAGATCTGCCAGCCGTCAAATCCCGGTATAGGAAGCAGATTCACCACAGCAACAAGGAAATTCAGCAGCATCGAAAGCGCGAACAGCATGTACAGGAAATAGGTAGTCTTCGCTATTGGGGTAGTTGTGTTTGGCTTCAGCGCAAGCTCCACGCCTATCAGGCCCCTTGAGCTGTTGGTTGGATCTGCGATGGCTTTTATTTTGTATGCGCCCTTGTTTGTTACAAGGCTTACTATGCTTCCCGGCTTGTCCTGCGCCGCAGCGCTCTCCAAAGTGGCTGTGTTGTTGACAATGTGGCCGTCCCAGCTGTACACAATCGTTCCAGGAGCAATGATGTTGTTTGCCGGATAGCCGGCCATAGTGCTTGTAATGACAACGTTGTAGGTAAGCACGTGATCCAGCGCGAGCACCATGAGCATCGTGAGTGCGAAGAAGGCAAGCGTAGCAACGAAGTTTGCAGATATGCCAGCGGCGAAGATGCTTGTCTGCTTCTGCGCGCTTAGCTTCTTTACCATCTTCTCATCAGGCTCAACGAACGCGCCTATGGGTATTATGCCAAAGAGGAGCATCCCTATCGATTTCAGCTTTACCTTGAAGATGCGTGCAAGTATGCCATGGCTGAACTCGTGTATTATGAGCAGTATCGCGAGCGAAAGCAGCCCCGCAAGCAGTGGCAGGTCAATCCCTGGTATTATGGGCAATGCCGATATGAGGTTCTGGAAGCCCTGTGCAGCCGGAACTCCAATGGAGAAGCTGTACAGTATGTGCGCAAGCCTTGCCAGTATGAGCCCTGCGCTGTATATTATCACAGAAATCACATAGCCGGCAAAGCCTGCAATTGCTAGTATGGCAAGTATGATGTAAGAGTAGATGTAGCTAATAGGTTGTTGGCTCCTTGCGGCAACTTCGCTCTGCAGCTGCGGCACATTTATGAAGCTGAGGCCCATGTATGTATAAGGCAGCACAAAAATGAAGATAAGTACTGCAGATGCTATTCCAAGCACAAAGACGCGCTTGTCAATCCTGCCTTTCAGGATGAAATAAGTAAGTATGCCAAGCCCCATCGTGAGGCCCCATGTGGCGAACGCTTCCCACAGCTTGGGGTGGTTTTTTGAGATGCGGTCTATTGCGCCTATGCCGCTCTTGCCCCCTATCATGTAGAATCCATAGCCGCCGTGAAGCTTCAGCGTGCTTTTCATGGCAATACCTATTGCAACCATGGCTACTATTGCAACCGCGGCCTGATAAGCTACGCCAAGCCAGCTGGCATAAGCGGCAAAAACTATCAGCGCAATGCCAAGCACGACAAGAGCAAGTGCAATGCCTTTTCTTCCGTTCATGAAAAAACAACTTCAATAGCATATATTTTAGCGCAAAATAATAAAATGATATGCATGCTTGCCTGCCATGTTGTCACAATATATTTTTAATTCTTAGCAGCTAAAGGAATAGTATGGACCTGCTGGTAAGGGTTGGCATTGCCGCGATTGTGCTAATAGCGCTAATCGGAGCGCTGTTCCTATTCAAGTCGATATCTGTGCCTCAATACAGCGAGAGCCAGGCGGTAAGCATTGTGATGAGCAAGCTCAACAACACCTTTCCAGGTGCGAGCATAAGCATAATCAATGTGAGCAGGGAGAACCTTTCTGCAGGAATCGGCCAACAGCGCCAGAGCTGGTACATAGTTGCAAGCATAGTGGAAAATGCCACAAGGGCCTGCCCTGCGCTCTCAATAGAAAGCTTCAGCTATCCTGGCTCCGGGTTGCTCCCTACAATAATAAACAACTACACGTCGCTCAACTGCACCATAAGCGGCCTTGCAAGCGCGCCCTATTACATAATTAACTCTCCTTATGTTGCCCAAGTGAAATCCTACACATCTGGCTACTACCCAATAGTCGCATATGTTGACAAATATGGCTATGCAAATACTGATGTAAGTGCGAGATACATGCCTGAACTGAGCAACCGGAACTTCACCGCGCTTAACAGGACTTTTTCAAACGTGTGGCTTGTTTTATATTCTGCATCACATTCCAACTTTTCCCTTTATGTGGTAATGAGCAACACGGGCGGCATAATATACAGCTTCAACCAGAGCAAATAGCCGCACTGCGCGTAAATTTACGACGTTAAAATACGGCTAATACACTAATCTATTTTCGTATACTTTAAAATATATCTGTTTATCACTGTAGCAAATGTTTACCATGATACTATATACTTCGATATACTAAATTGCCTTAAGTACAAAACGTTTACTGCAATACAAGGAATTCATCAACTAGCAAAAAAAGCAAAAGGCTTTTAAAGGTTAGTAGTTAATTTTAAAACAGGCGATCGTTATGGCGGACGGACTAAATGAGATATTGGGAGAACCGAAGGAGTCGAATGAGTTGTTTAGCTCATCGCAGATAAAGATAGTAACTGCTGGTTTTGGTGGTGCTGGATGCAACATAGTAAACAGGTTGCTCAAGGCAGGAGTAAAAGGCACTGATTTTGTTGCAGTGAACACTGATGCTCAACACTTTAAGATAATTGATGACAGGATAAAGAAAGTGCTTATAGGAAAGACGCTCACCCATGGACTAGGCGCCGGCGGCGAACCCGGCGTAGGCGAGAAGGCAGCAGAGGTTGACAGGCAGATGCTTGAAGATGTCTTCGGCGGCACCCAGCTTGTATTCCTATGCGCCGGCATGGGCGGTGGCACAGGCACCGGCTCGATACCGGTTGCAGCGCAGATTGCGAAGCAGCAGGGCGCGATAGTAATATCTGTCGTGACATACCCGTTCGACCTAGAAAGGGTCAGGAAGGTGAAGGCCGAAGAGGGCATACAGAAGCTCAGGAAGTTCAGCGACAGCGTGATAATACTTGACAACAACCGCTTGGTAAAGCTTGTCCCGAACTTGCCGATGAACCAGGCATTTGCCCTTGCAGACGAGGTGCTTGCAAAAGCAATAGGCGGGCTTGTTTGGACAATAACGCAGCCAAGCCTGATAAACATAGACTTTGCCGATGTGCGAGCCATTATGGGCAATGGCGGAGTTGGCTTCATAGCAGTAGGCAGCGGCAAGGGTACTGAAAAGGTAGGTGCAGCTGCAGAGTCAGTACTGAAGAACAGGCTTCTCGATGTTGACTTTGAAGGGGCGTCTGGCGCTCTGATACATATATCGGGCGGCGCAGAGATGACAATAGGCGACGCGATAAAGGCTGGAGAGATAATAACGGAGCGCATGGATCCGAAGGCTAACATAAAATGGGGCGCGCGCATAATCCCAGGCTATGACGACCAGATAGAAATAGTCGCAATAGTTACTGGAGTAAAGGGAGCGAGCATAGTGGGCAAGCTGGAAGAGAAGCGCGCACAGCCATATTCGGACCTTGAAGTGGTGGGCTAAACGCCCATCTTTGTTTTGTTTAGGTGAGTGCGATGAATGGAATGGAAGGCGATGAGGATTTCACCCCCAAGATTGCCGTTGTGGGTGCCGGAGGGATGGGAAGCAACCTGGTGAACAGGCTGCATGCAAGCGGGATAAAGAGCGCAGTTACTATTGCAATCAATACCGATGCCAATCATCTTAACATAATAAGGGCAGACAAGAAGGTGCTCATAGGCAAGGAGCTTACAAGGGGACTTGGCGCAGGCGGGTTTCCAGAAGTCGGCGCAAAAGCCGCAGATGCGAGCAGGGAAGACATACTCAAGGCGGTAGAAGGCTATAACATGATATTCATAGCCGCGGGCATGGGCGGCGGCACAGGCGGCGGAGCAGCTCCAATCATAGCGCAGCTCGCAAAGGAGTCAGGAGCGCTAGTGGTAGCATTCGTTTCGTACCCGTTTTCGCTTGAAAGAAGCCGCAAGCAGAAGGCAGACTGGAGCCTCGAGCAGCTGAGCAAGAACGCCGACTCTACAATTGTCATAGAGAACGACAGGCTGCTGAGCTACGCGCCAAACCTCCAGATGGACAAGGCCCTCGAGCTCATAGACAACATAGCGGCAAACGCAGTCAGAGGCATAGCAGATACGATAACACTGCCAAGCCTGATAAACCTTGACTTTGCAGACTTGAGGAGCGTGATGCGCGACACAGGCACGGCTGTGATAAACATAGGCTACGGCAACGGCACCGACAAGGTCGAGAAGGCGGTGCGCACCACATTGCAGCATCCACTTATGGATGTTGACATGACCGGCGCAAAGAGCGCTCTGGTGCATGTGACAGGCGGCGAATCGCTTACAATAGAGGAAGCGACTAAGATAGGAGAAGGTGTCACTGCTGATCTTGATCCAAAGGCAAACGTGATATTCGGCGCAAGGCTGCTGCCTGAGCTCACAGACACGATAAAAGTCATGTCAATAGTGACAGGAGTGAAGCCAAGGCTCGGGGTTGCACCCAGGCTGAACGCAAGTGCTGTGGATACGAGCTTCATAAAGAGCATAGAGAGCATCTAAGCAAACTATTTCTCTTTTTCTTCTTTTTATTGCATCTTGCGCACGGTTGAGAAATCTATATATACCTTAACATGTCATTTATTCATTGCTGCTTGTCAGTGGTGTTTATATGGTAGAAGAGGGAAAGACTATAATATCTATGAAAGACGTGAAGGTCGGCCGTTTCATAATAATAGATGACATACCGTGCAGGGTTGTTGACATAGAGACAAGCTCCCCCGGAAAGCATGGCTCTGCAAAGATGCGCGTTACCGCGATAGGCATATTTGATGGCCAGAAGAAAACCCTGCTGAAGCCAAGCGACGCAGAAACAGAAGCGCCTGTGATAAAGAAAGCAAAGTCTCAAGTGGTTTCAGTGAAGGGCGATGTAGCCCAGCTTATGGATACAGAAACATACGACGTGTTCGAGCTGCCCATACCACCCGATTTGGCAGGAAAGGTGAATGCCGGAGCCGAAGTAGAGGTGCTTGAGGCAATGGGCAGGAGAATCCTTTCAAGGATATTGAGTTAATGCTCTTTAAATTGGTGAAAAGATGGAGATACAGGTTATATCTGACAAGCAGAGTACTTACTTCAATAGGCGCGAGGTAGAGTTTTCGGTAGTTTCAGAGGGGCCTACCGCGCAGAAGGGCGAAGTGCTGAAGGAGCTGTGCAAGAAACTGAACGTAAATCCCGATTATGCTGTGATTGTGGGCATATCCCAGCAGTTTGGGGTAAGCCGCAGCAATGGCACTCTCCATGTATACAAGTCAAAGGAGGACATGGAGAAGCATGAGCTCAAGTACCTCTTCAGTCGCGGCAAGAAGGTAGAAGCAGCGCAGAAGGAAGCAAATTCAGCAGAAGCGAAAAAGTGAGGTGATCCAAATGGCAAAGCAACAAGGCAAAGAAGAAAAGAAAGTAAAGGAGTACAAGCCGCCGAAGATGTGCCCGAAATGCAATTCCCGCATGGCCGAGCACGCTGACAGGTTTACGTGCGGAAGGTGCGGCTACACAGAATTCAAAAAGAAGTAAACTACCCATGGCCAAAGCCTATGGGCATCTTGTCGGGATCAGGTGATGATATAAAGGCTACACGCAGCAAGGCAGTGCCGCGCCGCAGTGCGCGTTACAAAAAAGCTTCAAGGAGCGCTGCATACATATCGTATGCTTCATATGCCATAACAGTGGCGCTTATTTTTGCGCTCATATACTCGCAGTACAACTATTACGCAATGGGGTGCCTTCAATACAGCACCGAAGCATTTGCATCAATGCCGTTGCAATGCAGGCTCTCTTCTGCAAACGCTACAATATACCTCTCGCTCTTCTTGCCATCTATTGTATTCACGTACCTGCTTTTTAAGAAAAAGACACTTGGATCAATAATAAGCGATCTGGGCCTTTCAAAGTCAAAGTTCACACTTAGGAATATTGGAATAGGTGTTGGCCTTTTTGCCGCAATACTGCTGCTGAGCCTGGGGTTCGGAATATTCTCCGAAATAACTGGGGTGCAGCTGCCCACGCATGTGCAGCAGCTGCTTTCAGGAATGCCCCTGTACCTTTTGCTCTTCTCGTTCATAATAGCCCCAATAGACGAGGAGATACTTTTCAGGGGCTTCCTAGTGCCAAGGATCGGCATAATAGCAAGCGCACTGATATTTGCGCTGCTCCATTTCTCTTATGCCTCAATATCAGAGGTGGCCGCGGCCTTCGTGTTCGGCATATTGGCCGGCTACGTATTCAAAAGGACAGGATCGCTTTACGCATCAATAACAGGACATATGCTGGTGAACATGCTTACAATAGTGACAATATTGGCGATAAGCTATGCCTGATGCTAAATCCAATGCAAAAATAAGCGTAGCTATTGTTGAGCCTCTGTACCAGGTGAACCTAGGTTACATAGCGCGCGCGATGAAAAATTTTGGAGTAGAAAAGCTGTACCTTATAAATCCACGCTGCAAGCCGCTTGGCGCAAAGGCCATAATGTACTCGAAGCACGCGCGCGACATACTGGAGAACGCCAAGAAAGTTGGCAGCATAAGCGCCGCAAAGGCAGCAAGCGGCTCAAACATTGTTGTAGGCACCACCGGCATATGGGAGAAATCAGAAAGGTCATTCTACAACATATACACGCCGAACGCGTTCGCAAAGAGCTACAAGAATGCAAGGAGCATATTGCTGCTCCTTGGGCGTGACGACATAGGCTTGCTTGGCAAGGAAATGGAGGAATGCGATGCCGTTGTCACAATACCAACAAGCAAGGCATATCCTGTGCTCAATGTTTCTCATGCGCTCGCGATACTGCTTTACGCGTTGCTCCCAATCAATCCTGGCTATAGTGCAGCGGGCATGCTTGCCACAAGCCGCACAAAAAAATCCGTGAATATGCTTTTCCGCGAGCTTGTATACTCTAACAAGCGCATAAGGAACAAGGAAGCGGTGATGATGGCTTTTAGCCACATTATAAGCAGGTCAATGCCCACTGAAAAGGAGCTGAGGGCGCTAGCAGTAGCGCTCTCAAGAAAATAGATAATTGCGCAATTATTTTGCTGGCGTTTTCTTCGACTTTATTATCTTTATCTTCTTCGGCGTTATGAGTATCTTTTCGTCGTCTATCCTCGCGATGTCGCCATCTATCTTTTCCGTGTACGCCTTGAGGTCGTCTACAATGCCCTTGAGAGTGTTTGGCCTCTTGGACATCTCGGCAATGTTCATTAGAACAATATTGTTGTTGCCAAGCTCTTTCTTTATGAGCTCTGCATCGCTTTCTGTCTGCAATGCTACTGGCTTTATGTAGTGGTCTGCAGGCTCGTGCATTACGTCGACGTTCTCCATCTCCGCCGCGTTCATGTACTCTTCAACATCTATCTCCTTCGTTGAAACTCCGAATACCTTACCCAGTTTTTCGTAAATGCTCATTCAATACACCTTGTCGCCTTCGATAAGTAATGTGCATGTTAGTTTTAAAATACTTTCGATAATTTGCGCTTTTGCGGCACTGACATAAAAACACAATGGCATGTGCGTGTTACAGCTGCTTTTTGCGGCTTTGTGCTGCGTTGTGGCTCACGCAAGGTTTAAAATACGTTGCTTTGTAATATAAAATCAATGATAAAACTGAAGCGTGTTTACGACGAATTTGACATAACTGACGGAGTGCGTATTCTTGTAGATCGATTGTGGCCGCGCGGCATAAGGCGAAATTCACGCAATATAGATCTGTGGCTCAAGGACGTAGCCCCGAGCGACGACCTGAGGAAGTGGTTTGCCCACGACACCTCAAAATGGGGGGAATTCCGGAAGAGGTACCTGAAGGAGCTTCACGACAACAAAGCAGTGCAGAAACTGATAGATATAATAAACGCAAATAATGAAGTGACGCTGGTATACAGCACTAAAGATACGAAGCACAACCAAGCTGTAGTTCTGCTGGAATTTTTGAAGCGCAAGAATTACAAATGACTGCGCGGTGATCTCATGTACAGCATAATAATCGATACAAGCTCCATACTGTTCGGTTTTGAGAACATGAAGGACGTATTCGAAATAGCGCGGAAGCGGTGGCACGGTGCACGGCTGCTCATTCCTGGCGGAGCGATTCGCGAGCTAACTAAAAAGG
Organism: Microcaldota archaeon; assembly: GCA_021816895.1. Taxonomy (GTDB): domain Archaea; phylum Micrarchaeota; class Micrarchaeia; order Micrarchaeales; family Micrarchaeaceae; genus JAKAWW01. The sequence goes on along the minus strand of JAKAWW010000001.1, from coordinate 797,699 downwards.
CGCGCAATTCTGGAAAGAAAGGGTCGTATGCTAAAGCTGCGCTTGCCTCACTGCATGGCATTACTGTCGTGCCCATGCGGAGTAGCTCAAATGTGGATTCGTGGATAGTTGCGAATGCGCGGCCCATCAAGGCAATTGTAATTACAAATGACACAGCACTTGCGAAAAGGTTGCTTGAAACAGGGGTAAGGGTGTTCAAGCTCTCTATAAGCGGAAGCCTTCGCGCCTTCGTCAGCACGCACAGCAAGAATTGAAAAGGCTTATATAACTTTTGTGGCATTATCTTATAGCAAGCGCATTTTAGCCACGCATCTGCACCTGAAATCAGGCACGTGCCGCATGCGCTGCCATCTGAAGGGTGATCCATTGTATTACATATATTCCATAAAAGACAATTTCAGGCTGCTTCCTGAATACTTTACGATGAACATAAATGATGCAGCTGCGGCTCTGCTTCAGAAGAAATACGAAGGGCAGGTCGACAAGGACATGGGCATCATATTGTCTGTGAATAACGTGCGCAACATAAGCGATGGTTACATAATGCCCGGAGATCCTTCCACGCATCATGATGTAGAGTTTGACCTGCTTACATATGCGCCATACGTTGACGAGGTAGTTGCAGGCGAAGTCACAGAGATAGCGGAGTTTGGCGCATTTGTCAGGATAGGCCCTATGGATGGTCTTGTCCACGTATCGCAGATACTCAACGAATTCCTTTCGTTCGACAGGAAGGCGCAGGCCTTCGTTTCAAAAAAATCCGGCAAGAATCTCAAGAAAGGTGACCTTGTATACGCAAAGATATCCACAGTAAGCATGAAGAGCTCTGTAAAGGATTCAAAGATAGCGCTTACAATGAAACCAGAAGGCCTTGGCAAGCTTGAATGGCTTTCAAGAGGCTCTTCGGGCGTGCAGAAAGAAAAGCCCAAGGGCAAAAGCCACGCAAAGAAATAGCGCACATCATTCATGCAGATACAATTAAAAGTGATATTATATGGAAGAAAAGGCTTGTAAGCATTGCAGGCTCATAATAAGCCACGGTACGGTATGCCCTATATGCGGCTCATCCGACCTAACCACAAAATGGAGCGGGTACATCATCGTAATGAATGCTGAGAATTCAGATGCCGCAAAGAAGCTTGGGATAAAGATGAATGGCACCTATGCGCTCAACATAAAGGAATAAATGCATAGGGCTTGAAGTTGCTTGCTCTGTGCAATTGCTATTGCTCCTGCTCCTCTTGTTTTCCGTTTTCAGGCTTGCCCTGTGCCGGCTTTGCATATTCCTCTTCAACATTCACAGTGCTGACGCCGTCTACGTATGTGAATATCGATGCTATCATGCCTGCCTTGTTCACAAAATAATCGGCATCCTTGTTTACGTCCTTGCTGAAGCTTATCCTGACACCACTGCCTGCAATTTCTATCTTTGTAGGAGCCAGGGCATACGCATTGGCAAAGCCGCCTATCTTGTCTTCAAGCGTGCTAAGCTGCTTAACGACCTTTACCTCATATATAAGCTCCCTCCCGGCATATGGATGGTTTGCATCTACCACGACCCTGCCTGAATTAATGCTCTTTACCACTGCAGGCACGTTGTCTATGTCGATGCTCATGCCCGGATACGGGTTTATGTCACGCTTCCTGAAATCCGATAGGGGTAGCACCCTCACAAGGCTTTCATCCCTTTCACCAAAAGCATCCTCTGGCTTAAAAGTGAATTTCTTCACCTCTCCTATGTTCATGCTCCTTAGCTCCCTGTCAAGCCCTTTTATCGTGCTTTTCGAGCCAAGCACTATGAGCACAGGCCCATACCGTGCCTTGTCGCTGTATATGCCGGCTTCCTTTGCCTTTGCGGCATCTGTAGAAAGCACAAGGCCTTTGTCAGCAGCATTCCATGCGCTGTACTCTATCTCCAGGAAATCCCCGTCTTTGAAAGCCATAATTACTACCACAATTTGCGCTTAATGCATTGATGCAAAATAGCTATATATCTTTTTCCGCAAATATTTATAACCTATTGCAAAAACCGCTACCTTAGGGCCATGGATGAATCGCTCATTGCTAGTACGTATAATCATATAAATATCGATAGTGTTACAAAAATTATAGCAGAAAGCCAACACATTTCAAAAGCAACATATAAAAGGAATTGCGATAAAAGGATTAAAATAGTAAGTGCCCAAATGCTGATTGTCATGGAAAGCGAAAAAAAGAAGAAAGTCCTGTTTCTACTGGGATCGCTGGTAGTTGCAGCCATGTTCCTCAGTTCATATGGCGCATTCGGCAACAACAACACTGCTGGTGCCACTACTACGGTGATTCAAAAACCAGCAGTGGTAGCGAAGACATATTATGTGTCGAACAACTACGTAAATGCCACAATATACGGCTATTCAAATGTTTCTGTGGCCTTTAGCAGCAATACGAGCAATTCATCCATAGCGGCAATGCTTTCTGCGCTGTCTGCCAACGGCTCAATCAGCAATTATATAGGATCGGGCTATTCATACAAGCTCTATCTTGCCAATATGACTGCGCAGGGCATTGTCCAGGCAATCAAGGCGCGCAACCTTACTGCTGCGGTGACCGCCACCGCCCTTGTGCGTGCCCCAAGTGTCGTAAGGCTGTACTTTAATGGCTATCCGATAAACAGCACGCTTACCCATACAAATTTTTCAATAGTATCGAGCAACATAATACCCATAGGCACAAAAATACCGCTGCATATAACCGCCTTGGTTTTTGCGAATGGCACAGTGTATGGCAATAACCTGACCTGCACGTATGAAGGGGTTGAGTGCCAATGAACGAAAGTGAGCTTGATAGCCTAATACTCAAGTACGCAGTTAAAAATGCGATCGATTACGGCAAGGCTTCATTGGCAAGCGTGCTTGGGAAAGTGCTCTCAAAGCTGTCCAATGAAGACAAGGGTAACGTAGCGCAGGTAAGAAAAGAAGTTGACAAAATAGTGTCGCAAGTAAACCTCATGTCAAGAGAAGAGCTCAGCAGCGAGTACTCCAAGCACAATGATGAGTTTAGTGCAGAAGAGAAAGCTAAAATAGCAGCAACTTCAAAGCCGGGCATGGTGCTTGAAGGCGCGGTAAGCGGTGCGTTTGCAACTAGGTACGCGCCGGAGCCGAACGGCTTCATGCACATAGGCAATGCAAAAGCGGCCATGCTTGCCGATGAGTTCGCCAAGATATATAACGGGAAGATGTTCCTCTATTTCGATGATACCAACCCGGAGAAGGAAGAGCAGCAATTTGTCGATGCGATAAGATACGATTCTAAATGGCTCGGGATAACCTTTTCAGGAGAATATTACGCAAGCGACAGCATAGAAGACATCTACAAATATGCTGAACAGGCAATACTTAACGGCAAGGCGTACATGTGCACCTGCACGCCAGAGCAGATAAAGGACAACAGATTCAAGATGCTAGAGTGCGAGCACAGGGATCAGGGCATTGACAAAAACATGCAGATGTTCAAATCGATGCTTTCAGGAGAGCACGATATTGGAGAAGCGGCGCTAAGGCTCAAAGGCGATATGAAATCGCAAAACAGCGTGATGCGCGACCCTGTCATAATGCGCGTAAAGAAGCATGTGCACTACAGGCAAGGCAGCAAATATATTGTATGGCCAACATACGATTTCAACACGCCCATAATGGACTCGCTCCATGGCATCACTGATGCTATAAGGAGCAAGGAATACGAGCTCAGGAATGAGCTGTATTATGCGGTGCTCGATGCCGTAGGGCTCAGGAAGCCAAGAATGCATCTCGAAGCCAGGCTGGTAATAAAGAACAATGTCACCCACAAAAGGGTATTGCGCACATTGATAAGCGAGGGCAAGCTTTCTGGCTACGACGATCCAAGGCTTGTAACCATAGCAGCGCTCCGCAGGCGCGGCGTGCAGCCTGAAGCCATAAGGAAGTTTGTGCTGCGCTTCGGCATGAGTATGGTCGATAGCGTGGTTAGCATGGACATGCTGCTCTCGGAAAACAAGAGCATAATAGACCCGATGGCAAAGAGGCTTTTCTATGTTGAGGATCCGGTGAAGCTTGTCATAAGCAACGCCAAAAGCACTGAAGTGGATCTCCGCATGCACCCAACTGTTGACATGGGTTCAAGGCACTATACTGTGAATTCAACGTTCTACATAAGCAGGCGCGATTCTGAGCTTTCGAATGGCGAGGTAATAAGGCTGAAAGACCTGTACAACATAAAAGTAACCGGGCATGAAGGTGGCATAATCACAGCAGAGAAGATCGAGGGCGGCCTCCCTGCAAAAAAGCTTCAGTGGGTTTCTGAAGGCAACTTTGTAAAATGCAGAATAACAATTCCGGGCAGTCCCCTGAACGATGACGGTTCATTCAACGAAAACAGCATCCAGCACAGCACCGGATACATAGAAAGCCATGCAGCAGCACTCAGCAATGGCAATATCGTGCAGCTGGAGCGGTACGGCTATTGCATAGCTGACAACATAAAAAATATGGAGTTCATATTCATCTCGAAATAGTCAGCTACGCCCAATCGCCTCCATAAGGTGCACTGCATTCTCTGATTTTATCGCATTTCTTATCGAAGCAACAATAGCTTTTGAATCCTTTATCCTGCCAAGCTTGAAAAGGGCATATGCTGAATAATACAATGCAATATGCGGCTCCCAGTTAGCCTTCAAGAGCTTTTCCGAATGCATCAGTACGCTCTTGAAATTGCCTGTTTCGCTGTCAAGCAGCATTGAAGCATACTCGTAGAGCATGCTGTCATTCAGCTTTTTTATCCCTTCAATGGATACCCTCGCAGCAGAGATGTCGCCGAACTTGAGGTGTGCTAGAAAAAGGTGGTATGCTGCAGCCTTTGCATCTCCTGCAACGGCGCTGCCTGATATCATGCTTGCGCATTTTGCGAGCAGCAGTTTTGCCTTTGCCGAAAGCTCAGAGGCATGATGGTTAAGCATTGAGTTTTCTTCCATGAATCCCTCCCTGTCATACCTTATCCTGGAAACCTCATAATTCGAGTATTCTATATACGTCAAGGCCTCTGCATAAAGTAGCATGGGGTCTTTCTCCAAGCCAAAAAGCACGTCATAAGCTTTTATGCTTTCTTCGTATTCTTTGTTTTTGTTGTGCGCTCTAATGCTTCGAATTGCAGATGCATGCCCCGCGCTTGATTGCTGAGATGTGCTGGTCATGCTTTCGCAGTTTGTGCATATGGCAATGCCGCCAAAAAAGCTGTTTTCTGCGCCGCAATAGTTGCATGTGAAGCTGCCTGTCGGCTTCGGCGTACGCCTTGAATATCTGACAAAGTCAAACATGCGCTCACAATTTTTCAAGGACTGCAAAGAGGTGCAGGCTGTCGTACGGTTCAAGCCCGAATCTCTCAAGCACCTTAAACTTGCCATTCAACAAATTTAATTCTTTTTCATAAATACTCTCTGGTTTGCTTTTTATGTTTATGCTTTGCGACTTGACAATGAAGTATGCAGTGCCTCCTTTTTTAAGGAATCTGCTGTTTTCCAGTAGCACCTTGGCCTGCTCCCTTGTCGATACGTCTTGGTATATCACGTCGCATGCTTCGATATACTGCTCATATGCAGAGCTATCGCGCGCATCTGCAAGTATGGGCACCATATTTGCACGCGCTTCGCATACTTTTATAAACTCCCTCATGTTCCTCTCGGAGAGCTCCACTGCATAGACACTGCCCTCAGCTCCAACAATGTCGCTCACATGGCTTGAGGTTGTGCCTGTTGCAGCGCCCAGGTAGAGCACTGAGCTGCCCTTCTTTATCACCATGTGCTTGAGCCCTTTAAGCACCGCAGCTGCAAGTTTACTCCTGTACGGGTTCCAAAGCCTGTACTCCTTGCCGTCCCTCTCTACAAGCTCCTCGTTGTATACTCTGCGGCCTTTTGTAAGGTTAAGGGTTGCAAGCCTGCCTCCTACCATGTATATGCCGTCAAACAGCTCTCTGAAGTCATTGTCTTCCATTGGATTACCATCTCATGCAAAGCCGCAGCGACAAAAACGCCAAGTGCAACCTATGCAATATATGCAAAGCAAAGAAGAATTGCATACTGCATTTTATATATTTTGTTGGTAAACTATAAAATGTTTGGTTTTGCATCTGCTGCATTGCCAGGTGTGCGACATGGACGACCTTATGCCAAAGCTGCTCAGCGAGCTTTCGCCAATATACAGCTCGAGCGTGAGCGAGGACGAGATGATAAGGCATTTCAAGGCCGCAGTAAGCAGCATCTATGGCGTTGATACAGTAAACGTGATAAATGTGATAAACAATGATGTAGTGGAGCAGAACGCCGAGCAGAATACGCTGCATGGATACGTATCCAACACAGGCAAGTATTACATAGACAACCAGCTAAGCGAATACTCATCGTTCCAGGAGCTTATAAGCTACAGGAACCAGGGCTATGCCAGCTGCGCGGTGCTGCCGATAAATCTGCACGGCAAGGCGTCAATGATAGTCGAGCTTCTCTCAAGAACAGAGAACAAATTCAACGAGCAGATTGTAGGCGGTATAGCTATGGCCTCCTCCGCGATGGGCCTTGAGCTTGCATACCGCTACGAGAAGATAAAAAACACAAAAGTGGCGAACTATTTCAGCGGAGCTTTCGACAATATACCAATACAGCTGCTTGTGGCCACCGACAATACCATAGTGAAGAGCAACAAGGCGGCGCTAGGCGAGTTCCGCCAGTTGCTCCAGTCAAAGGTCAATGAGTTCACCGGGATGGATTTTAACTCGCTTGCAAGGCTTTCCGGCAAAACAGCAAAAGTAGTAATACAGATAGATGGAAAGAAGCGCATATATTACGTCTCTTCAAGCAAGATAAGCGACAAGCTTCTGCATGTGGCGCTTAGCGACGCTACAAGCGCAGAAAAATTCAATGCTCTTGGCGAGACCATAAGCAAGGATCCAATGTCCATGCTCGTCTATACTGATGAGCAGCGCAATATAATAGAAGCCACGCAGAACATAGAGAAGCTTACAGGGTACCCTGCCGGCTATGTGGCGGGAAAAAACATCGAGGACCTAGTGATAGACAGTGAGAAAGGCGCGTTTAAGAATAACATGTCTGTGCTAAACAATGGGAGCATATCGGGATTCACTGACCTTGTGAACATAAATGCGATGCCCACGCACGTGCGCTTCATTGCATCACGTTGGGCCGGAGGGTTCATGTTTTTCGTATACAATGCAAACGCGGAGAAGTACCTCTCTGACATAAAGGACGCCTTCTACGATTTCATAAATGGCACATCTGACATGGTGTTGACCGTAGACAACTTTGGCTATATAATTGACGTGAACATGCCTGTGGAAAGCGTATTGGGCTACTCTAAATCAGAAATGGCCGGCAAGGACATAAAGGCCATATACGCAGACCCATCGCTGCTAGACAGGGACATAACCTATGTGAGGAACGGCGGAAAGGTCAACAATTCATATACCGACATAATTTCAAAGAGCGGCGCGCGCATAGCCGCAACGCATTCCATACGCGCATTCAAAGGCGCTGACAACAGCAGCAGCTACATAATAGTGATAAAAGAGCTGGAGACGAAGCGCATGCTTAGGGACCAGGATTCTGCAATACGCGACCTGCAGAACCAGCTCAAAAGGCTGCATTCGACCAGCGACCTGAAGTCGCAATTCATATACAACATCTCGCACGAGCTGAAAACGCCACTTACCAATATAAAGGGCTTCTCCAAATTGCTGTATGACGGCGAGTTCGGCAATATCAACGATGAGCAAAAAAGCTATGTGTTGACAATAATAGATGAGGCCAACAGGCTGATGCTCATAATACAGCAGGTTCTCGATGCCGCAAAGCTCGAATCAAACAAGGTGAAGCTTGAGCCGAAAGAAGTCGATATGCGCGACCTCTACGAAAATCCGAGCATAAAAGCATTGCAGGAAAGCGCAGCAGGCAAAGGCCTCTCATTTGCATGGGACGTCGCATTCGACGCGCCAAAGGTTTACGCCGATCCTAACAGGCTAATACAGGTTTTCGTGAACCTCATAGGCAACGCGATAAAGTTTACTGAAAAGGGCGGAATAACTGTTAAAATATACAGGAAGGGCTCCAAATACATACAGTGCGATGTCATTGATACGGGGATCGGCATCAGCGACGAGGACAAGCATAAGCTTTTCAGGAAGTTCTACGAGGCTCCAAAGAAGGGCCTTGTGAAGCAGGACGGCGCAGGCACGGGCCTTGGGCTCTCAATAGCAAAGGACATTGTGCGCCTGCACGGCGGCAAGATCGGATTCGAGTCTGAGCTTGGCGTGGGCAGCAGGTTCTGGTTCACCCTAAGGGTTAAGCCGAAATCTGCGAGGCAAAAGCAAGCAGGCAAAAGCGTCGTGCCATAGTGAATGGCATGCAATAGCTAGTATCTCCCTTTCTTCATGAATGCGCGCATTAGTAATGCAATCCAAGCAAGAATCAACGGGCGCACATGCCCAATGAAAAATATGCGCTTAGTGCGCAACGTATATGCCGCATGGGCCTCCTATGACAACGGCCTCCTTGTACAAATTCTGGAGTGTTGCATAGCTAAGCCCTGCATATACTCCGCCAAGGGTTGTATTGGTGATTATGCCAGATGTGACATTCATGGTAATCTTCAGCGCCGATGTGTTGTTGTAGAAAGAGCTTCTTGTCAGCGCCACAAAGTTAGTTATGTACAGCCCGTGCTGGCCTATGGTGCTTTCAAGCATGTTGTATGGTGTGAACTGGCTTACGTTCTGGTATGTGTACGTTCCAGAAGGCGTGCTTCCATAGTAGCCAACATACGCGGTGTCATACGACTGCAGCGTGCAAGAGCTTGTGTTGCTGTAAAGCTTTGAGAAGTTCATCACCAATGGATAGAATTTGTCTTTGTTGAGCAGGTTCTGTATCTCAACTTGCGTCTGGTTTACTTGCGCGCTTATCGAAGTTGTGCTCGTCGTGGCGGTCGTGGTGCTCGAAGCAATAGTTGTTGAAGTATAATTCGTGTGTATGGATATGCTCCCCGCAGGGCCTCCAAGGCCTACATATACTGTCTTTATGCTAGCGGAATCTGGTGCTATGAGAAGGCTTGCGCTTATGGGTATTATTGTAACGCCTATGCTTTTGTTTGATATGGAGTTAAGCCTTATCTCGATTGTGGTGTAATTGCTCCCTGCGTTTATCTTTGTAGTGTTGTGCAGCGTCAGCTTCACATAAAGCATTGGCTTTACCATTGTAGGAAACTGGGCTATATTGACATATGCGACATTGCCGCCTTGCGCGCCTGAAACATACATTGCATATTCATTGCCTTTGATTGAGAATATAGAAGGCGCACTGCCTATGGTCGCATTCAAAGGCGCGCTTACCGCAATGGCCTTGACCGATACCGCATTTAAATATATGGAAGCGGCAATCGCGACTATCAATATAACTATTATTGCAGCGTAAACTGGCGCCCTGCCTCTCTGCTTCTTTTTCTGCATGATGGCCATAGCATCAGGATATATTGCCCAGAAAAGCTTTTATCTCTTGCTAAGCCCATGGACCGGCAATAAAAAGCAAAGATGGAAAAGTATAATATTCCTATGTGCGATATGCTAGTAGGTGACTATATGGATGCCGGTGCGACCAATGCGAGGGAAGGCGCGGATTTTGTACTGAATGTATTGAACGACAGGCAGCAGGTGACGTACAGCGAGCTGAGCGGCTTGGCCTTTAGCAGGGGCCTTGCCGAAAATTCGCTCAAGCAGGGCCTGGCAGAGCTGGCAGCTATGAAGGTGATCGCTTCGAGGAGCAGCGGAGGCATACTCACGTATTACATGCTGCAGCAGGAGAAAGACCTGCGCAAGGTGCTCATAGTAGAGGATGACAAGAACATAAACAAGCTGATGGCCATATCGATAGGCAAGGATTTTGAGATAAACCAGCTTTACGACGGCGCAGAAGCGGTGCCTTTCATGAGGAAAAGCAAGCAGGACCTGGTGATACTAGATCTCATGCTGCCTCACAAGGACGGGCTCGACATATGCCAGACCATAAAGAGTGATCCCGAGCTCAGCAACACCATAGTAATAATAGTGAGCGCCATGGACCCCACGAGCAACAGGTTCAAAGGGATAAAGTACGGCGCTGACTACTACATCAAGAAGCCATTCGAGCCTGCAGACCTGAGGAACCTGGTCACGCTGTTCCTGAAGAAAAAGGGCAAGAGGTTTGATCCATTGATAGACCTGCCTGACGAGGAAAGGCTTACCAATGAGATAGAGCATTCCATAAAGGAGGATTCGCGCTATACAATCGGCTCCCTCAAGGTAAACAATCTGGGCGACTATGCAAAGAAATTCGGGGAAAGATCAGCGATGGTGATACTGCGCCTGATATCACAGCTGCTGCAAGATATCATAAGCACAAAGGTGCAGAACGTGTTCGTCGGCTTCCTGAACAGCGAAATGTTCATGGTTGCGGGGCTTCATGACGACGTGCTGAAAGCAGTCGACGAGGTGAAGCAGGAGTTCAGCGCCGTGCTGCCCTTCATACTTCAGGATGAGGGCTACAGGATGCTAGATCTTGACATCGATAACCTGTTCGATTCAAACGAGGTGCCAAAGCTTACCCTCACTTTCGAGGTATTGCAAAAGGAGAAGATAAAGGAGAGAAGGGAAGAGATACTGAGGAGCAAAGGCGATGCAGCGAGGCCCATCGGTGCATACACGTATGACGAGCTGCAAAAGCTTTTCGGCGACAAAGACCTTGACGTAAAGATAACCCGCGATTCTAGCGGCGTGAAGCTGCAGGTAGGTAAAGGCGATGATAAGGATGAGGCATAGCGCGCATCCAAGCAAGGCCCAGGCGGCGCTTGACTTCCTGATAGCATACGGTATAGCAATACTCATAATAGCTGTGGCGCTTTACGTAATATACCGCATAGGCGTATTCAATCCTACAATAGTGCCTTCATACTGCAACCCTGCGCCTTCATTCATGTGCAATCTCGCTTCGATAAACACCAGCGGGGTGCTTACCTTTTCGTTTGCGCAGGCTACAGGAGGCGAAATGGACATAACTGGCGCAGCCTGCTCCACAGTCGCAAACATAACAGGAAACGGGCCAATGTATGGCAACATAGGCGTAAAGGGCTATGGCGCAGCGCAGTATCCATCCAATGAGCTGCAAGGCGGGCTTGATGTATATTCAAGCAACAGCGTTGTAGTAAGATTATACTGCTATGGCAGCGGCGGCATAGCAAAAGCATCGCTTGGATCAGCGTTTACAGGATATGTGTGGCTTAACTATACCTATACGGGACTTCCGCAGAATATGCATAATATTGAAGAAGTGGCTACAATAAGCACTAAATATACGTGATGCATTGATAATGGCAATAGCGGGTCGGCCTGGTGCTGGCAAATCCTCCGTAGCCAGCATTATGAAAAGACGCGGCTTCAAGGTGATTGAGCTTTCGGCGCAGATAAGGCTCCTCATGAAAAAGGAGCGCAAGCCTATAACTCCGATAAGCGTCCTCGAAGAAGGCAAGCTGCTGCGCAGAAGATACGGCAAGTCAGCAGTGGCAAGGCTTGCCATGAAACACAACAGGATAGCGAAGAACACCGTGTTCAGTGGACTGAGGAGCAAGAGCGAGCTCGATTACATACGCAAAAGCACTGGCAAAGAGGTTGTGCTGATATACGTGACCGCACCCAGCACCATAAGGCTGGAAAGGCTGAAGAAGAGGGAGCGTGCGTATACCTATGCGGTAATGCGCAAGAGAGACAGCGAAGAGGACAAGTTTGGCTTGGGCAGGCTGGCAGAAGGCGCTGATTTCATAGTGTCAAACTCGTCAAGCATAACTGCATTGCGCAATGATGTGAACTATGTGCTTGCAATGGCGGCCAATGCCATGAACAGCAAAGGATAAAAAGTTTTATATTATTGAGCAGTGAAATATAAGCAGCATAATTGTGGGCAATGTTGAAATGAAAATGAAGAGTGCCATACTCGCACTTGCAATACTGTTCGCTTTTGCAGCGTATGCCAATGGCACTTATGTGAATGTGGTAGAGCCATATAACGCCACTATCAATCCCAACGGCAGCATATTCCTTGGCAATGTGGGCCCTGGGGAGCCTTTTTACATTACGATATCGTCTGCGACCACAAACCGCTCTGGCGCATTCCTCGATTATGGCTGGAACCAATTCGTGGCGTACGGCCTGCCGCCTGGATGGGTTGTTGTCAATTCGGCATTGAACGTGCCGCAGCTTTCTGTCAAGATCACTGCTTCGCCGCAGGCCCAAAACGGTACATACAAATTTTACCTGAAGGCGATAAACACCGGCAACTATTCGAAGATAGGCAACCTGACGTTCAGCGCTCTCGTGAATGTGACGCCAAACGTCTTTAACTTGAATGTTTATCCAAGCAGCATAAGCGTTGGCCCTGGGCAGCCAGCGCTAATACACATAGGCATAAACAACACAGGCGTATCAGACAGCCCGTTCACAATAAGCGTTTCAGGCGCCCCCGCGTGGAGCTACGAGGAAACAGTGATAGCGCCGCACTCAACATCGAAGACATTCGCATACAGTATATATGAGGACGAGCCAGGGCTTTACAAGCTTCGCCTAGCTGTTAATTCATCGGCAAGCTCCCTTGTGTCGAAGACAGTAGGCATAGACATGCTTGTAAAGGCGAGCATACCGAACGATTACAGTGCGATAGGGCAGGGCGCAATAGCGTTTCCTAACATCTATGCCCCTGCCTATTCTGTAATGTACCTTATAGACAAGCTTGCGAGGAGCTTGGCGTGATAAAATGGCGATCAGTGCAAAGAAAAACTCAAAAGCAAAAGCAGGAGCCAAAGGCAGCCGCAGATCTGCTAAAGGTAAAATCGAGGTGCTTTATGTAAGGCTGAACTCTATTGTCGATCTAGCAAGGTACATGGCCGCATCCGGCACATTAAAGCACGTAAGCGCCATAAAAGACGGCAGCGCATACAAGGTATTCGGAACAGGTGAAAAGATAAGCGGCATGCAGGTCGTATACTATGCAAATGCAAACAAGATAAGCAAGTTCATTGTCTATAACCCAAGCGCAGCAAGCGAATACATAGAGATGCGGGACACAATAGCGGCGAGCCTAAGCGACTATAGCATAATGAAGGCGCCGGTACTGGAGCTCGAGACAGGCTTCTTTGTAGAAGCAAAGGCAAAGGACATAGAGCTCACCATCGTGAAGGCAGGCGACTTCGAGTCGTTTGCGAAGGCACTTGTCAATGATTCGCAATACGGAGGCAGCAGCGCAAAGGCGTATGCATTCTTCTACAAGGGCGAGCACTATCTGGGCTCGTTCGAGCTCATGCGCGACAACGGAAAGATATTCACATATGTCAAGCTCGGAAGCGGCAACATATTCAACTACCTGAAATACAATTACAGCACCGACTCCATAGAGCCCACAAATTCCGTAACGGACAAAGCCTATACGTATGTGCGCGTAATAAACCTTGCAGAGCCGTTCCCGTTCTTCAATATCTAAAAATAAAGCTGAAGGCAAGTGCTAAAAATTAGCATGTCCTAAAAATCCATGCTGTAATGTTTAAGCATGCCCGAGTAGCTCAATGGTAGAGCGACTGGCTGTTAACCAGTAGGTTGCAGGTCCGATTCCTGCTTCGGGCGGAAGTTCTGGGTTCCAATACCTGTAATGTGCGGAGCGCCCAATCCTGAAGATTTCATAAGCGAAGCCTGCCGTGCTGGCGCATGGCAAAAGTTATATAAATTGAGCAACACTACATCTATCTACCCATATGGGCCCGTAACTCAGTTTGGCCAGAGTGGGAGGCTTTTAACCTCTAAGTCGTGGGTCCAAATCCCACCGGGCCCGCTATTAATTTCACTTGCAGAAAACGAAGCAATGTGGTATCAGAACCGTTAGTGCATAGGCTACCGAAACGCTTAATAATCCTTTTGCATTAACCTTTTTAGCAAAAGGGCTTATTGTAAAGCTTTAATAAGCATGACGCTACAATAATAGTAAAATGCCAGGGTGGCGGAATCCGGTAACGCGTACGCCTGGAGAGTATGCTTGTAAGCGTATGGCTCTCCTGAGCCTTCTGGGTTCAAAAGCTTGTAGCTGAATATCCCAGCCCTGGCGTGGTGTTCAAATGGAAAAGCAAGGCAGCGAGCACAAAGGTGCCCCAAAGCGCGAAGAAGCGGCTTCGATAATACGACTGTCAGGAAGGGACATAGATGGATCGCTGAACATACAGCGCGCGCTTTCCAGGATAAAGGGCATAGGCTACAACCTTTCAAATTCTATCGCAAAGGCCGTTGAGTTAAAGCTCGGCATACAGAGGAGCACGCCTTTGGGCTCATTGAGCGAGCAGCAAATATCGGAAATAGAAAAGATAATAAAGGATCCGGCAAGCGCCGGAATACCAAGCTTCATGCTTAACCACAACAAGGACGCAGAAACAGGCCTGCCAAAGCACTATGTCGGCAACGACCTTCTGTTCACTACAAGGCAGGATGTTAACAGGGACGTTTCGCTAAAAGCGTGGCGCGGCTTCAGGCACCAGTACGGGCAGAAGGTGCGCGGCCAGCATACAAGGTCTACTGGCAGGACAGGAGTGACAGTGGGCGTTACAAAGAAGGCAATCGTAGCGGCGCAGAAAGAAGCAAAGGCAGCAGAGAAGGAGCCTGCAAAGAAGTGATCCAATGGGAGCCCCGAGAAGGAACAGGAAGCAGTATGAAAAACCAGGCGACATACGCAACTTGGAGAGGATAAAGACCGATCACGGGCTTGTCGAGCAGTATGGGCTGAAAAACATGAAGGAACTTTGGAAGGCGCAGACCGAGATAAGCAGGCTCAGGGGCAATGTAAGGGAGATGCTTTCCGGAAACGTAAAATACAAGAGCATGGAAGACAACATAATGGCGAGGCTCAAGAAGCTGGGCATCGCGAACGACAGCACAACCCTTGACAACCTTCTTGATTTGAGCGAATCAGCAATGCTTGAAAGGAGGCTCCAGACAATCGTATTCAGGAAAGGGCTTGCAAGAAGCATGAAGCAGGCCCGCCAGCTCATAGTGCACGGCTACATAGCGATAAATGGCAGGCGCGTCAACAGGCCTGGATTCATTGTTGATTCTGAAGCAGAGAAGCACATTGGCTATTACAAGCCAATAGATATAATGCCACCGGCAAAGCCGAGCGCCGAACAGCAAGGCGCACAGCAGGAGCAGCACGAAGAGCAGGCAGCAAGCGAGGCTAGCACTGAAGTGGAAGCAGCCAAAGGCGAGGAAGCGCAAGAAGCAGCAGAGCAAGGTGCGGCTTCCCAGGAAGGCAATGAAAGCAGTTGAGGTGCTTATATGGCAGGCAGCAAAAAAATAAGGGCAAAGCCAAAGGAGCAGGCGGAGAAGGAGAAGCCAGAGAAAAAGGAAGAAGTTTCATACGAAGCCAAAGCAATGGAGCAGCCTCTTGCCAAGCCAAAAGCCGAGAGATGGGCTGTCGCGCATGTTTATTCATCAAAGAATGATACAATCATAACGCTTACCGATATGAGCGGATCCGAAACCATTGCCGTTGGGAGCGGCGGCATGATGGTCAATGCGGATTCTCAGGAAGGGTCGCCATATGCCGCAATGCAGGCAGCATACAAGGTCGCTGCTGAGGCTAAGGCAAAAGGCATAACAAACGTAAACATAGAGATACGCGCCCCAGGCGGCCATGGCGCGAAAACGCCGGGCAGCGGCGCACAGGCTGTTGTCCGTGTATTGGCAAGGAGCGGCCTCAGGGTAAACAGGATAGAAGATGTGACGCCGATACCAACTGATACCACAAGAAGGCCCGGAGGCAGAAGGGGCAGAAGGGTATAAGCATAAGGATTCTTTTTCTTTTCATATTCACGGCTGTGTGTAGCCTGAATACCAATTGCTCACAAAATTAACGCCAGTAGCTACGCCATTGTTGCCGTTGCCGCTGTAGTCGTTCGCGTTGCCGTTGAGGGGCCACCAGCCAACAAGATTCTGCAGCTTTATGGGCGCGCCACCTATGCCTTCAAGGTAGAGGGCCTGGATATCATTTTCCGAAAGTGCGCTATTGTAGATTTGGACATCAGCTATATCTCCAAGCATCGCATCAGTTCCAGGACCTCCACCGATAATTATATAATTAGGGTTAACACTTGCTGCTCCTGTATTTGTTCCTTGATGAGCCTGTAATGCTCCATCAAAATAGAGTTGAACGTTTGTTGATTCAGCCCCGCTTGGCAAAACAAATCCGATGAAATGCCATGCATTATCGTTGACATTTAATCCTGTAGTCCATGCGCTAGGGCCACATTCAGAGTCATAGGTCACCGAGCCTGTTACTCCAGCACCATTTATTTCCAGAGCAGCACTCTCTCCATTACAACTTTCTGTCCCATAAGATACTATTCTCTGCCATGCGCTAGTATCTGAAGGTGATATCTTAACCCAAGCAAAAATGCTGATTGCATTAGTTCCAGAAGGAATAAAGCTTTCCCCTATAATATTCGCGGTTATGGGATAAACAGTAGGCGCACCAGGGATGCTTGCTACATACTGTGGTATTTCTTCAGTGCACAGGCCTTGGAGGCTTTCGAATTGCGTTGTGCCAGGGCCTTCGGGCCTGTAAACTTGGCACGAGCCAGGCTGCGCCTTTGAAACGAAGGTGTAAGGATTGAAAACGCCCAATGTGAACAAGGCGGCAAGCGCTATGCTTATTATCAGGATCGCCCAGCCGTATGTCATCAGGTATTCCATTGCGCTCTGCGCTTTCCTGCGCTTTGGATGCATCGCCCTTTCATGCATGCTATCACAGATACTATCAAAAAAAGGAATAAATAGATTTGTATGCATGCACTGCAATTAAGCTTGCAATGTGCATGCTGTCCAGTAGGATGTAAAAATCGTAGTCTTGAGGAAATTTGCAGGATATGCAGGATCATGCCATGTGCACACTAATTTTCGAGGTGATCTATCCGCAGGTTCCCCTACGGATACCTTGTTATACCTTAGCCCTCCTCACAGAACCCTAACTCGAAAGCATCCTTACGGATACTGCCTCGCTAGGACCCCGCTTGGGTGACTTGGTAGGCGGTGTGTGCAAGGAGCAGGGACATATTCACCGCTCGATTTCACACTGTGGAACCGATCAAACCTTTCACGACTTTAACAACCTCTCTAGAAGAAGGATTTTGCAGGACTTTATCATATTCATCTTTAAGTATCCCTAATGCGTCATCTTGTAGTGTACCATCGACAACTGCAATCAGTTTAAGATTCGGATGACTTTGGTGCATCTTAAGTGCCCTATAAGCTAAATCTATCGCTTGCATTCTTTTTCTGTAATTTGATTTTAAATCTTTCATTTCAATGACGACCTTTGGCGATTTATCCGATGGAAATACAAAATCTACTACAAACTTCCTAGGTGTTACAATAACGCCATGGAACTGAAATGCTATCCCTTGTTTAGTTAGTTCTTTCAATAAAATAGCTTCTTGTGCTGTTGGTTTCTTAAGAATGGCGCTTTTGATCCCACTTCCTAATGAGACTGCCTTATTTGCCATTCTCCTTGCATATTCTCCGTGGAACTTTCCTCTTTCTGCAATATTTGAATATCTATTAAGCAAGGTTTGATAATCTGGGATTCTTATATTGTTTGCAGCCATTAGATTGAGTATTTTTAGTGCTGTCTTGGTCTTGATTTGCTTTTTGTATCCCGATTCTATCGCCCAAATAGTGCCCTGGCTCACTCCCAATTTTCTTGCCAATTTCCGCTGGTCCATATTAAGGGCCAGTCTGAATATAAGCAATCTTCTTGGATAGTTTTCGAGCACTTCTGGTTCAAAATAGTCTGATGTATGCTGTGCCTGCATTACTTCTTCATAGAGGGTTGCGAAAGGGTTGTTTGGTATATAGTCACCGCTAATGTAATACCGGTGATTAATATATACCTTTCGGCTCGTCACAGTTTGGTGACAAGCGATTACTAGGGATTCCAGCTTCATGAGGGTGAGTTTCAACCCTCAATCCGAACCTAGGTTGGATTTAGGGGATTTGCTTTGCCTCTCGGCATTGCATCTCATTGTGCCAACCTTTGTATGCCGCGTGTAGCCCAGAAGATTCAGAGCATACTGACGTATCGTCGCCCTTTCCTTCCTCCTCTTTAAACAGAGGCGGTCCCGACAGAGTGCGCAGCCTATCTCTAAGCTGCTAGCAACTGTCAGCAAAGGTCTCGCTCGTTTCCGGGCTGGTGAATGTGCGTAAGCATCACTTAACGCTGTACTTGCTTATGAAAGCAAGGAACTCCTTGCCGTTCCGTATATAGCAGGCTTTCTTAGTAGAGCTTATGTAAAAGCCAAGCCTTTCAAGGAGCACTTCATCTAATACATCCAAATGCCTTATGTACAGGCCGCTTCTGCCTATGCCGCCGCAGCGGTCATAAAGTGCTGCAAAGTAGCTAGCTGAATACTCGTTCCTGTACTTGAATATGTGCTCCCTCTCTTCAAGAGCCTTCTGGAGAAGCTTTCGCAACTTCGCATTGTGGAAATGCGCGTGCACCAATTTATCCTCTCCTGTGCTCTCTATTGTTATGCTTTCTGGCTTTATCGCCAAGTCGTTTACGGCTATGGCAACAAACCTCTCTATTAGCCTTTCATTCTTCGCTTCTATCCCTATACCCTTATCAATATCGGAGCAATGGAATAGGCCAAGCATGTAGCTTGTATCTGGATTCATTGGAATTTTTTTTGACATGAAATCACACTCACCAGCTTACCGGACTTAACCGGACAGTTCACACCACGAGCTGACGGTCGCCATGCACTACCTCTCGGCTCGTCAGGTAAGATCTTTAGTCTGACCTTCATCCTGCCGTCGCTTCTGGTAATATTCCCGACGTTGGATTCAATTAAACCGCAGCATCCACCCCTTGGGTGCTCCCCCGCCAATTGCTTTAAGTTTCAACCTTGCGGCCGTACTCCCCAGGCGGCAGACTTAACACTTACGCTACGGTACTGCATACATTCGTGATGTATGCAACACCAGAGTCTGCATAATTTACTGCTAGGGCTACTCGGGTATCTAATCCGATTCGTTCTCCTAGCCTTCGCTCCTCACTGTCGGATGCGTTCTGGTCAAGCGCCTTCGCCACTGTTAGTCCTTATAGGATTATAGGATTTTACCCCTCCCCCATAAGTACTCTTGACCTCACCCGCTCCCTAGCTAATGGGTATCTCATGCACGCATTGACGTTGAGCGCCAATATTTCACATGAGACGGCATCAGCCAGCTACGAGCGCTTTAAGCCCAATAATCGTGAGCACCGCTTGTGCTGCCGGTATTACCGTGGCGGCTGCCACCGGTCTTGCCCAGCACTTATTCGCCAAGCTTGCTAAACTTGGCAAAAGGTTCACCGAAGTGAACCACTCAGATTTCCCCCATCACGCTTTCGCGCATTGTGGAGTTTGCGCGCCTGCTGCACGCCGTAGCGCTAGGGCCCTTGTCTCAGTGCCCTTCTCGGGGCTCATGCTCCCACATCCCCTACGGGTTATTGGTATGGTGGGCCGTTACCCCGCCATCTGCCTGATCCGACGCAGTCCCATTGTAAGGCGGTAATGCTCCAATTCGCCACCTTTTAAGCTAAAGCTCCTTCCAGATGCCTTAGCCTATAGTGTATTAGCCTCAGTTTCCCGAGGTTATCCTCTTCCTTACATTAGATTGACCACGCGTTACTGAGCCGTACGCCGCCCAGCCAGGTGGCTGAGCAGACTTGCATGGCTGTCGAAATCTGATAGCAGTGCCCTCCAGCAGCATCGACTGGAGTCGTCGCAATCGCAATTGCGAGAATCGCTGCAATCCTTTTGCAATCCTCAAGACTACATCCAATTCCAAGCAGGAATTTTCACGCAAAGCTAAAAGCCAAGTATTCGTTATGAATACAAACAAATAGCAGATATATTTATTGAATAACATATTTAAAGCTTGCTGTATCCCTGTTCGCAAATGCCGTTTCTCTCATGGCATTGCGACTTAGCCTCTAAGCTATAACTAAGTTAACATTTATAGTTTTTATCTACCAAACCAGATAGGTGAGCGCATAACGCTTGTAGTATACGTGTCATGCAGCGATGGAATAGTGATGGCCGCAGACAGCGGCTTTGAAATCAATTACTCTGGCAGGGGCATAATGGTAAATGGAGAGAAGATAATAAGCATGAATAACCAATTCTTGTTTTCTGGCGTTGGAGATTACAGCCTTATAGAGCAGCTTTACAAGGACATCTCCAAAAAGGTGGCAAAGCAGAAGGAGATAGATAAGATAAGGAGCGACATATTGGACGAGTTTGCAGAGGCCAAGCATGACTTTATAAAAAGAATGAAGATTTCAAGGGGCTTGGATTCAGAAGAAGACGATGAAAGCATACAAGAGGCCCTGTATGTGACTCTGATCATGGCAAGGCATGACGAGAAAGAAGGCAACGAAGTAATAGTCATATCGAACGACGCCCTGCTTAATACCTTCAAAAGCGACACAAATGGATTGAGCATGCTTGCCATAGGCGAGGGTGAGGATATTGCAAATGCTTACCTGAGCAAACTCAGCTCAATCGGCCAAGCAGAAGGGAAGCTTGACACAAAAGTAGGCAGCTTTGTAGCATACAAGGTCATAAAGGATACGATGAAGGTTTCGCCCGGAAAGCTCATGGAGCCCATAAGCATGGTTGTCATGGACAAGGAAGGCATAAAGCGGCTTAGCAGCGAAGACCTATCAAAGCTTGAGCGCGCTTATGTTACCTCAGTAAGTGAAGAAACGGCGCTTTTTGAAAGGCACGTCTCTATGCTTAGAAGTGAAGGCGCTGAAAAGAGCAAGAATGTAAATTAGGTGCTTTGGTGTCTATTGTAATAGGCCTTAAATGTGATGACGGCAGCTTGGTAATCGCTTCAGATACTGCAATGAGTCTCAGGAGCGAAGCAAGTTACGTCTCATTGAAGGCTAAAAAGATATATGACGAGGGCAATTATGTTTTTGCAATGTCTGGCGGTGTATGGATAAATCAAAAGATAAGAAATCTGGCAAAAGACATATTTGGCAGCAAGCCAGAATTCACTGGCGAAATGTTTGAAGGCTTTCTTACTGGCATAGGGGACATACTCTATAATGATATAAAACGAAGGCTTTCAGCAAACATCGAAAGCAGGGCAGAAATAAAGAACAGCATTGTGCTGGACATATTAATGGCATACTGGGACAGCAAAAAGGGCAAAAACTTCATATGGGTAGCAGACAACTCGTTGAAGGGCAGGTTCGTTGACGAGAAATTCATTGTTCTTTCTTATGGCGATCTCGCATATATGCCACTAAAGGAGTTCGAAGACGTAGAAATAGGCATAGAAGAAGGAAAGCTCATCGTGTTTAAAGCCATAAAAGACACATTGAGGCTTTCGCCAGAATTCATAGCAGAGCCCATAGACATTGTCGCGATCGACAAGGGCGGGAATATAAAGCGTCTCAACGAAAAGGAGATCGCCTTGCTGGAAAGCGCTTACCAGAAGCTAAGAGAAAGCACACGTGCTGCTTTGCTCAGTCTTGTAAGCAAAGATAAGGGCACGTCAAGAAGCTAATTAATGCAAAACCGTCAAAGCGGTTTGCGACTTTTGCACAAAACGCTTAAATATAATATGCGTAGAATCTAATTTCGATTAGAATGTCAGCTGCAACGGTGCTAGCGCGGAATTGTTCTCCATTATCCAAGGTTAGCTGAGCTGCTGATTATATCATTATCACTGTTTCTTGCACGTCTTTGCCTAATTTCAGGGCGTTTTGGCGCTGGCATTTACGCTAAGGTGAGAATATGGGATACGCAATGAAAACCGAGTTAGTGGAAACAGGCTTGCCCAAGCCTGTGCATAGACTTTCAGAAGAAGAACTGGCCGAGAAAAGAGCAATGACGGAGATTGGCGCGGAGGTAGTCGCATATATGGAATCATACATGCGGCGCAAGGGCTTCGTGCAGCTCATGCCAGTGCTTCTGTCGCCAATAACAGATCCGCTTTGGCCGGATCCTGCGGCAGGCATATACAAGCGCCTCGAATTCGAGATATACGGCAAAACAGTGCGCACGATGCACAGCATGATTGTGCACAAGCTTGTCGCTGTATCGCTGTTGCACAAGAAAATCTTCATAGTGTCGCCGAACATAAGATTGGAAAAGCCGGAACGAAGCAAGACTGGCAGGCATCTGTTCGAGTTCTCGCAATTGGATTTCGAGGCACGAGGCGCGACGTCGAAGCAGATACGGAAATTGATAGAAGGCATGCTCGCAGGTCTTGTAAAGCATATAGGCTCAAGCAAGAAAGCCGAGCTTTCTTCATTGCATGCATCATTGCCTAAGTTCAGCACGCCGTTCAAGGTGCTTTCCAGGGAAGAGCTAGAAGCGCGATATGGCACAGATTGGGAAGAGGAGCTTCCCAAGCACATAGATGAGCCCGTGTGGATAACCGACCTGCCAAGGGAATTCTACGATTTCGAGGATCCTGTAACGCACAAATGGGACAACTTCGATCTCTACCTGCCCAAGCGCGGCGAGCTTGTCACAGGCGCAAAGAGGGAATACGAGCACAGCAAGATGCTCGCGAAGATGCGCAAAGCAGGAGTGAAAGAGGAGCTCTACGCCACGTTGCTTGACCTTGCGAAGGATGGCAAGATAAAGCAGAGTGCTGGAGCAGGCATTGGCGTAGAGAGGCTTATTGCATGGATAACCAGTGCAAGGCACATCGGCGAAGTACAGCCATTCCCAAAGATTCCTGGAGCAGTATATGAGTTATAGGCTTGCTGCCACACCTCTGGTGTGGCACTTTATATTCTGGTTAATCGTTGCAACTTGATCTATTGACTGTGAACTATTACAAAAAGTAACATAGTTTTACAAACATAAATTGCATTCACACAATCATATTAATTTGTTTTTGTGGAAGTAGTTAAGCGGGTGTTTGGATGGAAAAAGAAAAAAGCGCATATAAAATGCTGGCTCATATGCAACTGCTCGAATCCGAAACTTCTTTTGAAAGGCTTTTCAAGGAGGAGATAAAAAACTTAGACAAGGAAGAGCTAGCAAAATTTCAACTTAAAAGGGCGATTGGCGTCATAGAAGATGGTCCCTCTGTGGGATTCAAAAACAAGGTCTTCGGTATGTATATAGTCGAACCTAGTGGAAGCCATGTGGCGACACTCTACCTGCCTAAAGATAAAAATAAAAGGCTCACCGAAAGCATACTTGGATTGTACTGGTCCCTTTTGCATAACAATTTATCTCTGCATTATAGTTCTTCTGTAGCATTTCCAGAGCTCATGCTTTCAGGCGATACTTTTTATGATAAAGGCATAGTAGACGTGCTCTCTGCAGGCAAGGATGTGGAACGTGACATGCTTTCAAAAATAACTTTTGGGAAAAAATATGGAGAGCTCAAAGATGATGAAAAGTATGGCATCATAATTCACAGATTATTTGCTACTCAGTATAGGCCTACCTTTAAGCTTACGCTGACTGTGCCGAGCATCGAAGAATATGGGAATTTGGTGCATTTGGCTATCATGACACATCCATTGCTTATAGATATACGCGAGAATCGCTCATTCAATGAGCCTGTGCTTGATGGCGTGTGGGACAAGTTTATGGGCCCTGAGCAGGTAAGGAGTTTCCTGAAAACACTTATTAAGGAATACGAAGAAGAAAACGGATACAAAGGCGCACGCATAGGTGCATATCTGTATCTTCCAGAGAGCGGCTCTGACGCTTCTGCGACGCTGGAAGAGCTTGCACAAAAAGCATACAATCCCGATTTTGTAATTGTCTGCGAAGCAAAAGGCGAAGGCGGTGCCCCAACGCTTAAGGCTGTTGACAGGGAGATGAAAGGGGAAAAGGAAATAAGTGACTTCCTATACGCCTTGGGTGTTGAGAAATCAAAGTCAAGAAAACTGCTAAGGGCAGATAGCAATCAACCCCTAGGTCTGTAATTTATGCCCCCTCTTTTTCTCTTTATTTTGTAGCTGCTCCTCCATCTTCCAGTATGCCGTTACCGCTCTTCAATAGCTGTCTCTGGGGCTTTTTGCTTCATGTCATAACCTGCCTTTTGATTCGCCCTTAGACATGCCGCTCGCAATCATATGCGCCAACCTTAGCGCATTTACCGCGTATGGAAAGAGCACTTTGCTGTCTTGCCCTTGCAGTGTGGACTGCACGTAGAATCCTTCCATGCGGCGCGGCTTGTTCTTTGCAAAATCTTTTACGATATTTTTCCTCTCATTTGCGGCAATGCCGCTCCTTTTTGAAAAAGCGTTGAGCGCCTGTATGAGCTTTGAAGGCCTTGGCTTGTGCCTTGTTATAATCATCAACGCGTTGCCTGAGCTTAAAATGCTGCCAGGGTTTACCACATTCAATCCCGCAAGCGCGATGCCGTTGAGCACTATAAGCTTTACCTGGCTGGCGAACCTGCTTTTTTTAATTAAGGTCAAAATTCTATCAGTTGAATCAGTGCCGTTTATACCTATGCTAGAAGAGAGCACGCCCTCTACCTCGCCTTTCTTTGCCACTACTGCAATAAGAATAGTGCGGCCTGCAGCAGCGTGCTTGTCCGCGCCTATAGGGCCGCTTGCAAACGCAGCAAGCCTTATGCCGCTTTTCACCCAATCTACTTGCTATTTGATTTTTGACACTTGGGCACCGATGTCCTTTAGCTCATCGTCGAGCTCGCCGAGCGCCTTTAGCAGCTCGTCCTTGGCGTTCCTCTTCGCCTTCACCACGAGCACTGGCTTGCCCGTTTCCGGGTGGTCTTTCCTAACGCCTGCAAACTCTATGCTGCTTCTGTCCAAAAGCGCGCCGGCAATGAAATCCGGCACCGTGAGGTCGCCGCTCTGGAATTCGAGCCATACCTCGTTGCCCTCGTTTTTCACAACTTTAATATCCATAACATCACCGCTACTGCGAGTATACGAACAGCTTCCTTATCTCTTCGGGTTTTTCGTAAAGGGCGCTTACCCTCCTGTATTCCCTGTGGCCGCATTCCTTGCAGACGAGCGCATTTGCATCCTTATTGTATTCAAGCTCGCCTCCGCAAAGCTCGCATGTTGCATGCACCACGCCGCACTCCTGGCAGTCGAGCGTCAGCGTATATGCGTCCTTGTCGTTGTATAGCACCTTGGCCAGCACCGTATCGCCGACGCTGCACACCCTTTCCGGCTTTTGCGCTTCGCGCCTTTGCGGACCCCTGCCAAACCTCGGCCTGGGCCTTTCGAGCAGTATCTTGCCGTCTTTGAGCGCCAGGTACTCCTTGTGGTCTATGTTTATGTCGTCAATCTTTACAAATACGATGCCTTTTACCATATCGGTAACAGTGCCTATGACAAGCATGTTCCTGTCTATCGTTTTCACGTCCCTGCCAAGAGGCACCACGCTCATCTTCTTCTCAGCAACGCTAGGTATGCCTATTACCGTGGAATAGACAACGCCTTCTTCAGTATAAGTGTTGGCCCCGCCTGCAAATTCTTCCTCGGTGGTTATCTTTTCTCCAGGTAAGACAAGCTTTTCTTCCATAAAACCGCTATTAATTATTTTTCAAGCAAAAATTTATTACTTTTCAAATTCGGCGATGTTCTTCATGCCGTTGAGCTGGGCAAGCGCCCTCTGTGTTGCAATGAGCACATTGTACTTTGCCCTCGTCCTGCCCCTTGAGAATGTCCATATGTCCTTTATGCCTGCTAATTCTAGCATCTTCTTTACTGGCTTGCTTGCAACAATCCCGAGGCCTCTCGGAGCAGGCTTTAGCGTGACTTCTACGCTTCCGCACTTGCCATGCACTGTCAACGGCAAGCTGTGCTTCGTGCCGCACATGCACTGCCACGAGCCGCAGCCCAAAACAACCGGAGTCATGTGCATCTTGGCGATCGTTATCGCGCTGCTTATGGCTGCCTTGACCTCTATGTCCTTTGCGGCTCCGACTCCAACATGGCCGTTCCTGTCACCGACGACCGCAGTCGCCCTGTACTTCTGCTTGCGGTTGTTCTTGGTCATCCTCTGTACGCTTATTATCTCTATAACTTCAAAGGCAAGATCTGGGAAAAGCGCGTCTATTATCTCAGGCTCCTCGATGTGCCTGCCAGACCTGAATATCTCTTCGAGGCTGTTGGTCCTGTGGTCCTTCACCTCCCTGCCGAGCTCTGTCTTTGGCTCCCATTCGTTAATATTGAATGTCCTCTCTTCCCTGTAATTTGTCCTGAAGTTCAACCAACCACCATTATCTTCGCCTTCGCGCTTGCGAATGCTTCCTCAATGCTCTTGGGGTCAACAGAAGTATAAGCGAACTGCTTCTTGAAAGCTTCGCCTTCAAGGCTTTTTGCATAGCTTGCAATGTGCGCTCCAGATATGCGCTTTTCGTCTACTTCAAAACTTCCCCTTAGCTTGAGGCCTCCGTCTTGCGCGCCTTTTGCCGCAGCAAATATCACAGTGCTGCTTATGGGCCTATAAAGCCCTATATCAAGCACAAGCTCGCCTACATTGAGCTTGGCGCTGCTTCTTGCAAGGAGCATGCCCGTAAGATATGCGGTTGGTATGTTCACCCTAGGCTCCCAGCCAAACTTTTTCAGCGCGTTCGAATTAGCGCTTGCAATTATGATATCGCCGCTCGGTTCGTATCTCACGATCTGCATTGTCAGGATGCGATTGCTCTTCCTGACTATGAGCCTTGGCATGCCGCTCTTCAGCAATGCTATCCTCTTGCTGTAATTCGTCAAAGAAAGCCTCCTGCGTCTCCTAATCATGATACCACTTACATATGCCTTAGCTTTTCGAACCTTTCATCATTTATCTCTATGCCCATTGTGCGTATGTGGTTGAGCAACGACGCTTTGCTTGCGAAATTGCCTCCTCGCACAAGCCTGTACAAAGTCTTGAACGTCTTGCCGTCTATCGTGTTGTCCGCCTTGAGCGTGCCAAGAACGCGCCTCAGCGCCCTTACCTCCTTCTTGTGCATGTCTCCTGATCTCGCCTTCAGCGTGCCCTTGCGCCTTCCACGCCCGCGCTTCCTTCCCTTGCTCCTCTTCGCATTGAGCAGCTTTGCGTAGATGCTCATGTTGTGCTTCTCCTTTATAGCATAAATGTCTCCCTTGCTTATCATGCTCCTTACATCATCTTTCGTCAAGGCTTTTTGGGCATCTTCTATGGCGCTGGGCTTTATCCTTACGCTGCTGCTGCCCCTATTGAGCAGCTCGCTCGCGATGCGCTTGGTAGTCTTCAGGCTCATTTAGACACCTTCTCGCCATGCGGCATGTTTGCTACATGTATCTTGTTGTCAAGTGCAAGCTTTGAGAGCTCTGCTTTCTTCCTTGTGGAAATGCTTCCTGCAAGTATGATGTCAACATCTGCGCCGTTCTCTATAACGGAGCGCAGCTCATTCATGTTCGAGATCAGCACGGCCTTTTTGCCGTCGCGCCTAGTCCCGCGCAGCTCTGCAGGGTTCCTGTAGCCTATGGTGGGCTCTGCTCCCATGAACTTTTTCTTTATGCGCTTTTTATTGTCAATGCCGCGCTGCTTGCGCCACCTCTCCTTTACGCGCTTCATGTGCTTCGCTCCGAAGTTAGGCACATTGAATTTTGGGTGGCTCTTTTTTGTAACCATTCAATCATTCCTCTGCATAATATATCCCGTCCTGAAATATGCGAATGTCCTTGTTCTTCGCCTTGCACGCCTTCCTTATGTTGGCTGCGCTTTGCGTAACATCGTCAAGCGATGTACCCTTTAAGAGAAGGTTCTGTCCCTTCACCTCTGCTTTAGTATCGCCTACAATTTTCGCCTTGCGGGGCACGCGCTCCCCAAAGATATTGTTTATGTAAATGTATCCGTTCTTTACCTCCATGCTGAGCGGGAAGTGTGCGAAAACAGCCTTCATGTTTATCTCATAGTATTTGTTGACTCCTCGTATGTCGTTTTGCACCTCCTTTACTATAGATACCTCGGTGGTTTGCGCCTTCTTTTCAAGCTTCTTGCCGCCAATCGCGCTTATTACGAGCTTGTCACCGCTTACCGCAGCGCTGACCAAATTGGCGTTGAAAACGCGCTTGTTCCTTCCAAGGGCTCCGCTTGTCACGATAGTGTTGCCGACAACTTCTACTTTTGTGCCTTCTGGTATATTGATCTCTCCCATTACCATCATTCCTAATAAACGTACGCTATAAGCCTTCCTCCTATGTGCTTTTCGTTTGCCTCTGTGTTCGTCATCATTCCCTGCGGCGTAGATATTATCAGCGCCCCGAAATCCCTGCTAGGTATATACATCGTTTCATACTTCTGCATGATATCATATGTGACAGCGAACCTTGGCTTTATCACTCCTATGTCGTTAATCTTGTTCGAAAGCGCGACCTTGAGCATCTTGAATTTACCTTCATCATATTCCTCGTAAGCGGCAATGTAACCGCGCTTCTGAAGCACGTCAAGCACCGCCTTGACAAGTTTGGTGCTGTTTACCACGCACTCCCTCCTACCAATGCGCTCGTTTGTTTTTATCTTGTTTATTGCGTCTGCAAGCCTGTCCATGTGCTCAACCATATTTTTTGAATCCAATGCTCTTTGCGGCTTCCCTGAAGCAGCGCCTGCATATGTATATCCCATGGGCTCTTATGAGGCCTCTGCTCGTGCCACATATGCTGCACTTCCTCGTGCCCTTGCCCCTGAGTTTTTCTTCATAACGCACTTTCATTGCACTACCTCGACTTTGAAGTTCTCCTTTATATAATCCTTTATCTCATCAGCGCTTATTATGCTGTGCTTCGCTGGTATGCGTGCCCTCTTTCTCTTCCTGAGCGCCGCGCGCATGCCCGGCCTGCTGAATGCCACGTTTACGTTCATGCCGAGCATTCCTATCTTTGGGTCGTATTTTATGCCGCTTATGTCTATGTACTCCTTTATCCCGAAGTTCACGCTGTTTGTCGATATGCTCGAACGGCCTATCTTGTTGTCTACTGCATCGAAGAGGCGCGGGAGCAGGTCTATGGCTTTTTTGCCGCGCAATGTTACAAGAGCACCTATCTTCTGCCCTTTCGAAACTTTAAAAGCGGGATTCCTCTTCTTTGAAATGCCATCAGTTGGCTTCGCATTGGTTATAACTTGGAGTATCTTTACCGCGTTGTCATGCATGTTGCTGTCGCTGCCCGTGCCTATGTTGAGCACGACCTTGCTTATGTATATGCTCTGCATCTTGTCCATTCTGCTAACCTATTACCATTATATTTTTGAGCAGGGTGCTGAATGAGTTTCCGTTGCCGTCATCTATCTTTGCGCTTGCCTCCCTGTTTGACGTGCCTGGCACAAGCGCCTTTATCGTTCCGGTTGTGCCTACGTGCACTCCTGCATATACAAAGCATTTAGAATCTACGCTTATCTTGGTTACTTTCAGCACCTTGTTGCGCTCGTCAACTTCAACCGTGTCATTTACGTTGACGTTATCCCCGTAGCTTATTACGGTACCGTCATAAAGCCTTATCATGGGCTTGTTGCCTTTGGCCTTGAATTTACCTACGACCTTCTGCATCCTGCTCTTTGGGGCGCCTTCCAATTCATCCATTATGAACTTTGCCACCTTGCTTATGCCTGCCCTGTAAACTTTGCCGCTGCCCGCAAGCTCTATTATATCATTGAGCCCGACCGGGTATCTCGGATCTGTAACAGTTTTGTAGTTTACCTTTACGCTTCCTCCCTTTATCACTTCCCTAAGCTCAGAATGGTTTCGCGCTCCTGTTTCTATCCTGTCCAGGGCGAGCAGCAGCGGTATGCTCATGCTAAGCTTGAACCTGCCGGGGCTCTGCTTGGTCACATATACGTTGCCCTTCCGCTCCACGCCAAAGTAGAGCGGCGTATTGAGCGCCTTCATATGCCTGGAATTGCCTTTGTTTGCCATGACCATCACTTTTGCTTTTGGAAGCTTTTTACCTTTGCTGCCCTTATCTTGTCTGAGAGGTTCAAGTCCGTTATATAAACATTGCTTACATGCACAGGCATGCTGATCTCCTTACCTTTCGCGTTCTTCCTTTTTATTGAATCTATATACACAAAGCCTTTCCTGAGGTTGACCGCGGTGACCTTGCCCTCACTGCCAGAGTGGCCCCCGCTCACTACTTTCACGCTGTCTCCCTTCGCTATCTGCAGCGACCTCTTTGTGAGCTTCAGTTTTTCGCCAAGCTCCTTTGATATGTGTGCATGAAGGAAATGCTGCCTGGCGTGCAGCGGCGCTCCGAACCTGTAGCGCCTCTGCTTTCTGGGCTTGCTGCTCTCGATCATCATACCACTCTTGAAGCTATCCCTGCAAGCTTTATGTACCTTTGCACCACTTCCCTCGCCATTGCGCCCTTGACCTCGGTGCCCACAGGGAGGTTTGTCTCCGTTATGAGTATGCCGGCATTGTCTTCAAACTTTACGCGCATGCCGTTGGGCCTTCTTATCGCCTGTTTCTGCCTTATTATCACGACGCGCACCTTCTTTTTCACGTATTGCGGCGTGCCTGACTTCACGCTTGCCGTGACGATGTCTCCAATGCCCGACTTGGAGTAGCGTCCTTTCCTATTGCCGCTTTTGCCGATCCTGTTTATTATCATAAGCGTCTTTGCGCCAGTATTGTCTGCGCAGGTAAGAACGCTGCTAGGTATCAACGTGCGCGATATCTTAGTGCCTATATCCTTCATGCTCCCACCCTCTTCAATACCGCAGTTATCGCAAACGATTTCGTCTTGCTGAGTCTTCTGCACGCCTCTATTACCACGGTGTCGCCTGTCTTTGCATGTATGCATTCTGGATTGTATGCGGCAACCCTTGATGTGTTTCTGAGCGATCTGGTGTACTTATTGAGGAACGTAGTATATGTGTGCTCTACTATTGCAGTCTTTCCAGCTTTGTCGCTAACCACAATCCCTTCTATCTTGTCCCCGTGCGTTTTCAGGTTTCCGTGTATCGGGCACTTCGGGTCTTTGCATTCCAAGCAATCATCTACATGTCTCTTTTCTTATAGTATCTCAGGGCTTTTTCGGTGCGTTCGTGGCTTCTGAACATTATCTCTTCGCCGTCTACCTTAAAGCCTCTTGCCGCATTGCTGGGCTTTAGTATAAACGTGCTGCTTTCCTTAGGCACCTTTCTCATTGTGCCATTTGCGGTCCGGATCACAAGGAGATTCTTTGTCTCGTCTATTATGATGCCCTTGACTCCTTTCCTTGATTTATCCCTGCTTTTTGCCACTTTCACGCTCAGTCCGATGAGCTCGTGTAACACTATGTTTTTATTATTATATTCCCACATGAATTTAAACCTTTCTTTTTATGGTGCGCCTTTGCGGCAGTGCGCTCGCGGCATCAGCTTATCACTACCCTTTCAGCCACGTCAGTCACCCTGTCTATGTCATATTTTATCACGCTGCCATAATCGGTCTTTACGAACAGCACACCCTGCTTCGCGTCTACTCCAGTAATCCTGCCTATGTATGCGCCTATTTCATTTACCACGCCCTTGTCCTTGAGCTTCGTATGGCTTATGGAGCGCCTTCTCAAAAACGCGCTGAGCACAGACACGCCGTAGCCGAAGAGCAGCGCTATCAGGCTGTAAGCAAGGTACTGCCAGAAGTAGATCTGCCCCACGATCCAAGCGGAGAGCACGAAGAGCAGGCCTACCGCTATTATTGCGTAGCCCATGTATGTGCCTTGCGACAGCGCCCTGTAGCTCATGTGCCTGTTCCTGAAATCGATGATCCTGCCGGCGAGATAAAGCAGCAGGCTTATCGGAAGCAAAAGCAGGAACCCCTCTATTGCATAGAATATTGTCGTGAGTGCATTGCTTGTTGTCTTTATTGCGCTGGCGTAGCTTATGTCACCTATGATTAGGCTTATGATAAAGAACAGTATGGCGCCTATGTAGAACACGAAGCTAAGCCGCTCTACGCTGAAGCCCAGGCCCTTGAACGATTCAACAAGCGCGTTCTCCAGGCCGAATCCCTTCAATATCAGATAAAGGCCTATAAGCGCAACGGGAAGCTGCCATCCGAGCTTGAAGTAGTAGCTTATCGCGAAGAGGAGCAGCAATACCGCAGGTATGCCGAATACAATCCTCGCATAATGGGGCTCCTTCAGCTTTTCAAGCAAGGTGAAATAGGTGCTCTCGAACTGCTCAGCCTGCTTCATGCGCAGCACGTCGACGCTGTTGACCTTTATCCTTGTCTTTAGTATAGGCAGCACGCGCATGTCGCTTTGTCCGTCGGTAACGAGCACGCATGCATCGCTTTTGAAAGTGTCTATTACTTTGTCTATCTGCCTTGCAAGCTCCCTGTCTGCGACATAGCCCTCCTTCTCGGCTCCGGTAACCGTTGCAATATTGACAGACAAACCTTGGGACCTGAGCTCGTCGAACTTGTGCACTGCCTCAAACATTGTGTTGCCATCAGTGTCTTGAGGGTCTGCCAGGGCGAGCTTTGCCGCTGCTCTAAGGTTGTCTGCCCTTCCCAGCACAGGCCCGCTTAGCTTCGTCTTCCTGTACAGATCGTTGTCTATGTCTACTGCAAGCACGAGTATCCTTTCAGCCATTATCAACCACTGGGCTTATTTACTATATAGAATAAGGTATTAGGGCATAAAAACCTTGTGCTTCAAGCAATGCACATAAAGCTTTTAAAAGCAAAGCGCCAATGGTAATACAGTATTATGCAACAAGTGCGTCTTATGGATACCGGAAGCCTGTCAAGGCACGAGCAGGAGCAGTTGGCGCTTATAAAGAGGCTGCCTACCGAAGAGATACTGACAGAGGAGCTGCTAACCGAATACATAACGAGCAAGGAACGGCTAAAGCATTACATAGGCTTTGAAATATCTGGCATGGTGCACTTGGGCTCAGGGCTTATCAGCATGGGCAAGATTGCAGACCTGCAGAAAGCAGGCGTAGAGACAAGTGTTTTCCTTGCTGACATGCACACATTGATAAACAAGAAGCTCAGCGAGGACATAGATGCAATAAGGCACACCGCGAAGAACTACTTCAGCGAGGCCCTAAAGATCTCACTCAAGTGCGCAGGAGGCGATGCGGAAAGCACGAAATTCATAATGGGATCGGAGCTTTATGAAAAGATGGGCGAGCAGTATTTCGAGAATGTGCTCAATGTGGCCTCTGCCATTACAATGGCAAGGGCGAAGCGCAGCATTACCATACTGGGCAGGAAGGAAGGGGAGAACATAAGCCTGTCGCAGCTCATATACGTGCCAATGCAGGTCGCTGACATATACAGCATGGGCGTGAACATTGCTCATGCAGGCATGGACCAGAGGAAGGCGCACGTAGTGGCAATAGAGAGCTCTGGCTTGTTCGGGTACAAACCGGTGGCATTGCACCACCACCTTCTAATGGGCATGCACATGACCGAGGAGCAGAGGTCAAGATTGATAAAGGCGAGGGACTCTGGCAGCAGGGCAGAGATGGAAAACGAGCTGATAGACATAAAGATGTCCAAGTCAAAGCCGGGCAGCGCCATATTCATACATGACAGCGAGGATGAGATAAGAAAGAAGGTAAGCGGCGCTTATTGCCCCATGGGGGCCACAGAAGTCAATCCCATAATGGACCTTGCGCGCTATGTAATATGGCCGTACCTAATGAGGAAGGGGCTAACCTTTGACATACAAAACAAAAAGACAGGAAGCACAGTATCCTATTCAAGCATAGGCGAATTAGAGAGCGCTTTCGCAAATTCTTTGATACATCCAGCAGACCTGAAGGAAGCAGTGTCAAACTACATAATAGAGATACTTGAGCCTGCAAGGTCATTCTTCATAGACGGCAATGGGGCAAAATACCTGGAGGAGATGCAAAAAGTAAAGACCACAAGGTAGCAGTTTGAATCCCTCTATGCATAGGTAGTTTCATGTATCCCTCTGAATCTACAAGTAAAAAGTGTTCAAATGTTTTTCGGCAAGCCTAAGCGGGAAGAACTCAAGGCAGACGAACTAGATGCATATGCAAAAGGCCTCTTCGAAAAGAAGGTGGCCAGGATAACCGACAGGTGCGCCGCCCATGTTGCAAGGGCAAGCGCAGCGCTTGCCTCATTTGAAACTGCTTGCATCGCATTTGGCAACATCGCAGCTGATCCCGATCCGGAATTCGTCGGCATGGCGAGTGCAGAAACATTGAAGGAGCAGAAATCTAGGTATGTCAAAGCGCTTTTAAGCTCTATCGGCGCGCTTAAGGGCAATCTCGCCAATGAAGATTCAGGAACAAGATACGAAGCAGTGCTCGCGAAGAAAAGAATGCTCGAGGATTTCATAGAGCATGCGCTCAAGACAAATGCGTCTTTCAGGAGTGTGCTCTTGGGCTTTGGAAATCATTTCAGCACGATAAAGCGTACATTCAACGATTTTGAAAACAGCATTAGCGTGCTTAAGACCGACCTGGACCGCGGAACCGCGGATTTCTCAAACTACGAAACGCTTGAAGGTGCTATAGCAAAACTTGCGTCAATGCAGCGCGAATATGAAATGTTCGGCAATGGCACAGGCTCGGAGCACAATGCAGTCGAAGCCCAGGAAAGCGATGACGAACTTGGCGCGGTGGAAAACGCGATGCGTGATCTGGACAGTAAAGTATATGCAATCGAAGCCGAGGCGCGCTCTATAATGTCAAGCATAAATTCCATGCTAAAGCCGATAGAGCGCGCAGCCCGCAAGTACGATCATGAAACAAAAGGCAAGCAGAAGCTTGTCGCTGCAATAGATGATCCAATGAGAGAGCTAAGCAGCGAAAGTTCATATAATAACTTTCTGTCAATGCTTGAAGGCTTGCAAAAGGATATCGACAATATAGAAGCAAGCGAAAAGGAACGCGAGCTTGTAAAGAGCCGCGTCAAAGTGGTGCTTAGCTCAAGCATATTCGATTCTGTGATAGCAGTAGGAAAGCTGAATGCTCAAAAAGAACAGCTTATCAAGGAGCGTGATACGTATAAGGTAAGGTTGGCAGAGCTGAGCAAGTCAAGGGAAAGCAAGAACGAGGCTGCCATTGCTAAGCAAGCTGCTGAATACAACAGAAAGAAACTGGGCGCAGATATAAGCTCCCTGGTGCATGCGATAGAGGGACTATTCAGCAGCTATTACGGCGTTGATGTAATGATAACTTTATGATTGCGTTATAAGCAATACGATGCATATGCATGCGGCGCGCAAAATGCGTAATCCCGCAAATGATAACCTGCATGCCCTTTCTATTGTGCGAACAACAATATTTATTTTTATTCATGTCAATAATTATTCTGCAATGGCATCGCGCCTATTGACTGAAGCATGGGCCAGGATGGCAGATCAGCTATGCGGCCGCCTGCAGAGCGGCGTAGGAGGGTTCGACATGCTCATAGCACGAAATTCCCTCTCCTGGCTTTTATCAATCAAAAAGCCACCATTGGAAGCCCACGACCGAAGTCTTGGTTGGATGTCACACATCTATTACTACATATGCCTTTACAGCTTTGTTCTTGTGCTCTACCTTCATGTCATATTTTGATATGCCCTTGACATCGAACTTCGCGCACTCTGGACACTTGCCCTTTACAAGCAGCTTCGCGCGCAGCCCATATGCTCCTGACTTGTATGTCTTTATTGAAAGCTTGCCCACACCGTATGCGAAAACGCCTTTTGCATCGCATACCGAGAGCGAAGTCTGCAGTGATGCCCAAAGGAGTGATTCTTTGTCAGCACCTGTCGCACTTATCGCTATCGTTTTGGTTTTGCCTCCGGCTCTTTTAAGTTTCCCTACATATGCGATTGCATCGAAAAGTGCGAGCAATGCATTCTTGAAAGCTTCATCAAGCTCTCTCCCATACGCTATGAACTCTATGTCCGCCGTGTGGTTAATGAACTTGTATCTAAGCATGCAGCCACCCTGCGCTAATATATAGAAAGATATATTTTTAGCAGTACGAGAAGCTGCATGATGAAGCAATGCCATAGAATGCAAGCCAAGCTGCTGCCATGTGCGCGAAAGTGCTTTGCGGCCAAGCAATTGAAAGCAACGCCCTATTGTGCTGGTTACCTCCTTGCAATAACCTGGCTAAACTGCTTTCTTGCACGTGACATAATTGCTACCTTGCTCGCCCTTCCAAGGAGCGCAATCTTGGAAGGCAGCCTCTTGCTGTACCTATTGTAGCATGTTGTGCAAAGCAGCCTTTTTTCCATCGGCATATTCGCAGATCCGTATGCAGAAGAGGGAAGCACGAATTTGATCTCCTGTTTGCCTATAAGCCTTTTGCACATGGAGCATGCGTACGCCTGAAGGTAATCCCTATCTACCTCTTCAGCGCATTTGATACAGTATTCTATGCCGTCGGATGCAGCCTTCTTTTTGGAGAACGCGTATATCTGCCTGCCACATCTAGGGCAGACCTCTGCCTCATTTTTTATAAACCCCATTTCAAACCCACCCAGGCTAAATGCCTCAGATACCTTTATGGGTTTTCTTATATTTATATCTTTCATGGGCAAAGCTGCATGTCGTATCGAAGAAAAGCGGAACTGCCACTTTCAGGCGTCAATCCGCTGTTTCGGGCAATAGGAATATATTTATTTGTTACTGTTCAAAACGGCAAGGCACTGCTCAATTTCCCGTATAGATGCATTAGTCTTTATCGAGTCTTTCTGCATGTGCGTGGGGGTAGCGGCAAAGCCCTTCTGCCTGAGGCATTCTATGACTTTTGCAGGGCTTACTGCTCCTATTTTCATTAGCTTTGTCAATTTCGGCACCGAGAAGAATGCAGGCACATCAAGCTCATTGCCTATGCTGTTTATGAGCTTCATAGCTTCGCTGCCCTCGTCAACGTTTCCAGATATGCTCTTTATCGCATGCTTGTCATATATGCTTCCGAGCCAGAGCTTGCCGCCTACGCTAAGCTTGCCGCCGCACAACGGGCAACTGATCAAAGATGGAAACTGGCCCCTGTTGTAACCGATGTAGCCACACCTTCCGCACTGGTAAATATACCCAAGCATGGATATGGAATTTTTGACGCTATCTGATCCGTGCGCCAGCTTCATCATGGCGCGCATGTAATGCCTGTGCGAAAATGCGAGCACCTCGCTAATGCCATAATTGAACTGCGCCGCAATCCTTGCAATATATCCTACAATTATCCTGACACCTACTTCATGGCATATGTCGCTGTGTATCGGTGCAGCGCCATATACCCGCATGCATGCAAACGCATGCGCGCCGCACAGCACAGCGGTATCTGTTGCCGTCGCCATTATGCGCGTTCCGTCCTTTGAAATCTTCATCATGTCATATATGTACGGAGCGGGCGAGCCAAAAGGATCAAGGTCTATGATGTCAAATTTTTCATCAGTTGTATTCGCAAACTCCTGAAAGCTTTTGTTGAAAGCTACTGCGTCGAGCTTGTTAAGTGCTATGTCCTTCTTTAGAACTCTGTATGCTTTGCTGTTTATCTCCAAAAAGGTGACATTCCTTGCCCTTGTTTCTAGCGCATACCTTATGCCGCGTATGCCTGTAGCTGCTGTGGGGTCGAGCACGCGCGTAGAGCTGTCTGCTGTGCTCTTTGCCAACGCTATGCTGATATCACGCGAGAACCTGGCTTCGTCATTTAGGAATGCGTCGACGCTTTCAATCACTTTTGCCTTGCCCTCGCTATAAATCTTTTTCAATGCCAGCACCGCTCATTTCTTTTACTGCATCAAGCAATCCATGCGCATAACTTATGCACGAGAACGCCGTATACAAATCCCCCTTGCCAAGATAACTTTCTGCATCCCTTGCATACATTTCTGAAAGTTCAATCACACGCTCTGCGTCTTTGGCTAAGCCAAGAGGTTTCATCTTGTTGTAACTCTCGTAGAAAAGTTTTATGTCCTTTAGGATGCGCTCTTTTGTGCGCTCTTCTTCGTATGCCATGAAT
Source organism: Microcaldota archaeon (assembly GCA_021816895.1). Classification (GTDB taxonomy): domain Archaea; phylum Micrarchaeota; class Micrarchaeia; order Micrarchaeales; family Micrarchaeaceae; genus JAKAWW01. Next base: position 759,677 of record JAKAWW010000001.1, on the reverse strand, counting down.
ATGCACCAAGTGGGCAATAATGGTTTATTGCGCAAGCATATAACTTTATAATTAACTGCACTTATATAATTAAGTGGTTTTTATGGCTGAACTGTGGAGTGATTATACTGATGCGCTGATAAGTGACCTTGACCCAGACATAAAGAAAAAATACGGGGTGGCGCTCTCCGAGCTGCTTTCAAACCCGAAGGATTTTGCCGATAATGAAAATCTTTCGGTGACCATAGGCAACATAAAGGAGGATGTCAATTCCTATATAGAATCGCAGAAGCAGCAGGCGCTTCTTAGGGAAAAGAATTTCAACGACATGCTTGAAAGGGCCGATTCCATAAGTCAGAAGATATCCCAAAGGCTATCAGTAACGGCAAAGCAGAACAATGTGCCACTCGTAAAACCTGTGTCGATAGACAGGAATTCCGACAACGAGGAGCACATATACGTAGATTCTAGCGACGATTCTGTCATAGCGCTTGCGGAGAAGCTTGCGGCTTCATCTATGATGATTGCAGATTTCACTACAGAATACAACAACTTCAAGATTGGCGAATGGTATTTTAGCGGGCATAAAAATTATACGCTTAGCGTATATATGCCAGCAAGCAATGTGATGCTCCTTGATACTAGCAAAAGCGAACTCGATACGTTGCTTGATGCTGCAGCTGAATTCATAAGCGGTTGATGAAATAAAGAAACTCCTAATAGGCATCACTGGATCTCCTGGTGTGGGGAAAAGCTTCTTCAGCAAAGAGCTGGCAAAGCACGCCAGCATGCGCATTGTAGAGGTAAACGACATTGTAAAAAAGCATAAGCTCTATTCGTATATCGATAAAAATGGCGCGGCAGTTGTAAAAGTGCACCCCCTCAGCAATGCCATCAGGAAAGAAGCAGCCCACACTGCAGGGCATATGCTTATTGTGGGCCATCTGGTACCGGAGCTTTCAGTAAAGTTCGATATCATAGTAGTGCTGAGATATGATCCGGTAAAACTTGTGCGAAGGCTGGAAAAGAGGGATTACGGCAAGGAAAAAATAAGGGAAAACGTGATAGCAGAGGCTATTGACTATTGCGGAAACAGGGCCAAGGCACGCCACACATACAGCGAAGTATATGAGATAGATGCGTCAAGCACATCTCAAAGGGAAAAAATCATTGCATACATAAAAAAGCGTGCTGCAGGCACATATGCAAAAAAGCCTGCGCAGAAAGAAATAAACAGCATGCCCGCTCTAGTAAAGATTGCAAAACGCTACCGCTATGGCATATGAAGCGCTCAAAAGTTGAATTTCTCAATATATGTCCTGTACAGGATCTTCGCATGCTTTTCGTCGATCTTGTTTACGTAAATGCGCGCATCACGTTTTGACAGGTAGCTTGGAAATGGCTCTCTTTTGTCTCTAATGAAATGCACTAGGAGCTCAATTGGCGTTTTGAACTCTGCCTTTGCAATTGCAGCAAGCCTGTCTCCACGCAAGAAGATCATGTCGCTTGCGTGTGATCTTAAAAACCTTTTTGCCGCCGCGCCCATGAATGCGCTCGGCCCCTCATGCACTGTCGCGCCAATGCCCGTCTTGTTAATGAAAAATGCAATCAATGCCCCATTCTCGGTAATGCCCTGCAATGAGAGCAGCGGTTCAAAGTGGTTCTTTGATAGAAGCTTTTCTATCCTGAGTCTGAGCCTGCTTGTCTGCTGCCATATGATATCCTCTGCGACATCCTTGGCCTTAGCGCTTAGCACATACATGTCTGTATCAAGGCTCTTTGCTAATTTGAGCAGCTTTGCGCCCGTATCCATTTCCGAATATCTTGTGGCAAAGAAATTCTTGCTTACAGGATTGGTTGCAAGCCTCCTTGATATAAGTACAAGCCTTGACAGGGATTCTATTGAAACATTGGCTGCAACATTCCTGTTGCTGTCAGTAGGGTCTATTACAACGAAAGAAGAATTGAACCTTTTCGCATATGCGGCGCTGTCTTCCTTGTTAAGGCTTACCCTCTCCTTTGGGATTATTGCTACGGGGACAGCAAGCCTTGCCATATCGCGTACAAGCTCATAAAATGTGCCGTAATGGTATATGAGCAGTTCGCACAAGTATCCCGAAAAGCCTTCCACCATTGCTTCTGCGCCGTATATGTTGTGCTCCTTAAGGAACGTTTTAAGCACGCGCACATCGTCCTTCTGGTATTCGGATAGGTTTTCGTTGACAAATTCATTATGCAATTGCGTTCTGTCTACAGCGCTGCCCTTCTCGCTTGCGTTGCTTATCTTATATGCCGGGACTATGTCTGCGTTTATGCCAAGGTCGTCAAATATAAGCTGCACGTACGGGTGCTCTGCATATTTTATCTCAATGCGCTCGCCCGCATGCTTCCTTGCGATGCTTTTTGCAATGCCTACACCAACGCGTTCCATCTCGCGCTCTTTCAGCTTTTTAGGAAAAAGCAGGAATATGTCTATATCTGAGCTACCTCTTACTTGTGTGCCTCTTGCAACAGACCCTGCAAGCATTATTTCAACATCCTTTGGGGCTGCTGCGTGCAGCCTTTCCATTATCTGGTCTGCTAGCGCGGTGAAGTGCTTTATCTCTGCTTCCGAGGGCTTTACTGCCTTTAGCACCTTGCCCCTCAAGAAATCTAGCTTCTTTTTCAGTGCATCGTCATCTTGCACAAAACCACAGTTATAAATGCCACTGCAAATTTATTATACCTATACGCATATATCTTATTGCGTTTTGGGCTCGTGGCTCAGCAGTAGAGCGTCCGCTTCGCAAGCGGAAGGCCGCGGGTGCGACTCCCGCCGAGTCCACTAGCGTTTCCTGTTCCTGATGGTTGAAGCCAATATCCAATTTGGCAGATACAAAAATGCTAAAAATAGCGCACAGTAACCAGCTATTCAAAAGCTGGCACTATAATACCAAGCTGTGCTCCTGCAGCATACGCAGATTGTCAAAACCGTAAGCAGCGAACTATATGTTGTTCTTTACCGTCGATATAAATAAGTCGTCTTCATCCTGATTGTCTTCTTTTTCTTGTTTTTTGTTAGTGATACTGGCTTTTTCATTGTCCTGCTTGCTTGTTTCTGTCCTAAGCATATTACTCATTTCACGATTTTTTGCATAATCGCGGTTGATTCCTAGCAGGCCAAAATCCTCCCGCGCCTCCTTAACGCAATCCTTGGTTTCTATACTAATGCTGGCGGTCATATCGATCGTATAAGTTCATTTTGAACAGATATAAAGTTTTTTCCAAGTATTCACTAATTGACGAATCTATGAAAAAAGCAATGCCTTGCCTTGTGTAATGCTTAGAGCAAAGGGATGAGGCAAAGACGGCCAGGCAAGACAAAGATTTTTATATATGAATGGCGATTAATATATTATGATTGGATTGAGGGGCGTATACAACACTGTTTCATTGGCGTTGTCTAATAGAAAGTATATGGCAGTTTTTGTTGCATTGTCGGTACTGCTTACTGCCGCCTATGGGTTCCTTCTTGCAAATTCATCGCTAAATCTTTATGCTCCAAAGATCCTATTCGGACTTAATGCTTACTCCATCAGTGCTTCAATTGCAATGGGTATTCTTCTCTCATTGTCAATCGTGCTTAGCGCCTTTGTAATAATGAACGGCGCTGAAAAAAGCAGCAGGCTGGAAGTCACATCGCTTGCCGTAAGTGTATTGCCAGTAACTCTATGCTGCACAACGGTAGTGCCCAGCGTGCTCGCCTTTCTAGGTCTCGGTGCATCCACAATAATTGGCGTGACTGGAACAATACAGGGCCCATTGGCCGTATATGAGCCATTGTTTATTGCTGTTTCGCTTTCAATGCTCGTGCTCAGCATATACCTTAACTCTGGGAGCATAAGCAAAATCAATAGGTGCTGCGTTGTTGAAAAAGTGGAGAAATAGGCTTGTGATTATTGCCATCGTTGCAGTTGTAGCCATAGCTATAGTGCTTCACACTGTTGCATCAAATGACAATGCTGCAGCCCAGAAATTTCCAGAAGTTGGGGCTTATGCGCCAAACGCGGAATTTTACACACTGAATGGCTCTCCAGTAAGCTTGTCAGCATATAGGGGGCATATGGTGGTATTGTGGTTCGTTGCGACATGGTGTAGCGGCTGCGCCCAAGGAAATGCAATCTTAAATTCTAGCTATGCATTCCTCAATCAAAAAGGCGTGAAGATACTAGAAATAGAACTGTACAAAGATTTGGGATACAGCGGGCCAACGATAGGCAATTTTGTAAGCGGTTACGCGCCTGCAGCATACGCTAAAGGCGTTATTGTGCCTATGTACTCTTCATACAATATGACCCTAACATATGATCCAAAGGGCTATCTTGATATCTATTATCTTTTATCGCCAAGCGGCAAGATTTTGTACACTAACAGCCCGCTTGCTGCAACCTTGCCACAGCTCGCCGCTGCGATAAATGCTAGTGTATAGATATATAGTATCGGTCGTGTAATGTTAGTAGTATAATATGGGTGGTATTATGAAAGCCGTAGAGGTCAAAGCGTTCTTCTTTGCAATTGGGGACTACAGCAGGTTCAGTATACTCTCACAACTGATGGATAAAGATATGAGCGTGAGCGAGATAGTAAAAGCAACCAAGATCGAGCAGAGCAACGTATCGCACCACATGCAGTGCCTGTTAAACTGCGGCTTTGTTATGGTCAGGAAAAATGGCAAGCTTCGTGTCTACAGCCTAAACAAAGGCGTCAGGCCAATGATGAATAGCATAACGGGGTACTTGAAAAAATACAAAAACTGGATAACTTCCTGCGACATAGCAAAAAGGGAGTATATAATGAAGGTGGTTAAATAGAGAAATTTGACTATGCAATATTGGGGCAGGGCTCCGCTGCATTTGCGGCAGCAATAAAAGCTAACGAGCTAGGCATAAAGACTGTAATGATAGGCAAAAACGAGACTAACGGGGCGGTGCTAGGCGGCACATGCATAAACGTTGGATGCGTTCCAAGCAAGAGGCTGATAACTGTCGGGAAGTGGATACACGACCTAAAGTCGCGGCGGTTTGATGGCGCTGACTACAGCTTGAGAAATGTTGACTATGCCGAGATAGGAAGAGAAAAAGATGCGCTAGTGAGCGCCCTGAGGTCGGAAAAATATGACAATGTTCTGGCAAATCTCGAAAATATTACCTATATAAACGAGTTTGGTTCGTTTATTAGCAGCAACACTATAAGAGCCGGAAAAAATGAGGTATATGCAAAGACCGTGCTCATTGCAACTGGTGCAAGGGCAAGCGTGCCTAACATTGATGGCATAGAAAAGGTAAGGTATCTTACTAACGAGGAGGCACTTTCACTCAAGAAGCTGCCGCACTCGCTCATTGTGGTAGGTGGCAGGGCGCTCGGACTCGAATTTGCACAGCTCTTCGCAAGGCTTGGCGTTGAAGTCACACTGCTGCAGCGAAGCAATACCATAATACCTGACCATGAGCCTGAAATAGCGTCCCTCTTGCATAGATACCTGGGAGACGAAGGTGTAAATATAAAAACAAATATTGCACTCTCGAAAATAAGCGAGTACAAAGGCATGAAACGCATAGAAACCGCGAATGGCACGCACTTTGAAGCAGAAGAGGTCCTTTTTGCAACAGGCAGAAAGCCAAATGTAGAAAAATTGGGCCATGAAATCATAGGGCTCAAGCTAGAAAAGGGGTTCATCTGGACAAACGAATTTATGGAGACAAACATAAAGAACGTATACGCGGCAGGCGATGTCGCCGGAGAGCCGATGCTCGAAACCCTTGCGGCCAAAGAAGGCAGCGTGGCAACTAGCAATGCTTTCACAGTCTCTAAAGCAAAGATAAACAAGGATGAGGTGCCAAAAGCAATATTCACAGACCCAGAGGTTGCAACTGTGGGCTTAACTGACGCGGAAGCGCACGGAAGAGGCCTGAAATGCTCATGCAATATATTGCCACTAAGCCTTGTGCCTAAGGCAAGCATAATTGGAGACACAAGAGGTGCCGTGAAGATCGTGATAGATTACAAGACGCACAAGATACTTGGGGCGCATATCATCGCTCCCAACGCCGCAGATCTGATACACGAAGGCGTCTTGGCCGTAAAGTTCGGCCTTACAATCGATGACATAATAGATACCGTACATGTATTTCCAACGCTCAGCGAGTCTATGAAACTGGCTGCGCAGTCATTCTACAAAGACGTGTCAAAGCTGAGCTGCTGCACAGACTGATTATATGAATGCTCATATGGCAATCAGCGTCAAGCCCAGTATAATGAATATTGCTATGTGGCCATACAGGCCGAAGTTAAGGGTGCCCATGACCTTCTTGTCAAGCTCGCCCTTTTTATAACTAGCAAAAGCGTTGCGGTAGATAGACAGATAGATTCCAAGGAACAGCGCTGCAAAAGCGAGCAGTGAATAAAATATTATAGGCAAATTCAGGCGCGGCGGGCCGCTTGCAAGATTTGCTATGTTCACCATCACGAATATTATACCTACCTGAAACGCCCCCTGGACGCCTGCGAGCCTTATGTTGATACCGTTGAGCTTTGCTATTCTTGCTCTGTCCGGGTTGGGCTTTGCGAGCTCTATGAATATGCGCATGCTGTTTGGCATGAATATGCCGAATCCCTGCGCTGTGAGTATCCCAACTATCACAAGCGCTGCTACTATCAAGTAGTCTGCGAAGCTGAAAACACCGAGAAACTGTGCAAGGTATATACCGGCAGTTATTGTAGTGGCTGCAAGCGACGGCATTATGAAAAAGGTTGACGGTGTAAGGCGCTTGGCAACCTCGACCCGGCCGGCTATATCAAGCGAGCCAAGTATCCTGCCCATTACTATGGCCATGAAAATATCAAAGCCTGTCCACAGCACTGCAGACATGACGTGCGTGTATGTAAGCAGTGTAAGGTTCTTCAACGCTATTGCAGTCACAAGCACCAATGGCGGGATCAAGCCAAGCAGAAAACCTTGCAGTAGAAGCTTTAAAGTGTATGCAGGAAAGCTACCAGGAGCAGTTGCCTCCCCTTTTTGCCGATCGCTTTCTGTTGCTGGCAGAGGTGAAATCGGAGTATGGCTTACGCCTTTTTTATGCATGTAATCAACAACACAAGCAAAACTTATTTTGCATGATAAATCGGCATGGGGCCGACGGCTTCGACCTGCGTCATTTTTAAATCATATTACGCAGCGTTAGTCATGTGAACCTGTTTGCAAGTGTTATGATCAAGCCCAAAAGCACAGGTATGTCATCTCCGAAGTCGTTTGTTCCGGCCTCAACGAAAAGACCATATACCTGTAAGATCAATGCAATCGCAAAGAGCACGAATACGACATTGTTCTGCGTCATAAGCTCTTTTATTTCCGTGCGTTTCCACGAGACAGCGAAGTACACAATTACTATTAGGGCGATTAACGCAATGCCGAAGTCATCAACAGAGTGCGAGAGTACATCAAGTTCGCTAAAAGCGTCGAGCAGCATGGCTGTAAAGAAGAAAACAGCCAAGAATACAAACACCCTGCGCTTTGCCAGTTCGTGTTGCGCTGTTTTTTGCGCCATCTACACACCAAAACATATGACAGAAATATCATATGAAATGTATATCATATTGCAGCAAAGATTTAAAAATGTGTGTTTGTGCAGGCTGCTAGGGAGTTGGCATTTACATTTTATCATTGCGTCAGATTTAAAATGAGCACATCACATACTCCAAGAGGTGTCAACTTCCTATCAATGCATGCTAACTGCAAAATATTAAATATGTGCTTACAAATATTATTGGTTTTATGATAAGCGTAGGCATACTGTTCATTGCTGTAGCCGCAATAGCCTTTCTCGGCTTTATAGTCAATGCCCTGTTTGTCAAGCTTAAGTTTACAGACGTTCTGCCGCTTATGCTCATTGGCCTGCTAATAGGTCCTGTGCTCAGGCTCATAAACGTCGGGCCGCAGAGCATTGTGGCTGAATTGACCCCGTATGTGACCGCGACAGCAATAGCCTTCGTGCTGTTTGACATAGGCATGAGCATAAAATTCAAGCAGCTCAAAAAGGTCGTGGGAAGGAGCTCCGCATTTACCTTCATAACCCAGGCTGTAATAGGCATCGCCCTTGCAATAATCTCATTTTACGCATTCAAGTGGAGCCTTATCGAGGCTTTCATATTCGGCTTTGCAGTATCGGGTCCGAGCACAATAATAGTGCCTGTATTGATAGGTGTAATCAGGGTTCCAAACAAGCTCAAGGTATCGCTTATGTATGAAAGCGTCATTACCGACATTGCACAGCTTATAGTGCCCATACTGCTGCTCGGCTTCCTGGTAAACGCGAAGATTGTAACCGCATCTTACATAGGCTCTTTCGTGTTTACTGTAATCGTAGGATCGATTGTACTTGGCGGCATATCAGCCCTTTTCTGGCTGTACGTGTTGCGCAGGTTCGAAGATTACAGCAAGGGCTACAGGTGGATACTGACAATCACAATGATAATAGCCACATACGGCATAGCATCGCAGCTCGGGCTTAACGGCGCGATAACTGTATTTGTTTTCGGCCTGCTGTTCTACAATCTAGGCGTGCACGAAAAGAAAGCGATTACAAGCAAGGATGTAATAGCAAAGTACTTTGCAATAGGCAGCGATGTAAACCAAGTCATAGACTATCAGAAGGAGATGGTGTTTTTTGTAAGCACCTTCTTCTTTGTGTATATAGGCCTGCTTTTCAGCGTGCAGCAAGTAAATGGATTCACGTTTGGCATGGCTGTAGTGCTTTCCTTGCTAATAATACCTTTCAGGATGATATTTACGCCGCTGCTTGGCAATTTCATGTCGCAGAGCAGGGAGAAGAAAAGCATTGAGAGGCGCCTAATAAGCTTTGATGTCGCGCGAGGGCTCTCTCCTGCAATAGTCGCAACGCTGCCATTGACACTTGGCATAAATATCCCATATTTTGTGGATATGGTGTTTATGATCATACTATTTACAAACATAATATCAAGCATAGGGATAGCCACAACATACAAGCCAAAAGCTTATTTGTAAGGCTGATTTTTTTCAGAAAAAATTCGAAAATTCAAATTGCAAAATGTAAATGCTTAAAAGTATTTCTATAGAATATTATAACATATTTACAACAAAAATTTTCAGGCAAAAAGAAAAGGTGTAGAAAAAATGAGTTCGATGCCCACTGCGATTGAAAAGCAGGTGTACAAGGTCATAGGCAAGCACGTATATGCGAACCTGGACCAGATAGATAGCAGGTATCTATCGAACATGGACGCGCTGGCGAAGCTCGTAGGCGAGGCTGCAAAGATTGGAAAGCTTCACATAATAGAGATGAGCGCAAAGAAGTTTTCCCCGATGCACGGCTTTGACGGCGGCGTATCAATAATAGCGATACTCGAGGAGAGCCATATCGCTTTGCATACGTGGCCGGAAAGCGACTATGCCACTGTAGACATATACACCTGCGGCGTTGATGGCGATCCTGATGCTTCATTAGAATACATACTAGCAAAGCTAAAGCCGAAAAGCTACAAGGTGTTCAAGGCCGACAGGGGAAACTGATCAATCCCAAAGTTCCTTCAGGTCCTTATTGCTGAAAAGTATCTCTTTCAATTCCTTGTCCAGCGGAGCGTCGTGCCTCCTCAGCCATTCCAAGAGCAAAGTGGCGTGCTCTTTCTCATCGTCGCGATTGTGCGCAAGAACTCCCTTCAGGCTCTCGTCCTTTGTGGCGCTGATGCGCTCGTCATACCACATCTGCGCCTGAAGCTCCTCTATGAGCGACTGCCTCGCCCTTGAAAGGTCCATTGTTTTCTCGTCAATATTGCTCTCTACGTATCCCATGCTCACACCTCACAAGCATATCATCAATCCACATTTTTATATGTGTGCTAATACTTATTGAACTACTTTACCAAGTGGTTTTAGAAATAATTAATAAATTATGGTGCAATATAAGGGTTGTGGTCAAATGATTATGGAAGTGTTTAAGGGCTCTATAAACTACATGCAGATTCTTGACGAAAATGGGAATATAGACCGGTCGCTAATGCCAAGCGATATTGACGATTCAAAGCTTATAGAGATGTACAAAAGCATGTCATTTGCCAGGGCTCTTGACGCAAAGGTGCTCAGCTTGCAGAGGCAGGGGCGTGCGGCAACATATGCACCCCTCATAGGCGAAGAGGCTACGCAGATAGGAAGCGCCTTTGCGATGCGCAGCAACGATTTCTTTGTGCCGAATTTCAGGCAGCACGGCGTGTACCTTGCAAGGGGGCTGCCATTGGATCTGTTCTTCATATACTGGCGCGGCATAGAGGAAGGCAACGCAGTGCCTGAAAGTGTAAATGGGCTGACTGTTGCTGTGCCTGTGGGCACCCAAATGCCGCATGCTGCCGGCATAGCATATGCGTTCAAATACAAGAAGCAGGATAGGGCAGTAATTGCTTATGTGGGCGATGGGGGAACATCTGAGGGCGAATTCTACGAGGCGCTGAACTTCAGCGGAACGTTCGCGTTGCCTCTTGTTGCGATAATAGAGAACAACCAGTGGGCCATTTCAGTGCCGAGGAGCAGGCAGAGCGCAGCAGAAACGCTTGCGCAGAAGGGCTTTGCCGCTGGGTTCAAGAACATATTGCAGGTAGATGGAAACGATGTGCTTGCAGTCTACAAGGCCACAAAAGACGCTATAGAAAAAGCGAATGAAGGCCCGTCGCTCATAGAATGCGTTACATACAGGCTAAGCATGCATACAACATCCGATGACCCTACCAAGTACAGGCCAGATGAAGAGGTGGAAAAGTGGAAGGCCAAGGACCCGCTGCTCAGGCTTAACAAATACCTTGTTGCAAAGGGCCTGTGGAACAGCAAGCTTGAGGAAGAGATGGCAGCTGATCAAAAGGCGAAGATTGATGCCGCAGTGGAAAAGGCCGAAGCGTTCACGCCTGATCCAAAGAGCATGTTCGACAATGTGTATAGCTACATACCGCCAATACTCAAGGAAGAGCTTGACGATGCTGTAGCCAATGGCTTCTACCAATAAGGCGATACTATGCAAATGAATATGGTTTCGGCGCTAAACAGCGCATTGGGTTTGATACTGGAGGAGAACGCGAATGCAATAATACTTGGCGAAGACGTAGGCAAGGATGGCGGCGTTTTCAGGGTAACCGACGGCTTGTACGACAGGTTCGGCCCTGACCGCGTTGTCGATACCCCTCTTTCCGAATCTGCCATACTGGGCGCTTCAATAGGCATGGCAATCGCTGGTTTGCGGCCTTTGCCAGAGATACAATTTGCGGGTTTCATGTACCTCTCTTTCGAGCAGCTAATAAACCATGCAGCGAGATTCCGCAGCAGGTCGCGCGGCAGGTTCAAGGTGCCGATGGTTGTAAGGACGCCAGTAAGCGGCGGGGTAAAGGCTCTTGAGCATCATTCTGAGAGCCCTGAAGCATTCTATGCGCATGTTGGCGGCTTAATGGTGGTTGAGCCTTCAAATCCTTACGATGCAAAGGGCCTGCTTATCAGGTCTGCGCACATTGACGATCCTGTCGTATTCCTGGAGCCTACAAGGCTTTACAGGCTTTTCAAGCAGGACGTTCCAGAAGATGCATACGAGGTGCCGATAGGCAAGGCTTCCGTTGTCAAAGAGGGAGACCAGCTGAGCATAATAACATACGGCACAATGGTGCCTGTGGTGCAGGCCGCAGTGGAAAAGAAGAACGTATCAGCTGACATAATCGATTTGCGCACTATAAACCCTTTGGACGAAGAGACAATACTTAACAGTGTGAAGAAGACAGGCAGGGCGCTTGTTGTGCATGAAGCTCCGCTCAGCTTCGGGGTAGGCGCAGAAATAGCGGCAAGGATAGCGGAGAAGGCGATGTTCGAGCTTTCTGCCCCAGTAATGCGCGTTGCATCTCCAAGCTTCCCGTACCCGTTCCCCGGCTACGAGCAGTATTACGTGCCAAACGAGAACAAGGTGTCAGCAGCGATAGACAAGCTACTTTCTTCATAGAAAAGGTGTTTGCATGGTAAAGGAAATAAGATTCGTGGATGTTGGCGAAGGTATAACAGAAGGCCATGTTGTGAAGTGGCTTGTGAAGGACGGCGACAGCGTGAAGGAGGACCAGCCGCTGTTCCAGATAGAGACAGACAAGGCTGTTGTGAACATTCCTGCTCCAATAGACGGCATTGTAAAGGTGTTTGCGAAGGAAGGCACAGATGTGCATCTTGGTGACCTTGTTGCTGCTGTGGGCACTGCGGAAGAGCTTAATGCCATAAAAGCAGGTGCTCCCGTGCAGTCTGCTGCTCCAAGCGCCCCGGCAGCGCCGCTGCAAGAGCAGCGCCAAGCCCCAGAAGCGCAAGCGCAAGGGCAGCAAGCCCAGAATATTCTGGCGACTCCAGCCGTGAGGAAGCTTGCAAGGGATTTGAATGTCGACATTGCAAAAGTGAAAGGCACAGGCCCAAGTGGTAGGGTGCTGGAATCAGATGTAAGGTCAGCTGCGGCTGCGCCTTCTGCCGCTAGCGCAACGCCAGGCGCGCCGGCGCAGCAAAAGAAAGCGCAAGGCTATTCCGCATCATTGGAGGAACAGCACAGTGGCGAGATTGAGCGCATACCCCTCTCACCAACAAGAAAGGCGATAGCAAGGAACATGGAGGCATCATGGACAATACCCAGGGCGGTGCACATGGATCTTATCGATGCCACAAGCCTGTACAATATTGTAGAGCGGGAAAAGGCCCGCGCAGCGAGCGAGCTCGGGGCAAAGCTTACATATCTGCCATTCATAATAAAAGCCACGATAGAGGCGCTTAAAGAAAATCCGAACTTCAACGCCAGCTATGACAGCGAGAAGCTGGAGATAATAAGGAAGAGCTATTACAACATAGGTCTTGCAGCTGAAGCTTCTGACGGCCTAAAGGTGGTCGTGGTGAAAAATGCCGACAAGAAGGGCATAATCGACATAGCAAAAGAGGTGCAGCAGCTTTCCCAGAAGATCAAGGACCAGACAATAACGCTCGATGAAATGAAGGACAGCACGTTTACGATAACCAACATAGGCAGCCTCGGAGGCGGCTTTCTTTCGGTTCCGATGATCAACTACCCTGACGTTGCAATACTTGGCATTCACCTGGTGCGCGACATGCCCGTTGTAAAGAACGGCAGCATTGTGGTGGGCAAGGTGCTTCCGTTTTCGATAAGTTTCGATCACAGGGTTGTTGATGGCGCCGAAGCGGTGAAATTCGGCAACTCCCTGATAAAGTACCTTGAAGACCCTGATTTCCTGGACATGCTATAGCTGGCTTGGTGCTCACATGGTAATGGGATTCACACCTGAGGAAACAGATGTCGCGGTGATAGGCGCAGGCGTCGGAGGCTATGTCGCCGCGATACGCGCAGCCGAGTGCGGGAAGAGCGTTGTCCTAATAGAGAAGGAGAAGCTCGGCGGGCACTGCCTCAATTACGCATGCATACCTTCCAAGACATTAATAAAAATATCGGACATATACTACAAGGCGCAGCACTCTGAAAAGTTTGGGATCCACACAAGCGCAATAAGCATTGACCCCAAAGAGATGCTCGACTGGCGCCTTTCGGTGTCAAGCAAGCTCGAGAACGGGGTCAAATTCCTTTGCGACTCCCATGGCATAGAAACAATACATGCAGCCGCAACGTTCACCGATGACCATAACCTGCAACTTACCGATGGTACGTCAATTACGTTCAAGAAGGCCATAATCGCCACTGGCTCCGAACCAGCATCGCTTGCAGGCTTTGAGTTCGGGGGCAGCATAGTGGATTACAAGAAGGCATTGATGCTTGACTTCATACCTAAATCAATGGCCATTATAGGGGCGGGATATGTTTCTGTTGAGATTGGCATGCTCTACGCAAAGCTCGGAACGAGCGTGAGCATAATAGCAAGGTCTGACGTCTTGTCCCATTTTGACAAGGAAGCTGTTTCAGTAATAAAGAAGAAAATGTCCACGCTCGGCGTTAAAATATACACCGGCTCTACCCCAAAGGCTTACAATGCGGGCAAGCTCGCCCTAAGCGATGGCTCTTCTGTTGATGCTGATATAGTTGTAGTCGCAATAGGGCTCAAGCCATATACGCAGTATCTCGGCCTTGAAAACGCGCATGTGGCGCTTGATGAAAAGGGCTTCGTAAAGGTAGACAACGCACTGCACACGAGCAATGCTGATATACTCGCGGTGGGCGACGTGATAGGCGAGCCCATGCTGGCGCACAAGGCCATACGCCAGGGTGTTGTAGCGGGAGAGGTGGCAAGCGGCATCAATTCAGCATACGACAACCTGGTCGTGCCAGCCGTGATATTCTCAGATCCTGTTATCGCGATAGCAGGCGACATTGCGGAGAAGGAAGGCATAAGCGTAAAGAAGTTCCCGCTTACTGCGCTGGGCAGAAGCATAGCGCTCAACACTACAGAAGGCTTCGTGAAGATAGCTTACGATTCAGAGAACATTGTCAAAGGCATAGAAATTGTATCGGATGAAGCTGATTCAATGATATCCGAGGCAGCCCTTGCAATAGAAATGGGGGCCAGCGTTGAAGACATAGCCGACACCATACACCCGCATCCTACATACAGCGAGGCGGTGCAGGAAGCGGCCGAGGCAGCATTGGGCAGGCCTATACACTTCTTCTACGGTAAGTGAATGCCATGGACTATTCGAAGGATTTTGAAGAAGGCTACACAAGCACCACCCTAGGATACCTGCACTTCATGCACCATGCAGGTGATAAGGCACCTGTCATTTTCCTGCACGGCTTCGGGGCAAGCCTGATTGTATGGAAGCGCCTGTTTGAATATCTTGACAGCAAGCTTGATATTTACGCCATAGACATGCTCGGCCACGGCCTGTCATCTGCGCCGCGCATAGCGTATACTATATCAATACAAAGCAAGGCAGTAAACGAGTTCATAGAAAAGGAAGTAAAAGCAGATCCATACCTGTTCGGTCATTCGTATGGTGGTTGGGTGAGCGCTTATTATGCCCATGAAAACAGCGTGAAGGGGCTCATGCTGGAGGATCCAGCAGGCATCAAGGAGAATTTTGACGAGATACTAAGCACGGAAAGCGCCGAGGCATACAAGAAAAGCATGGTGAGCGCCGCAATGCAGCTCAACAATAACAAGGAGTATGTGCTAAGGAGCATTGTTGACAGCGATTTTGGCGAAGAGCAGCTTAGTGCAAGCGTATTGAGCACCATAAGGGCCAAAACCCTCATATTGTGGGGAGAAAACGACAATGTGATAAACCCTAAGTTTGCAAGCATAATGTCAAAGCATATAAATGGCAGTTTGGTAAAGATGATAAAAGGCGCTGGGCACAACCCGCATTACGACAATCCAAACGATGTAAGTGATGCGGTATCAAATTTCATTGTGTTATAAGCTAAAAATGCACAAGTGATAAAATGGAAATTATTCCACTGCAGATAAAGGAGAAGCCCTATGTGATAACATTCATAGGCAAGGAAACACCAGAGGTTACGCTGTTCCGCTTCAATCCGCAAGACAACGCAAAGATAAAGTTTGATCCCGGAATGTTCGTAATGGTCGAATACGCAAATGCTTCCACGAAGGAAAAAATAAGCAGGGCGTTCTCTATAGCTTCATCGCCAACTCAGCCATACCTCGAATTCTTCATCAGCATGATACACGGAAGGTTCACGTCGCACCTCGACACCGCGAAGGAAGGCGACATATACTATATTACCGGCCCGTACGGCCAGTTCAGGTTCGTGCCAAGCGAAGAGAAGAAGGTGCTGTTCCTTGCAGGTGGCACGGGGCTTGCTCCGTTCATGTCCATGCTCAGGCAGATACGCGACCTGGGCTCTGGCAATGACATAGTGCTCATATACAGCGTCAAATACCCTACAGAGATAATAAGAAAAGAGGAGCTTGATGAGCTTGAAAAGGCGCTGAACCTTAAAACTGTAGTCACCGTCACAAGGCCGCAAGAGGGCGATGGCTGGAGCGGCGAGAAAGGGCACATAAGCGCAGATACCATAAGGAAATACGCTCCAGATTTCAATGAACGCACTGTATACGTGTGCGGCCCTCTGGGATTTGTCAAGGCAATGAAAGACGCGGCTGAGATCCTAGGCATCGACACTTCAAAGCTAAAGGCAGACGTATGGGGCTGAGCATAATTGTGAATTTGCTGCCTGCTTTTTTTATATCTTGGCAAGCCTGCCGTATACCTCTTCAAGCGGCAGCTTGGTGGTAAGCAGCGGTATGTGCTCTACCTGTGCTATCTTCACGGCAAGCTTGTCGACGCTTGAAATATTGTGGAGCACAACGAGCTTAGGCTTTATCGGGGCAACCCTGATTACAACCATCGGCGACCTGCCCGTAGAGACGTGCTCGAATATGAATGCGCGCTCTGTTGTGGAGCCGAAAAGCTTTGGATATTCTGCGGGCGACATCTCAAGAATGACCCTGAGGCTGTCAAGCTGCGTGTAGCCGAACAATTTCACAGTGTCAAGATAAGATGGATTTGCTACTACCTTGCCTTCTATGATCCTGTTGAAATCCACGCCGCTCAGCGGCGCCGTGAAGTCGTGTATCTTGTAGAACGGCTCTTCTTGCACATTGAGCTTGTTGAAGCCGTTGATCACGCTGCTGCCCTTTTTCTCGTCTATCGTAAAAAGCGCATCAACAAAGCGCCTTATGACCCCAACGCCAGGGCTGAGCCTGCGGTTGCTCTCATAGTCGCTTATCGTAGAAGCTGATATCCGTATCTGCTTTGAAAGCTCAGTCTGGGTTATGCCGAAAAGCTCACGCCATTTCTTCATAGTGCTTCCTGGGCTCTCAGACAGCGCTATCTCTCCTGCAATTTTCTCTTTCAGTTCGTCCATTGCAATCAGCCATTTTTGTTTTTCTTGCTCTTCCTCTTGTTGGATTCTATGCTTTTGTACAAGCTGTCTATGTAGGCGCTTTCGCTGCTCGCATTGGCGGCGCCTCCTGCACCGCCTTCAGGCTGCGCATATACCTTGGGCTTTCTTAAAAGTCCGTATATAATCACTATTATACCTGACAGAAGTATTATAACCCCTGCTATGTCCCCGCCAGCAAACGGTATAAGCGCGCTTTCCGGCGTGGCAAGCACCATTATCCTTGCCGGCACATCGATACTGTAAGAGTTGCTGCCTGGCGTGTTATCGATTACAAGATACGAATATCTAGAGCTGACGTTCTGGGGCAGTATAAGGCTTACGATTGCGTTGTTGCTGTATATAATTGACGTGTTGCCCTTGTCAAAGAGTTTTGCATAGTGTATGCCGCTTGCAGAGCTGTTGCCTAGCATCGCAGATTTCCACTGGCTAAATGTGCTTGCGTTAAAAACATACTCATTGAGTGCGTTGTTTGCATAGACGAATATGGCTGTTATCGCGTTTGCAGTGCTTGCTCTGTTTATCGGTATCACTGAAAAGCTGTCGTTCTTGACTGTCACGTTGCTTGTGCTGCCATAGCCCTTTATCGCATTTTGCGCTTCTGCATTTGATACGTATAATAGTGCGATTGACAGCACTAGCAGTATGAGCCCTGCATATACTACCTTCTTCCTCATTGGACCACTTGCAATAGTAATTTATTTGTCAAGTATTTAAACATTGCCGATTTCAAGGCATGCTTGAAGTTACCGCAGCAGCAAAAGATCAAAAAAGCATGCGAAACTATACGTAAGTTAGCCAGTCGCTATATTCCTTATCCTTGCCTGTTACGATTGATGAATATCTCTCAGCGATAATCTTCGTAATTGGGCCGGGTTTCCCGCTGCCTACCTGTATAGAATCGACGCTTACTATCGGAGTTATCTCTGCTGCGGTGCCTGCAAAGAACAGCTCATCTGCCGTATAAAGCTCCTCTTTGTGTATGCTTCTCTCTACGACCTCTATCCCAAGGCCTTCTGCCGCCATTATCACCGTATCCCTTGTTATGCCTAACAATATGTCTGATTCCCTTGAAGGCGTAATCAGCTTGTTGTTTTCAACAACGAAGATGTTCTCCCCCGGGCCTTCTGCAACATATCCATTTATCGCAGTCAGTATCGCCTCGTCCATCCCGCTTGCCGCTGCCTCCATACTGGCAAGTATGGAGTTTATGTAATTGCCGCTGGCTTTCGCCTGAGGTGGCAGTATCAGGGAATTGATCCTATGCCATGAAGAGACCTTGCACCTTATGCCTTTTTCCTTGCCTGCACCGAAATAAGCGCCGAACGGCACTGCCGCTATGTATGTGCTAATCTTCTTACCTTTGGGGCTTACCCCTATGGCATCGCTGTTGTAAAATGCGAAAGGCCTTATGTAGCAGGAGCTTAGCTTGTTTGCCTTTACCACTTTTAATATCGCGTTCATGATGTCTTCTTCGCTGTAGTCTATATGCATATAATAAATCTTCATGCTGTTCATGAACCTCTTAACATGGTCCTTGAGCCTGAATATCACCGTGCCTTTGCCTGTATCGTATGCCCTGATGCCTTCGAATATGCCAGAGCCGTATTGGAGCGAATGCGTCAGTATAGGCACCACTGCCTTCTCATAAGGGACAATCCTGCCATCAAGCCAAACTTTTAGCCCAGCGTATTTGCTTTCCATTCCACCACATCATGTAATCGCAGGTAAAAATAATAAAGCTTCCCCTGCCTTTTTTCTTTGCCCTATTTTTCAATTCCGTTGTGCTCCTCGTATACATATCTTTTTCCCCTTAGTGCAGAAAGCACCGCGCCTATCCCTATAAGCACGACCGATATGTATAAAGAGGTCCTCAGGCCCTGCATAAACGATGGCCCGAGCACGTTCGGCAGGAATGTATGTGATTCCAATACGTTTATGGCTGCGCCAGGCAATGAGCTTGTGAGCGATTTCGGCAATGCTGCAAGCGGATCAACGCCAAGGAACGCGCCGAAAAGAAGCCCCGATGCCGGTATTTGCGCAAGCAGGTGCGCCGCCTCTGTGGGTATGCCTTGCTGAACATCTGAGCTGTACATGGCTCCAGGCACGTAGATCGTAAACACTGTTATTGCAACAGAGAAGAATATGGCCATGCTTATGCTTGAGCCTATATTGCTCAGGGTCATTCTCATGCCGTTTCCAGTGCCCCTGTCCTTGGGGGGCAGGGAGTTCATTATTGAAGTAGTATTTGGCGAAGCGAAAAGTCCGTTGCCTATGCCATTGAAGAACAGTATCAGCTCAAACGCTATCGGGTTGAAGTTATAAGGCAGCAGCGTGAGTGCGAAAAGCGAGAGCGCTATGACTAGCATTCCGCTTGTTGCGAAAATTCTTGCCCCATATTTGTCGGTAAGCCACCCGCTTATGGGGCCCATTGTGACCATGCCGAACATCATCGCAAGCATGTATATGCCTGCCCACAGCGGCGTTTCTGTGTAAGGTATGCCATGCAAAGGCAGGTATATGCCCTGCAGCCATATGGCAACAAGGAACATCGAAGCCCCTCTTGCTAGCGAAGACAGCAGCAGGCTCAAGTTTCCAAATGTGAATGGCCTGATCCTGAAGAATGAGAGGTTGAATAACGGGTTTGCAGCCCTCTTTTCTGCGAATGCAAACAGCACAATGAACAAAATGCCAGCTGCGAATGACCCTATTACCCAGGGATTTGCCCATCCCAGCTGCGAATTCTTGTAAGGCATTAGCACATATGTAAAGCCCAGCGACACGAGTATAAGCCCTATCGCAATGGTTATGTTTCCCATGTAGTCCATGTGCACTTCTTTCTTCTCGTGGTGCCTGTCTAGCCTGTATATGGACCACACTGCTCCGGCAAGCGCGAATGGCACGCTCATTATGAATATAAGATGCCAGTCGTACGAAGCTAGTATTCCGCCAACAATTAGCCCCAGCAGGGTGCCAACTATGAGCGCTACCTGGTTCAGCCCGAGCGCCTTGCCCCTCTCGTTTGGCGGGAAAGCGTCTGTGAGCAGCGCGGTGCTATTTACCATAAGGAATCCCCCTCCTATCGCCTGCACAAGCCTGAACAGTATAAGAAGCAGGGCTCCGAAATTTCCAGTGTTGTCCGGTATTATAGACAACAGCACAGACGCAGCTGTAAATATTATGAACCCCCACGTGTAGAGCCTAGCCCTGCCAAAAATGTCAGAAATCCTGCCGAATGTGACAAGTATCGTGGCAAGCACAATGCTGTAGCCCATCAAAACCCAAAGCAGGTATGTAAATTCGCCAGGCACAAACGGGTTTATACCAAGGCCCCTGAATATTGCTGGCAAAGAGATCATCACCACGTTCATGTTGAGTGATGACATGATCACCCCCAGCGTAGTATTGGTAAGGACCGTCCACTTGTATTGCATGGTTACCACAGGAAAGAAGCGCCTATAAAATTACTGAATATTTATTTATACACTTTCTGTTTTTTTGCGCAGTGCCAATAAGCCATAGATCCAGCATTAGCGTAATGTTTTTATTTGAATACTTTCTAAACGTAATGGTATACTTGGCTTTTTTATATACTGAAGACGGCAGTGTAATCCATGGAAGCGGCTTTGGCGCAGAAACCATGCACGCAGGCGAGCTTGTTTTTACAACATCTATGAATGGCTATCCTGAAAGCATTTCCGATCCTTCATACCGCGGGCAAATGCTTCTGTTTACGCATCCACTCATAGGCAACTACGGAGTGCCAAGAATCACAAAGGATAAATATGGCGTAATAAGGAACTTCGAATCAGAAAAGCCCAACGTAGAAGGCGTGGTGCTTGGCGAGCTCAACGGCGGCATAAAATACAGCAAGCATGAAAGCCTCTCTGAGTGGCTCAGGCGCAGCAACGTGCCCGGGATAAGCATACCTGATACAAGGGCGATAGTAAAAAACATAAGGCTCAACGGCGTCGTAAAAGCAGTGATTGCAAATGGCAGTTTCGGCATTGAAGAAGCAAAAAACATGCTGAAAAGGTTTTCATACTCTAAGGTCAATTACGCAGCATACACCGCTCCAAAAAAGGTAGCAGTGCATGGCTCTGGGAGCAACAGGATTGTAATAATTGACTTTGGCGTCAAGCACGGGATATTGCGAAGCATGGAAGGCTTCGATGCTAAAATAATAAGGGTTCCATACAGCTATAGCAGCGAGAAAATCATGGGCATGAACCCTGACGGAATAATACTCTCTAACGGGCCGGGCGATCCAAACACATTAAGCAAGGGCTTTGACTTGAGCGGCATTATAGATTCAGGTTTGCCCCTGCTCGGCATTTGCCTCGGCCACCAGCTCGTTGCAATGCATTTCAGGGGCAGTGTTGAAAAGATGAAATACGGGCACAGGGCAATAAACAAGGGCATATATGACGTGATCGAGAGAAGGGCATCCATAACAACACACAATCATGGGTATGCTGTTTCAAGAAAGCCTTTAAATTCAGAGCTTTGGTTTTACAGTCTTGATGACCGCACAATAGAGGGGCTGATTTACCCTGATAAAAACATCCTGTCGGTGCAGTTTCACCCTGAAGGCGGCCCTGGCACAGTAGATGCTTCATATGTTTTCAGAAGATTCATGGACATGGTGAAAGCGTGGAAGGCAAGAAAGGCAATAAAATAAATAATGTAAGGAAGGTGCTTGTCATAGGCTCTGGGCCTATAAAGATAGCGGAAGCCGCGGAATTCGATTATAGCGCCAATCAGGCATTGAAAGCACTTCGCGAAGAAGGCATTAAGACAATAATTCTGAGCTCCAACATAGCGACAGTGCAAACCGACAAGTCTATAGCCGACAAGGTATACATACTGCCTGTAACGTACGAATTTGCAAGAAGCATAATAAAAAAGGAAAGGCCCGACGGCATAATGGTTGGATTTGGAGGCCAGAGCGCACTCAACGTAGGAATCGACCTCTACCGCAATGGGGTGCTTAAAAAATATGGTGTAAGGGTACTAGGCACTCCAATAGCTGGGATAGAAAGCGCCCTAAGCAGGAAGCAGTTCAGGCAGCTCATGGAAAACAGCAAGATAAGCGTGCCGCGCTCAATTGCTATACACAGCACTGGAGAGGCGCTTAAGGCCGCGAGCTCCATAGGCTATCCAGTAATGCTCAGGGTCAGCTTCAACCTTGGCGGAAGGGGCTCATTCATAGCGCACAGCAGGGAAGAGCTTCTTGAAAACATAGGAAGGGCTTTCGCGCAAAGCAGGACAGGAGAGGTACTAATTGAGAGATACTTGGAAGGATGGAAAGAGGTAGAGTATGAGGTAGTGCGCGACATTGAAGGCAACAGCATAGCGCCAGCATGCCTGGAGAACATCGATCCGATGGGCGTTCATACCGGCGATTCTATCGTTGTCACGCCAGCGCAGACGCTTGACAATTTCGAATATCAAAGAATGAGGAGCGCAGCAATAAAAGTCGCGGAGAGCATAGGCTTGGTGGGCGAATGCAATGTGCAGTTTGCTCTTGATCCAAAAAGCTCAAAGTTTTTCGTTATAGAAACAAATCCACGCATGTCAAGGTCAAGCGCCCTCGCCAGCAAAGCCACCGGCTATCCATTAGCGTATATATCTGCAAAGCTGTCTTTAGGTAAGATGCTTTACGAGCTTGAAAATAGCATTTCAAGGGCGACATCAGCATTCTTC
Organism: Microcaldota archaeon; assembly: GCA_021816895.1. Lineage (GTDB taxonomy): Archaea > Micrarchaeota > Micrarchaeia > Micrarchaeales > Micrarchaeaceae > JAKAWW01. Next base: position 737,043 of record JAKAWW010000001.1, on the reverse strand, counting down.
GAGCCCAGCCTTGACTATGTTACGATAAAGATGCCGTATTGGGATTTCGTCAAGTTCGACATGCGCGAGAGCCTTGGCACTGAAATGAGGAGCATAGGCGAAGTGATGGCAATAGGCAGGAACATAGAAGAAGCATTCATGAAGGGCATAAAAATGCTTGGCCTGGAGCACGCTTTCGGGCAGGCATCTACTGGGCGCATTGGAAGGAACGCTGCAATAAATTCCCTAAGGGAGCGCAGACCTTATTGGTTCCTAGACATATTGCGGGCTTCAAGTGTATTGAGCCCAAAAGAGATGAGCGTAATCACAGGCGTAGATGAATTCTTTGTAAATAAGATAGTAGCGCTCAAGAATGGCTTTAATGGCAGAATGCACGTGAAGCAGATAGACACGCTTGCCGGCGAATACCCGGCAAACATGAATTACCTTTATACTACAAAGCTTGCAAGCAGCGACGACCTCGAGTTTGAAAAAGAGAGGAGCAAAAGCAAGCTGCTCATTATTGGCGCCGGCAGGTTTAGGATTGGCGTGTCGGTGGAGTTTGACTATTCCGCAGTGTTGCTTGCAAAGAGTGCAAGAAGGAATTTCGACCAGGTAATAATGCTTAACCATAATCCGGAAACCGTTTCTACAGATTGGGATATAGCAGACAAGCTTTATTTCGATATGATAGACGCTGATACAATAGAAGAGCTCAACAAGAAGGAGCATTTTTCTCATGTAGCTGTGTTTGCCGCTGGGCAGGTGGGCAACGATATTGCGGTAGAGCTTGAATCAAAGGGCATGCGCATTTTAGGCACCAAAGCACAGAACATAGACAAAGCCGAAAACAGGGCCTTGTTTTCAGAGCAGCTTTCAAAGCTTCACATATTGCAGCCTGAATGGGCAAGCGCCGAAAGCCTGAAGGGAATAAGGGAATTCATAGACGCTCACGGTTTTCCCGTACTGGTAAGGCCCAGCCACGTGCTGAGCGGCACGTCGATGAAAATAGCGTGGAATGAAAAAGAGCTTTTGGAGTTCATAAAATCCGTTCCTTATCTATCAAGAAAATATCCTGTTGTGATATCCAAATTCATGGCTGACGCCGTAGAGGCAGAAGTCGATGCCGTAGGCGACGGCAATAACGCGATAGGCATTGCCATAGAGCACATAGAGGAAGCGGGAGTGCACAGCGGCGACTCGACAATGATAACCCCTGTAAAAAGCGGTTATGCAACCAAAATGAAGGATGTAGCGCTAAAACTTGTGAAAGCCCTTGAGATAAAGGGCCCGTTCAATTTGCAATTCATAGTTAAAGACGGGAATGTCTATGTGATAGAACTAAACCTCAGGGCCAGCAGGTCCATGCCATTCTCCTCAAAATCCGTAGGCGTAAACCTAATAGGGAAGGCGCTGGAAGGCTCGATTGGCGCATTCTCGCACAAAGGCTTCTACGAGCCAAGGCACACTTATTTTGCAGCAAAAAGCCCGCAGTTCTCTTGGTTGCAAATGCGCAGCGCTTATCCGACGCTGGGTCCGGAGATGAAAAGCACAGGAGAGAGCGGAGCATTTGGGGGCACCAGAGAAGAGGCGCTGCTCAAGAGCTGGCTTGGAGCGCAGCCCAATGCGATCCCGAAAAAGAACGGTAAGATCCTGATATATGGAAAAAGCAAAGAAGTGCTAGAGGATGCAGCAGCAAAACTTTCTAGGGATTTTGACATAATGACCATAGGCGGCGCTTATGCGATAAATGCAAGGAAGTTGAGCATAAATTCGGCGCTCGAAGCCATTGATAGGTTGTCGCTAGTGATAACTAATGGCAGCATCAAAAATTTCGATTACAAGATAAGGAGAAAGGCTGTTGACTCCAACATTCCAATAATCCTCAATGGAAGGCTCGGCAGCGCACTTGCCGGAGCAATCTCAAAATACACTATGGAAGGCATATCAAAGCGCGTGTAACAGCAATCAGCCCAATTGTAGCCTGCAAATCATTGCAGTGCAGAAACAGAGAATATGCTTGGTTTGCAGGTCAGCAGGCTAGCAGAGAACGCTAGCCTACTGCCTGAATGCTATCTCATCCACCGCCCTGCTTGCATAATAACCTTGCAAGTACCTGTTGCTGAATTCCTCTGTGATCTTGTTCTTGAGGCTCTGCCGCTCCACGCCTGAAAGCTCAGCAAGCCCTGCTCTTGTAAGGTATAGCGGCTTGCCGATCTCGCTTTTGCTGGCAAAGTCGACGATGCCCTTTTCCTTTAGCTTGTTAAGCAGGTACCATGCAGAGCTCTTTGATATCCCATAGGCCTCGTTTATGTAATCGACGAACTTTGATGCAGCGTCTATCTTATCCCTGCCTATTTCTATCACAAGCAGTTGCTCTCTCCTGCTGAGCTTTTGCTTATACTCTAAACTATATAATTGTGCCACATAAACCACCTTTTTAAAAAGTTTTTAAAGGAAGAATGATTTATGCGGCCCATGTCATTGGATTAAGCTTATTATAAACAGTTGTGCTCACGCTGCACATATCTATGCCTATGAATCTGTGCAACATTTGCAACGCTTGCATCAAAACCTACCAATGACTTTCTCTGTGTAATACACTTTGCAAATAGATATTTAAGCCTTTTGTCCAATCTATTGGCATCTTGTAATCGCTGTTCATACTTGGCAAAACAGCATAAGCCTATCAGCATGCCAAATTGACATAACATAATAAATATTTGATCCCCGCAATTACCTTCCTATAATGGTGAATGTATGGAAGGAAATCTCTCTACTGCAATAATGCTTGCAGGCGGCGAAGGCACAAGGCTGAGGCCGCTCACATACGACATACCGAAGCCTTTGGTAAAAGTGAATGGCAAGCCCCTTTTGGAATATGCCATTGAGGAACTGGAGAGGAACGGCATAAAGCACATAGTGGTTTCAACAGGCTACAAGGCTGATAAGGTCATAGATTACCTGACTGCTAGGACCAACAAGCGCAGCGAATGCAAAATCGATTACATAATAGAGGAAAAGCTACTGCGCACGGGCGGCGCGATAAGGTACGCGATGAACGCGATCAAAAACGCTGAAGATTTTGCTGTGGTATACGCCGATACAATCTTCAAGGTAGACATGCAGGGCATGTACCGGCTGCACAGGTCGCAGCATTCGATGGCGACAATAGGAATAGCGAACGTCGAAGACGTGAGCGGCTTCGGCGTTGTGAATGTAGAAGGTGACAAAATAAGCAGCTTCGTGGAGAAGCCCGATCCTTCGAAGTGCGCTTCCCATGTAATAAATGCCGGCATATACCTGCTCAGCAGTGGCATAAGCAACTTTTTCCCGCAAAAGGATGCATTCTCGCTTGAAAGTGAAGTCTTCCAGACTGGTTTGGGCAAAATCGCCATGTTCGCATACAAGCTCGATGAATTTATAACAATAAACACACTGGAGCAGCTCAACGCCGCAGAGAAAGCCCTAAACAGCAGGAAAATCAAGCATTGAGCCAATTGCACGTATGAATTTATAGCTTAATTCCTATGTTTTATTAAGCAAATGGCATGAGCAATGTGAAGATTGTTAAGTTCTACAACGCCACAAACACGCTCAAGGTAAAGGTCGATACCTTTGAGGACTTATGGTCATTGCAGAGGATAATCTTTGCCGGGGACAACGTGAAGGCTGAAACGGAGCGCCGTTTCAAGTCAAGCGAGGGCGACGTCGGCGAGCTAAAGCAGGTTGTCATTACCGTAAAAGCTGAAAAGACCGAGCTTGACAAGACCGCCAGAAGGCTCAGGGTTATAGGCAAGATCGTCGAAGGAAGGCCCCTTGAATATGTGAAGCTTAACAGCTATCATACACTCAACATAGCGGAAGGCGATATCATAGAGATAAGAAAGGAACAGTGGCCTGACTACCTTGTGGACATAGTCAAAGAAGCAGTTTCAAACACAAGGCGCCGCCGCCTTGGCATAATAGTCATGGACGACGACCAGGCACTGCCCGCGTACGTGCTGGGCTACGGCGTGGAGTTCGGCAACGAGATGTACAGCAGGCTCAGCAAGCGCATGCCAGTCAAGGAATTCGAGGAGCAGAAGAAGAAATTCTTCGAGGGCGTATTGAGCGTAATCAAAACAATGGATGTAGATACTGTCATAGTGGCGGGACCTGGCTTCGCCAAGGACGACTTCAAGGCTTATATAGAGAGCAACGGCATAAAGCCCGGCAAGGAGCTTGTGTACTATAGCGTGAGCAACGCGGAGCGGTCAGGCGTATACGAGCTGATAAAAAGCGAGAGCGTTTCAAGCCTTCTCGGGAAGGATCAGGTAAGAGGGGAGTTCAAGTTGATGGAAAATTTTCTCATCGGGCTCTCCTCTGGCAGGTCAAAATACGGGTTGGAAGCAGTTTCAAAGGCTGTTGACGATTTTTCTGCAAGCCTGATAATAGTGAACGACAGCGTTTTGGGCGATGCCGAGGTGCAAGGGCTCCTGTCAAGGGCCGAGGCAGCGCATGTGAAAATAGCAGTAATAAGCGCAGGCGATGACGCAGGAACGCAGCTGCACGCCTTCAAAGACATCGCGTGCCTCTCTGATTAGCATATCTTTCAAAATACTATCAAAATTTGGCACCTCTGCAATTAACATATCTATTTTTATTTGCTTCCAAAAATGAAAAGCTCTTTAAAGCACTCCCTTGCAGGATATGGCTTTTTATATCTGAAAGGCGCTCATCCATATTGGTGATTCCTATGAAGAGTTTTGCATGCAGAGATATAGGTATGGACTGTAAGTTCACTGCAAGAGACAACGACGAAGCAGCCTTAATGAAGAAGATCGCGGATCATGCAAGGAAGGCGCACAACATAACCAACATTGACGATGCCATGATGGCAAAGGTCAAGGCAGCGATAAAGGAAGTGTAATCACATTTGATCCCTTCCCTTTCCCTTTTTCTTTTTCTTTTTTTAGCAAATCAATGCTCATAAGGCAGTGCTGGCGCCTGCATGCTCAGGGCTTTTCCTCCTTCTCGGTTTTTCTTGCATACATAAGGGCGAACCTGTCAAGTATCTTGTCGTAATGGGAGAGGAAGAATATTACCGCAAACAGAACCATCGATACCACGACCACTACAGACAATGCTAAATTGAGGTAAAATGTTATTGATTCAAGCGGCTTGTGCATGTTTATCGATATAAGCGTAACTGCGGTTATGGCGAAGTCTATGAACAGCGAATAATATGCGATATGCTCCAGCAGCTTTTGCATCTTCGCAGCGCGCTTTATGTTGTTAGTGACCTTTTTTCCATGAGTACCTCTTGTATCAGTCTTTTTTGTTGGCATAATGGAATTTTGGCAGGCAACGATTATAACCTTTTTGTATGGCCGACGTTATTTCATGCGCTTTTTTGCAATGTAATAAATCGCATACAGCACAAGCGCGAAAAGCCCTATGCTAGTCATGAGCAACACGGCATTGCTCGTCGAGAGCGCGTAATAGCCATAAAGTGCAAGCACGACATCCCAAATCAGAGAACCTGCTATGGAGTAGGCGAAGAACTTCCTGGGCGGCATCTTTGCGAAGCCTGCAGGAAAGCTCATAAGTGTGCGCAACGCTGGTATGAGCCTGGAGAGGAACACCGCCGCAAGGCCGTTTCTCTCGAACCACTTGTCAAACGCGTCGAGCGATTCCTGCTTTATATGGAACCTCTTAAGATGCTTGTACACGATGTCCTTGCCTATAAAGTAGCCGATGTAGTAGTCGATGGCAAGCCCAGCGATGCTGCCCAGCAGTGCAGCAATGACCCCAAGATAGAGCTTGAGCAGGCCCTCCTTGGCGAACAAGCCCACAAGTGGAAGCACCACCTCGCTCGGCACCGGTATGGATGAGCCCTCCAATAGCATGAGCACGAATATCGCGGCATAGCTGTAATGCTTTACCAGCAGGCTTATCGTAGCGTATGAGCTGCTTACTAGCGATAATGCTATGCCTACCAATCCGGTCATGCCTATCCCTTATTACAAAGATAAACAATATGTGGCGCAAAGTTGTTAATATTTTGTCTTGCTATGACAATATGGGGTGAATAAATGAGAGTGAAGAAGTCTGACGGCCGCGAAGAGGAGTTCATAAGGGAGAAGATAACCGTGGCCCTGGTGAAAAACGGCCTCGACATCGAAGCAGCAAGAGAGATCGCAAACTCTGTGGAGAACAAGTTCAGCAGCCGCGATGCGCTCACGAGCAGGGAGATACGCGACGAAGTGCTGCAGAGGGTCAAGGAGAGGGATGCATCATTATACCAAAAATGGCTTGATTTCGAGAAAACAAAAGGCTGAGAAGTGTTTGAGCTATCGCAATAATCTACTTTGCGTGCTTACTTGAGAGTGTTTTTGCAAATGCAGCAATCTCCTCCTTCGAGAATAAGCCGCTAGAATCTCTGCTGCTTTCAAGGCTTAGCAGCTCTGCTATCGCATCAATTCTTTCACGATTCTCATCAATGCTGCTGAGCATGAGCGCTTCCGCGCTTTTCTCCCTTACCATGAGCAATGCTTCTTCTGCCCAATCGTCGAAAACCATGCTAAGCCTTACAAGCCTGTCTATCGCTTTTACATCATCTATGAATCCGGATAGCCTTTTTGCTGCATTGTCCCATGCAGCTTTCCTGCTCTGCTCAAAGAAATCAATAATGCTGTCTTTGTTCTGCAGCATGTTTAGCATAAGGTATTCGTCCTTGTCCTGTATCTCGTTTTCCTCGAACTTGACGAACTTGCCGTTCACTGCGATGTTGCCTTTTCTCATCTCAGCGTCGAACAAGTCGAGCGCGCGCCCATAAAGGGCGTTCTTGGCCCTTATGAAAAGGTCGTTGCACTCCAGCCAGGCTTGCATGGAATTAGTCCTCTATCCAGTCGCTGCAGTCTGTTTCGGCGCCGCAGTTCATGCACTTCAGATGGCATGCATGGATGCGCTCCATCTCAAATCCGCACACAAGGCATCTCATGGAATGGCCTCTTGCCGCTAACCCTCATATTCGTTTGGCACCTTTTCGGCAAGCTCAGCAAGCTCCTTGGTTGCGTCTATCCTGTTCTTGCTCTTGTCGTATGCAAAGACCTTGCCCTGCTCTTCGTTCTGCACGTGCATGTGCGATCCGTCGCAGAAGGGCTTGTGGCCCGAAAGGCCGCATGCGCAAAGGTGTATCTCATAATTTTTCGCCTTCTCGGAATCGCCTGCTATGTTGGCAAATCCTGGCAGCTCTCCAAGCTTTACGACAAACGGATGGTTCCTGTCATGTCTTATGAATCTCATTTCGTTTCACCTGCATAATTTTGTGCAAATAAAAATAAATAGCATTGCAAAAATATCCGCCAATGCCGTATCAGAAAGCTAAAAAGCCAAAGCAAAGTAAAGAAAAACAGCATAATGCTTAAAAACCGGGATGCACAATATATGCTCATGGAGACAGTGGTATTTGAACTCAGGGAAAAAGGCGGCAGTGCGCTTGCCGGAGCATTAAATTACGTGCATAGCGCATTTCTGGACAATTTTGCTAGCATGAAAGTGCTGCTCAGGCTGGAGAATAATATGGTGCTTGGCGAGGAAAAAGCAGTCAGCGCCATCGCCGAATATGCAAGGGCGGCAGACGAAACGAAAAATATCCTTGAAGGCAACAAAGACCCAAAATCGCTCATGCGCGCAATAAACAGCATGTCCAGGGAGACTGCATACTACTATTCTTTGCTGAGGTCATTTTCGCTGAATGAGGAGCAAACCGAAAAGGCGGAAAGGCTGTTCAACGAATTCAACAACAAGATTGCGCGTATCGCTGAATCAGCTTCATTGGAGGTAGTGCCCAGAAAGGCACGGCTGTAAGTGAATCAGCGCTGTCATTGTGCGCTCCTTGCCAGTGCAATTGGAAATGCAATACTTTTTATACGCTTTTGAAGAAATAATAGTGTGATGAGTAAGGTGATCGCTGAGCTTTTTGCGATGAAGACAAGTAGGCGGGCTGAAATATAATAGGATAAATGAAAGAGCGGTGAAAAGGTGAGCATGCTTGAAAAGCTGCACAAGAGCAGCATTAGCATAACCGACATAGCTTCCCAGTACTGGTGCGAGAGGCAGATGGAGCTCAACTACAGGTATGGCAAGCGCATCAACAACAGCATAAGGCAGGGCAGGGCGTTGCACGAGGAGCTGGAAGAAGAAGTCAACGTGCCGATAATACTGCAGCCCAAGAGCTACGCAGATGCGCTTTACAAGAATGTATATACGAGCTATATGGCTCTGCTCGCTCTCGGCAGCAACAAGAAGACAAGAGAGGTGCAGGTATATGGTTCTGCAAACGGCTACAAGCTCGTTGGCAAGGTGGACATGCTCGAGATTAAGGGCAGCACATTAGAGATTGTTGAGGACAAGACGCGTGGCAACGACAACGTGCCTTCTTCGGCGCAGCAGCTCACGCACAAGGTGCAGGTGATGCTCTACCGCAAGCTTATCGTTGACATGCAGCAAGGCAGCTATAGCTACAAGAATTTTGAAAGCGCCTATAAGGCAGAAAAGCTTGCAGTTACAGAAGAATTTAAGAGGCAGCTTGATGCGCTGGGAGTGAAAAGCGGCCTCGCAAGCATAGATGCAGTGGCAAAGGCATACTTCAAAGAAATGATGGCACTGCCCGAAGCAGGGGACGTGCTTACAATACGCTACATAAATCAGTTTACTGGAAAAGAGATAAAATCATACAAGTTCAAATATGACGAAGCGGAAATGGCAGGCACACTGCAGTATGCGATGAAATACTGGAACGGAGAGCGCGAAGCAATGCCAGTGCCAAAAGAAGAAAGCTGGAAGTGCAGGTTCTGCGCCTTTTACGGCAAGGAGTGCAAGGTGTGGTGGCCACAGAAGGTGCTATGATGCTTAGCAAGGATTCTCTAAGGAAGGAATTTTCAAAAGAGCCGGGCAAGTACTATTCCACAAGGCTATTCGAGGAGCAGGGCTTCGAAAGGAAGAGATGCAAGATATGCGGCAAGAGCTTCTGGACTGCAGATCCAAGCAGGGAGCTTTGCGGCGACCCCTCGCATGAGCCGTACTCATTCATGAAGGCCAATGTCAAGAGCATATCGTATGTCGATTTTTGGAAGCGCTTCTCGAAGATATTCAGCAACGCTGGCCACAGCATAATAGGCAGCTACCCTGTTGTGAGCAGGTGGCGCCAAGACCTGTACTTCACCATAGCAGGCATACAGGATTTCCAGCGCATCGAAAACGGCGTGATGAACTTCGAATACCCTGCCAATCCGTTGCTCGTGCCGCAGATGTGCCTGCGCTTCAACGACATACCAAACACTGGCGTAACGGGCAGGCACCTCACCTCGTTCATGATGGCGAACCAGACAGCGTTCAACTACCCCAAAGAAGGCTACTGGCGCGACCGCACGATAGAGCTCAATTTCAAGGTACTCACAGAGCTCCTTGGGATAGAAAAGAAGGACATAACATACATAGAAGACGTCTGGGCGATGGGCGACTTCTCCGAATTCGGCCCGTGCCTTGAAAGCTTTGCCCATGGGCTAGAGCTTGTAAACAGTGTGTTCACCCAGTTCAGCTACTCCGAGGGCAAGACAGAGGAGCTCAAGGGCAAGGTTGTCGATGTCGGCTGGGGCTTTGAGAGGCTCATGTGGCATTATGCCGGCACGCAGACAGCGTACGACGCAGTCTTTCCGAACGAGCTTAAATACATCTACAAGTCGATGGGCATAAAGCCCAACGAAAGGCTATATTCGAAAATAGCGGGCGTGCTCGGCACCATAGACTTCGCAGAGAAGATGCGAACAGCAGACACAGAAGCCAAAATAATAGAGAACGCAGGGATAAGCAGTGAAGAATACTATTCAACGATAAAGCCGATGCAGGCCGCATATGCGATAGCAGACCATGCAAGGACGCTGCTGTTTGCAATAACCGATGGCGCGCTGCCGAGCAATGTTGGCGGCGGCTACAACCTGCGCATACTGCTGAGGCGCATCTTCGACTTTATGGAAGCATACGGCAATATAGACATTATAAAGGTCATGGAGCTTCATGTAAGCGATCTCAAGGATGTCTACCCAAGCATCGGCTCAAATCTTGGCGAGATAGGTAAGATAATAGAAATAGAAAAAAGGCGCTACGCCTCGACAAGGAGCGCCGCGCTGAAGACAATCTCAGCAATGCTCGAGAAGAAGGAGCCGCTTACCGCTGAGAAGCTTTCCATGCTCTATGAGAGCAACGGCATAACCCCTGACATGATAGAGCGCGTTTCAGAGCAGAAGCGCATAAGCATAAGCATGCCCGACAACGCATACGAGCAGATCATCAAGGGCGATTTTGCATCAGTGCAGAAGGAGCAAAAGCTCGCGTTCGACGCGAAAGGCATAGTGCAAACAAGGAAGCTCTACTATGAGGGCTATGCAGAGTGCGATGCAAAGGTGCTTTCCATACAGGGAAGCATGGTGGTGCTTGACGCCACGCCTTTCTATCCGGAAGGCGGCGGCCAAGAGGCCGACCACGGGAGCATCGGCGAGCATGATGTTGTTGACGTGCAGAATGTTGGCGGCGTAATAGTCCACATCCTTTCGGGCAAGCCAGACTTCAAGAAGGGAGAAACGGTGCACTGCGTTGTAGACAGGGAGCGCAGGCTCAGGCTGATGGCACACCATACCGCAACACACCTTGTCAGCGCAGCTGCGCGTAGCGTTCTGGGCAGCCACGCATGGCAAGAGGGCGCAAGGAAGGGTGCTGAAAAGGCGCATATAGACATAGCGCACTATGAAAGGCTTTCCGATGAGCAGGTCCAAGCCATAGAAGACAAGGCAAATTCGTACATAATGCACGGCATAAAAGTGAGGGTAAATGAGATGGAGCGCAGCGATGCCGAATCATCATTCGGCTTTTCCATATACCAGGGCCACGGCGTGCCTTCGAAAAGGCTCAGGATAGTGCAGGTTTACGACCTGAATGGAAAGCTTATAGATGCAGAGGCGTGCGGCGGCCTGCACCTTGAAGGCATAGAATCTAGCATCGGCATAATAAAGATAATCAATGCCTATCGCATACACGACGGCATAGACCGATTGGAATATGTGGCCGGGCCTGCAGTGCTAAATTACATAAGCAATGTAATGAAGGGCATTGACGGCATTGCAAGGCTTGCAGGCATAGACAGGGACAAGCTCAGCGCAGGCATAGAGGCAAGGCTAAAGGAGCTCGAGCACTACAAGAAGCAGCACGAGGAGCTCACGGCGAGGCTTGCCGACTACATAGCGCAGGAGCTCTCTTTAAGCGGAAAGCGCGTTGAAAAGGAGCTTGACTACGACAGGCTAACCCTAAGGAAGATAGCCACAGAATACGCAGACATGTCCGGAGGCATTGCCATACTTTACAACAAGCAGGGCGAAGTGGTGGCGCTTTCAGGCAGCAGCGAAAGCGCCGTCGAAGCCATAAAGAAGTTTGCAGCAAGCATCGGCAAATCATTCAAGGGCGGCGGCGGCGTGCGCATAGCGGAGGGCAAGCTCATATAGGTGTGTGCGTGCAGTATATCTTTCTTTATGCAGTATTCGCATATCCGCTGCTGTATATACTCCCGGCATACGTGGCAAACGGCGCGCCCGTGCTTTTTGGCGGCGGGAAGCCTCTTGACATGGGCAGGAGCATAGGAGGCAAGCGCATATTCGGCGACCACAAGACAGTCAGGGGCGCAATAGCGATGCTTGCCGGGGGCATAATTATTGGGTTGATAGAGTACCCGTTCTTCCATTACATGCTCGCAGTATCCGTGCTTATGTCAATAGGCGCGATTTTTGGCGACCTCCTGGGCAGCTTCGCAAAGCGCAGAGCTGGCATGAAGGAGGGTGCCAGCCTGCCTGTGATGGACCAGTATGGCTTCTTCATATTCGCAGTGCTGTTTTCCCTGCCATTGGGGCACCTGCCAGGCGCATACGGCTATGCCTTCATAATAGTGCTTACAGGCATTTTGCACCTGCTTACAAACATGGGCGCCCACAGGCTCAGGCTGAAGAAGGTGCCGTGGTAGTGATGGCATGAAGCTTGTAGATAGCATAGAAGCACTGATAAAAGGCAAGCTGATCGCATCGATACGCGAGCCCAGAGCGTATATAGAGGTGCGCGAGCGCAAGGGTGAGCGCACCCTGCTTTATAACGGCATCACGTTCTCAAGGGTAAGGAAGGATTCCCTCTTCACATATGGCTATTGGGACTACTTCATGCCTTTGCCAAGCGTGTTCAACAAAGCCAATGTGCTCATAATCGGCCTAGGTGGCGGCACCGTGCCATACCAGCTTGAGACCCTATACAGCGATATAAGCATAGACGCTGTAGAGATCAACCCAAACATGGCAAGCATGGCAAAGGTCTTCCTCCCCAGGAGCCTAAGGTCGCGCATAATCATAGCCAACGGCGTTGACTTTGTCAAGATGGCAAGCGGCGCCTATGACCTGATAATACTTGACACATACATAAATGCAAGAATACCTAGCGAGTTCATGGGCAGCGCTTTCATACAAGATGCTTACAAGGCGCTGAAGCAGAAGGGCATTCTAGCAATAAACTACGCTCTGAGCTCAGACAACACACCTTATTTTGACGATTATAAAGGCAGGCTCAAGTGCTGCTTCAAGGTGGGCATAGTGGGCGCATACAACCTCGGCAACCGCATAATGGTATGCATGAAAGGCATTGATAAGGAAGAGCTTGACAGGGCGGTGCAAGGCTTCGGAAGCAAGAAGATAGCCAATGATTACATAAGCATGAAAACGCTCTGATGCGCAGGATTAGCTGCACCCGGGCTTCAAGTGTGCTACTCTTGTATCCTGCTCATTATCTCAAGCATTTCGTTGTAATGCTTCTCTACGATCTTGGCTCCTTTCTTGCCAAGCATCTTCTCTGTGTTCCTCTTGCAGAGGTCCATTGCCTTTAACAGGCCATCTTTGCTCGGGTTGTTGAAGTCGACGTTGCATTTCTTGAACGCGTCTCCGACAAAAAGCTTCACGCGCGCCTTTAGCTCCTTTTCTGGCACCTTCTGGTCCAGCGCCTCGTTTATCTCCTTGTTAGCGGTTTCAAAGCAGTTTATGAGCCTGTCCCGTGCATATATAGTGCTTACGTTATTCATTGCTTTATCCCTTTTTCCTTCAGAAGCTGGCATAATAAATAATCAACGAACAACACATAAAAACAATCTGAATGCAGATTTTTACATCAATACAATTTGTGCAGCGCACGCATTCGCTGCCTCTATCAGCTGCTCGTTCAGCTCCTCTTTGTTAGGTTTTTTATACCGCATAGCTTACACCATGTTTTGTTATATTATACTCCTGCCCCGTTCTCAGTATACTTCTTATTCCTGGTTTCAGCTCTAAACTACCGCCATTGGTTTTTCCTACACTATCTATTCTCTCTTTAACCCGTATTAACGAATCTAAATAGGAATCCAAATAGTCTGTAATATCTTTGTGACCGTTTTCCCTTGCAATCGTCGCGGCGGTTTTCCCTTCATTGTTCTCTATGCTGAGATCCGCTCCATGCTCCGCAAGGAACTTAACAACATCAAGATGCCCATTCCACGCAGCCATCATCATCGCAGTCCATCCATCTTTGTCCCTTGTGTTTACATCCGCATCCTGATCCATAAGAAGCTTTACAACATCAAGATGCCCCCAAAATGCAGCCCGCATCATCGCCGTCATTCCATCGTTGTTCTTTGTGTCTACCTTTGCCCCATGCGCAACAAGAAACTTCACAATATCAACATATACATCCCTTGCAGCCTCCATCATCGCCGTCTCTCCGTTTTTGTCCCTTGCGTCTACCTCTGCCCTGTGCTCAACAAGAAGCCTTGCAACATCAAGATGCCCATACTGTGCAGCCCACATCAGTACAGTCCATCCATCGTTGTCTTTCGCGTTTACATCCTCCTCCTGTTCCAGCAGCCTTCTTATCCTTTCTATGTCTCCTGCTTTTGCTGCCTCTATCAACTGCGCGTTCAATTCCTCTTTGCTTGGTGTTTTATGCCACATAGCTTACACCGTGCCTTGCTGCATTGTACTCCTGCCCCGTTCTCAGCATGCTTCTTATCCCTGGTTTCAGCTCTAAACCACTGCCATTGGTTTTTCCTATGCCTTCCGTCCTATCTTTAAACTGTGTTAATGTATCTAAATAGTCTACAATCTCCTTATAGCCTCTTTCTCTTGCAAGCATTTCAGCAGTCTTCCCTTCACCGTTCTTTAAGCTCAGATCCGCTCCATGCTCCGCAAGATACTTCACAACACCAAGATGCCCGTTATCTGCGGCCCTCATTAGTGCAGTCCATCCATCGTTGTCTTTCGCGTTTACATCTGCTCCATGCTCGACGAGAAGCTTCACAACATCAAGATGCCCTTCTTCTGCAGCCCACATCATCGCAGTCCATCCTGTGTTGCTTTTCGCGTTTACCTCAGTCCCATGCTCAGCAAGGAACTTAACAACATCAAGATGCCCGTTCGATGCAGCCCACATCAGCGCGGTCCATCCATAGTTGCTCCTTGCATCTACCTCAGTCCCATGCTCAGCAAGGAACTTAACAACATCAAGATGCCCGTTCGATGCAGCCCACATCAGCGCTTTATCTCCATAGTTGTTCCTTGCATCTACCTCCGCCCCTTGCTCAACAAGATATTCCACAAAATCAAGATTCCCATTCCGCGCAGCCCCCATCATTGCCGTCTCTCCATAGTCGTCTTTCGCGTTTACATCTGCCCCTTGCTCAAGTAACCTTTTTACATTCTCTATATCTCCTGCATTCGCTGCCTCTATCAACCGTGCGTTCAATTCTTCTTTGCTTGGTGTTTTATGCCGCATAGCTTACACCATGTTTTGTTATATTATACTCCTGCCCCGTTCTCAAGATTCTCTGTATATCCTGTTTAAGGGTAAGGCGCTCGCTATCCTCGCACATGCTGTTTATTATTTTCTTATGTTGCGTAAACGAATCCAAATAGTCTGCAATATCGTTGTGATCGCTTTCCTTTGCAATCATCGCTGCAGTCTTCCCTTCAATATTCTCTATACTCAGATCCGCTCCCTGCTCCACAAGATACCCCACAACATCAAGCTGCCAATTGACTATAGCCCACATCAGTGCCGTCTCTCCATCGTTGTCTTTCACGTTTACATCAGCTCCCTGTTCAACGAGAAACTTCACAACATCAAGATGCCCCCAAGCGGCAACCCACATTAGTGCTGTCTCTTCCGTGTTGTCTTTCGCGTTTACATCAGCCCCCTGTTTAACGAGAAGCCTCACAATATCAAGCTGCCCGTTCGATGCAGCCCATATCATCGCCGTCCATCCATAGTTGTTTCTTGCGTCAACCTCAGCTCCTTGCTCAACAAGAAACTTCACAATATCAACATATCCATCCCTTGCAGCCCACACCATCGCCGTCCTCCTGCCATTGTCCCTTGCATCTACTTCCCCTCCTTGCTCCAGTAGCTTTTTTATCCATTTTATGTCCCCTGCTTTTGCTGCCTCTATCATCTTATTATTCAACTTTTCTTCACGTGTTACGCGCCTAAATAACATAGCTTACACCACGCTTTGCTACATTATACTCCTGTTCAGTTCTCAAAATACCTCTTATCTCTGGTTTCAGCGCTAAACTACCATCATTGCTTTTCCCTGTGCTATTCATCCTCTCCTTAAACTGTGTCAATGGATCCAAATAGTCTGCAATATCGTTGTGACCGCTTTCTCTTGCAAGCATCGTGGCAGTCTTCCCTTCATTGTTCTCTATGCTGGGATCCGCCCCACACTCCATGAGAAGCTTTACAACATCAAGTTGCCCCTTCAATATAACCGACATCGTCGCCGTCCATCCTATGTTGCTTTTCGCGTTTACATCTGCTCCATGCTTAACAAGAAGCTTTACAACCTCAAGATGTCCATTCCATGCAGCTCTCATAATCGCCGTCTCTCCATCATTGTCCCTTGCGTTTACATCCGCTCCCTTCTCAACAAGAAACTTTACAACCTCAAGATGTCCATTCCATGCAGCCCACATCATCGCTGCCCATCCATCATTGTCCCTTGCGTTTACATTTGCTCCATGCTCAACAAGAAGCTTTACAGTATCAAGATGCTCCTTCCATGTAGCCAGAGCTAGCATCATCGCCGTCATTCTCTCTTTGTCCCTTGCGTCTACCTCAGCCCCATGTTCAGCAAGATACTCCACAACATCAAGATGCCCATTCTCTGCAGCCCGCATCATCGCCGTCTTTTCACTGTCGTCTTTCGCGTCAACCTCAGCTCCCTGCTCCACAAGAAACTTCACAATAAAAAGCTGTCCATACTCTGCAGCCTTCATCATCGCCGTCTCTCTATTATTATTTTTTGCGTTTACTTTTGCTCCTTGCTCAACAAGAAGCTTCACAACATCAAGATGTCCGTTCTCTGCAGCCCACATCATCGCCGTCTTTCCTCTGTTGTCTTTCGCGTCTACACCTGCCCCATACTTTAGTAGCCTTTTCACACTTTTTACGTCTCCTACTTCCGCTGCCTCTATCATCTGCCCGTCCAGTTCTTCCTTGCTTGGTTTTTTATACAACATAGCTTACACCATGTTTTGTTATATTATACTCCTGCCCCGTTCTCAAAATGTTCTTTATCTCTGGCCTCAACTCTAAACTGCTGCCATTGCTTTTTCCTATTTTATCTATTCTCTCTTTAACCCGTGCCAACGAATCCAAATAGGAATCCAAAAAGTCTGCAATATCATATTGATAGTTTTCCCCTGCAATCATCGTAGCTGTCCTCCCTTCATTGTTCGTTGCGCTCAGATCTGCCCCGTTATCAACAAGAAACCTCACAACATCCGAGTGACCTTTCCCTGCAGCCCGCATCATCGCCGTCTTTCCTGTATTGCTTTTCGCGTTTACATCTGCTCCATGCTCTGCAAGATACTTTACAACATCAAGATGCCCGTTCCACGCAGCCACCATCAGCGCAGTCTCCCATTTGTTGTTCCTTGCGTCTACATCCGCCCCATGCTCAACGAGAAGCTTCACGATATCAAGGTGTCCATTATTTGCGGCATTCATTATCGTTGTCCATCCATAGTTATCCCTTGCGTTTACATCTGCCCCTTGCTCAACGAGAAGCTTCACAACATCAAGATGCCCCCAAAATGCAGCCCACATCAGCGCGGTCTCCCCTTTGTTGTTCCTTGCGTCTACATCCGCTCCCTGCTCAAGTAATCTTTTCAGGTTCTCTATGTCTCCTGCTTTCGCTGCCTCTATCAACTGCGCGTTCAATTCCTCTTTGCTTGGTGTTTTATGCCACATAGCTTACACCGTGCCTTGCTGCATTATACTCCTGCTCTGTTCTCAACATGTTTCTTATCTCTGGTTTCAGCGCTAAACTGCTGCCATTGCTTTTACCTATGCCTTCCGTCCTATCTTTAAACTGTGTCAATGTATCTAAATAGTCTACAATCTCCTTATGGCCTCTTTCTCTTGCAAGCATTTCAGCAGTCTTCCCTTCTTTGTTCTCTACGCTTGTATCAGCTCCATGCTCAACAAGAAACCTCACAACATCAAGATGTCCATTCCCTGCAGCCCACATCATCGCCATCTCTCCTGTGTTGCTTTTCGCGTTTACATCAGCTCCATGCTCAACGAGAAGCTTCACAACATCAAGATGCCCATTCCACGCAGCCCCCATCAGCGCTTTCTCTCCATAGTTGTTCCTTGCGTCTACTTCCGCCCCATGCTCAACGAGAAGCTTCACGATATCAAGGTGTCCATTATTTGCGGCATTCATTATCGTTGTCCATCCATCTTTGTCCCTTGCGTTTACATCTGCCCCTTGCTCAAGTAACCTTTTTACATTCTCTATGTCTCCTGCTTTCGCTGCCTCTATCAGCTGCTCGTTCAGCTCCTCTTTGTTCGGTTTTTTATACTGCATAGCTTACACCATGTTTTGCTGCATTATACTCCTGCCCCGTTCTCAAGATTCTTTGTATATCTTGTTTAAGGGTAAGGCGCTCGCTATCCTCGCGTATGCTGTTTACTATTTTATCATTCCTTTCCTTAAGTTCTAGAAGCGAATCCAAATATTCTGCAACAACATTTTGGCCGCTTTCTCTTGCAATCCTCGCGGCGGTTTTCCCTTCAATATTTTCTATGCTCAGATCCGCTTCCTGCTCTGCAAGAAACTTCACAACATCAAGCCGCCCATTATATGCAGCCATTATCATCGCCGTCCATCCATAGTTGTCCCTTGCGTTTACATCTGCTCCATTATCAACAAGAAACTTCACAACATCAAAGTGCCTGACAACTGCAGCCCGCATCAGCGCCGTCCATCCATCTTTGTCCCTTGCGTTTACATCTGCTCCATTATCAACAAGAAACTTCACAACACCAAGCTCTCTACTCTCCGCAGCCAGCATCAGCGCTGTTTTTCTAAAGTACTCATCTCTAGAATCTAATTCTGCCCCATGCTTTAGTAATCTTTTAACTCTTCTAACTCTCCCTGCTTTTGCTGCCTCTATCAACTGCGCGTTCAATTCCTCTTTGCTTGGTGTTTTATGCCAC
Source organism: Microcaldota archaeon (assembly GCA_021816895.1). Taxonomy (GTDB): domain Archaea; phylum Micrarchaeota; class Micrarchaeia; order Micrarchaeales; family Micrarchaeaceae; genus JAKAWW01. The sequence goes on along the minus strand of JAKAWW010000001.1, from coordinate 718,461 downwards.
ATAGCTTACACCATGCCTTGCTGCATTGTACTCCTGCCCCGTTCTCAGCATGCTTCTTATCCCTGGTTTCAGCTCTAAACCACTGCCATTGGTTTTTCCTATGCCTTCCGTCCTATCTTTAAACTGTGTCAATGTATCTAAATAGTCTACAATCTCCTTATAGCCTCTTTCTCTTGCAAGCATTTCAGCAGTCTTCCCTTCACCGTTCTTTAAGCTCAGATCCGCTCCATGCTCCGCAAGATACTTCACAACATCAGTCTTCCTATGTTGCACAGCACACATCGTCGCCGTCCATCCATTATTCCCTGCGTCTATCTCAGCTCCATGCTCCGCAAGATACTTTACAACATCAAGATATCCGTCTGCTGCAGCCCACATCATCGCCGTCCACCCATCTTTGTCCTTTGCATCTACCTCAGCTCCACGCTCAACAAGATGCTTTACAACATCAAGCTGCCCATTCAATGCAGCCCACATCATCGCCGTTCTTCCATCTTTGTCCCTTACATCTACTTCCGCCCCCTGCTCAACAAGATGCTTTACAACATTAAGTTTCCCATACTGTGCAGCCCACACCATCGCCGTCCTCCTGCCATTGTCCCTTGCATCTACTTCCCCTCCTTGCTCCAGTAGCTTTTTTATCCATTTTATGTCCCCTGCTTTTGCTGCCTCTATCATCTTATTATTCAACTTTTCTTCACGTGTTACGCGCCTAAATAACATAGCTTACACCACGCTTTGCTACATTATACTCCTGTTCAGTTCTCAAAATACCTCTTATCTCTGGTTTCAGCGCTAAACTACCATCATTGCTTTTCCCTGTGCTATTCATCCTCTCCTTAAACTGTGTCAATGGATCCAAATAGTCTGCAATATCGTTGTGACCGCTTTCTCTTGCAAGCATCGTGGCAGTCTTCCCTTCATTGTTCTCTATGCTGGGATCCGCCCCACACTCCATGAGAAGCTTTACAACATCAAGTTGCCCCTTCAATATAACCGACATCGTCGCCGTCCATCCTATGTTGCTTTTCGCGTTTACATCTGCTCCATGCTTAACAAGAAGCTTTACAACCTCAAGATGTCCATTCCATGCAGCTCTCATAATCGCCGTCTCTCCATCATTGTTCCTTGCGTCTACTTCCGCCCCATGTTCAACGAGAAGCTTCACGATATAAAGATGTCCCTTCAATGAAGCTCCCATCATCGCTGTCTCTCCATCATTATCCATTGCGTTTACATCCGCTCCTTTTTCAACGAGAAGCTTTACAACATCAAGCTGCCCATTCAATGCAGCCCATATCATTGCTGTCGCTCCACTTTTGTCTTTCGCGTTTAGATCTGCTCCATGCTCAACAAGAAGCTTTACAACATCAAGATGTCCATTCCACGCAGCCCCTATCATCGCCGTCTCTCCAGTGTTATCTTTCGCGTCTACATCTGCCCCTTGCTCTAGTAATCTTTTCACACTTTTTATGTTTCCTGCATTAGCTGCATTTATAAGCTGACCGTCCAGTTTTCCTTTGCTCGGTTTTTTATGCCACATAGCCTACACCATGTCTTGCTGCATTGTACTCCTGCCCCGTTCTCAAGATTCTTTGTATATCTTGTTTAAGGGTAAGGTGCTCACTATCCTCGCGCATGCTGTTTATTATTTTCTCATTCCTTTCTTTAAGTTGCGTAAACTGATCCAAATAGTCTGCAATATCGTTGTGACCTTTTTTCCTTGCAATCGTCGCTGCAATCTCCCATCTATTATTCCTTGCGTCTATCTCAGCTCCATGCTCCGCAAGAAACTTTACAACACCAAGGTATCCACCTAATGCAGCCCACATCATCGCCGTCATTTCATCTTCGTCCCTTGCGTTTACTTTTGCTCCATGATTAACAAGAAGATTTACAGCATCAAGCCGCCCATGCTGTGCAGCTATCATCATCGCCGTCCATCCCCCTTCATCTTTTGCGTCTATCTCAGCTCCATGCTCCGCAAGAAACTTCACAACATCAAGATATCCCCCTAATACAGCCCACATCATCACAGTCAATCCCTCACTGTCCCTTGCGTTTACATCTGCTCCATTATCAACAAAAAACTTCACGATATAAAGATGTCCATTCCATGCAGCCTGCATCGTCGCCGTCTCTCTCTCTTTGTCTTTCGCGTCTACCTCCGCTCCACGCTCAACAAGAAGCTTCACAACATCAAGATCCCCATTCTCTGCAGCCCACATCATCGCCGTCCATCCTTCGTTGTCCCTTGCGTTTACTTTAGCTCCCTGCTTAAGTAACTTTTTTACATTCTCTATATTTCCGGCTTCTGCTGCCTCTATCAGCTGTGCGTTCAATTCCTCTTTGCTTGGTGTTTTATACCGCATAGCTTACACCATGCCTTGCTGCAGTATACTCCTGCCCCGTTCTCAAAATGTTCCTTATCCCCTGTTTCAGCTCTAAACTATCATTGCCTTTCCCTGTGCTCTCTATTCTTTCCTTAAACTGTGTCAATGGATCCAAATAGTCTGCAACCTCTTTACGGCTGTTTTCTCTTGCAATCATCATCACCGTCTTCCCTTCATTGTTCTTTGCACTCAGATCCGCTCCCAGCTCAGCAAGGAACTTGACAACATCAAGATGCCCTTCTTCTGCAGCTCTCATTAGTGCTGTCCATCCATCTTTGTCCCTTGCATTTACCTTCGCCCCGCGCTCAGCAAGAAACTTCACTACATCAAGATGCCTCCAATAAGCGGCATTTATCATCGCCGTCTCTCCAGCATTATTCCTTGCGTTTACTTTTGCTCCCTGCTCAACAAGAAGCTTTACAACATCAAGATGCCCCCACATTGCAGCTCGCATCAACGCAGTCCATCCATAGTTGTCCCTTGCGTTTACATCTGCTCCTTTTTCAGCAAGAAACTTTACAGCATCAAGCCGCTTCCATACTGCGGCCCCCGTCAGTGCCGTCCATCTATCGTTATCCCTTGTGTTTACATCCGCTCCTTGATCGAGTAATCTTTTCAGGCTCTCTATATTCCCGGTTTTCGCTGCCTCTATAAACCATGCGTTCAATGCTTCTTTACTCGGTTTTTTATAATTCATAACTCACACCATGCCTTGCTACATTATACTCCTGTCCTTTTCCGATCCTCAACATGTCTCTTATCTCTGGTTTCAGCGCCAAACCACTGCCATCGTTTTTTCCTACACTATCTATCCTCTCTTTAACCCGTATTAACGAATTTAAATAGGAATCCAAATAGTCTGCAACCTCTTTGTGACCTTTTTCCCTTGAAATCATCGCTGCAGTTTTTCCTTCATCGTTTTTTACACCTGGATCAGCCCCATGTTCAGCAAGAAGCCTTACGTTATCGCTGTTTCCCCAAAATGCAGCCTTCATTAGCGCTGTTTCTCCATTATAATTTTTAACATTAACATCTACCCCCTTATTGGCTAGAAATTCTACAACATCAACCCTCCCCCTCCACGCTGCATTCATTATCGCCGTCCACCCGTAGTTATTTCTCGCATTTACATCTGCTCCTTTTCCAACTAGAAACTCTATAATTTTAAGATGCCCTTTCCGCGCTGCCCACATCATCGCCGTCTCTCTATAATAGTCTTGTGCATCTACCTCAGCTCCCTGCTCAAGTAACCTTTTTACATCCTCTATATTCCCAGCTTTCGCTGCCTCTATCAACTGCGCGTTCAATTCTTCTTTGCTTGGTGTTTTATACTGCATAGCTTACACCGTGCCTTGCTGCATTGTACTCCTGCCCCGTTCTCAAGATTTTTTGTATATTTGATTTGAGCGCAAGGCGCTCGCTATCCTCGCGCATGCTGTTTATTATTTTCTCATTCCTTTCTTTAAGTTGCGTAAACTGATCCAAATAGTCTACAATCTCCTTGTGACCATTTTCCCTTGCAAGCATCGCTGCAGTCTTCCATTCATCGTTCTCTATGCTGGGATCCCCTCCATGCTCAACAAGAAACCTCACAACATCAAGATTTCCTCCCCATACAGCAAACATAATCGCCGTCAATCCCGTGTTGCTTTTCGCGTTTACATCCGCCCCACAGCCCACAAGAAGCTTCACAACATCAAGATACCTGTCAAGATACCCTCCCCATGCAGTCTGCATCATCGCCGTCCATCCATCGTTGTCCCGTGCATCTACCTCCGCCCCTTGCTCAACAAGAAGCCTCACAATATCAAGCTGCCCATTCAATGCAGCCTTCATCAGCGCCGTCCTTTCACCGTTGTCTTTCGCGTTTACATCCGCTCCATGCTTGGCAAGGAGCTTAACAACATCAAGATGCCCATTCCGCGCAGCCCCCATCAGTGCCGTCTCTCCATCGTTGTCCCTTGCGTCTACATCCGCCCCCTGCTCAAGTAACCTTTTTACATTCTCTATATCCCCTGCATTCGCTGCCTCTATCAGCTGTGCGTTCAATTCCTCTTTGCTCAGTTTTTTATGCCACATAGCTTACACCGTGCCTTGCTGCATTGTACTCCTGCCCCGTTCTCAAGATTTTTTGTATATCTGATTTGAGCGCAAGGCGCTCGCTATCCTCGCGCATGCTGTTTATTATTTTCTTCTGTTGCGTAAACGAATCCAAATAGTCTGCAATCTCCTTGTGACCGCTTTCTCTTGCAATCATCGCGGCATTCTTACCCCTATCGTTTTCTATACTTGGACCTGCTCCATGTTCCGTAAGGAACTTAACAACATCAAGATGCCCCCACATTGCAGCATACATCGTCGCCGTCCATCCGTTGCTGGTTTTTGCGTTTACGTCTGCTCTCTTTTCAGCAAGAAACTTTACAACATCAAGATGCCCATTCAATGCAGTCCTTATCAGCGCTGTCATTTTCTCTTCATCTTTTGCATTTACATCTGCCATCTTTCCAACAAGAAGCTTTACAATATTAAGATGCCCATTCCCTGCAGCCCACATCATCGCCGTCCATCCATATTTATTCCTCACATCTACTTCCGCCCCATGTTCAACAATAAACTGCACAATATCAAGATGCCCTCCCCATGCAGCCTGCATCATCGCCGTCCATCCATCCTTATCCCTTGCATCTACCTCAGCTCCCTGCTTAAGTAACTTTTTTACATTCTCTATATTTCCGGCTTCTGCTGCCTCTATCAGCTGTGCGTTCAATTCTTCTTTGCTCGGTTTTTTATGCCACATAGTTTACACCGTGCCTCATTGCAGTGTACTCCTGCCCCGTTCTCAACATTCTTTGTATATCCTGTTTAAGTGCAAGGCGCTCGCCATCCTTGCACATGCTGTTTATTATTTTCTTCTGTTGCGTAAACGAATCCAAATAGTCTGCAATATCATTGTGATCGCTTTCTCTTGCAAGCATCGCTGCAGTCTTCCCTTCAATATTCTCTATACTCAGATCCGCTCCCTTCTCAACAAGAAGCTTCACAACATCAAGCTGCCAATTGACTATAGCCCACATCAGTGCCGTCTCTTCCGTGTTGTCTTTCGCGTTTACATCTGCTCCTTGCTCAACGAGAAGCTTTACAACATCAATCTGCCCCCAAGCGGCAGCCCACATTAGCGCCGTCTTTCCATCTTTGTCCCTTGCGTCTACCTCCGCTCCACGCTCAACAAGAAGCCTCACAATATCAAGCTGCCCATTCAATGCAGCCCACATCATCGCCGTCCATCTATAGTTGTCTCTTGCGTCTACCTCAACTCCCTGTTCCAGCAGCCTTTTTATCCTTTCTACGTCTCCATCTTTCGCTACATCCATCAATTGCCCGTTCAGCTCTTCTTTGCTTATTGCTTTATACTGCATAACTCACGCCATTCTTTGCTGCATTATACTCATATCCGGTTCTCAACATGTCTCTTATCCACGGTTTCAGCTCTAAACAACCATCATTGCCTTTTCCTACACTCTCAATTCTCCCCTTAAATTGTGTTAATGAATCCAAATAGTCTGCAATCTCTTTGTGACCTTTTTCTCTTGCAAGCATCGCAGATGTCTCCCCGTTTTTGTTCTCCACGCTTGTATCAGCTCTATGCTCAATGAGAAGCTTTACAACATTAAGATGCCCCCCAAAAGCAGCATACATCAGCGCCGTCCATCCCGTGTTGTCTTTCGCGTTTACATCTGCTCCATGCTCAAAAAGGTACTTTACAACATCAAGACGCCCCCCATAAGCAGCCCACATCATCGCCGTCTTTCCATCTTTGTCCCTCACGTTTACTTTTGCTCTATTATTAACAAGATACTTCACAACATCAAGATGTCCATTCCATGCAGCCCATATCACCGCCGTCTGTCCTGTGTTGTTTTTCGCTTTTACATCAGCTCCATGTTCAACAAGGAACTTTACAACATCAAGATGCCCTCCCCATGCAGCCCCCATCAGCGCTTTCTCTCCATCGTTGTTCCTTGAATCTACCTCCGCTCCCTGCTCAACAAGAAATTTCACGATATCAAGATGTCCATTATCTGCGGCATTCATCATCGCCGTCCATCCATCCTTATCCCTTGCATCTACCTCAGCTCCCTGCTTAAGTAACTTTTTTACATTCTCTATATTTCCGGCTTCTGCTGCCTCTATCAGCTGTGCGTTCAATTCCTCTTTGCTCGTTGCTTTATACTTCATAACTCACACCATGCCTCGCTACATTATACTCATGTACAGTCCTCAACAAGCTTTTTATCTCTGACCTAAGCTCTAAACCACTGCCATCGTTGTCTTTTACTACACTCTCCATTCTCTCCTTAGTCTGAGTTAATAGATCCAAATAGTCTACAATCTCTTTGTAACCTTTTTCCCTTGCAAGCATCGTTGCAGTCTTCCCTTCTTTGTTCTCTACGCTTGTATCAGCTCCCTTCTCAACAAGAAGCTTTACAACCTCAAAATATCCCCAAAATGCAGCCTTCATCATCGCCGTATCTCCATTATATTTTTCTTTCGCGTCTACATATGCTCCATGCTCAATGAGAAACTTCACAATATCAAGATGCCCATTCTTTGCAGCCTCCATCATCGCTGTCCACTCATACCCATCTTTCGCATCTACCTCCGCTCCCTGCTCAACAAGAAACTTCACAATATCGAGATGCCCATTCCGCGCAGCCCACATTAGCGCCGTCAGTCCTACATTATCGTCTGCGTCTACATCAGCCCCATGTTCAGCAAGGAATCTCACAATAGCAAGATGTCCAGCACGATGTCCATACAATGCAGCCTCAATCATTGCCGTCTCTCCATCGTTGTTCCTTGCGTCTACTTTCGCTCCCTTCTCAACAAGAAACTTCACAACATCAAGATGCCCATTCTTTGCAGCCCACATCATCGCCGTCCATCCATCGTTGTCCGTTGCATCTACCTCCGCTCCCTGCTCCACAAGGAACTTCACAACATCAAGATGCCCTCCCCATGCAGCTACAACAATCGCCGTCCTTCTCTCTTTATCTTTCGCGTCTACTTCTGCCCCACGTCCAACAAGACACTTCACAACATCAAGATGCCCATTCAATGCAGCCCTTATCAGTGCCGTTCTTCCATCTTTGCTCCTTGCGTCTACTTCCGCCCCATTCTCAACAAGATGCTTTACAACATTAAGTTTCCCATATTGCGCAGCCCACATCATCGCCGTCTTTTCATCGTTGTCCCTTGCGTTTACTTTAGCTCCCTGCTTAAGTAACTTTTTTACATTCTCTATATTTCCGGCTTCTGCTGCCTCTATCAACTGCGCGTTCAATTCCTCTTTGCTCGTTGCATTATACTGCATAACTTACACCATATTTTGCTGCATTGTACTCCTGCCCCGTTCTCAACATTCTTTGTATATCCTGTTTAAGGGTAAGGCGCTCGCTATCCTCGCGCATACTGTTTATTATTTTCTTCTGTTGCGTAAACGAATCCAAATAGTCTGCAATATCATTGTAGCCTCTTTTCCTTGCAATCATCGCGGCAGTCTTCCCTTCATTGTTCTCTATACTGGGATTCCATCCATGCTCGGCAAGATACTTCACAACATCAAGTTGCCCATTCAATGCAGCTATCATCATCGCCGTCCATCCCCAGTTGCTCCTTGCGTTTACATCCACTCCACGCTCAACAAGAAACCTCACAACACCAAGATGCCCCTTCTCTGCAGCCTTCATCAGCGCCGTCCATCCATCTTTAGTTCTTGCGTCAACCTCAGCTCCATGCTCGGCAAGATACTCCACAACATCAAGATGCCCCCAAGAAGCGGCAAACATCATCGCCGTATCCCCATTTTTGCTCATTGCGTTTACATCAGCTCCATGCTCAACAAGAAGCTTCACAATGTCAAGCTGCCCCTTCCATGTAGCCTCCATCAGCGCAGTCCATCCGTAGTAGCTCCTTGCGTCTATCTCGGCTCTCTGCTCAACAAGAAACTTTACAACATCAAGATGCCCCTTCTCTGCAGCCTTCATCATCGCCGTCCATCCTTCGTTGTCCCTTGCGTTTACTTTAGCTCCTTGCTTAAGTAACTTTTTTACATTCTCTATATTTCCGGCTTCTGCTGCCTCTATCAGCTGTGCGTTCAATTCCTCTTTGCTCGGTTTTTTATACTTCATAACTCACACCGTGCCTCATTGCAGTATACTCCTGCCCCGTTCTCAACATACCTCTTATCCCTGGTTTCAGCTCTAAACTGCTGCCATCATTGCCTTTCCCTGTGTTCTCTATTCTTTCCTTAAATTGTGTTAATGGATCCAAATAATCTGCAACCTCTTTATGGCCGCTTTCTCTTGCAAGCATCGCTGCTGTCTTCCCTTCTTTGTTCTCTACGCTTGTATCAGCTCCCTTCTCAACGAGAAACTTCACAACATCAAGATGCCCATTCTTTGCAGCCTCCATCATCGCCGTCCATCCCTGTTCGTCCATTGCGTTTACATCTGCACCATGCACAGCAAGATACTTTACAACGTCAAGATAACCTTTCCATGCAGCATAGATCATCACTGTACCTCCATCTTTGTCGCTTGCGTTTACATCTGCACCATGCACAGCAAGATACTTTACAACGTCAAGATGACCTTTCCATGCAGCCCGCATCATCGCCGTCCATCCATCGTTGTCGCTTGCGTTTACATCTGCTCCTTTTTCAACAAGAAACTTTACAACCTCAAGATGTCCTCCTGCTGCAGCCCACATCAGCACAGTGTTTTTATTATTGTCCATTGCGTTTACATCTGCTCCATTATCAACAAGAAACTTTACAACATCAAGATACCCATTCCACACGGTCAGCATCAATGCATTTAATCCTGTGTTGTTTTTCGCGTTTACGTCTGCCTTCTGCTTAACAAGAAACTTTAAAACATCAAGCTGCCCCAACCAGGCAGCCACTATCATCGCCGTCCATCCATCTTTATCCCTTGCGTCTATATCAGCTCTAAGCACCAGTAGCCATTTTACTCTTTCTTTGTTTCCCACTTTTGCTGCCTCTATCAACTTCTGGTTGAGTTTCTCTTTAAGCCACATAGCTCACACCACGCCTCATTGCAGTATACTCCTGCCCCGTTCTCAACATACCTCTTATCCCTGGTTTCAGCTCTGAATTGCCATCGTTGCCTTTTCCTACACTCTCAATTCTCTCCTTAAATTGTGTTAATGAATCCAAATAGTCTGCAACATCATTGTAGCCTCTTTCCCTTGCAATCATCGCGGCAGTCTTCCCTTCTTTGTTCTCTACGCTCAGATCCGCCCCGTGTTCAGCAAGAAACTTTACAATATCAAGCTGCCCCCTCCATGCAGCCCGCATCGTCGCCGTATCTCCTTTTTTGTCCCTTGCGTCTACGTCTGCTCTATTCTCAAATAGAAATTTTACAACATCAATATATCCATAATTTGCAGCCCACATCATCGCCGTCCATCCTACGTTATCACCTGCGTTTACATCTGCTCCATTATCAACAAGAAACCTCACAACACCAAGATGCCCCTTCCATGTAGCCAGCATCATCGCCGTATTTCCATCATAGTCCATTGCGTCTACCTCCGCTCCCTGCTCAAGTAATCTTTTCATGTTCTCTATATTCCCGGCTTCCGCTGCCTCTATTAATTGCGCGTTCAATTCCTCTTTGCTCGTTGCATTATACCGCATAACTTACACCATATTTTGCTGCATTATATTAGTGTGCAGTCCTCAACATATCTCTTATCTCTGACCTAAGCTCTAAACCACTGCCATTAGTATCTCTTCTTATATCTTCTATTTTTTCCCATGCAATCATCGCCGCAGTCTTCCTCTCAATATTATCTACGCCCAGATACGCTCCATACGCAACAAGAAACTTTACAACATCAAAATTTTCCCTTGCTGCAGCCCACATCAGCACAGTCCTCTCCTCATTGTCCCTTGCGTCTACATCAGCTCCATGCTCAGCAAGGAACATCACAATATCAAGATGTCCTCCTGCTGCAGCCCACATCAGCACAGTCCTCCTCTCCTTGTCCCTTGCGTTTACATCCGCTCCATGTTCAGCAAGAAACTTTACAGCATCAAGGTGTTCACTAGCTGCAGCCAGCATCATCGCCGTCTCTCCATCATTGTCCCTTGCGTCTACATCAGCTCCCTGCTCAAGTAATCTTTTCAGGTTCTCTATATTCCCGGCTTTCGCTGCCTCTATCAGCTGTGCGTTCAATTCCTCTTTGCTCGTTGCTTTATACTTCATAACTCACACCATGCCTCGCTACATTATACTCATGTACAGTCCTCAACAAGCTTTTTATCTCTGACCTAAGCTCTAAACCACTGCCATCGTTGTCTTTTACTACACTCTCCATTCTCTCCTTAGTCTGAGTTAATAGATCCAAATAGTCTACAATCTCTTTGTGACCTCTTTCCCTTGCAATCATCGCGGCAGTCTTCCCTTCTTTGTTCTCTACGCTCAGATCCGCCCCGTGTTCAGCAAGAAACTTTACAACCTCAAAATATCCCCAAAATGCAGCCTTCATCATCGCCGTCTCTTCGTCATTATCCATTGCGTTTACATTCGCTCCTTTTTCAACGAGAAGCTTTACAACATCAAGCTTCCCATTCAATGCAGCCAGCATCATCGCCGTCAATCCCGTTTTATCTTTCGCGTCTACATCCGCTCCCTGCTCCACAAGATATTTCACGATATCAAGATGCCCATTCTCTGCAGCCCACATCATCGCCGTCAGTCCTACGTTATCGTCTGCGTCTACATCCGCTCCACGCTCTGCAAGAAACCTCACAATAGCAAGATGTCCATTCAATGCAGCCAGCATCATCGCCGTCCTTCCATCTTTGTTCCTTGCGTTTACTTTTGCTCCCTGCTCAACAAGAAACTTTACAACATCAAGCTTCCCATTCAATGCAGCCCACATCATCGCCGTCCATCCATCATTGTCCCTTGCGTTTACTTTTGCTCCCTGCTCAACGAGAAACTTCACAACATCAAGATGCCCATTCTTTGCAGCCTCTATCATCGCCGTCCTTCCATCTTTGTTCCTTGTGTTTACTTTTGCTCCATGCTCAACAAGAAACTTCACAACATCAAGCTGCCCATTCTCTGCAGCCAGCATCATCGCCGTCTCTCCATCATTGTTCCTTGCGTCTACCTCCGCTCCCTGCTCAACGAGAAACTTCACAACATCAAGATGCCCATTCTTTGCAGCCAGCATCATCGCCGTCCATCCCTGTTCGTCCATTGCGTTTACATCTGCTCCTTTTTCAACAAGATACTTTACAACGTCAAGATGACCTTTCCATGCAGCCTCTATCATCACTGTACCTCCATCTTTGTCGCTTGCGTTTACATCTGCACCATGCACAGCAAGATACTTTACAACGTCAAGATGACCTTTCCATGCAGCACGCATCATCGCCGTCCATCCATCTTCGTCTTTTGCGTCTATATCAGCTCTAAGCACCAGTAGCCATTTTACTCTTTCTTTGTTTCCCACTTCTGCTGCCTCTATCAACTTCTGGTTGAGTTTCTCTTTAAGCCACATAGCTCACACCACGCCTCTTTGTAGTATACTCCTGCCCCGTTCTCAACATGCCTCTTATCCCTGGTTTCAGCTCTAAACTGCTGCCACTGTTTTTTCTTACGCTATCTATTCCCTCTTTAATCCGCTGTACCGAAGGATCCAAGTAATCCAAATAGTCTGCAATCTCCTTGTGACCTTTTTCTCTTGCAAGCATCGCAGCTGTCTTCCCTTTTTTGTTCTTTATGCTCGAATCTGCTCCATTAACAACAAGAAACTTTACATAATCAAGCTGCCCCCAAGAAGCGGCATCCATCAGGTCCGTCCATCCATTGTTATCCATTGCATTCATATTTACAGAACCAAAGCTAGGATCATTGTAGTTCTTAGAGCTATTTGATTTTCGATATATCATCATAAATACCACCGCTTAGCTATCTCCTAAGCTGCTTTTTAATATTCTCAACAATGCCTCTTATGCCCCGTTCCAATACCCTCCCTGCATCTTCGATAGAGCTTACATTGAAGTACCAGTTGCTTGGAGAGAAAATATTCACTGCTTCTTCGTCCTTTGGCGAAATGAATATCGTAAATATATTCACAGACTTTATTGCGCTCTTGAGGTACATAAGGGCATCCTTGGTGCTATCTCTGTCATTTGGATAACCGTCAGTGATTATGAAAAGGGTTTTATTGAGATTTATCTTGTCCCTCTTCATAAGCCCAGCGGTATAATAGATAGCTATGTCTGTGGGTGTGCCTCCAATAGCATCTAACTTCATTAGCAGATCCCTATCTAGCGCGAAAACATGGGTTTCTTCATCGTTGTAGAATCCGAACATATTAAGGTGCACATACCTAGAGCCATCCAAGCTGTCATATATACTCCCAAGTACCCTCTTTGCCGCGTCTATCTTATCTCCTTCCATTGAGCTTGAAATGTCAAGAAGTATCCATATCTCTGCACCAGTATTTTTGATACGCCTAAGATATGGTTTAGAAAGGTCTACTGGGTCTTTTGTTATCTCGTAGCGTATGAGTTTGCGTATATCTAGTCTGCTGCCACTTGTGCTATTATACATGTTCTTCTTGGGCTTGTCCCCCAGTTCAATCTCTTCTAGCATCTTTTTTATATTAGGGTTGGGTTTTATCACTCTCCTGTATTGCACAAGCGGGCCATTGTATGTGGGTACCACCTCCCCATCAACGTTGACACCACGGTTTTTGCTTTCAAATCCCTTGTTAGAAGCAAAAGTATCTTCTACTATATCTCCAATAGCATTAATGATAGGATATTTTGATAATGGTATATTCTCCAAAAGCTTTAGTATATTTTTTCTGCTTTCATCGAGTGTTCCCTCAGTTGGACTGTTTGAAACTTCCTCAACCTTACCTTTGATGTTTAAGTCTGGTTTACCGGAGGCAACGTCACCCAAAATAGGCACCAATTTTATAAGCAATTTGCCTGCCTCCTCTGAATGTTTCAAAATTGTATCTTCATTGTTTCCTTTATTGCGGGCAGAATCCTTGCCGTTGCCTCCATCCTGATCTTGCCCTTCGTCTCCAGCTTCTCCGCCGCCCATGTCCCCTTTATCCTCACCGCTATCTCCTTGCTTTTGGTGTGGTCTATTCTCAAAAATTTCTTTGAAAATATTTAATATACTATCCGTTACAACCTGTGTGCCTCTCCAGTCTGTGGCTTTGACTTTCTCCAATTCTTGTGCAAACCTGTTATAGTACGGCCTTACCTGTTCTGGAATTTTGCTTTCCAGCCATATAATATCCCCACCGGTAATACCAAAGCGCGCAATAAGCAATGCAGATACAAAATCAATAGGTTTAGTCGTAGTCCTTTCTTCTATCTCATCTAGGGTTACTTTGTAGAGTTCTGAAAAGTTTCTCTTGCTACCTGGAAACACCAAACTCCAAATACCCTCTATCCTGCAGTCCTCAACGACGTTCTCTATGTTCTTTACAAATTCAGGCGGCATGTCATATTTTTTTGAAAGAGTTTTGATCATCTCTTCTGTGGCATCGAAATTTGTAAGCCAGGTGTGCGCGGCCTCGTGTTGCAGCAGAGCGCGCGCCGTATTATTTGAGTTCTCTCCAGATCTTTCCACAAGATCTGAATCAGGAGCTAAATATATGCCATACTCATTGGGGCCTTTTTTAAAGCTCAATGCAACCCTGCCATTGGTTAGATCGACGCTGGGCATTGAAAGCGTTATCTTCTTGTCTTCAAAGTTGCTTATTAGGTCTAATTCCTTCTCCAGTGCCTCAATGTTTATGTTGCCCTTTTTTGATGTGGTCTCTGGCAATTGCAACACCTTTTCTATTAGATGATTTAGGCAGAATCTATGAAGCTGTTGTCAGCTCCGGCTGATGTGCCATCCTTCTTGCCGGAGGGCTTCTTGCCGTAGTTACTGAATGTTCCTTTTACGATCTTTAGTACCTCGTCTCTATCCTCATTTTCTGGATACTCGTTCACAATGGTATTGTTAATGGCCTCCTCAAATGCCAGTGACTGGTTTACAAACGCCTCCTGGTATGCAGGTATCACGCGTACCGTATTGGCAAGGGTCGCTGTGGACAACGGCATGATTCCACTATCGGGCTTTCTCGTATATTCAGCTACCTTTATCAGGTCATCTATTAGTTTGCTTCCTTCATCTGTAAGGTTGCCTTTAAAGTGGCGCTCCAGTATTTTTTTCTCTTCTTCTTTCTCAGGGAAGCTAAGTGCTTTCTTTATTATGAATCTCCTCCACAGGTCTTCATTCACCTTGTTTATGCCCCCATATCCCCTGTTCCCGGCTATGTTCGTTGTCGCCACTATGATGAGTTTTGCGTCTGGGTCTAGATGCCAGGCCTTTTCCCCAAAAATTACCGCCTTTACCCCGTCTAGCAGCGGGTTGAGCAGTTTCTGGGTCTCCGGGTTCAATGCAGCGATCTCATCAATCAGGAGTATTGCAACGCCATTATTGTTAGCAGCTTCAATTGCCATCGGCAACGGCCCTTTCTGGAATTTGACGGCGCCATTTTCAATGATCTCGTGCCCTATGAGCGAATATGCGTCGGAATCTGCAGTGCATTGCGCAGTTACAATGGGAGCGCTCAGCATCGCGGCAAGATAGTTTACTGCCAGTGTTTTTGCTATGCCTGTTGGCCCCCACACTAGCATGGGCTTACCAGAAAATGAGGCCGCTACAAGAGAGTTGAAATATTCTTCTGATTGCCCTCCATCAACAATGCTATATTCGGGTATCGCTGCCTTGGTGTCTTTTGAAAAGTCTACTATTACTGACAAGTCTTTCAAAGAGCCGTCATTGGACTCGATTGAATCCTTATGGGTAGCGGCATACCCTTTTGCATACCCTTTAATGCTTTCTATTGCTTCTTTTATGCCTTTTAGCCGCTCAAGCCCCTCCTTCTTGTAATTCGGTAGTATATCCTTTATCTTCTCAATTATTGCTTCTCTGTCTTCCACTTCAGTATAGCTATCTACTATTGCCTCAGTTATGGCTGCATTAAACGTCTTTTGCTGGTCCGCAAGCATCTCTTGGTACGAGTGTATTAGCTCTATTGCATTGACAAGGGTCGCTGTTGACAGTGGTTTAATATTGCTGTTGGGGCTCCTGGTATGTTCTGCTAATTTTATGAGAGCTTCAATCAGGGTATTGTCCTTTGTAAAGTGCCCTAATATCCCCTTCTCTTCATCCTTCCCCGGAAAATCAAGTTTTTTCTTTACTGGGAATCTCCTCCACAGGTCTTCATTCATCTTGTTTATGCCTCCATATCCCATATCCCCTGCTATGTTAGTTGTCGCCACCATGATAAGTCTTGCGTCTGGGTCTAGATGCCAGGCCTTTTCCCCAAAAATTACCGCCTTACCCACATCTAGCAGCGGGTTGAGCAGTTTCTGGGTCTCCGGGTTCAATGCAGCTATCTCATCAATCAGGAGTATTGCAACGCCATTATTGTTAGCAGCTTCAATTGCCATCGGCAACGGCCCTTTCTGGAATTTGACGGCGCCATTTTCAATGATCTCGTGCCCTATGAGCGAATATGCGTCTGAATCGCTGCTGCATTGCAATGTTATTAGGGGGATAATCGGCGCATGCGGCACAGGCATAGTCCTAGAATTCCATGCAGCGGCAAGATAGTTTACTGCCAGTGTTTTTGCTATGCCTGTTGGCCCGTATGCTAGAATCGGCATATCGCTAAGGGCAGAAGCAACAAGCGCATTAAAGTATGATTCGGATTGTGCCCCCTTAATGATATAGAATTTTGGTATCTCCGAGCCCTTGGAGAAGTACCTTATTACAGACAAATCCTCTACTTCAGAAGAATTGTCATCATTGGGGCGTGTTGCAGCTCTATAAGCGGCATATTCCACCGCGTGCTTCTTTATGCTGTCTAGTGCTCCTTCTATTCTTTTAAGCTTAGACCGCTCATTTTCTCCTAGCAGCGCATCAAGATTCTTTTCAAGCTCTGCATAGAACATATCCCTACGGCTAGAATCTGCCTGCTTTAAGATTGCAGGCGCATCAGCAACAAAATTATAAGGTACCTCAAGCCCAGAAGCCCTTATACCTTTTATCTCTGATCCTCTGTAATCATTAAACTCTATTGCTCTGCTTGCAAGATATGCCGCTTTGCTCACTAGCTCTGACGCTTCGTTGCTGATCTTGCTCTTAAGGTCGTCACGCACTGCATTTACTAAATCATCAAGCGTGGATATTCCACCACGTAGAAGTGCATCAGGTGCGATTGTAGTTTTGTTAGCCATATCATACCCCCATAATATATTCTGTTCACATCACATATGCATATTAGCGCCGCACCGTCATACATGCATGCGGCACATTAGCGTAACTTATACACATACTTTCCTTGTTTCCTCATATATAAATGCTACTTTTTGTTAAAATTCATCAAATCCGATTTGAATAATTGCAAAAGCTATAAAAGTGCTCTTTCTTTGCCTTTTCAAATAAAATCCCATAAGCCTGCTTCTGTCCAGTCCTTAGAATGCTAAGTATCTCGGGCCTGAGTGCCAGGCTAGTGCCCTCTTCACGCATTAAACTATCTATCATTGCATCTCTCCTATGCATTATGGAATCCAAATAGTCTGCAATCTTTTTATAGTTGTTTTCTCTTGCAATCGTCGCTGCAGTCTTCCCTTTATTGTCCTTTACACTCAGATCTGCTTCCTGCTCAACAAGATACTTCACAACATCAAGATACCCATCAAGATATCCCAAGGAAGCGGCAAACATCAGCGCAGTCCATCCATATTTATTTCTTGCGTCTACCTCCGCTCCCTGCTCAACAAGAAACTTTACAACAGCAAGATGCCCATACCGTGCAGCCCACATTAACGCCGTCATCCCATTTTTATCTTTCACGTCTACCTCCGTCCCTTGCCCAACAAGATATTCCACAACATCAAGATGCCCCCCATAAGCAGCCCATATCATCGCTGTATTTCCATTTTTGTCTTTCGCATCTACATAAGCTCCATGATCAATAAGATACTTCGTAACATCAAGGTAATCACTACCTGCAGCCTGCATCATCGCCGTCCATCCCCCGTTGCTCCTTGCGTTTACATCCACCTCATGCTCAACAAGGAACTTAACAACATCAAGATGCCCATACCGTGCAGCCCACATCAGCACAGTCCATCCATCTTTGTCCCTTGCGTCAACCTCAGCTCCATGCTCAAAAAGGTACTTTACAACATCAAGCTGCCCATACAATGCAGCCCACATCAGCGCTTTATCTCCATAGTTGTCCCTTGCATCTACCTTAGCTCCTTGCTCAAGTAACCTTTTTACATTCTCTATATTCCCTGCTTCCACTGCCTCTATCAACTGCGCGTTCAATTCTTCTTTGCTCAGTTTTTTATGCCACATAGCTTACACCACGCCTCTTTGCAGTATACTCCTGCCCCGTTCTCAAGATTCTTTGTATATCTGGTTTGAGCGCAAGGCGCTCGCTATTCTCGCGCATGCTGTTTATTATTTTCTTTTGCTGCGTAAATAAATCCAAATAGTCTGCAATCTCCTTGTGACCGCTTTCTCTTGCAATCATCGCTGCAGTTTTCCCTTTATTGTCCTTTACGCTAAGATCCACCCCATGTTCAACAAGAAACTTCACAACATCAAGATCCCCATTCTCTGCAGCCCCCATCATTGCCGTCCTTCTACCATTGCTCCTTGCATTTACCTTTGCCTTATGCTCAACAAGAAACTTTACAATAGCAGGTTGTCTATTCCACACAGCAAGCATCAGCGCAGTTTCCCCATATTTGTTTTTTGCGTTTACATCTGCTTCTTTTTCAATGAGAAGCTTTACAACATCAAGCTGTCTATATCTTACAGCCCACATCATCGCCGTCCATCCTTCGTTGTCTCTTGCATTCGCATCCGCTCCACACTCAAAAAGAAGCTTTACAACATCAAGATATCCGTTCTCTGCAGCCCACATCATTGCCGTCTTTCCTCTGTTGTCTTTCGCGTCTACACCTGCCCCATACTTTAGTAGCCTTTTCACACTTTTTACGTCTCCTACTTTCGCCGCATCTATCATCTGCCCGTCCAGTTCTTCCTTGCTTGGTTTTTTATACCGCATAGCTTACACCATGTTTTGCTATACTATACTCCTGCCCTTTTCCGGTTCTCAACATGCCTCTTATTCCCGGTTTCAGCTCTGAATTGTCGTTGTCTCCTTTTACTATGCTCTCCATTCTTTTTTTAAATTGTGTCAATGGATCCAAATAGTCTGCAACCTCTTTATAATTATTTTTTCTTGCTATCATTGAAGCAGTATCTCCTTTATTGTCCTTTACACTCAGATCCGCTCCCTGCTCTGCAAGATACTTCACAATGTCAAGATGCCCCTTCCATGCCGCCCATATCAGTGCAGTCCATCCATCTTTGTCCCTTGCGTCTACTTCCACCCCACGCTCAGCAAGAAATCTCACAATATCGTGATTTCCCCAAAAAGCAGCCTCCATCATCGCCGTCTTCCCATAGCTGTCTTTCGCGTCTACCTCCGCTCCCTGCTCAGCAAGATACTTCACAATGTCAAGATGCCCCTTCCACGCAGCCCACATTATCGCCGTCTTTTTCTGGATGTTTTCCCTAGAATCTACCTCAGCTCCATGCTCAATGAGAAGCTTCACAACATCAAGATTCCCATACCACGCAGCCTTCATCAGCGCCGTCTCTCTATTTTTGTCTTTCGCGTCTACTGTCACTCTATACCCAACAAGAAGCTTTACAATATCAAGATGTCCTTTTGATGCAGCCTTCATCAGCGCCGTTTCTCCATCGTTGTTCCTTGCGTCTACATCAGCTCCCTGTTCCAGCAGCCTTTTTATCCTTTCTATTTCTCCTGTTTTTGCTGCATCTATCAGCTGCCCGTTCAGCTCTTCTTTGCTTGGTGTTTTATACTGCATAGCTTACACCGTGCCTTGCTGCATTATACTCCTGCCATTTTCCAGTCCTCAACATGCTTCTTATCTCTGACCTAAGCTCTAAACCACTGCCATCATTGTCCTTTCCTACACTCTCAATTCTCTCCTTAATCTGAGTTAAGGGCTCCAAATAGTCTGCAACCTCTTTACGGCTGTTTTCCCTTGCAATCGTCGCTGCAGTTTTCCCTTTATTGTCCTTTACACTCAGATCCGCTCCATGCTCAACAAGAAGCTTCACAACATCAAGATATCCGTTCTCTGCAGCCCATATCAGCGCAGTCCATCCATCTTTGTTTTTCGCGTTTACATCAGCTCCATGCTCAACAAGAAACTTTACAACATCAAAATGTCCCCAAAATACAGCACACATCATCGCTGTATCTCCATCATTGTCTTTCGCGTTTACATCAACTCCATGTTCAACAAGATACTTTGCAACATCAAGGCGCCCTAGCTGTGCAGCCCATATCAGCGCCGTCCATCCATCATTGTCCCTTGCATCTACCTCCGCTCCTTTTTCAACAAGAAACCTCACAACATCAAGAAATCCACTACCTGCAGCTTTCATCATCGCCGTCCACCCATCTTTGTTTTTCGCGTTTACATCAGCTCCATGCTCAACAAGAAGCTTCACAACATCAAGATTCCCATACCACGCAGCTAGCATCATCGCTGTCCATCCCTTTTTGTCCCTTGCGTCTACCTCCCCTCCATGCTCAACGAGAAGCTTCACAATATAAAGATGCCCATTCCGTGCAGCCCCCATCATCGCTGTCTCTCCGTCGTTATCCCTTGCATCTACTTCTGCCTCACGCTCCAATAGCCTTTTCACACTCTTTATGTATCCGCCTTTCGCTACATCTATCAGCTGCCCGTTCAGCTCTTCTTTGCTTATTGCTTTATACTGCATAACTCACGCCATTCTTTGCTACATTATACTCATGTCCGGTTCTCAAGATTCCTTGTATATCTGGTTTGAGGGCAAGGCGCTCGCAATCCTCGCGCATGCCGTTTATTATTTTCTCCCTCCTTTCATTAAGTTGCATAGACGAATCCAAATAGTCTGCAACCTCTCTGTGACCATTTTCCCTTGCAATCGTCGCTGCAGTTTTCCCTTCAATATTTTCTATGCTCAGATCTGCTCCCTGCTCAACAAGATACTTCACAACGCCAAGATGTCCGTTATCTGCAGCCCATATCAGTGCAGTCCATCCATCTTTGTTTTTCGCGTTTACATCAGCTCCATGCTCAGCAAGATACTTCACAATGTCAAGATGCCCCTTCCATGCAGCCTTCATCAGTGCCGTCCATCCATCGTTGTCCCTTGCATCTACCTCCGCTCCCTGCTCAACAAGATACTTCGCAACATCAAGATGTCCCCAGGAAGTGGCAAACATCATCGCCGTCTCTCCATCTTTGTCCCTTGCGTCTACATCCGCCCCTTGCTCTAGTAATCTTTTCACGCTCTTCATGTTTCCTGCTTGCGCTGCATTTATAAGCTGACCGTCCAGTTTTTCTTTGTTTGGTGTTTTATGCCACATAGCTTACACCATGTTTTGCTGCATTATACTCATATCCGGTTCTCAGAATGCCTCTTATTCCTGGTTTCAGATCTAAACCATCATTGCCTTTCCCTGTGTTCTCTATTCTTTCCTTAAATTGTGTTAATGGATCCAAATAGTCTGCAACCCCTTTACGGCTGTTTTCTCTTGCAATCATCGCCGCAGTTTTCCCTTTATTGTCCTTTACGCTCAGATCCGCCCCATGCTCAACAAGAAGCTTCACAACATAAAGGCGCCCCTTCCATGCCGCCCACATAATCGCTGTCCATCCCTCGTTGCTCCTTGCGTTTACATCCGCCTCATGCTCAACAAGGAACTTAACAATATCAAGATGCCCCTTCCATGCAGCCAGCATCATTGCTGTCTTCCCATAGTTGTCTTTCGCGTTTACATCAGTTCTCTGCTCAACAAGAAACTTCACGACATCAAGATGCCCCTTCAATATAGCCCATATCAGCGCCGTCCATCCTTCGTTGTCCCTTGCATCTACCTCTGCTCCTTTTTCAACGAGAAGTCTCACTATATCAAGATGTCCATCCCATGCAGCTAGCATCATCGCCGTATCTCCATCTTTGTTCCTTGCATCTACCTCCGCTCCCTGCTCAACAAGAAACTTCACAATATAAAGATGCCCATTCCGCGTAGCCCCCATCATCGCCGTCTCTCCGTTGTTGTCCCTTGCATCTACTTCTGCCCCACACTCCAATAGCCTTTTCACACTCTTTATGTATCCACCTTTAGCTGCATCTATCATCTGCCCGTTCAGCTCTTCCTTGCTTGTTTCTTTATACTGCATAGCTCACACCATGCCTTGCTACATTATACTCATGTCCTTTTTCGGTCCTCAACATGCCTCTTATCTCTGGTTTCAGCTCTAAACCACTGCCATCATTGCCTTTCCCTGTGTTCTCTATTCTTTCCTTAAATTGTGTTAATGGATCCAAATAGTCTGCAACCCCTTTACGGCTGTTTTCTCTTGCAATCATTACTGCAGTATTCCCTTTATTGTCCTTTACGCTCAGATCCGCCCCATGCTCAACAAGGAACTTCACTATATCAAGATGTCCATTCAATGAAGCCCCCATCATCGCCGTCCATCTCTTTTTATCTTTCGCGTCTACTTTCGCCCCATGCTCAACAAGAAGCTTCACAATATCAATATGTTTGTTCCATGCAGCTAGCATCATCGCCGTCATTCCATTGTCGTTCCTTGCGTCTACCTTTGCCCCATGCCCCGCAAGAAACCCCACAATATCAACATATCCATCCCTTGCAGCCCACATCATCGCCGTCCATCTCTTTTTACCTTTCGCGTTTACATCCGCTCCCTGCTCTATAAGAAATTTTACAACGTCAAGATGTCCATACAATGCAGCATTCATCATCGCCGTCGCTCCATTTTTGTCTTTTGCGTCTACTCCCTCTCCACGCTCAACAAGAAACCTCACAATATCAAGATTTCCATATCGTGCAGCCCGCATCATCGCCGTCTCTCCCTCTTTACCCTTTACATTTACCTTTGCCCCCTGCTCTACAAGGTACTTTACAACATCAAGATCTCCATTATATGCAGCCCACATCATCGCCGTCGCTCCATCATTGCCCCTTGCATTTACCTTTGCCCCATGCTCAAAAAGAAGCTTTACAACATCAAGATACCCATTCTCTGCAGCCCACATCAGAGCCGCCCTTCCATCATTGTTCCTTGCATCTACCTCTGCCCCATGCTCAACAAGAAACTTTACAATATCTAGCTGTCCATTCCGCGCGGCCAGCATCATCGCCGTCATTCCATCGTTGTTCCTTGCGTCTACCTTTGCCCCATGCCCCGCAAGAAACCTCACAGCATCAAGCTGTCCATATCTTACAGCCTCCATCAGCGCAGTCCATCCATACCTATTTTTCGCGTCTACTTCAGCTCCATGCTCAGCAAGGAACTTCATAATATCCATATGTCCCCCAAAAGCAGCCTTTATCATTGCCATATCACCGTTGATATCTATTGCATTTACCTTTGCCCCCTGCTCTACAAGGTACTTTACAACATCAAGATGCCCGTTTTCTGCAGCCCGCATCATTGCCGTCCACTCATAGTTGTCTCTTGCGTTTACATCTGCTCCGTTTTCCATAAGAAACTTCACAGCATTAAGATACCCATACCGTGCAGCCCACATCAGTGCCGTCATTCCGTCATTGTCTTTCGCGTTTACATCCACACCAGGCTTTAGTAGCCTTTTCACACTTTTTACGTCTCCTACTATTGCTGCAGATATAAGCTGTCCGTTCAGTTCCTCTTTGCTATACTGCATAGCTTACACCGTGCCTTGCTGCATTATACTCATATCCAGTTCTCAGAATGCTTCTTATCCCTGGTTTCAGCTCTAAACCACTGCCATCGTTTTTTCCTACACTATCCATTCTCTCTTTAACCCGTGTTAACGGATCTAAATAGGAATCCAAATAGTCTGCAATATCGTTGTGACTGTTTTCTCTTGCAATCGTCGCTGCAATATTGCCTTCATTGTCCTTTGCACTCAGATCCGCCCCATGCTCAACAAGAAGCTTTACAACATCAAGATGCCCCCAAAATGCAGCCTGCATCATCACCGTCGCTCCATTGTTGTCTTTCGCGTTTACATCAACTCCATGCTCAACAAGAAACTTCACAACATCCAGATGCCCTTCTTCTGCAGCCTCCATCATCACCGTCTCTCCATCGTTATCTTTCGCGTTTACATCCGCTTTACTCTCAACAAGAAGAAACTTCACAACATCCAGATGCCCCCAAAATGCAGCCCACATCATCGCTGTCATTCCATAGTTATCTCTTGCGTCTACATCTGCTCCATGCTCATAAAGAAACCTCACAACATCAAGATGCCCATTCTCTGCAGCAAGTATCATCGCTGTCGCTCCTTTTTTGTCTTTCGCATTTACATCAGCTCCCTGCTCAACAAGAAGCTTTACGACATCAAGAAACCCACTACCTGCAGCTCGCATCAGCGCAGTCCATCCATTGTTGTCCCTTGCGTCTACTTCCGCCTCATGCTCCAGCAGCCTTTTTGCCCTTTCTACGTCTCCTACTCTTGCTGCATATATCAGCTGCCCGTCCAGTTTTTCATTGCTCGGTTTTTTATGCCACATAGCTTACACCACGCTTTGATGTATTGTACTCATGCCCTGTTCTCAACATGCCTCTTATCTCTGGCCTTAACGCTGAACCGCCATCGTTACCTTTTCCTATGTTTTTCATTTTCTCCTTTAACTGTAATAGGTCTAGATAGTCCATAACCTCTTTACGGCTGTTTTCTCTTGCAATCGTCGCTGCAATATTGCCTTCATTGTCCTTTAAGCTCAGATCCGCTCCATGCTCAACGAGAAGCTTTACGACATCAAGATTCCCATACCGTGCAGCCCACATCAGCGCCGTCCATCCGTAGTAGTTGTCTCTCGCATTTACATCCGCTCCATGCTCAAAAAGAAGCTTTACGACATCAACCTGTTCGTTCCATGCAGCCCCCATCATCGCCGTCCATCCTTCGTTGCTCCTTGCATCTACATCAGCTCCATGCTCAATAAGGAACTTAACAACATTAAGATATCCATCCTCTGCAGCCCACACCATCGCCGTCCATCCTTCGTTGTCCCTTGTGTCTACCTCTGCCCTGTGCTCAACAAGAAGCTTTACAATATCAAGATATCCATATTGCGCAGCTTTCATCATCGCAGTCTCTCCTTTGTTATCTTTAGCGCCTACACCTGCCCCATACTTTAGTAGCCTTTTCACACTTTTTACGTCTCCTACTTTCGCTGCATCTATCATCTGCTCGTCCAGTTCCTCTTTGCTCGGTTTTTTATACTGCATAGCTTACACCATGTTTTGCTGCATTATACTCCTGCCCCGTTCTCAGTATGCTTCTTATCCCTGGTTTCAGCTCTAAACCATCATTGCCTTTCCCTGTGCTCTCTATTATTTCCTTAAACTGTGTCAATGGATCCAAATAGTCTGCAACCTCTTTACGGCTGTTTTCTCTTGCAAGCATCGCAGCTGTCTTCCCTTCATCGTTCTTTGCACTCAGATCCGCTCCCAGCTCAGCAAGGAACTTAACAACATCACGATGCCCTTCTTCTGCAGCTCTCATTAGTACAGTCCATCCTTCGTTGTCCCTTGCGTTTACATCCGCTCCCTGTTCAGCAAGGAACTTAACAACATCAAGATGCCCCCAATAAGCGGCATTTATCATCGCTGTCTCTCCAGCATTATTCCTTGCGTTTACGTCCGCTCCCAGCTCAGCAAGGAACTTCACAACATCAAGATGCCCCCACATTGCAGCTCGCATCAACGCCGTCCATCCATAGTTGTCCCTTACGTTTACGTCCGCTCCTTGCTCTAGTAATCTTTTCACGCTCTTCATGTTTCCTGCTTGCGCTGCATTTATAAGCTGACCGTCCAGTTTTTCTTTGTTTGGTGTTTTATGCCACATAGCTTACACCACGCCTTGCTGCATTATACTCCTGCCCTGTTCTCAAGATTTTTTGTATATCTGGTTTGAGCGCAAGGCGCTCGCTATCCTTGCGCATGCTGTTTATTATTTTCTTCTGCTGCGTAAACGAACCCAAATAGTCTGCAACTTCTTTGTGACCTTTTTCCATTGCAATCATCGCTGCATTCTTATCCCTATCGTTTTCTATACTCGGATCCGCTCCCTGTTCAGCAAGGAACTTAACAACATCAGTATATCCTTTCATTGCAGCATACATTATCGCCGTCCATCCGTTGCTGGTTTTTGCGTTTACGTCTGCTCTCTTTTCAACAATAAACTTTACAATATCAAGATATCCGTTCAATGCAGCCCTTATCAGCGCCGTCATTTTCTCTTCGTCTTTTGCATTTACATCTGCCATCTTTCCAACAAGAAGCTTTACAACATCAAGATGCCCTTTATCTGCAGCCCCCATCACCGCTGTCCATCCATAGTTGTCCCTTGCGTCTACATCCGCTCCTTGCTCTAGTAATCTTTTCACACTTTTTACGTCTCCTGCTTTCGCTGCATCTATCATTTGCCTGTCCAGTTCTTCCTTGCTCGTTTTTTTATACCACATAGCTTACACCATGTTTTGCTGCATTATACTCATATCCAGTTCTCAGAATGCTTCTTATCCCTGATTTCAGCTCTAAACCACTGCCATCATTGCCTTTTCCTGTGCTATTCACCCTCTCCTTAAACTGTGTCAATGGATCCAAATAGTCTGCAACCTCTTTGTGACCGTTTACTCTTGCAATCATCGCTGCAGTCTTCCCTTCATTGTTCTCTATGCTGGGATCCGCTCCCTGCTCAACAAGAAACGTCACAATATAAAGATGCCCATTCCACGCAGCCATCATCATCGCTGTCGCTCCATTTTTGTCTTTCGCGTCTACATCAACTCCATGCTCAACAAGAAATCTCATAACAGCAAGATCCCCCCAACTTGCAGCCCACAGCATCGGCGTCCACCCATAGTTGTCTGTTGCGTTTACATCTGCTCCTTTATCGACAAGAAGCTCCACGATATCAAGATGCCCCATCCACGCAGCCCACCTCAGTGCAGTCCGTCCATCGTTCTCCGTTGCATTTACATCCGCTCCTTTTTCAACGAGAAGCCTCACAACATCAAGATGCCCATTCCATGCAGCAAGCATCATCGCTGTCCATCCCTTGTTATCCCTCGCGTCTACCTCAGCACCATACTCAAGGAGCCTTTTCACACCTTCTATATTCCCTGCTTTCGCTGCATCTATCATCTGCTCGTCCAGTTTTTCCTTGCTTGTTTCTTTATTCTCAATAACTCACACCATGTTTTGTTATACTGTATTCCTGCTCTTTTCCGGTTCTCAAAATGTCCCTTATCTCTTGCCTCAGCTCTAAACCGCTACCATTGCTTTTTCTTACACTATCTATCCTCTCTTTAACCCGTGCCAACGAATCCAAATGATCCAAATAGTCTGCAATATCGTATTGATAATCTTCTCTTGCAATCGTCGCAGCTGTCTTCCCTTCATTGTTCATTGCGCTCAGATCTGCCCCATTATCAACAAGAAACTTTGCAACATCAAGATGTCCCCACATTGCAGCTCGCATCAGCGCCGTCCATCCCAATTTGTCCCTTGCGTTTACATCCGCTCCCAGCTCAGCAAGGAACTTCACAACATCAAGATGCCCCCACATTGCAGCTCGCATCAGCGCCGTCCATCCATAGTTGTCCCTTGCATCTACCTCAGCTCCCTGCTTAAGTAACTTTTTTACATTCTTTATATTTCCGGCTTCCGCTGCCTCTATCAGCTGTGCGTTCAGTTCCTCTTTGCTCGGTTTTTTATACCACATAGCTTACACCATATTTTGCTATAATGTATCCCTGCTCTTCTCTGGTTCTCAAAAGACCACTTAGCTCTGGCTTCAGCTCTAAACTTCTGCCATCGATTCTTCCTATGCTATCCGTTTTCTCTTTAACCCATGCCAACAAATCCAAGAAATCTGCAACCTCTTTGTGGCCTCTCTCTCTTGCAATCGTCGCAGCTGTCTTCCCTTCATTGTTCTTTGCGCCCGGATCTGCTCCATTATCAACAAGAAACTTTGCAACATCAAAGTGTCCATTCGATGCGGCCCTCATTAGTGCAGTCCATCCTTCATTGTCCCTTGCGTCTACCTCTGCCTTCTTTTCAACAAGGAACTTGACAACATCAAGACGCCCCCAATAAGCGGCATTTATCATCGCCGTCCATCCATATTTGTCCCTTGCGTTTATTTTTGCTCCACTCTCGACAAGAAGCTTTACAACATCAAGATACCCAGATCCTGCAGCATCCATCATTGCCGTCCATCCATCTTTGTCTTTCGCGTCTGCCTCTGCTCCAAGCCCGAGTAACCTTTTTACATTCTCTATGTCTCCTGCTTGCGCTGCCTCTCTCAATCGCTCATTCAGTTCCTTTTTGCTATACGCCATAGCTTACACCATATTTTGCTATAATGTATCCCTGCTCTTCTCTGGTTCTCAAAAGACCACTTAGCTCTGGCTTCAGCTCTAAACCGCTACCATTGCTTTTTCCTGCGCTATCTATTCTCTTTTTGACGTGTGCCAACGAATCTAAATAGGAACCCAAATAGTCTGCAATATCTTTGCGACCGTTCTCCCTTGCAATCATCGCAGCTGTCCTCCCTCTATAATCCCTTGCGTCAATCTCGGCTCCATGTTCAGCAAGATACTCCACAGCATCAAGGCTACTTTCAACTGCAGCCCACATCAGCGCGGTCCATCCATTGTTGTCCCTTGCGTTTACTTTTGCTCCACACTCGACAAGAAGCTTTACAACATCAAGCCGCATATGCGCTGCAGCTATCATCAGTACAGTCCATCCATCATCATCTTTTGCGTTTACATCTGCTCCATGCTCCGCAAGATACTTTACAACATCAAGATATCCGTTTAATGCGGCCCACATCATCGCCGTCCATCCAATGTTGTCCCTTGCGTTTACTTTTGCACCATGCTCAACAAGAAGCTTCACGGCGTCAAGATGCCCATTTTCTGCAGCCCCCATCAGCGCCGTCAATCCATCTCCTTTGCCCTTTGCATCTATTTTTGCCCCATACTCAATAAGATACCCTATAACATCAAGCTGCCCATTATATGCAGCCATTATCATCGCCGTCCATCCACTGTAACTCCTTGCGTTTACATCTGCTCCATTATCAACAAGAAACTTTACAACATCAAAGTGCCTGACAACTGCAGCCCACATCATCGCCGTCCATCCATCTTTGTCCCTTGCGTTTACATCTGCTCCTTTTTCAACAAGAAGCTTTACAGCGTCAAGATGCCCTTCATATGCGGCCCCTATCAGCGCCATTTTCCTATAATAGTATCGCGCGTTTGCCCCTGCCCCCTGCTCAAGTAATCTTTTCAGGTTCTCTATATCTCCGGCTTTAGCTGCCTCTATCAACTGCTTGCCCAACTCTTCCTTGCCTAAGTATTTATGCGTCATGCCCATTGCCGCTCTTCTTTTATCTAAGCTATAGCTCGATCTTCCCTTGTGTCATGTTGCCATGGTGTGAACTTTTTATTTCATATACTGCAATGCTGCGTACCTGCAGTACTCCAAATTCAGAATCAGCCGCCATGGAGACCCCCAACTGCCATGAGAGATGAAATTTAGGTTATATTTATAATTTGCGCCAGCAAGAACGATACATATTTATATGATACTACCAATTCTAGCAGATTGTACCTTAGGAGCGCATGTTTGTGGCATTCTGCTCCAAAATGGGCAGATCCATGATAGAGCATTGCAGCGCCCGCTGCAATCAAAAATTATATAATCCTTTACAGTCATAGGATATGGAGAAGATGGGTCAATTTCCTATAAATGTAGGTATAAGCGAGGTTCGCGGCATAATAGAGATTGTCAAGGATAACGGCAACGCGCTAAGCCTGTCAAAGCTTGCCGAAGAAGCTGAAGAAGAAGTTGACAAGCTGCTGCCGCTGCTCGATGCTGCAGAGATGCTGGGCTTGTGCACAGTCGAAAACGGCACGGTAAAGCTTACGAGCACAGGCATAGGCCTAACGCAGAGAAATGCGCCGCAGGTTTTTGCCAAGGCGCTCTCCGGCATAGAGCCATTCAAGTCCGTCATGGATGCCCTCTCGCAAGGCCCCCTAACTTCATCGGAGCTTGCTGCAGCGCTGAAAGGCAAGAACATAATACTTTATGCTGACGACGTTACCAACATGGAGATGCTCAGGAACCTGCTGCTCAAGTGGGGCGTGCGCTCCAAGATTGTATCATACAGCAGGAGCGATGACCTGTGGTCAATCCCGCCTAAGCATTGATTTATGTTCATAAGTGGTTGAAGCGCGGCGTTATTCAGTGAGCACCTTGTACACATAGTCCACCATGTCCATGAAATCATTGCTGTGCCTGTTCCTCGGATAGGCTATCTCTACATCTTTTACCTCCTTTACCGCGGAAGGCCTCTGCGAAAGTATCACTATCTTGCTTGACAGCTCCACTGCTTCCTCCACGTTGTGCGTCACCATGAGCACGCAGCTTACCGGCACGTCTGTGCTCTTGAGCATGTCTACTATATCGGTTCTCAGCGTTTCAGCGGTAAGCTCATCAAGGGAGCTGAACGGCTCATCCATGAGCAGCACTCTTGGATTGGATATTATCGCCCTCGCTATTCCTACCCTTTGCTTCATGCCCCCGCTGAGCATGTTGGGATACGCGTTCTCAAATCCCTCCAGGCCCATCGACTTGAATATGCTTGCCGCGCGCTTGTCCTTCTCTTCCTCGCTTATGTCAAGCAAGGAGAGCCCTACCTTGACGTTCTCTATGTTCGTAAGCCAAGGCAGCAATCCAAAATCCTGGAATACGAACGATATCTCGCTGTTCGGCCCGGTAACTTCTTCGCCGTTGTACCTTATGCTGCCCCTGCTGGGCTTGATAAGGCCGGCAATGATCCTGAGCAGCGTGCTCTTTCCGCAGCCTGACGGGCCGATTATGGACACGAATTCGTCCTTGCCCGCATTGAAGCTTATGTCATCTATTATGCTTATCTGCCCTATGGAATATGCAATATTATCAATATCAAGCATCTGCATCTGAAACACTCAATTACTTGTATACGGCGCCAACCTTGTCATAGAATCTTTTCCATACAAACCTATTTATTAGGATAATCATCACCGTGAGGTTCACCAGGCCGAGCACCATGAGCAGCATGTTGCCCGAATCAAGCGATGTATCGAGCAATCTGCCTATGCCGAGCGATACCGATGTTATCACAGCCCCGCTGCCTATCGCAGTGGTGGTGAAGTATTCTGCAACGATGCTTGCGTTCCATTCTGCCGCTATGCCAGTCACTGCGCCTGTAAGCAAGCCTGGCAGTATGGCGTATATGTATATCTTCTTCCAGGCCAGCAGGCCCTTCACGCCGAAGAGCCTCTTTACCTCAATGACGCTCTGCGGTATGTACGCCCTGTGCGAGAGTATGCTGAACACGACATACCATATCCCACTAAGGAAGAAGATTACGAAAGCCACGAGCTCGTTGTGAAGCGGCGCATTCTTCAGGCTGAGCACAATCAATGGCAGCAGTATCGTAGCTGGTATTGACGCTATGACCTGGAAGAGCAGCACATACATGCCGGGCTTTTTTGTCATGAACAGCAGGTATATGCTTATGGGCACAGCTACTACTACTATCACCACAAAAGCTAGCCATACCCGCACTAACGAAGCGGCAAGCGATGCGAGCACGAAGAGCTCGTCATGCATGAGCGTCTTGCTTGCGATAAGTGCCGCCACGCTGGCGATGATGAGCACAGCGTATGTTATTCGCGCGGCGCTGAAGCGCCTCTTGGCGCTTGCTGTACCTGATGCTGCCACTGCGGCGTGCACGGCAGGGGCATGCTTGACCCTATGCACATGGAATGCGAGCATGTGCGAGCGGGACAGCTTCGAGAATGTCCGCTTAGCCCTCTCTATGGTGCCGAGCTTTGCATTGCTGTAGTTGTACCTGTTGAAGTATCTCTCCAAAGGCGCGAAGAAAAGCAGCCTTGTTGCTATAACGAAGATTATGAATATCATTATGCCTACTGCATATTCGGTGAAGTTTCCGCTAACCGCAAGGCTTGTCAAGGCGACGCCTATGCCGTGCTTTACTGCATAGTTTGCGTTCGATGTCGAGAATATCTCGCTCGTTACCAGGTAGAACAGGCCTATCGCCCACGAAAGCGTCGACTGCTCCATCACCTTGGGCATGCTTGCCGGCACAAATATCTTTTTCAGCTTGTCAATGGCGCTCATGCCGTAAAGCTCAGCAAGCTCAGTGAATTCCTTTGGAAGGCTCTTTACTGCCTCGTATACGCCGAATATTATATTCCAGAGCATGCTAGTTATTATAAGAAAAACAACTGCCGCATTGATGCCTATGTATCCGGGCAGCGTGGCTACTATTATGTATATCACAAAAGGGAAGAAAGCCAGTATTGGCAGCGTCTGCAATATGTCCACAATCGGTATTATTGCCTTCTCTGCCTTTTGGTTTATTGCCGCGTATATGCCCACAGCAATGCCTATCAATATTGAAAAGCCGAGCGCGACGAACATGCGCCCCCACGAAAACAGTGTGTCAATGAGCAGCTGCAGCACATAAGCCATATCTTAGATTGAGAAGCGATACTTTAAAAATCTGCTGCAAAATATTTTCCATCGACAAATATGGAACGGAGCAGAGCATCATGTGCTGTTGTAATACACCTGCAGTATGCGCGTGTCGTTGTTCATGTATATGTCGCGCATTCTTACTGAGCCGTTGTACGGGCAGCCGTTGTAGTTGCACAGATACACGAGCTTGAAGATGTTGCTCTCGAGAAGCTTCGGCCCCAGTATCGTTGCGCCAGTTATGCCATTGCGAGAATATGAAACCATAAGCGTGTAGTTCAGCGCCGGCCTTGTCGTTGTGTTGACCAAGGAGTAGGAGTAGCTTGATGCGTTGTAGAACAGCACCCTTGTTATGGGCACCATTGTTGGGGAGCTGGCTGCACCTATGTAAGCGAGCAGGCTGCTAGTGCCATTTATGTTGTTTATGACCATCTCGGCCTTGTATGTGGTGGAATTGAAGAGGTAAAAGCTTGCCGTGTTGTTCCTGCTAGCCTTGAGCGATGTCAGTATGTCATAGCCGTATGCGCTCGCGTTCTGCACAAGCCCTTCCACGGCAACGCCTCCTATCTCGTCAAACCAGAAGGTCCTTGCGACTATGTAATCGGGGTGCACTTCCTGTATATAGGAAAGGCTAGACTGGTTTGTCTCGAAAAGGAAGCTCGCGAACGGGTATATACGTGATGCATTCTCGCCGCCAACGCTGTCCGTGTAGCTCTGCCTATGCGCCCACCCTTCAACAACGGAGCCGTCAGGCCACATTGTTAGCACTGTAGCATTGCTTGCGGTGTTGTTGCGCATCCACGCCATCGCCTGCAGGAACTGCGGGTTTATCCCGTCTGCCTGTCCCACAGATATGGACTGCACGTATGTAGAATAGAAGTTCATTACAAGAAGCGCGACCATGAGCCCTATGAACACGCTCTGCAGGCTGAGCCTGCTTTTCATTGTCGCATAAATGCTGTATACAAACACGTATATGAGCAGAAGGTTGACCATTACCGCGCTGATTACAAGCAGCGCAAGCCCAGTGGCAAAGAGCGGGTATATCTTGGTGGCAAGCGCGTAAGCTATGACAATGTCAAACACGACAGCTATGAACGCGATTACGATCTTTTGCGTTATCTGCCTGTTCCTGAGCAGCGCCCATATCGCGTATGTGCCGTACGCTGCAAATATCGCTATCGGTATCGAAAATAGGGCGTTGTACCTTATCGCCGCGTATTGAAGGAATGCTGTCACTACGAAATAGGCGAGCATTGCAAGCATGCCTTCGTTGAAGTTCACCCCTATAAGCGCCTTGTGCCTCCTTGTAGAGCCGATCCTGCTGCCTGCAAAGAGGAATAGCAGTATGCCTATCGGGGCTAGTATGAGTTGCACGTGGAAGCTGCTAAAGAGGAAATCCCATGTGGGCCTCTGGAGCTCCTGCGTGGTCTGGCCGACCGCATATGTTATCGTGTTGGTTATGCTTGCAGGTAGCGGTATCAGGTTTATGCCAACAGTGCTGGTCATGGCGTTTATGAATGGCAGCAATATCGTGAAGGAGAGCGCAAGCAGCACTACCACGATTATGCCCAGCAGCGATAGCCTGCTTATCGGATCCCTCACAATCTTGAAGTTCCTGCTTACAAGGTACCATGCTACTAGTGCTCCGGCAAGCAGCGGCAGATAGAACACGAAGAACTTGTTGCCTGTGAGCGTTATCCCTTGCGGCGCGAAGTGTATGAGCATGAAAAGCCTTTCAAGCGCGTATGCCACAAGCAGGCCTATGCTGAGCAATATGTCAGAAAGCAACAGGTGCTCGTCGCCTGCAAGGAACGCATATACGAGTATGAAAAGTATGGAGAACATATACACTACAACGATATAAGGTGAGCCCGTCCATATCACAACGCCAAGGCTCAGCAAGAATGCGGATATTAAAATATACGCTATGGGCTTGAGCATGCTGTGCCCGCGCTCGCTTGCATCATGGTCAGGCGCTTTGCCTTTTTGCTCTATGTAGAGCGCCTCTTCATCCTTGAGGTGCATCTCAATGAGCTTTTTCTCTTCCTCTGCGTGGAAAGCCCTCAATTTCTCGAGCTCCGCGCTCTCGTGGCCCTTTATCACTGCAAGCTCTGCCTCGTGCCTGCCCTTCAGCTCCTTCTCCTCTTTTATGTGCCTCCTTACAAGCTCGCTGCCTATGCGCTCGCGCAGCATGCGCCTGCGCAGCGCATGCCTATCTGAATAAAGCAGGTCCATGTTACGCAAGGCAAGCAGCATGAACAGCAATGCAAGCATTAGGAACAGGCTTATGAAGCTGTCCCCCCTGTAAACAAGCGCAGCCGTCCTCGCAATGTTGCCGCTTGAGACCGCTATGAAGAACATGCTAAGCACGCCTGCAAGCCTGCTGTCAACGATGAACCTAGTGATATAATACGCAGTGATGATTTCAAGGAGTGCAAACACAATCGGCATTACGCGCATTATCTGCAGCGCTGTAATGCCCAGCCCATTTAGCAGCATGTACGGTATTACCGTAATGTATTCAAGCCCGGGCGACTCTGCCACAATGTTGTGCACGGGGAAGCCTGAAAATGCAGAGTAGTGCGGCCTTATGAAATGGTTTGCGATGGTCTGCGTTATTATGCTGTAGTAATAGAAGCCATCGGGCTCGTACAGGCCCTGGTACTTCATCATGCCGGTCCTTTCGAAGACGCCTATCGCGAGTATGACTACCACTACCGCAATGAAAACATACCTGTTGTTCAAGTCGAAAAATTTCTTGACTTCTTTATAATGCATTGTAAGCACATCTCCAAGCAAGATTCAAGCAATCAGCTTAATATTGCCAGAAAAATATCTATATCTTGCTATGCTCCACAGCATTTTCCTGCCTTGCATTCAAGCAGGCGCGCCGCGCCTTTGCCAGGCAAATGCGCCAATGCTTCAAACAGGCACCACTGCATAATTTTTATATTCAAAACATAAATAATACTGATGTCCGGGAGGCGCTATATCGCGATCGTTGCGCTACTGGCAATGCTGGGGCTTGCCCTTGCCGCCTTTTTCTACTCGGGGCCTTTCTACGAATACGATGACATGGACTATATCGTCTTTGCGCACCAGATGCTCAACGGTACGTTCAGCATGCATACCCCGCGCGCCTATGGCCTGCTAATGCCATTGGTGCTTGCCCTTTCATTCAAGGCATTCGGTTACGGCACCTTCCAGGCCGAGCTTCCATCAATAGTCGAATACATCGCGATGGCGCTTCTTGCATTCCTGCTTGGCAGGAAGCTTTTCGGCTCAACAGAAGGGCTGCTTGCAATGCTGTTTGTAATAATCGCTCCGTTCATAGTGCAATATGCTACAAGGGCCATGCCGGACATGCTTATCGGGATGCTTACGGGCATGTCGCTTTATGCGCTTGCAAGCGCGGGCTATTCGAGCAGGCGGATTCAAGGCAGAAGAAACGCGCTATTTCTGCTTTCGGGCGCTTTTGCCGCATTGACTATATACGCAAAGCTGGAAGGCCTTGCCTTTGTGCTATTCTTTGCCCTTTCGCTTCTTGTGCTTTCCATGTACCATGTCAAAGCCAAGGGGAAGCGCCAGCCCAGTGCCCTCTCGATAAGCCTAAGCGAGTTCATGTATGCGATGCTTGGCGTCGCTGTTGCAATATGCCTGTATATGGCAATAAGCTACGCATATACGGGAAGCGCCATAATAGCGCTTGAGAATTACGGCGCGTGGCAGCATGCGATATCCCCTGTTGGTCTTTCAGACAACCTGGCCAACCTGTATGTCACCCTTTTTGGCTACCTTTACACTGGATCGGGCAGCATTCTGGCCGCGTATCAGATAAGCCCGATCATATACCCGTACGGGTTTTCCATCGTGTTCTCCATAATCGGCACCATCTTCGCGATAGGAGACAGGAAGCGCAATGCAGCATTTCTCTCCCTGCTTTCATGGCCCATCTTCTTCTACCTCTTCTTCGGCACCATGGAGCTGTCTTCGTATACGTTCATCGCCGTCATAACCAGGTATTTCTCAATAATCGCGATACCGCTTGCGGTCTTGGCAGCATACGGCCTTGTCGGGTTCCACATGAAGCTCGAATCCCGCATAGGGAGGAAAGCCTATGCAATATCAGCGATATTCATTGCAGAAATAGTGCTGTTCAGCGTGCCTACTTTCCTTATGATTCATGAATACAATTCAGCAATAGGCTCGGACACGCGTGTGCTTACCCTGGCAGCTAACGTGATGCGGTACCATAGCCTGCCAGTGTTCTCGAACAACTATGAAGCGGCGGAATACGCCAGCATAATGAGTGGAAGCGATTACGGAGTCGCACCCATATCAGCGTGCTCAGGTGCAAGCAGTGCATATCTATTATATTTCTATAACAGCAGCGCCAGCGCAAATCCCGGAGCAATAAACGCGCCGCCGCAATGCAACATCTCCCTGATTGAGAATATTGGGCCAAAAGTTGCAGGCAGCGCATACGGCGTGCCTGTTATGGGCTGCGCAATATACAAAGCTGACTGAAATGGTAAGGCAGTCACCGCTGCATGCCAAACGGCGCGGGATTTTGAGGCGTCAGGTCTAGCGTGTTTCCGTTCTTCCTGAGCCATCTCCTCTTTTCCATATAATCAGGCATTGCGCCTGCGACAATGTTCCAGAACTCCTTGCTGTGGTTATGCACCTTTGCATGTGCGAGCTCGTGTATTATCACATAGTCCAATACATCAGGAGGAGCAAGAAGAAGCTTGAAGTTTATGCTTATGTTTTTGCTCTTCATGCTGTAGCTGCCCCAAAGCCTTGAGTTGTTCCTTATGCGCACCCTGCTTATCCGTGCGTTGAAATGCACCGCATTGAGCTCCTTTACCCTCTCTTCAACGCTCTCCTGCAAAGCTCTTGAAATGGTCTTTATTGCAAGCACTGTAGCGTGCCTTCCTGCAAGCTCTTCCCCAACGGCGCCCGCAAGCCTTATCTCGATGTTGCTGCCCCGGAGCCTTGCGCTTGAATAGCGCCTGTTTTCGCAGCGCTTCACGCTTATCGTGAAGTTTCTATCCATGGCGCTTATGGATTGGCCGTCCCTGACCTCGGCGCTCCCTTGCAAGCTTGTTGCTCCGCTCCTTTCAATGCTTTTTATCATCCTCGACTTGAGCTTCTCGTATATCTCCTGCCTGCGCTCGTCGCCGAGGTGCATAGGCATCGTCACCACTATGACGCCGTTCCTGAGCCTTGCGCTTGCATTCCTAACGTTTTTGAGCCTTGTCTCTATTGTGAGGCTGATGCCTTTTACCGTTACGCTTTCCATCAAGCAGATTTTTTATTCAGTATTTAAATTACTTTTTATTTTTTGCTCTTTTCCTAAAACGTATGCACAAATTAATAAAAATATATTAACAAATGCATACAGAATAGATAATTTTAAATATCTTGGCACCCATAATGCAATGATGTACAAGGATACGCTGGTGGAATGGCTGAAGTCAAGCCGCAGGCTTGTTTTCTCCTCGAAAGAGGCATCAAAGCAGCTCGGCATTGCAGGGCCGCTGCTCACAAGCGTGCTGAATTCGCTTGAAAAACGCGGCACCGTATCAAGGATAGCAAAAGGCATCTACTATTTTTCAAACGCGCCTGTGCACGATGTATATGCAGTTGCTTCAAAGATTGTCTGCCCTGCGTACATAGCAACAGAATCGGCGTTCGAGCGCTACGGCATTTCCGATATAATACCTAAAGACATAAGGGTTATTGCAACAAGGCAGCACAGGGGCATAGAGTTTTCCGGCGTAGCGGTAAAGTTCATAAAGTTTAAAAAGCAAAACTTTTTCGGCTATAACGAATCGAGATGGATATCCATATCAACGATTGAAAAGGCATTTGTCGATTCGCTGTATATCGGAGAGTTCCCGTTTTTTTCTGATATTGCAAACTACTACAGGAAGATGGTCTCTTTCGGCAGAGACCTTGACTATAAAAGGCTTGTAGAATACACCTTGAGGATGGATTCAAAAGTGCTGCCGAACAAGGTTGGATTCTTCCTTGATTATGTAGGCAGGAGCGATGCAGCAAGCATGCTGCTGCGCAGAATCTACAAAAAGAAGGCTGTCAGGATTGACAGATCAGGTGCTTCCTACAAAAGCAAGAAATGGATGATTGCATGATAAGCAGGAAAGCAAAAGATGAAGTATCGACTGTTTTGGATGACATATTGGAGTACATATATAGCGACAGCACGCTGCCCGACCTGGTGCTTTTCAAAGGCGGCACCGCCTTGGCAAAGGTTTACGGAATAAATAGGTTCTCTAAGGACATAGATCTTTCGTATACGGGCCCGGGCTACGGCAGCATAACCTATCAAGTCAGGGATTTCATAGAGGGCAGCGGCCTGGCTGTTACTGCAGTGTCATCAAATACCATAGAGTTCAAAATAGGCTTGATAAGATCAAGCATAGATGTTTCATACCTCAGGGACGTGATAAATAAGGATGTGAATTTCACCAGCGTCGTATCAATGGCAGGCAGCAGGTACTTTGTGAAGGCGATGGGCATAGAGGAGATACTTGCAGAGAAGATCCGCGCAATAATTGAGCGCAGGGAAGCAAAGGATCTTTTTGATGCGTACATGATACTGCAGAAAGGCATAAGATGCACAAGGCAGTACATAGAATACAAATGCGTGCATTCAAGCCCTCCTTTCGAATTCAGCAGGAATGCATTTATTGAAACGATAAATGGCTGGCCAGAGCACAGGTACCTTGGGCAGCTAAACGACTACGTGGAAAAAAGCTCAATACCCCCATTGGGCAAAGTCAGGAATGCGCTAAATGATTTCATATCAGCGCTCTTTTCCTAAAACGTATGCATCAATTAATAAAAATATATTAACAAATGCATACAAAGTAGCGGCTAAATAATAACTTCATGAAATGCCATGCGGGCGCTATTGCTTTGAAGCTTTCTCTATTGCTGCTTTGGCCTCTTCTGCGTTGCCGATGCCCTTTATCCTTGTGAATTTCCCTTCCAGCCCGTCCTTGTTGTGCTCTATCTGGTAGAGCAGCGCATAGATGAGCCTCTTGTCTACTTGCGATATGTCTATCATGCTGCCGTAAGTCTTGTCATATTTTTCCACGGCGATGATCTTGTTGTCGTCGCCCATCTCGTCCTCTGAATACAGCACCCCTATCGGCTCTGCGTTCACCTCGTCGCCTGCGCTTATGTGCCTGCCGCTCATCACGAACACGTCAAGCGGGTCGCCGTCTCCGCTCATTGTGCCCTTTATGAAGCCGTAGCAGAAAGGCTCTATGAGCGGCTCCTTGAGCAGCCTGTGTATGAGCAGCTCGTTCTTCTCCTCGTTGAAAACATGCTTTACCCTTGATCCAGCTTCCATCTCTATGTAAGCGCGCATAAAAGCATCTATCAGCCCTCTCTGCCAATATTTTTAATACTTTCAGACATTTTCAGTAAATCATTTTCTCCTATGAAGCCCTGCTCTTGGAAAAGCCTGAGCATTTCCGCAACGCTCTCGCTGCTAGGATCAGTATGCACAACTTGGCACACAATGCCGAAATCAAGGAAGTTCCTTGCAAGGCTCCTGCCTCTGCTCACTTCCCTGAGCATTCCTCTCAAGCTTTTCTCGCTTGCAAAGAACGGATCGGTTGGGCCTCTCATTGCGTAAAGCCTTTCGCTTGCATTGCCCTCTTTGCTGTACAATATCCATATCTCTATTCTTTTGCCTATGCTCCTGTACTCCACATTTGGGAGCGCGCTTCCAAGCGCTTTGAGGCTCTTTTCTACGCTCTCCCTCTCAGGCAAGCTTTCCACAAATCCAGCCATCTCCTTCATGCTCTTCTTGTAGGCAAGAGCGCCTGCAAGCTTTTCAAGCGCCTCTGTGCTTTGGCCCAGCTCCTCATGGCTCTCTTTGCTTATATACCCTTTTTCTAGCATCTCGTCAACAAGGTCCCTGAGCGCTATGCCCTCTCTCATTGAAGAAAGGAGCACCTTTATGCCGCTTTCAGCAAGCTTGCTTAGCACGCCGCTTTCTGAATCACCGTTATAATGCCTGTCTATGGGATCCTTGGTTTGCACAGCTTCAAAGCTGTGCACAAGCTCGAAGCCGTTGCTTGCAAGAGTGCTTTTCAGCATGCCCTTGAGCTCTGCGCTCTTTTCGTGCTCAAGAAGCTCAGGCCTTAGCAGCAGCGCAGACATGCTGCCGTCTTTTATGCGCTCATAGAAAGGATGCACAGCGGCATCTTTCGTAACGGTAGCCATCATGGTATTTGTGTTCAAGCTGGTATATAAGCGTTGCATGGCATTCGTCTGCTGCAGAAGCAACGCCAAGGCAAGCGAAGCAAAACGCTAAATGCTTTCCCTATGTAAATAAACTTGAGGCTGTTTGGGTTGAATAGCAGAGCAAAGGCACTCATAGCCGCATTGGCGCTGGCTGTAATAGTGGTAGCTGGCCTGGCAATCTTTGCCACAAGCTATCAGTTCAAGCAACGGAACGTAAGCAGCACCGTGCCTGCTGTGCAATCAGGCTGCTTCAACATACCTGCAAATCCCACTAGGCAGCAGGTCGTTTCATTCATAAGCATGGCCTACAACGGTAGCAGTTGCGCAATAGCAGCCATAAAGGTGTATAATTCAAGCGGCGTGATTGCGCGTTACAATCTCACTGTCAACATGACAAAGCTTTCCTCATTATCCTCGAACGGCATATACAGCTGAGAGCAAGCGGCATAAATCTCGTTTTGCCTTTGCTACAGGTCAATACATATTGGGCAATAGTCATTCCATGCCCAACCTGAAAACGGTGCACCCACTGCAGCCAAGGAAGGTTTTTAAGCTTTGGCTGCAATGACTATACTATATAATAGGCAGTGGATGCCGCGCAGGCATGCGCATGCCATTGCTTTGATCTGCAAGGCGGCACGCCGCCATATCGTCGCCGAGCAAAGAGCTGCCGTCTGTGCTGCCTGTCAATAAAAGATAGGAAATTTGACAAATGGCGAAGTATAAAAGTTTGTTTATAAAAAAATTGTTATACGTAACATATGTATTTAAATACTTTTCAATTGACTAATAGAACAACAAAAAATGTTTAGGTGAGCAAGTGAAAAGCATAAATGCAAAGAAAATAGCCGCGGTAACAGCAGGCGCGGCATTGTTAGGACTCGGCCTTGCGTTCGCAAGCCCTGTAACATTCCAGAGCGTACCGATAATAAATAACGCCGGAGCGCCACAAGTGCAGATCGTCGTAGGAAGCTCTGCAAAGCCAAGCGACGGCGTGGCAGCAGCTAACATCGCAGCAGCGATCGGCAACCTCGCTTTCACTAGCGTGCCAGTAACCGCAAGCGTAAACGCTACGCAGGCAGCAAGCGTGCTGCACATAGCAGTGAGCGGCGCGAGCTACTCCCTAGTAAACCCGCAGGTATGGCTCAACGAGTCAGGAACTGCAATAGCGAGCGGCACATACGGATTCCAGGCGCTCATAGGATCAGTGCTTAACCGCGGTGTGAAGTCAACATCGCAGAACTACGCAAATACAAAGACTCTATCTTCTACCTCAACAGGTAGCGCATACCCAGAAAACAGCGTTGTGAGCGGCGCGTACAGCGCAGGTAACATCTACCCAAGCCCGTTCACTAACGTGGCAAACGGCGTGCCTTTCAACGACACCCTTAGCGCAGGAACAAACGCTGGCGGAGTCACAGCCTTCTCTTCAACGTTCACATCAGGTGGCTATGACAACATACTAAGAGTTGCGCCAACAAACATGAACGGTCTGCTCAACAGCGTAGGTACCTACAAGGAGAGCGAAAACCTCTGGGTAACAGGATTCCCTGTATATTCGCAGGCTTCAAAGAGCTTCACGCTGCTTAACACAGGCGGCGCATACCAGATAGTTTTCGGCAGTCCGATACCAACCACAATAAGCGGCAGCATAAACAATGCAGCATTCACAATGCTCGGCCAGAACTACTCTATAATAAGCTATAACGGAATGCAGTCAGGAACAGTACCAAGCGTTACTGGTACTCTTTCAGCAGTAGGTGATGTCGTTTCAGGAGGAAAGCTACAGCTTGCCTCGACGCTGACGGGATTGCAAACCGTATACGTAGGTCACAACATCTCAGCAGGCAACTTCACAGTGGAATTGCAGGACCTTAGCTATCCTAACGGAACACCTGCGGCAATAGGTGTGTACTACAACCACGTTCTTACAAACGAGACATCAATACCAAGAAACAGCCCCGCTCAAGAATTCAACGTAAGCGGCCACACGCTTTACGTGAAAGTGGGCCAGACATTTGCAGGATTGTACGCATACCAGAAGTGGGCGAAGATTCAGCTCTACTCAAATGTAGTAAACCTGACAAGCAGCAGTGCATTCAACTCGAAAAACAAGGGCTGGGACGTATTGCTCACATGGGCAAACGCGTCTGGAACAGGCACAAAGGTTGATGGCCTGCAGGGCATAACCATATACAATGTATCACCTACAACAAATCTGATGCCAGGGCAGTCATTCTACTTCATAAACAGCCCGCAGATGTACAAGGTGACATTCGTTGGCGACACGTTGGGCGCAGTGCCTTCAGCAAACTATGATCCGCTGAGCTTCGGCCTCACGTCGACATCTTTGGTCTACCAGGGTAGCAACATAGGCAACGGGAACGTGACAGAGCCGGTGCAGGAGCTCACAGTCTCAAGCTCAATACCTAACGCGTTCTCATACGGCGGCACGTCAAGCAGCAGTGCAACGTTCCTTTTGGCGCCATATAAATTCACACAATTCACATCAAACGACATTTCAGCAGGCACAACCAACGGCATATCACTGTCAGCAACGCTCGGCACAAGCAGCCGCTTCTACAACTACATAAAGAACAACCCAGTATACGTGAACGTATACGGATACAACAGTGGAAATCCAGTAAAGACAACGTTCGAGGTCACCTCTACAGGATCCTCTCCTCTGGTAGTAACGCCAGCAGTAAGCAGCTCGGTTTACACAAGCGTCAACTCAATAAACGTGACAACGAAGACAGCATTCCCTGACCTGACATTGACTGTAGCTACAAACGCATTAACGAGCGGCACACCAGGCAATTACCTAGCACAATTAGCACCAGGCTCTTCAGGAGTGCTCTACACGTCAAGTGGGCTAAATGAGATTGGGTCGTCTTCAGTGCAGTACAACCAGCAGAACGGTGGAAACATACAGACAATAACTTTGACACCAATAACACCAAGCGTTACCTCAGGAGTAGGTCAGTACTTCAATGTAGTAGTTCCAGAAACCGCTGTTTCGTCACCCACATACACTGATGCGCTGGGCTTCGGCATTGACAACAACTCCAATCCATCTTCAACTGGCACGATATTCAATCTCAACTACACAGTAGGCTCAGCTAGTAATGGTGGCATAGGCAACAACGTTACATACTATCCGGCAGTGCAAGGTACTGGTTACTCCACAAGCAACGCAATAAGGGCGCCGAACGGCTTCAGGACTGAGCGCGGAAGCGAAGTGGTACTGCCAAGTGGCGGAACATCGCTGACATTCCAGATCGCGAAGAGCATCGACATGCTGCAGTTCGCAGTTGCTCCATCAACAAGCACAATAACGAAGAGCGTCAAGACCTACGGCCCATACGGCATAGGCCAGGCAACCAACATACCAAACGTCACGGTAGCAAATATAACAGCAGGCGTAACAGTGAGCGGTTCATCGCACTACACGATAACAGGCATAAGCAACATAACGGCAACTCCGTCAGTGCTCACAGCAGACCAGCCAGTGCTCCTGAGCAGCTTGCCAACAGCTCCGCTAGTAGTGCTTGACAGCAATGCAAACCCAGCCAGCAACCTGATACTGGTAGGAAGCGGCTACGTCAACACGCTGAGCGCACAGCTGCAGAAGGCATACAACATCTCAATGACGCCAACAACGCAGATAGACCAGGCGTACGGAACAAACCGCATACTGATAGCGGGATACTACGCCAACCAGACAACCGCAGCGGCAAACGCATTCATACAGCAGCTATATGCGAAGGCAGCAAGCAGCTAAACCTGCTTGCCTTTCTTTCTTCTTTTCCTTTTTCTATTTTAGGTTTTTCTGATTCTGATTGTTAATGCTGCATGTGCAATGTATATCATAATGCTGCCCATGCCTTTTTTGCGGCGCTGAAATACTTGCTAAATGCATTGGCAATGCTGCTTGCGCCCTTTATGCAAAATTATCGTCGCTCTTTGCAACATGTATTTAAACATTTCTACTCAATAATATATGAAAAGGCGACCCTATATGCGTGTTGAAATCCTTGCCGTGGTTTTGTTTTCAGTCCTGGCGACGGCTTCCCTCGGTGCCAGCGCCAATGCGTCTCTTGTACAGTATCTAAACACATACATACCGAATTCGACGATAAGCTCATATTCGATGCACAATGAAAGCGTTGGCGCAAATGCATATGTGATAATGCAGCACGGCAACACGTTCATTGTTGTAAATGCAACGCATGGCAACTACTCAATGCTCATGAACGCGACGCAGATATACAAGGTGCTCAGGCCTTATGTGCTGAGCGCATATGCGCCAAGCTCCTCTGTGCTTGCATCGCTCAACGCCTCAATGAATGCCTATGA
Source organism: Microcaldota archaeon (assembly GCA_021816895.1). Lineage (GTDB taxonomy): Archaea > Micrarchaeota > Micrarchaeia > Micrarchaeales > Micrarchaeaceae > JAKAWW01. Next base: position 673,608 of record JAKAWW010000001.1, on the reverse strand, counting down.
AACGCAGGCTGCTCCGCCACTCAACGACTGCCTCACAGAGACAGGGCTTAACCAATACACGTGCACCGCTGCTAACAACTGCTTCTCTTGCCAGACCGTGCCGATATGCTCGCGCAACATGCCGCAGTACGGCGGCCCTACCGGCGTGATGGGCCTTGGCATAATGAACTTCTCCGCCAAGTATAACAACCTTGAAGCAAACTACAGCGCGTTCTACAAGGCGCTTCACAATGCTTCGATTGACCCATATGCAAGCATAACAGCGATGAAAAGCGCACTCAGCAACATCTCGTTCATAGCAGTGGTGATGCCCCAGAACCCTATATTCCCGGTGCCGACGAACTTCACCGCTTCGAATTTCGCTTCTTGCTCTAGCTATTCCATACCGACGCAAGAGCCCTGGTACTGCGTCGACATAGGCATGTGCGAATATACCACTTTCAACTCCACAATGCTCACTAGCATGCAGTATGCGGTGCAGCAGCTTTCAATGCTGCCCCTGTCTAATGCAAGCATAACACAGCTGAGCGTGAATGCCTCCAACATAGCAAAGGCATACGTGGAGCCTGTCGTCAATGCAAAGGAAACAGCTGCTTTTGACGCTTTCCTCAATGCCACAATGCCCAAATACAATTCAACACTGTCAAACGCCCAGGCGCTGCTTTCAAGGATAAGCAACTCAACATTAAGCGCCAGCGTTTCAAGGCTTGAGGCCACCTTCTCCGCGATAAAGAAGCTAGGCATAAACCAGAGCATAGCGCTCGCAAACACGGAGCTCATTGCCGGCATGTCAAACGTCACTGCACTGTATTCGAGGCTTGACGCGCTCTATGAGCCGCTTAATTCGACTGCCCGCAATGCATCTATCGCTGCGATAAAGTACCAGCTCAACTTCAGGAACGTGCCGCCTGCGCTTGCTAAGCTATCTGCGGAGCAGCAGGGTATCTCTCTTGAGCTCATGCAGGGCGTCAGCAGCTCCTCGCTGCAAGGCATGCTGGCCAATGAAACAGCGATAAGCAAGGGCATTTCGCAATTCTCCCAAGCACCGATTACAATGGCGGCGCTGGTGAAAGGCATCGATGGCGGGGCAGTGAGCTCAATGCTGTACAGCGCAAACGGCCCTGTTATCAGCAAAATAGCGGCTGCGCCTGCTTATGCAGCGCTAATATCATTCATAATAGGCATAGTGATAGTGCTGCTCATATACTCGCTTACCTATGCAAGGCTAAGGAAGAGGAAGAAGATAAAGCTTAACAGGAGGGTAAGGCGCTCATGGGGCATTGTGTTCCTTGTGCTGTTCATACTAGTGCTTGTGTATGCTTATGCGACATTTGCTTGGGCGCAGAGCGCTAACGCGTTCCTGCCTGCTTCCATGTTCACAGCGAAGCTGCACAGTTCTCCAAGCGCAGCGATAATAATAAACAGTTCAGGCTCTTTCAACTCGCAGCAGCTGCTTTGCGCGGGCGCCCTGCAGAAGGCGCTGCAAAACGAAGGCAAGCGCGTAGCGGTGTTCGCGTCGCAGAACTATTCGTGCACCTCTACAAATTCAAGCTTCTCGGGAGCGCAGTGCTTCAACAAGCTGCTTGCTTCGGGCGTGCCTGTAATATACATGGGCAGCTCGGCGCAAAGCTCAATTGCATACAGCGGCATGTACGGGTACATGCTTACTGCTGATGGCAACGTGACATATGGCAGCGCGTGCACACTGGGCAACATTCTGAAGTGATCACATATGCAGAAGGGCGATAAAGGTTCAAATGCAGCAAAGCGCGCCAACGCGAATGAGGCGCGCCAGGCAGACGGTGAAAAAGGCAGGCAGAAAGCAGGCACAGGCATGAAAAGCGTTTACTACATAATAGCAGTGCTGGTGGCGCTTGACCTGCTGCTTTTCCTCTACCATCCAAGCGCTGGACAGCCTTTCTACACGTTTGAAAGCAACTTCCATTCGGCAAAGAGCGTGGCCATATACATGTCAGCGTATAACGGCACAGTGTTTGCGAGCACGGAGCCGTGCGCGACCAGCATCGTAGAGAGCATAGTGTCAAGCTCGAAGTACCACAGGAACGCATCGACGATAAACTTCTTCGTGCTTAACCAGACTGCATGCTTCACAAGTGCAAAGGCGCTTGGCATTGTGTCAAACTACACGCAAGAGCCCATAAGCGAATGCCTCAATGCGAGCAAAAGCATGCCTTCGATATTTGTAAATTACAGCGATGTAAACAGCACGATAATAACGCCTGACAAGCTTGTAATGCAGGGCGATTCTGCGTTCCTAAGTGAATGCGGCGTCGCGCCTGCTCTGTCATAAGGTGTTTTGACGGGCATTAAAATAAGCAACATTGCCAAGATTGCACTGCTGTTGTCACTGGTGCTTGCGCCTTACATGGTTCATTACGCATACGCAACATACTGCCCAACGGCTAGCTGTGCGTATTACTGCAGCAGCTGCCCAACTGGATATACCGTTCACCTATGCAGCTGCACACCGGGTAGATTTTCGCGATGCAGTTACAGCTGTGTGCAAAACACCCCGCAGTTTTCCGTTTCCATATCGCCGCTGACAACAGCCCAGCAAACACTTAGCCCTGGAGACGTAGAGCAGTATACCGCAACTGCCACCGGCGGAACAGGCTCTTACACATATACATGGTACAATGCTACCAATTCGCAGCAGAATCCTGTCCCATTTTCGTGCTCAAACTGTGGGCAGGGAACATCAAGCTTTGACCTTGTGTCTGGGCAGACATCTGAGACCGTAGCGCTCTTGGTGCAGGTAGAAAGCGGCGGCGCCTTCCAAGATTCGCAAATAGCATATATTCAAGTAGGCTCATCATCAACTCCCGGCAGCGGTAGCACTGGAGGCACTTCAGGCACGCCGCCCAATCTTGGCGGTGCAACAAATGCCATATGCTCTGTCTATACAACTGTAGAGAGCATCATATTCATACTGGGACTTACCCTGATGATCCTTGGCGGCGCGCTGTATGCAGGAGCTCACGTGCTCCCTGGCCAAACGAGGGGCTCTGTGCAGGGCTACGGCATGGGCATGATACTTGGCGGCGTAATAGGTGTCATTATAGCTGTGGCCGCTCCGTATGTGCTGTCCATAGCAACAGGCTACTCTATATCAGTAATCACTGGCGCGTGCGCTGTATAGCATTCTATTTTGCGCTCCATTCGTTGGTGCCTACTGCTTGGATCGCTTGTATTTTAGCATAGCGCCTATACCCTGGAAGCCTAGAAGCAGCTCGTTGCCGTACTGGCTGTCCGTAGATACGAAAACGACCTCGATGCCCTTTTTGTCTGCCTTGTCTATGAGCTCTTCCACGGGGTCCTCTTCTTTTGTTATGGCAAGGCTCCCGCCGCAGGAGTGCTTCTGCTGCCTTGTATTGCCCTGCTCTATCGCCGTGAATTCCGCCCCGCAAGAGCTGCATTTGTATGACACTCTTGCAAGGTCTATGTCGTCGCTTATTATGAGCCTTGTGACATTGTCGTTTTCAAGTTCCTCCTTTACCCTCTCGAAGCCGTATGTCGCAAGCCCGTTCCTCGAAACTTCGTTGAGGAAGCGCTCCATGATCCTTCTCTCTTTTACGGAAGCCTGCTCGGCAAGCAGGTCCTTCGCCTTTTCAAGCAATTCGTCTATGCCGTTGTGCTCGTCAGTATAGCCCGTGTCGAACACGCCAAGCACCTTCAGCTGGTAGTTGAGTGTTTTTGCCTTGACAAAATTGTCCTTGGCTGGCCCTGGGCCGCCCACAATAACACCGTTTATCTTGCCCCCGTATTTCATGAAGACGGCGTTTATGGAATCGCCTATGCTCTTATAGAAGTCATCAATGCTCTCGCTTATTGCGCGCTCGTACCTTGCCGCGCTCTGGCCTCCTTTCCTTACTTTTGCATGTGCGAACGAATGCAGCTTCTTTTCTACGTTTATATGGGTGCCCTTGAGCAGCGCTATGGTCGCTTCACGCCCGTCCATTACCAATATTATGTACTGGTCCTTCGCCTCGAGCATCTCCTCTATGGGCTCCAGCATGAACGTAGAGTCGCACCTGTATATGTTGGCCTTTATCGGCATGGGCGGCTCTATAGAGAACAATTCTATGTCAGGGTTGGCCTGTATGCTGGAAATATTACCGGCAAACACGGCAAGGCCTTCCTTCGGCGGCTCCTTGTAGAGCTTCAGGTACTGCATGATGCGCTCTATGGCTCCCTGTACGTTAAGCCTTGTCGTTTTGGACTTTATGTTCGATGCCTGGCCGTATTCGTCGCGCAGCCTTGCTATCTCTTCGAAGATGTTGAAGCCTGGCGGTATGTACACGCTTATGAGCTCCGTGCCTGAGCCGCGTATGCTGGAAAGCCTCTTGAGCTCCTTCTTGATGTCATACTCCTTCTTCATTATCGTTCACTCGCATGTATTGTTATAAAAGCATAAAAGCAAAAAGGAAAAAATTTGAGATTGAATAGCCACTGCGGCAGATTTTTATCCTATAATATCTTTGCCCATGTACTGCACGAGCACGTCTGGCACTTTTATCTTGCCGTTGTCCATGGCATAGTTCTCAACTATCGCCACCATCGCCCTGTTTGCAGATATCGCAGTTGCATTTAGGGTGTGCGCATATTTCCTCTCGTTGCCCTCGTCGTACTTTATGTCCAGCCTGAGCGACTGCCAGTCTGTGCAGTTCGAGCATGACGTTACCTCCCTATATTCGTTCTGTGCGGGCATATACGCCTCTATGTCATATTTCTTTGCGGCGACAACTCCTATGTCGCCAGTGCAGATGTTCACCACCCTGTATGGTATCTTGAGCTTCTGGAAGAGCTCCTCTTCGTTGTGCAGCAGCTCCTCGTGGTACTTCCACGAGTCTTCCTGCCTTGAAAATATGAACTGCTCGACCTTGTAGAACTGGTGGGTTCTGAATATGCCTTTTGTGTCCTTCCCGTGGGCGCCTGCTTCTCGCCTGAAGCATGGGCTGTAGCCGATGTATTTTTTAGGAAGCTCCTTTGCAGAGAATACATGGTTAGCGTGCATCGCCGCTATCGGGTGCTCTGAAGTTGCTATGAGGAAGAGGTCATCGTCAATGTGCTCCACATTCTTGCCCTTCGATTCGGCTGGCTCGCCTGCCCTGTAGAGCATTTCCTCAAAATCGCCGAGCGCCGTCACGCCCTTGTAGTACTGCTTCTTCATGAGCAGCGGCGGCTCTATGAGCTCATAGCCCTTCTTGAGCAGCTCGTCTATGGCGAAGCGCATCAGCGCGTGCTCGAGCAAGGCAAGGTCTCCTTTCAGGTAGTAAAATCTCGCGCCAGATACTTCTGCAGCCTGCTCCGTATCAAGCAGGCCCAGCTTCTTGAGCAGCTCGTCATGCCCTGGAATGTCCTTCTTTGCGGCGTCGCCCCATTTTTTTATCTCCAGGTTTTCGCTGCTGTCCTTGCCGTAAGGGACAGAATCATGAAGCACATTGGGCAGGTTGAACAAAAGGAATTCTATCCTTGCCTCATTCTTGCCCGTTTCTGTGCTGAGCTTGTCTATGTCATCTTTTATTTGCGAGGCTTCCTTGGCCTTGCCCGCGGCCTCGTCGTTCATGCCCTTCTTCTTGAGCTCAGCTATCTCCAGGCTGAGCTTGTTGCGCTTTGACTGCAATTCTTGCAATCTTGTCTTGCTCTCCCGCCAGACCTTGTCAAGCTCAAGAAGCTCTTCTATCGGGTAGTCGCTCTTCCTCTTTTCGAGCGATTTCCTTATCGCTTCTATGTTCTCCCTTACATATTTTGTCGTTATCATTTCAATGCTCCGTCAAACAAATGTTTATAAATAGTCACAAGCAAAATATAAAATACCTAATGTGCAGGCATTGCAGGGATGGCGGAGTCTGGTCAAACGCGCAAGGCTTAGGACCTTGTGCCTTAGGGCTGCGAGAGTTCAAATCTCTCTCCCTGCAAATCCAATTTACGGCGACAAGGCAGGGCCCGGAAATCCTCAAGAAAGGAGGTTCGCTAGGCAGAGCGATCCAAACACCACGATGACCCATATAGCCACACGCAAAGAGGAGCTATACAAGGAAATAGACAGCACATTCGGCCTGAGCGAAGCAGTTGGCCTGAAAGCAAAGTCGACTAGAATTCTTAATGAAACGCGTTTCTCTACCAAAACATCACACCGGTAAGCCTTCCTGCTCAGCCTTCTCTAGCTTCTTGCTATGGTTGAATGTCCAAATAAACCCTTTCCTAGTTTCAAGTACCATGCCACGCTTCTCCATGTAATCAAGCGCAAGGTTCAAAGTAGAACGCATTACGCCAGTCTGCAATCTAGCCAGTATCTGGTTCCTGCTGACAGGGTTATTGGCCTTCTTTACTACTTCTTCTATTGCCAATATGGTCTTAAGTGTGGGATAATGGACGACTTCCTTTTGAATTTGCATAATCTAACACCTAATAAATATATACCCTAATAGATATATAAGTCTTTCTACACCTTTGTATACTTCTATACATAACCTTAAGTTCTCTAAATGGCTTTGGCATTTCATGTAAACAGAAATGTGGCTGATCCCATTTTTCTCGGTTCCAAGGGAGCGAAGACGCAATGCATAAATATTTAATAAACAAATCAATTGTGGTGAGCATGTGGGGAAATTATTCATAGGCAACGCGGCAAATGTTGTTGTATATCTCGCAAGCCCTTTGGGCTTTACAGAGGAAGGCAGGGTCTACATAAGAGATGTGCTGCTGCCTAAGATTGAAAAAATTGAAGGCGTAGCCGTGATAGACCCTTGGTCATCCATATTGCGCATGGATGAAAGCCAAATAATGCACATGGGCGTGCTAGATGCAAAAGAATCGGAAAGGATAGGCAATATGAATTTTAAGTCGATAGGGAATGCAGACGTAATACTTGCAAACCTCAACGGCGCAGATCCAGATAGCGGCACCTGCATAGAGATAGGCCATGCCCATGCCCTTGGCAAGACTATAATAGGCTACAGGACCGATTTCAGGCGTTCCGGAGATTCCTCTTCTGGGGTAAACCTGCAGGTCGAAGCTGCGATATACGGCTCAGGAGGCAAGCTATTCGGCACGCTTGACGGTGCGCTGGACTTCTTGAAAGGGCTGGTCGCAGAGAAGGCAAGCAAAGACCTGTCAAAGCATGCAGGCGCAAAGATGCGCAGCACGGGCTAGCGCGGCAACGCAGAAAAAGCAATGGTATTTATTGCTTGGCAGAGCAATCTTATTATGGCCGAGAAATTCATAGCTCCAAAGATGCTGCTTTACATAGGCGGCACGCTAATAGTTATAGGTGCGCTTTTCACCCTGGTATTTGGCGGAATAGGCGCAATGATGTCTATGATGTTTCGCGCCGGAGTGTTCATAGGCACCCTTGGCGTGATAGGCCTGCTTCTTGGCGCGCTTGTCATTGTTACTGCTAACGAGCTGGGCAAGAAAAAGGCCAGCAGCGAGATGTGGCTTGTCATCGCTCTTGTAGCTTCGATAATAAGCATGGTTGATGGCGGCGGCTTTATCATAGGCGCAGTGCTCGTGTTCATAGGCAGCATAATAGGCCTCATTGAGCTTGACATGCGAAGGTAGCATTTCCTATTTACAGGCAATAATATCACGACCAGTTAGACAATATATAGTAAATTGCATAGAAGGCAATTTTTATTCCTTCAAAAAACATTTGATTAATTGCAAAAATTCAAAATGTTTATATATCACCTTTTTCACTCTAATTCTAGTTAAAAAGGTGAAAATATGCCAGAAATTGAAAAAAATAATAAAAGAGAAGAAGCTGACAAAAACGGATTGACACCATTGATGTATACAATGAGGGCAGGGAACAAAGAAATAGCACAGACAATTATAACGGCTCTGTTGCGCGGAGAGACTGATCTCAATATCAAAGACAAAAATAAAGGCTAAAGAACCCGCTTCTATTTTTTATTTTTCAATATATACGTAGGTTTAATAAATTTCATTGCGACTTTTAAAGTATGTACAAGCTTAAGCGGGCGCTTACCTTCTTCGACGCGCTGATGATAAACCTCGGTGCGATAATCGGCGCAGGCATCTTCGTCATAATCGGGCTTGCAGTGAACGCCGCAGGCCCTGCTATTGTAATAGCAATAGCGCTTGCTGCGATAGTTTCGCTTCTGAGCGGGCTGAGCTTTTCTGAAATAGCATTGCATGTGGCAAAGGAGGGCGGCGTATACGAGTACGCAAAAGACGCATTTGCGCCAAGCGCAGGCTTCCTTGCAGGGTGGATGTGGACAATAGGCAACGTAATAGCCATAGCTGCTGTGGGGCTCAGCTTCGGCAGCTACTTCAACCTGCTCATTGGCAGCACTATGCCTTCCGCATATTACGCCATAGCAGCGATAATAGCCTTTGCAGTGATAAACATACTAGGCATAAAGCATTCAGCCCGCACAATCGCTGCGATGGTGGGCATAAACCTTCTAGTGCTGTCGCTCTTCGTCGCATTCTCAATATTGCATTTCAACGTTGCAAACCTGTCTAATTTCGCGCCAAACGGCGCAAACGGCATACTTGCGGGTTCCGCTCTTATATTCTTCGCATTCACCGGCTTCTCGCGCGTCACTACAGTGAGCGACGAGGTGAAGGATCCCAGGCGCACTATACCAAAAGCAATAATAGCTTCGATAATAATCTCTTCGCTGCTCTACGTGCTGATAGCGCTTGGCGCGGTCGGGCTTGTGCCCTACCAGCAGTTCGAGCATTCTGCAGCGCCGCTGTCATATGCGATAGGCTCCCTGCACATAGCGGCGCTCAGCATAGCGGTGGCAATAGGGGGCGTTGTCGCTACTGCAGGTGTCGTGTTTACCGGCATATTGGGGGTTTCAAGGGTGTTTTTCGCGATGGGCCGCGACAGCGAGCTGCCGAAAAAGCTCTCGTACATAGACAGATTCTCAACGCCTATAAATGCAATAGCGCTCTCTTCTGTGCTTGCAGTGCTATTCATACTTTTCATGCCTTTCAAGTCCATAGTGGAGCTCTCCAATGCCGGCATACTCACTGCGTATGCGGTAATAAACATATCCGCGCTGAGCCTGTGGCTCAGGCTGGAAAAGAATAGGAAGACGCTCATAAGGCACAGGCTATTCTTCGCGATACCGATTGCGGGCTTCGCCACAATAATGCTTGTAATGCTCTATCTGGGCGCGAAGAGCCTTGCGTTGGCGCTGCTCATATTCGCCATTGGCGCAATCTATTATGCTTACAGGAACCTGAGGCTTGCAAAAGGCATGGAAGCGTATATACGCAAAGAGATACCTATGCACAGCGTTGTCAGGGAATTCGGCCCAAGCCGCGAGAGGCGCTGACTCGCTCGCTACTGCTCAAGCCTTCTCTCTTTTATCTCGCTTTTTACGTTTTCAATGAAAGCGCCAAGGCTCACGCCGTGCTCCTGCTTGCCTGACCTGCGCCTTACTGTTATGCTGTTTGAATCCGCTTCCTTCTTGCCTATCACGAGCATGTACGGCACTTTCAGCATCTGCGCTTCCCTTATCTTGTATTCAAGCGTGCGGTCGCTGTCGTCAAGCACAGCCCTTATGCCGTTTTCCCTGAGAGCCTTGTAAACAGAGCCTGCATAGCCGTTCTCATGCTCCGATATAGTTATCACGCGCGCCTGCACAGGCGCAAGCCACGTGGGGAACTTGCCCTGGAAGTGCTCTATCATGACGCCTATGAACCTTTCCAATGAGCCAAGTATCGCCCTGTGTATTATTACAGGTGCATGCTCCTTGCCGTCTTCTCCTGTATAAGTAAGGCCAAACCTCAAGGGCAGCTGGTAATCCAGCTGGATGGTGGCGCACTGCCATGTCCTGCCCATGGAATCGAACACGTCAAAATCTATTTTCGGGCCGTAGAAGGCGCCCTCCTTCTCTTTCACTTCATATTCCATTTTGTTTGCATCCAGTGCCTTCTTCAGCGCTTCTGATGCCTTCTCCCAGAGCTTCTCGTCACCCATATGGTCTTCCGGCATTGTGGAGAGCTTTGCCTTGTACTTCATGCCGAACGTGGTATAGACCTTGTTGACAAGCTCAAGCAAAAGCGTTACCTCTTTTTCTATCTGGTCCTCCCTTGCGAATATGTGGCCGTCATCCTGTGTCATCTCCCGCACCCTGAACAGGCCTGTGAGCGCGCCGCTTATCTCGTTCCTGTAAAGGTGGTCAAATATCGCCGTCCTGAATGGCAGTTCCTTGTAGCTCCATTTCCTTGACTTGTACACCAATATTGTTGAGGGGCAGTTCATCGGCTTCATGCCCATGTTCTCGCCCTCGCTGTCGAATATGAACATGTTGCTCTTGTAATGATCTATGTGCCCGCTCACGTGCCACAGGGCAATGTTCGCAAGCACGGGCGTGCTTATCTCGCTGTAGTCGTAATAGTCAAGCAGCTCTCTCATGAGGCCCACAAGCTGCCTGAATATTGTGCTGCCGTTCTTGTGCCAGTAAACCATGCCTGGCGATACCTCCTGGAAGCTGAATAAATCAAGCTTTTCTCCTATGGTCCTGTGGTCTGCTTCAGGCAGCCCAGACATGTCGCTCTTCCTGACTATAGCTGTATTGACGCTCGTTGGCTTTGCCTTTGCATAATGCTTTGCCTCTGCGCCTTCTGCTCCGTAGCTCTTCGACTGCTCTGCAAGCGGATGGCCCTTTATGCTTAGCGAGAGGGCCTTGTTCCAGCCGAATGGGGCCTTTTTTGTGTCGAAATGCTTCTTGAGCTCGTTGAACATGTAATCTATTATATGCATCGCCTCCTTTGGCTCTGCCAGGTCGTTGCTTAGATGCGCGAATGGGTATACCACAATGCGCTCCCTCTTCAGCTTTTGCATTGTATCAATTGCTTCCTTTACTGCAAGCTCTGCAGTGCCCTCTGTGTCTTTTTTCTCAACGCTCACTAGCAATGCAAGTGTGTCATCTATGCTTGCCCTCTTCTCGTCGGAATCCTCGTAGATGCTTGCCTCTGGCTTTATTAGCTCGTATGTTATGTTGTTTACATCAAGCTGCAGTATCTTCATAAGATCATCTAATCGGTATCAATTCCATATAATGAGCAATTGTTATTAAAACACTTTTGTATATGCGCTTTTGTATAATGCAGGCGCATGGAAGAATGCTTCCTATGCTTCAAATAATGGCCTGGTCATGCTTATCCCTTGCACCATATAGGAAGATTTAAGAACCTTTGCCTAAATTCCGCAAAAAGCTTATATATCGCATAATCCAAGCTATTATTGGTGTAATTATGGACATAGCGATAGGCAATGTGAAAGACAACCTAACCAGGAACAATTTTGACTACCTCTGCAACGAGAAAGCAATAGATCTAATGAGGACTCTGGTAGTGCCGTCAAAGCCTTTCTACGATGAGATGCACGTCGACGTTTTTGAAGATGCTGTAGTGGTCAGAATGAAATCGGGCAGCGCTTTCGCGTTTCCCCTGCTTTTGGAGCCTGTAGAAAGCAACGAAAGCAAGGCAAGGCTCACATTGGGCAGCACGTACCGCAGGGAGCTTGACGGCAAGCTTGTGCTCCATGCAGATACAGATGCAGAAGCTGTGCTGGCGCGCGAAGAGGCTAAAAGGATTGTTTCGAGCTTCACCAAAAAGGAAGCAAACGAGATAATAACCTATAGGCGCTGCAGCAATTTGCTCCGCAACGAGCAATAACGCCTTAGCGATAATTATTTAAATGTATTTTATTATATATAAAGAGGCGAAGTGGTTCATATGAATATATCATGGTTCGGCAAATTGCTCAACTCAGGGCGTATTGTAGGCCCCGCGATCTCGTTGCTGTTGCTGCTGGGATTCGTTTCAATGGCGTACGGGCAGGCATCAAACGCCGTCAACGCGATATGCACCCTATACCTCGCTGTCAAAAGTGTCATATTTATACTGGGCCTTGTGCTAATAATATTGGGAGGCGCAATGTATGCTGGAGCTCACGTGCTCCCCGGGAGCACAAAAGGCTCTGTGCAGGGCTATGGCATGGGCATGATCCTCGGCGGCGTAATCGGGGTAATAATTGCAGTAGCTGCGCCTTACATACTTACCGTAATAACGGGCAATTCAAACATCAGTGCAGCGTGCGGAGCCTCCTAACCAATGCACATACCACAATAATGTAAGGCTTTTATCTTTTTCTTCCCTTTATTATTTGGCTTTGCTTGGGCAAAAGCGGCAGGTGTTGGCATAACCAATGTTGTATCATATGCATGGTCCACTTATGCGGCTAACATAAAGCTGATACTGTCATTTTCGCTTGCCTTCATAATCGCATTCATGATACCTGCCTTCGCCGCCTTTCCAACTTATAATGATGCTGGAGGCATATTCCTGCGCACAGCGAGCATATTCTCTAACATGAGCCTTCTTTCCTCGGCAGTCATTATTGTGGCACTTTTCTTCTCGCTTCTCTTCCTCAGCTTTGCAATTGTTGCGATTAACGTTGTGGTGAAGCATAGCCGCGTCCAAAGGAAGATAACAAGAGAAGTCATCCAGGGCCTTGAAAAGTATACGAGCAAGGTGTTCATAGTGCTGCTCCTGCTCAGCGCCGTGATAGTGCTTGCCGACATGCTGAGCTTCGGCACTGGTTATTCGGGCATAATAACAAGCCTGGCAATACTCGCAATTACCCCGTTTGTGTTCTATGCGCCCGCTTCCATAGTGATAGACGAAAACAGGATCCTAAGGTCATTGAAGGCAAGCGTTTCGTTTTTCTTCAGGCGCTTCGACTACTTCTTGCTGTGGCTGTTCCTTGCAATAGTGCTCATCACGTTCTTCGACTTCGTGTTCATCGCAGCTTCAGGCACAGTATATTCAAGGTATGCGCTGCTGGTATTCAACTCCCTTTTCATACTTCCTTTCCTTGTGGTGCTGCAGAGCGAGATGTACATGAAGCGCTTCAGGCTTCTAAAGCGCTGATTTGATGTCAGCGTTTTCGTCAGCTATAAATACTTTGTTATCAAATATCCTAGTATGCGCCGTGTCGTCGCTCTGATAGCGCTTCTGCTGCCTGTTCTTGCAGGCATGGCTTCAGCTTCAAGCACCTATTCTTGCACGGTGGCACTGAGCGCAAGCAACTTCTCTACATTCATAGGGCTTGCAGCAATAGGCATCGCAATATCATTCCTATTCATTGCAGTCTCATACATGGCCGGCGAGGTGCTCAACTATAACGCCCTGAAGGGCTGGTATAAGACAGAGCTGTGGGAGGTTTCAAAGAGCATACTGATAATAGCGGTGGTGTTTTCCTCAATCATAATAGCTAGCGCTATTGCCGACATGCTCGTTGGCAATGCCGCTTCGCTGCAGGGCGGCAGCACCTCATCTATGTTCAGCAGCCTGAGCACAAACCTCGAAGGACTTTGCAGCGGCGCGACCTCGTACCTTGCATACGGGCTCAACCAGGCATACGTTGATTTTGCAACAATGCTCGGCGTGTCGCAGGGCATCGCAGCTTTGAAAAGCATCAGCCTGGCCACATGGTTCCCGCTGCCTATTATTATACCTCCTATTCCTGAGCCCATACTGACATTGCAGTCCGGCTCTATAGCAAACATCTACGTCAGCAGCTACATAGAAACCATCACGCCTACTGCGGTATTCTCATTTGTAAAGGACATGTTTACCATGATAATATTTCCAACGCTGTATCTGTTCCAATTCCAGTACGACTTCATAAGCGTCATAATAGCGCTCGGGCTAGGAGGCCTTCTGCCTGTAGGCATAATATTGAGGGCAATGCCCTTCACACGCGGCATAGGCGGCACGTTCATAGCGCTAGGAATAGGCGCATCGCTTGTATACCCTGTGCTCCTGGTAGGCTTCAACCTGCCTATTTCAAACTACCTGTCAAATATACTGCCAAACCAGCCTGCAGCGACAACCCAGCCTGCAACATCAGGCCTGTTCGGCCAGATGGTCTACAACGCGCAAAGCTTCTTTAACGGCCTTGGCGAAGGGCCTCTTATAATAGCATTCCTCTTTGGCAGCCCTGTGGTGCAAGGCTATCCCAACATAGTAAATGATATGAATAACGGCTTTGCCCTAGGGTCTAGCGCAGGCTTTTACGATCCGCTTTCCAGCAACATAGTCGAGATTTTGAATGTTGTGCTGAATCAGACAAGCTATCTACTGTTGCAGTTGTTCCTGTTTATATTCGACATGGTGATAGGCTTGGCAGTGGTAAATCAGATAGCCACAATGCTCGGCGGCACAATGAGCATAAGCAGGATGGGCGTGGGTAAAATGAAGCTTTCGTGAATCTATATGGTAAACACATGCGCGATACTGGGCGGCACGGCGTACGTGAACAACTGGTTGAGCATAAACCTGCTCGTCATACTGGTAAGCCTGCTCATCGGCGCCCTGGTGCTTGCGCTTTCGAGAATCATGCCGTCAAGGTTCAGCGGCAAGGTCACCAGCGCAGTGAGGACAGAGCTTACCCAGGCTTTCCTCAGCGCCATAATAATAATGATCCTGCTAGGGATGGCGAGCACCGCGTGCAGCATATCCGCAGCAATGAGCAGGACCGTTACGGGATCGTCGCTGAGCCCGTTCCAGTACGCAGATTACTACATAGGAAACCTCACAACAAACACGGGTATAGGCCTTCTCTCCAAAATATACTTCACGTCGATGCAATACAGCATAGAGAGCACCATATTGGATGTCAGCTTCGGGCAGATACTCAACGGCTACGCGCCGCTATCGCCAAGCTTCGGCGGCGGATCACTACCAATTTCTGTTTCGTTTGGCCCGAAGTTTGAGCTGGGCAAAGTATTCAAGGTGCTTGCCGATGTATACCTCTCTATATTCTCAATGCTGCTGATAACCGTAATAGGCGCGCTTTACCTGCAATGGCTTATGCTGCCTCTGCTCGAATACACTGCATTCCTCGTGGTGCTGCCAGTTGCGCTGGTAATGCGCTCCCTCTCCTTTGCAGGAGGGAACCTGAGGAACACTGCAAACGCGTTCCTTGCCATAGCAATAGCTGCATATATGATATATCCACTCATGGTGGGCTTTGACGGCTATGCCGTAAGCTGGATATTTTCAGCAAGCAACCCCTCGTATAAGTACCTTCAATTTGCGAACACATATACTTCATATTCCACAAGTACCCTGTTCTCATCACTGCCGTCAGGCAGCCTCTTGAGCGGCAACTCGGCGACAGCGCCATCCTACCTGGAATCATTTCTCAGCAGTGCCTCTATAAACCTTAATCCGCTGTCGGAGCTGGGCTCTCTGGTTAGCAGTGCGGCGACAGCTCCGTTCACTACAAGCGCAATTGTTTGGGAGATGGCAAAATTCCTGTTCATAGGCATATTCATGTTTGCAATAAACATAGGGGTCACGGCAGGCCTTGCGATGGGCTTGACGAAGGCGCTTAACAGCGGCGTAGAGGGCGCTTCGACATTCTGGGGCAACCTGTAGGTGCGTATATGATACCGATAATCACATTCCTGTTCCAGACCGGCTTCACGTCAGCCAAGAACATGCTTCTGCCGCTTGTGTTCCTCGCCCTGCTGCTTGATTCAGCTTTCATAGCCGTGTGGTACATCGTGGGCTCGCTATTGGGCAATTCCACCGTCAAGGCAGGTGCAAGAGACGAATTCTACCAGCTCATAGGCACCGCCGTGCTCATAGCGATAGTGCTGGGCTCTGTATATGTAATAGCATCGACATACATCTCCATATTGAACGGCACAAAGCTTTTGAACACGAACGCTGTTTCGACCATGTGCAATGACATCTCCCAGTATGAGAGCTCAAGCAATTCATATTCGCTAGGTATACTCGAGTCTTATCTTTCGGGCAATCCTTCATCGAAATTAAATGGCCTGTGCAGCATGGTAAGCCTTGGTTCGAACCCTAGCCTTACAGAGCAGCTCGATTATCCGCTTGCTGCGACAACCGTTGTAGTAGCAAACCTTACGAACCAGTCGGTTGTAGATTACAACGGCGCATTCCTGTTCGACGCATGGGTTGGATTCCTTTCCGATTTGTCGCCGCAAGTTAACGTGTGCGTATTTCCTGGCTGGGTGAGCCCTTGCGTGATACCGCTGTATGGCGAATTGCTCGTGCCGGATCTGCTGCTGCACGTGCAATTCACTCCATACGATGGCTATTCAATGGTGTACAAGCTGCTTACTCCATTAGGCACATTGATGACTACTGCTGTAGAATTCTTCGTTGCGCAGCTTTCAATCAACATGATAGCGCTATACATATGGCCGTTACTGATATTCTTCGGGCTCATATTGCGCTCTGTGTTCTTTACCAGAAGGCTTGGCGGGCTTCTTATAGCAGTGGCATTGGGATTCCTGATCTTTCTGCCTGCTGTCTACTCAATGGAATACCTTGCTTTGTCTACAAGCTCAGCCAACTACAATTCCGCTTTCGGCTACAGCACATTGACTACGATACCATCAAGCGGCGTGCCATCCTCTACAAGCACTTATGTGCTCAACTTCTTCGTGATGCCGAGCGTGCAGAAGGCGCTCAACCATTTTGGATGCCTCCCTCCGGCCAACAACCTTGTCGATGGTGAAGCCGGTGACATAGCTGTGCTACTGGTGCCTTTCTACAGCGTTGGAGCTGGCTTATATTCTGCCGCCGCGAGCGGCAACGTGGCCCCATATTTCTATCTCCCTTACTCCTGCTCGCCTAATAACATAATGCCCGCTACGTACATGCTCTTCCAGATTTACGGCATAATGGGCATTACTGCTTATTTCCTGCCACTGATAAACCTTTTAATTACAATATCTGCGATAATAGGCATATCCTCGCTGCTCGGTGGTGATACAGAGCTTGCGGGCTTGGCTAGGTTGGTGTAATGCGCAAGATTATGTTATTGCTGCTCTTTGCCACTTTGGTGCTAGCGGTGCCTGGCATGGCAGGCGCCGACGCAGCGGGTTTCTGCAGCAACCTCTTCACAGGCGGGAACGTGCTTCATGGAGGCACTTCTGCGACAAACCTGCTTGCCATCTCGCTGCTCCTGATGCTCATAATGCTCATGATAGCCGGCGTGCTCTATGCGATAGGCAGCGTGATAAAGGTGGACAAGCTCACCAGGTTTGCGAAGAGCGAGATGGGCGAAGTGATTATTACCCTTATAATAGTGTTTATTTTCGTGGGCTCGTTCACAGTAATCTCTGTGTCAACCCCAAGCAACTTCCTATCAATAAGCAAGGGAACATTCAGTACCGGCATATACATGTATGACTGCAAGGCGCTCTACAGCACATCTCTCGGAATGGTGTTGCCTACCTTTGGGTTAATGGGCTATGAGATGGTGATATCGCTAATCACTTCTGTAAGCATTCAGATACAACCTGTATACTTCGGCATAGCCTTAAAACCGTTCTCTGGTCTCTTGGTTGCCAACAGCGTAGCTAAGATGATGATCAATATAGGTGCGATGTTCTTCGGCATGCTCCTTGCTACCATGTTCGTGTTACTCATAGCGTACAAGCTCTTCCCACTGTTCTTCTTCGCTGGCGTAGTGCTGCGCACCATACCATGGACAAGGGCTGCAGGAGGCGCATTCATAGGTCTGTTTGTCGGCTTCTTCATAGTGCTGCCTATCATGATCTACATATTCACCTCAGCATTCTCGGTAAGCAGCGTATCGGGCAGCAGCACATCGCTGAGCTCAGTATTAGGAACCCTCACTACAGCATCGGGCAGCTTGCAGAGCGACACCGCGCTCATACAAAGCGAGGAGAGCTCTTCTAGCGGCATCTTCATTGCTTTTATACGCTCTGTGCTGGAGCCCTCCATGTTCTATGTAATAGGTGTTGTGCTTTCCTTTATAATATCATATAATTTCATGGAGGTGCTCGGCGACCTGCTTGGCGCGCCTAGCCTTAGCTCCGGGAAAACGCTGAAGAGGTTGTTGTAATGGTCATGTTGGTCATCGCAATGCTTGCCCTTGCGCATCTCTCTGCAGCGCTGCCCATAAGCATGCCGTTGCTGGGGCTTTTATATACACCATTGACATGGCTTCCGATAGCATTTGTGGCTGTGCTTGTAGTAATACTGGTAGCTGCAATCGTGTACATGCTTGCAAATATAATAATGAGCGCTAACGCAAAGGCATGGGCCCGCATGCAGATATATGAGGCATTCCTTTCGATAGTAATGATACTTGTGTTTGGCGCGTTTTCATACCTGTTCTTCATCAGCCCGCAGGCAGCATTCGGCCCAAAGGGGCTTAACATCGTGCCTCAGGGATCAGGCGTTGACGTGCTCGGCTTCAGCGTGCTTCAGCAAGGCTGCACCAGCGCTACAGACATATTCCAGCTGTCAGTATGCGACCTTTCGCTTTTCAATGGCGTAGCTGGCAGCATGGCTGAATTTGCATATTACGTGTCATATCTGACTGGAATAGTGCCGACATTGTCTATAAAAATCGGCATACCCGACTATCCTGAAGAAAACCTTAACGTGGGTTTTGCCACCTCGCTGCTGCCCGGAGAGATCGACAATCTCCTTCCTGTTGTGTATTCTGGTATAATGTTTGCACTGCTGATAAGCCAGCTGCAGCTTTTGATACTCTCTGGCTCGCTGCTATTCCTTTCGGTATTCCTCACTCTCGGGCTCGTGATGAGGACATTCGGGTTTACAAGGACATTTGGCGGGGCCATGATAGCGTTCGGCCTAGGCCTCGGGCTTGTGTTCCCTCTGTTGACCTCAATCACATACGGCTTCATAGACACTAACATAGTTTCAACGTGCCTCGGTACTTCAGCATGCGGGCAGGTGTACATGCTTGGCACTGTCCTATCTATGGTATTCACGTATGCAACAGGAGCTGGTGTCAACCTGTCGCTTCTTACTGGTGGCGTCAAGGTGTTCGGCTACATACTTGCCGGGCTCACATTCATACCATTCCTGAATTTCACCATAGTTGACGCGTTCATAGTTGATTTTTCAAGGTCGATAGGCGAGCGCATGGATTTCATGTCTTTGCTGTCAAACATAATATGAGGTGCAAAAATGAACAGGCCTAAACGTATTGCTCTGCTTTCCTTTGTGGCACTTTTGACTCTGCTTGCCGTCGCGCACCTGCCGGCTGCGCAGACGTATCTGCCGTATCCGGCTTGCAACGCATACCAGTCCGGCTATACATGCCCTGCTGGCTATACCATGAGCCAGGTTGGTGTCTGCCAGGCTCAGTCAGGCACCACGCCATCAGGCCTGCCGCTCAGCACTCCTGGCGTGGAATGCTACTCCAGTTCGGCGCAGAATGCGTGCGGGCTCCTGCCGCCAGGCCTTGCCAAGAGCATATCGGCATACGAGCCATGGTACTGCCCGATAAATGAGCAGATTTACATGGAATGGAAGCCATACCTGCCATTGGCGCTTCTGGTAGTCCTTCTCTCCTTCTCTGTTGCAGCTATAATAATAATGCTTGGCATAGCCTCGCACAGCGAGCGCATCAAGAACTTTGGCGTAGGCGAGCTTTACGAGGCGACAGCCAGCGCCATAATCGTTGGCTTGTTCCTGTATGTATCGGCGGTAATGTTCGGCGTAACGCCAGGGCTTCTTGTAGGCAGCATAAACCCGTATGCAACCGCATTCAACCTGATAGGCAATACAATAGGCAATGCAGAAGGCGTCATAACCGGTCTTACAAGCGTATACATGCACGATGCCGAATATACTTCATTCCAGGTAACGCTCCAGGTCGAGCAGGCAAGTGTTTCGATAGTGCAGACAATACTCAATACCTATTACGCATACCTGATTGTGTACTTCATGGACCCGGCGCTTAACCTTGCAGGGCTGCTTTCCGACGGGGTGCTCGCCTTGTACGGGCAGTACTACCTTATAGTGTTTTTCTCTGTTGCGTCAATACCCGTATTCCTCATACCTGGGGTGCTATTCAGGGCGTTCTTCCCTACAAGGGCATTCGGCGGCATGCTCATAGCAGTGGCATTGGGCTTTTATATCGTCGCGCCTTCCATGTTCGCCATAGCCTATTACTTCACAGCGCCAAACCTATTGCATGAGCTTGCAGGCGTGTCAGCTCAGATCACAAGGTTCGGCGGCACTTCCTCGGTGCAGAATTCGCTTTCGCCGACAAGCCCGCTGACGCTAGCAGTGTCCTCGGCAGGCAGCGCGATGAGCTCATTGTGGCTCCTGATATTATTCTATCCAGTGCTCATAACTTCTGTAACATACGCTTTTATAGTGCAGGTGGCAAACCTGATAGGCGGAGCAAGCAGAATGGGCGGCAGAATGAGAGGATTTATATAAATGTATTTCATTTATTTATAAATTTAGAAACGTGTTGCAAATGCAGGCAAAATTTCTCATATTAGTAGTGTTCCTTGCAATTGCATTCGTATTCCTAGCGGCTGCGGCTTCAATACCAAATTCAAACATACTCCTTGGCATTGCAAAGATCATACTTCTTTTGGTAGGCATAACCTTCAGCATACTTGCATTCGCCTCGCGCTATTACACGTATCTCATAATACCAATGTTCCAGCAGCATTCAAGGCACCTCGTGCTTAGCAGTGAGAATGCATATTGGCTTTCCTCGTCAAATGACGCCATACTGCACAAGGAAGGCGAGGACTTTGTCGCTACAGTTATCGTAAACATACCCCTTTATGTTTCAAGCACGGAGATGAGCGGTGAGGAGAAGCTTAACTTCGCGGCTCAGGTAGGCAGGCTTTCCAGCATAACAAGCTACCCCATGCGAATAACATCGCAGCTGTATGTGATGAACAAGGATTCGTATATACAGCAATTGCGCGACACCATAAGTACAATGGAAAATAAGGAAGCGCAGCTTACGCAAGAAGGCGCGCCCCAAGGAGAAATAAGCAAGGTGCACGGCGCCCTGGCGATGTGGAAGAAGATGCTTGACAATGTGAGCAAAAACATGTCTTTGGAGCTAGCTACATTCGCGACAATCTCCGCAAAAGGCACAAAGGAATACGAGGCGGTGAATGCAGTGCACCAAAAGGCCATGGAAATAATGTCTGGCATAGGTGCAACGCTTGGGGTCTCGCCTAACCTTGTAATAGGCAACGACATCCTGAAATTCATAGAGCCGGAATTCCTTATACCTTATTCAACAGTAAGCGAGCAGATAACAAAGAATATACAGGAGGAGGTGATATGAATGGATGAGGAATCAATAATGTACCTTGTATTCACCCTCCTGTTCTACATTATAGCGTTCTCCGTGATAGGCAGCATAGGCCACGGTGCAGTTGCAATATTGATACTTGTGCTATTGCTGCTCGGCGTTGCCGTTGTGCTGATGCTGAACTGGGCCGACTTCATACTCTTCCCTATATTCACGAGCGTGATGGGCATAACGTTCCAGCCTTCGGCAAATTACAAAATAAACAAGACCCAGGATGCCGTAATAAAAGAAGTCAACGGCCTCTATTATGCTACCGGCTTCATAACTGCAAATCTATATGCGTATGTTTTCAAGCTTGAGACTTCTGAAGTTGTGAGCGATAATGACAGAATCGCTGCGGCGCCGGAGCTCTGGGAGCGTGCTCTAATAAGCATAAGCTTTCCATTCAAGTACCACGTGTTCGCAGCTGGGCTTGACGTGCAGCAGGTGCGCGACGAGCTGGAAGGAAAGCGCTCCTACCAAGAGTTCCAGCTTTCCAGGGCGATACAGAGCAATGCCAACGAGGTAACAGTAACCGACATACAGAGGAAGATAAGCTCGCTTCAGGCGAAGATAGACAGGATATCAGCAGGCGAAAAGCCGCTTGCCTCGCTCATGTACATAGAAACATCTGCAATAGGCATAAGCGAGAAGGCAGCTACCGACGCGCTCGCTTCGCAGGTGCGCGCGCTTCAGATAGCGCTAAGTGGGTTTGACGTAGACCTGACGCAGGTCCGCGGCAGGGAGCTTTACACGCTGTTCAAGTTCAACTTCGCAGTGCCCACGTCGTTCGCTGAAGCCGCGGCATACTTTGACCAGCAGAAATAATAATTTTTACGCGCTAATGGTATTGAGTTGAGCTGATGACCCTTCTGAAATTGCAGCACATAACAACCAGCGAGGTGGCAAAGCGGTCATTCCTCTCAAGGCCGCCGGAGCCTCCTGCAACAGTGCTGCTGAGTGATCCTTTCCAGTCGATATACATAGGCACCACAAAAATATTCAAGGTGCCGTTTACATGGTCTTACATAAACCTGACGAACCCGCACATAGCTGTTGTAGGCATAACTGGCGCAGGCAAGAGCTATTTCGTGAAGACCTTCCTGATAAGGGCAAGCTACGTATGGAATACTAACGCTGTAATAATAGACTGGGCCGGAGAATACAAGGCGTGGGTGAACCAGAGCGCAGGCATAGTGGTTTCCCTTGGAAAGGGCGCGTTCCTAAACATAATGGATTTGAGCGGAATGAAGCCCCTTGACAGGACAAAGCAGATAATAACCTCATTGGAGATACTTACAGACATAGGTGACTACCCAGAGCAGAGGCGCATCACAGAAGAAGCGATAGAGCAGGCGTATACAAACAGCGGCTTCATTGTCTATGAGAAGGCTCCTGAGGGCAAGCAGGCGCCCACGCTGAAAGACGTCATATCGCTGCTCCAAGAAAAGCTGCAGGAAGGCACATACGAATACCCGGCAGAGCTCGAGAATGCCATATACAGGCTTAGGCAGTTCGCGCGGGAAGGCGAGGACTATTTCGCAAGGCAGAGCACCATAGACCTAGGCAAGCTTACCACGTCAGGGCTTGTTGACATAGATCTTTCGTCGCTGCCTGACGAGCGCTTCAGGGCGCTTGCCGCGCTGTTCATACTTCAGTCGCTCAAGGAGCGCATGCGCAGCGAGGGATGGAGCGAGACCAAAGGGCTCAAGGCGCTGGTTGTCCTAGACGAAGCGTGGAAGATCGCAGGAGACGACAGGAGCGACGCTGTCATGATAGTGAGGGAAGGGCGAAAATACCAGTTCGGGCTCATTGTGGCATCGCAGAACCCTACAGACATAAACGAGGCCATATTCTCGAACGTGGGCACTACGTTTGTTCTCAGGGTAAAATTTGAGAAGTTCCTCAACTACCTGCAGAGTTCGATGAGCTTCTCGAGCTTCATAAGATCTGAAATAACGAAGTTCGGCGTGGGCCAGGCTGCGGTGGAGATGGCATTCCAGACCGCAATAAGATTCCCTGAGACCTTCCTGCTCGAGCGCATACAGGGAGAGGAGCCACTGTACATCTACACAATAGACATGTCCGACGTGCTGACGCAAAGCGAGCTCTCCGCAAACGTGCTGCCCAAGGATTTTGAGTTCGAGATGGATGAGCTGAAAGGGAAGCTTATAGAGTACAACGTCAGTGGCAATTCCATAGACTCGCTTTTCGCCGAAATGGATGCTCAGAGCCGCGGGATAAAAATGCTCGACTTCATAAGGGAGCTGTCAAAATCTGGCACAAGCATAGTTAATATAGTGTCATTCTTGAAGAGCTTGAGCATAGACGACCTGCTCATAGCCAGAATCATTTCATCTTCAGGTGTTGAGAATGGCTAGCCAGAACACATTCACTGTGCAGCGCACTGTGCTAAGGCGCATATTGACGGCAATGCATGTGGACAACAAGGGCATAGAGGCACTGTTGTCAACAATGGAGAAAAGCCACAGGCATTTCAACTCGGCGGCGTTCGTTTCGCAGCTGGAGAAGATGGGCTTGGAAAGGGACCAGATAGCGAACGTGCTGAGGCGCATAGGAATGGACGACATAACCATAGCAAGCGTGTTCGAGATGGTGGACATGCAGAAGATATCTGCCGAAGCCGGCAGGGTTTACAATGTAACGCTCGATTTCAGCTGATGCAATGGAAGAAACAAGATGCATAATCTGCGGCCTTGAAAAGGACGGCATAGAAGTGAAGGAAGATTTCATAATAAATACCATAAGGTGGATAAAGCGCAATATCACAAGGAGCGAGAAAGGCTACCGCCTCGTGGTGTGCAAGGAGTGCTACCCAAAATACAAAAAGGCACGCGACAGCTACGTGCGCAAGGAGTTGACCTACCTCGCAATAGGCGTGCTGTTCGCGGCGATGCTCGTAGTATTCTCAGGCGGGCATGTGCTCCGCGCAATACTGTACGGTGCTATAATAATAGTGTTCATGTACCTCTTGGCGCAGCTCAGCTACATGCCTGCATTGAAACTGCCTCAAATCCCTCAAAGCGCAAAGGTGCATCACGCTGCAAGTCAGGCGAAAACGATCTCAAGGCGAGCAAAGAAAGCATAAATACCATGAAGCGAAGCAAGCGCCTGCCATAATGGCTACCATATTTATTATTATTCTTTTATCTTTTATATTATATCGGGTTTGAACCTCTCTGTGCTACGGTTTTCGCAAACCTAGGCAGGATCTAACAAAAGGTGTGTCATTGGCAGAAGAGAACCAAAATGTCGTGGAACCAAAGGCGGAGCAGCTGGTGCTAAAAGGCACCCTTATAGGGACTTTTGACGCCATGGCGAGCAGGATATCAACGCTGCAGGTATTTTCAGTAAAGAACACCATCGACGAGCTTTCAATCGCAAGGATTGAAAGCCGCGACATACAGAAGAGGCCATTCCTGTTCATAATAATTACCTTTTCAAAGAGCAGCATTACCATCGACTATACAATACCGATGGATTCAAGCCCCAAGATAAGGAAGCTCTATGTGCTTAAGGTACTGCTAAGCATACTCTCGCTGGTGTCTGACCTTTATATCGCTGACAATGCCGAGCTGTTCCAATACACAGATTCCGCGATAGACGACATGCTGAATTCCATGTCGCAGAGCTATAGCTCGCTTTTCAATAATTACGATTCACTGTTCAATGACTACAGGGAGCTAAAAAGGCTGAATCTCGAGCTTGCCGCTTCGAACAAGAGCCTGACCGTTCAGGCGCAGCAGCTCAGCGCGGAGAACAAAGAGCTTCATGGCAGGCTAAGTGTTCTTGAAGCGTACTCCGATGAGTCGCTTATGGTGATGGTAGAAGACTGGATTGAGGCTCACGACAGCACAATAGACATAAACGAGTTTGCCCAGAACTACAAGATATCCCCTACTAGGGTCGAGCAGATACTGAACAAGATGGTCTCCCAGGGCTACATAACGCTGAAAGGCTGAAGGACATGAAATATGTGATAAAGATAAACAAGCGCATACGGTACATCCGTGTATATGCGATAGCCAAGAAGGTAGAAGGGGAGCAGAACGTGGTGTCGAAGGCGTTTACCTCTTTATTCATGAAGCTGTTTGGCCAAGGTGGCAAGTCAGGCGAGCAGCAAGGGTGATTATGTGGCATCAGCCAGGCATTCCATGGTCCTTAAGATCGCAGTAATAATAATCGTCGTGCTGATCATCGCTGTTGTAGCTATATTCGCATATCTTAGCTCCCTTCTTTCCCATGTGAGCTCGCATGTGGTGCCATCAAAGCTCCTCGAGCCAAGCGTAAGCGGCTTCATAGCAGGACAGGGCCTGCTGCAGTATAACGATTCAAGGGAGCTCTTCCCTTATGCGCTGGTAAATTACAACGCCGTAAATGCGACGAGCATCTCTTTCAACGCTACCATACTAATGGACCCGATGCCGCTGAAAGTCTACATGCTCAATACCAGCAACGAATGCTACCAGTGCGCAAGCATGCCGCAACTGACTGCACTGCTTTCAAGCGATTTGAAGTCATACAACTTCTATAACCTTTCCAACATATCAAATGTTTCAATTGCAAATGTGGACAATATAGAGAACTACTCCATACTGATTGTACCAACAGGCCTTATGCCGAGCTCCCTGATTGAGCCTATCAATGCCAGCACAAGCGAGACGCCTCTTAGCATATTGATGTCAAAGCAGGACATTGTCATATACATAGGGGACAACTTCTCCAGGATGCTGCTTCCGGGTTCTATAATAGTGCCTGACAACATAATGCCTGGCTACCTAGAATCCCAGCCATCGCTGTACAAGGGCAAGAGCCCGTTTTATTTCAACTCCACTACCTTCTCGTTCACAGGAGGATTCACGTACGGCCCGCTGACATATGAATATATAGGCCCGGGGGTAATGATTGCTTTTTCGAACACATTGCAATCATGGAAGTCACCGCAAGAGGCTGCTTCTGACATAGCAAAGGCCATAGACTCTGCATTCTGGATACCAAGGCTTGCCAGCGGCGGGCTCAGCCTTAATACCACTTCGCTGAATTCAAGCGGCTCAATCGGCATAGTGCTTGACAATTCTACGCTAACGCCTACCATAAGCAACCTTCAGATCCTCAAGAACAGCTTCGGCATCATGACAATAACGTCAAACTTTTCAAGCAGCGCAGGCAGAAAGACACGCTACCTTTACATCTATTTCTCGCCTGGCCATACCATTAACGGCACCATAAGCATGCAGAGCGAGGTCATCCCAACGCATACAGTGCCTGTAACGATGACCATATTCACTAATTCAACGCTGCCAATATCAATACAGCCTCACATAACCATCTACAATATGAACATGTCTAGTGTGTACTCCATACCTCTGCCGTTCTCTCAGGCGTACGGCAATTTCACATTCATAAAATACATCCCATTCAATCTGCCTCCAGGCAGGTACATCGGAGAGCTGCAGGGCTATTCGGGCAACCTATATGCTGCTTCATTGTTCGATGTAGCGCAGGTGAACATTTCGCTCGTCAGCGCAAACTTCTCAGCAAACAAATACAGGCTTTCCCTGTATTCCAAAGGGCTGCCGATATCTGGCGTAAACTACACGATAACGCTAAACGGCGCGTACAAAAGCAGCGGCATACTGCAGAACGGAACTGTAAACTACAGCCTTCCTGCAGGAACGCCACAGATTTATGGCACAATGAAGTTTGTCCTGTCAGCTCTCTCTTCATCATTCTCATATACAACCGTTCATGCTGCTCCGAAAATAGTGGTAAACAAGCAGTACATAGAGCTTGTAATAGTAGTGGTTGTGGTATTGTTAATGGTGACGATGGTCAAGGCCCCGAATAGGGATGAATTCTACATAGATGTGCCAAGCCTGCCGCAGCAGAAAAAAATTGACATAAAAGTCAGCGCCAGGGAAGTGCTGAGCCAGTTTGACAAGCTGAATGTGCGTTACCACTGGAAGTTCATGCCGCTCACGAAGAGCGAGCTGCGCTCTGCAATAAGCTCTAACATGAGGTACAACAACATGCCCATAGGGGTTACATACAGCAACATAGATTCGATAGTAGACCAGCTTGTGGTAAAAGGCTATCTTGTAGGTGCTGACAACCTTTACGCTCCGGCAGAATGGATACAGAAGAGCGGCCACGACATAGAATACCTTGCGACATTCAAGAAGATAAGGCTCTACCTGGTCACGCACGCATACATGTTCACAGACATAGATGCCAGCAATCTCGCCGATATAGTGGCCACGATACATGGCGATCGCGCATACATAGTAATATACTCAAAGACAAGCAAGTTCCTGCGCATGCCAGTATACGGCAACCAGACAACTTACATAGCATTCCTTAATTCAATGAGGCTCGAGGAGTTCAGGGAGTCTATCCTAACATCATTCACGCCAGAGGCTGAGCAGCTCAAGATATACATGTCATCAGGGAGTGTAAAGCTTGTTGACGCAGACGCACCGGGAGACTCTTTCGCGTGAACTCAGCGCCTTGCGCGCCATTGCAGACAAAGCACCTATCGCTGCTCTTGTTTTGCGTCCCCTGAGCCCTCCTCCTTCTTTGCCACTCTTTGATAATGCTTAGCAATCAGCGTTTCTAGTTTTTTCTCTATTATGGCATGGTCAATGCCGCTCATGCTGCTCAGGTCGCTAGCAAGCTGCTTGGTGTAGCGCATTACTGCATTGTACTTGCTGGCTTCCTCGTGCATGTGCTCCTTGCCGCTTATGTACCTCTGCAGGCCTCTTGCAGCTTCCATAAGGGCGAGCTTTATCTCCCCTATTATCTCGTCTTCTTGCGCAATCGCTTCCTTGCCTACTCCGGAATACGGTATGTACACAGAAGAAACGTTTACAAACACGCTTACAGGCTGCATATCAAGGTCTATCCCATAGCGTTTCCATTCGATGCTCTTGACAGCTTCTGTTATCGCACAATTGCCGCTGTCAAAAAGCAGCGGCACCCTGTTTGCAAATCTTAATATGCTGCCTTCATAGCCTTCTTCAGTCTTCTTGCCCGAAGTGCCCCCAAATGCGACTGCAGCTTCCACTATGAACGGTATGCCGCCCCTGAATACTGCAGGCCTCCTCTCGATCACGTTCATGAATTCCGGATTAAGTATATTTTTCAACGCTATCCTTATCTGCTCGGCCCCTATCGGCTTTATGTAGCTTGCGTCAGGCGCAAGCCATTTCACCCTGCTGAATGCTTTGATGAGCTCCTCTGCATCCTGCCAGGTGAGCTTTTGAGGCTCCTTTTCCATGTCGAGCTGGGTAAGCATGCCCTTGATCTCGTTTATCTTGTTTGGCGTTACCCTGGCAAAGGTGTCAAGCAGGAACGAAGATACCTTCCTGCTGCTGCTCCTCTGTGCGAATTCTAAGAGATCGTTTACTGTGAGGCCTAGCGGGTGGGGCTTGGTTGGTATCGGCCTTTCCGGTACTGAATTCACTGCACGCATGAACGTAAATTCCTTGCCCTCTGGGTCTATGAGCTTGATCTGCACATGCGGGTTCGAAAGCGCGGTCCTTTTTAGGTACTCATACACTCCATGGTCGCTGTTTTCATACTTTACATCGGCAAACTCCCCCTCGATGTATAGTCCTGTGTGGTCGCTGCCGTTTTCGATATCCTGCATGTTTGACACAATTGGCTTGTTGCGCATCGTTTCAATTCCTATTGAGCAAGAGTAGCTTTTGCCTTTTGATACTGTTGATCTGACAGATACCTGCTTGCCAGTGGTTATCTGCGAGTAGAGCGTGCAGCCCGCTGCCCCTATGCCCTGCTGGCCGCGCTGCTGCATATACCTGTGGAATTTTGTGCCAGAAAGTATCTGTGCCAACGCTTTGCCGACAAAATTTTTTGGTATGCCTGGGCCGTTGTCCTCTACAGTTACCTTATACTTGTCCTCGCCAATGCCCTTTATGGATATTGTTATGTCGGGCAGTATGCCTGCTTCTTCGCACGCGTCCAAAGAATTTGTAACATATTCATGTACTATTGTAACGAGGGAATGCACCTTCCCCGCATAGCCGAGCATCTGCCTATTCTTCTTGAAAAACTCCGCTATCGAATGCTCCTTGAATTCCTTGAATATCTCATCTGCAGTTCTGTCCGCCATTTAGGTCGCCTACTGCTGCAACATGCTGCTTGCTCTCTCCCTGTTCTTCCTGTGTGCGGCTTCCATCTTCCTGTACGCGCTTCTGTGCGTTTCTCCGTCAATAAGTGCATTGACGCATGCCTGGGCTTCATTGATCTCTTCATGCGTGCCTATAAAGCATACTGTATTGCCGTATATGCTGAGCTTTGCTTTGCTCACCTTCTCTATATTGGCTTTTACCTTGCCGTTTTCGCCTATTATCCTGGCCTTTACCTGGTGAATCCTGTTTTCGCTGCCAAAGTGCTGCTCAAGGTCTATAAGAGAAAAGTAGAGACTTTCATCAGCAAGCATGCATGCAGTGCCAATGTCAAAGCCCCTGCCAAATGCAAAAATGATGTTGCTTGCGTTGAATTCGCCTAGCGGATCGCCGCTTACCTCGACGCCGTCATCGCTGATGCTCACAGTGCATTTGCACAGGCTTTCTACCATCTCTGCAATGCTCCTGTCTCTCTTCATCAGTTTTATACGCTCATAAGGTATGAGAACACGCTGCATGGAAACACTCTCGGTAATGTAGCTTTAAGCTCTATATTATTTAGCGTTTACCCTTATATACCTTGCTCATGCTTTTTTTGCGATGAATAAAGTATGTTAGTTGTTGGAGTTCCGCTAATCTGTATTATGCTATGAATAATAGTAACATTTAAATATCTATCATTCACAATTAATTCATGATTCATTCATGATTCTTAAGTGACTGGATCGCGATGGGATGGTGCTGTGAGATCAAAAAAAGAACTGGAGCATGACGTACAGAAAATCAAGCATGGCATAAAGGCCCTCAAAGCAAAGAACTCAATGATAACCGATATAATAGATGAGAAGGTAAAGACCGACCAGATAAACTCAAACCTGTTCTCGCTTATAAAATACCTTGTTGATGAAAACAAGAAGACCACACTGATACTGCAGGGTCTTGCAGATGGCATTAACAGACTTGAAAGCGAGCTGTTTGCTGATGAAGGGGCAGAGCAGAATGCTTCAGCTGCGCCGGTTGCTGACAACGAAGTGCAGCAAAATCTTCCAAAAGAGCTGCCATTATCTGATCTTGATGCAAAGATTCTACAGATTGTGCAAAGAAAAGGCATGGCATGCGCCGACGACGTGAAGGCGCAGTTTAATTATAAAGGCAGGAACGCAGCGACCGCAAGGCTTACAAAGCTTTACAAGCAGGGCCTGCTGGCCAGGTATCAGCTTGGTCACAAGGTCTTTTACAAATATGATGCTGGCAAGACGACCAACACGCTAATTATATCACCCCCACAGTAAATGGCCTGTAGCCTTCGGGCTACAGGCCGACCCTCTTTTTTTGAGGAAAGGCATTAATAACCTTTTGCAAAATCTATATCTAGCGGTGCTACTACAATGGCTAGCAATAACGAAAGCGTATTCTCAGGGCTTCCCTACTCATATAGCGTAAATGCGCATGCAGCTGAAATAAAGCAGGCGTATGCAGATTATGAAGGCAAGCAGGTATCTATAGCTGGACGCATAACCGGCATGAGAAAGTCTGGCAAGCTAATATTCATAGATGTGCTTGATGCGACAGGCAAAATACAGGCTTATTTTGACTTTGCGCAGCTCGGCGAGAGGTTTGAGGCTGTAAAAAAATTTAATAGCGGAGATATAATCGGAGCGAAAGGCAAGGTGTTCAAGACAAAACCCGGTGAAATAAGCATTAACGTAGAGGAATACTCGCTTCTCGCAAAGGCTATGCGCATGCTGCCTGACAAGTGGCATGGGCTGCAGGATGTTGAGTTGAGATACAGGAAGCGCTACCTCGATCTTATAATGAATCCTGCCGTAAGTGAAATATTCATTAAGCGAAGCAAGATAGTCTCGTTTATACGCAAATTCCTAGACAGTAAGGGCTTCATGGAATTTGAAACGCCTGTCATACAGCCTCTTTATGGTGGTGCCGATGCTGATCCGTTCAAAGTTTTTGTAAACACTCTTGGCGAGGAAGACTACCTTCGCATATCCAATGAATTGTACCTTAAAAGGCTTATCATCGGCGGCTTAGAAAAGGTCTATGAGATCTACAAGGCGTTTAGGAATGAGGATATTGATGTTACCCACAGCCCAGAATTCACAATGATCGAATGGTACCAGGCGTATGCAGATTATGAGGAGATGATGAAACTCTCTGAATCGTTGCTAGAATATATAGCCAAAAACCTGTACGGCAGCACTGAAATAACCTACCAGGGCAAAAAGATAGATTTCAGGGCGCCATTTGCCAGAGTCAAATACGTAGACAGCATAAACGAGCGTGCCGGCAATGGCATAGACGTGCTTGAGCTTGGCGACGAGGAGCTCTTCAAGCTCGCTGAAAGCAAAGGGATAAAGTTTGAGAAGGGAAAGCGCACGCGCTCCCACGCATATGAAAAGCTTTTCGAAGCGCTTGTGCAGCCAACGCTCGTTCAACCGGCATTTGCGATTGATTTTCCAAAGGAAACCTCTACTCTTACTCGCGCAAAGCGCGGAGATCCGCGTCTTGTCGAGAGGTTTGAGCTGTATGCAGCGGGAATGGAACTGGCAAACGCTTATTCAGAGCTTAATGACCCCGTTGTGCAGAGGCAGAACTTTGAAAGCCAGATTGCAGCAGCAAATGCTGCCGGCGGCACAGCCGAGCCACTTGATATGGATTTTGTAGAGGCGATGGAGTATGGGATGCCCCCTACTGGCGGGCTTGGGCTGGGGATAGACAGGCTGGTGATGCTGCTTACTGACAAGCCTTCGATAAAGGAGGTCATCTTATTTCCGATGGAAAAGCGCTCAGGCCAAAAATGAAACAATGCTAAATTGGCTGCTTCTGCGGCATTTGCCAGGCTCCTGGCAGGGAATAAAGCTCCAAGCATAGCAAGTATAATAAAACTTGGTTTGATATATATTTGGTCCTATGAAGAAAAGAGTAACTTCTGAAATGTGATGAAGCCCATTTCGGCTGAGGACCATTGGCAAAATTTGTCATATAAGTGCATGCATGGCCAACAACGGCAAACTTATCGGCATAATAGTTCTGCTTGCAGCATTCCTGCTAGGGGCTTTCAGCTCTATACTCATAACAAACCCCAGCATACTTGATACAGACTCCAGCACATACATAATAGTAGTAATGCTGATGCTCCCTGTAATGATTATTTTTTCAGCGAAGGAAGACCTGAAGCTATCCAATAGGTTGTCGAGCACTATATTTGGATTGGCGCTTTTCGCGGTGTTTGTGCTGGTGACTGCTTTTGCAAGAATTGCATTTTCTTTCGCGTTCATGTCATACCGGATAGATGCATTCATATGGCCCGTCTTCATAATGGCGCTTGTCGCTATCATTTTCGGCTTTGATGGGATCAGAAAGATGAAGGTGCTTGTTGTCTATTCGATATTCGCATCTCCGTTGCTCCTGCTTCCGCTGTTCGCACTCAACGGCGCTTGGGCATTGGCAAACTCAAATTTTGTGTATGCACTGCTAAAGGTGCTTGGGGTGCCGCTATCGAAGATAGGCAGCACCTTTTCGGGGTTGTCAGGGCCTACCATAACGATATCAACAACATGCGTATCGCTGGGCACATTCGTGGCGTTGGCGATGTTCATGATTCCGGTCGCATACCTGTACAAAGGCAGCATACGGAGAAAGGCGCTGTGGCTGCTTGGCGGCATTGTGCTTATGGTCGCCCTGAACCTGGCAAGAATGATTGCAGTGATACTTGCCGGTGCCTACTACGGCCTTGGCAACTCTGTGCTTATCTTTCATGCTTTCGCAGGGCAGATACTCTTCTACATAGCTGTGATAGTCATGATCCTCTTGGGTGGGCGCTTCGGCCTGCACATACAAAAGCTCAGCAGGCAAACGATGGCGAAGCATCGCCCTGCTCGCGACGCCGCTGCTACCCTTTTAATCGCCTTGGTTCTCGGCTTAGTTGCCCTTGTGCTTGCCTCCCAATATGGCAGCGCATTAATGGCGCCTGCCCTGCTGTTTAGCGGCAATTCTAGCGTTACCCAAAGCGCGCTCATAGGAAAGGTCATAATAAGCCTTGAAAACGCGAACAGCAACATACTCCAGCTATACACATCAAACACCTTACTGCTCTACGGCCTGCAAAACACGACTTCCAATTCCACTATATACGCCATGATTAAACTTAATGCAAGGCCAGACGGCGGATATATCATAACAAACAATTACAGCTCTATCAAGGGCAAGCGCACAGCGCTTCTTCCCAACGGCATAACACTCCACGAAGCAATAATCACTTCCAAGAACACGACATTCGAAATAGACTATTTCTCCATGCCATACGTGCTTGGAGGCAAGTATGTTACTGAAAACTATGAGCTCTTTGCTCCTATTAACGAAAGCTACAGGATACGCACATGCATCCCAAGCAGCGGTGTTGCAAATGGCGCAGAAGCGGCAATGTACAATGCGCTCAGCATGAGCAATGCCACGGCTGGCTTTATGTGCGCTGCATATAATATAGCCAAGAGTGCATGACATGGTTGTGTTTGTCTACGACGGAGGCGTTCTGGTATATAAGTATATCAAAGGCGAGAGGCGCTACCTTTTCCTAAAGGGCAAGGGGCATCTTGATTTGCCTAAGGGGCATATTGAAAGAGGGGAAACGTCATTGGAAGCCGCAATAAGAGAAACTTTTGAAGAAACCGGCATGCGGGTGAGCCCTGACAGGTATTTCAAGCACAGGGTTTACTTCTGGTATGTCGAGGGCGGTGATAAGGTAAAGACCGAACTTACTATGTATCTTGCAAAGGCAAGCAATGGTGCAAAGGTAAGGGTAACAGAGCATTCTGGATATGTTTGGCTCACCTATGGGCAAGTGACAGGCAGCGCTGTATTCAAGAACGAACGCGACCTCATAATAGCTGCAGACACTTACATAGACAAGAGGGAAGCGCTTGACAGGATCAATGCAGAATACGCTGCCCTGCCAAGAAAGTTCAAAGGATGGAACTTGAGCACAAAATTCGTGCCAGGCGAAGGCCCCGCAGATGCAAGCATAATGGTTATAGGTCAGGCCCCAGGAAAGAACGAAGATATGCAAGGAAGGCCTTTTGTAGGAGCAAGCGGCAAGCTTCTCGAGCACCTGCTTAGGCTCGCCGGGCTGAGAAGGGAGCAAGTCTATATAACAAGCGTGGTGCAATTTTTCCCTCCAAGAAACAGGCAGCCGACAAATGATGAGATAAAAGCATGCAGCGATTACCTTGCCAAGCAGATATCAACAATCAAGCCGAAGCTTATTGTGCTGCTTGGAGCAATAGCTGCAAATGAGGTAGCAGGCAAAGTAGGTGTAATGCAAATGCACGGCAGCCTATTCAAGGGCAAATATTTTGTCACTTTGCATCCTGCTGCAGCGGTAAGGCTGAAAAAGAACATGCCCCTGATAGAAGAAGACTTCAGGAAGCTCAAGAAAGTGATTGCCTGGCAGCAAAGCAGCAAACAATCGCGATTGGAACTCAAGCAAAAATAAGATGCCAATGCTTTGTTTAGTCAGCGCTTCGCGCTTACAGATATCATATGGTACTCGTTGTCGTAGCCCAGCACGCTCCTGAATACCTGCGGCTCCATGCTTATTGTCTCATTCGAATACGGGTCGTTTATGTAAACAGTATCTTTGTCGTAACCTTTTACCACTACCCAATGAGGGCTCGGCTCTGGATGGTCCTGCGGACTGAGCTTGTTCGCATTCACCAGTACTATAGGCACCCTGCCTACATTAAGCTCTTTCTTTATGGTGTTGAGAGTGACAAACTTTTTTACCTCTTTAACCTTGAGGTCCTCTGCGCGCTTTTTTATTTCGTTGAACGATGACCTGAGCGTTTCCAGGTTTATCCCTTCATAAACAGCAAGCTTCTTTTCATAGCCCTCGTCCTTGGCATTGGTCATTATGTAAGGTCTGGCGCCTCTCTTTGCAAGTGAGTACGCAATGCCGTAGCGTGATCCGTGCCATACGCTGCCATAGTTCGCTTCCTCCCAAATATCATATTCCATCCCTTTCTTTATGCTCATATTCTTGTTTATGTACTTGAGCGCCATGAGCACGCATGCTGCGGCGCTGGTAAATTCCTCAGACTGGGGATAATTGATTATATCGAGCATCTTAGATTCCTTATACTGCCTCTTTGGGCTTTTCGCCTTTACATTTTTTTTAGAAGTCTTGTTCTTTCCAGCCATTTAACCACCTTTGCAGTACGATGCAGGGAGGGAGATTTGTTCGCACCGATTGAACTCCCGTAGACCTAAGTCAACGGATCTTGAGTCCGTCGCGTTTGACCAGGCTCCGCCATCCCTGCACTGTGCTATTTAAACACAAACAAATAATTATATGTTGCCCTGCGCGCCATTAGCGCCATAGCACATGCACTACATAATCAGCTTATTATAATATTTATATGTTGCCTCGTGGCAAAAAGAGCATTTAAAAAGCTTTCCCTCAGGAAACCGCGCTTTCAAGCATGCTCAGTTTTTGCTCTTTCGCGTCTATTTCAACCATTGCCCCCATCGGAATTGTAGTTATGTATTTTCCATGGCAGCATGCGAAATCCACAAAAGACGGTATATTTTGCAGTTTTTTGATCAATATGTCTATTATAATGTCTTTTATTGTGGAATCAACATAGTCCTCTACGAATAGGTCGTTGAACAGGAACGCAGCAGCGCTTGAATTCTTTAGCGCTTCCTCAAAGCCATAATGCGGGAATTCACCGAACACCAGCCCTGTTATGCCGTTCATGGCCCCCTTTATTATAAGCGAGGTAAATATATTGTCGACCATCCATGGCGCCAAATCCACGTCTTCCAGGAACATGACTGAGCCCTCTGTGCTCGGCATATACTGCGTATTGGAGATAAGCGACAGCATGGTCATGTTGCCGCCAAGAAGCATGCCCCTCCCTCTACCCTCTGTTATCGTTTTTGACCACTTGCTGCCTATTGGGTTCTTCAGTTCCAGTGCATCGCCAGCGCTGATAATGCTTAGCAAAGTGGACCAATTCTGGTTCAGCACCTGGCTGTCTCCTTCAGTAAGGTCTATGAGCATGGGCCCCTGGAAGGTTATGAGGTTTGCCTTCTTCAAGAACGCGAGCTGGAGCAATGTTATGTCGCTATAGCCTACGAATATCTTTGGGTGCTCCCTTATGATGTCATAGTCTATTATGTCAAGCAAGTCTATTGAGCCAGCGCCGCCACGCAATGCTATTATCGCATCTATGTCGTCATTCTTGAAGGCGTTTTCAAGCTCAGTTTTTCTTATGCGATCCCCTGTAGTTGAGAACCTCTGCGGGGTGGCATGGGTAAGGTTTGTAGACAGGCTGACCTTAAAGCCGTGCTTTTTGATGAAATCTATGGCATTCGACAGGCCTTCGACATTGCCTAGCGTTGACGATGGGGCTATAATCTTTATAGTGTCTCCCGGCTTCAGCGCCCGCGGTTTTATCATTTCATGCATAATAGCATTTTGTCAAAAAGTTATTTATGCTTTGGCACCAAATGTTACCTAGCAAGTAGTGGTTCAATGATGCCAAACCTGGACCCACGCACAATGAAGAACCTCATGAGCAAGATGGGCATAAAGACTACCGAGATGAGCGCCAGCAGGGTGGTGATAGAGCTCGATGACAAGGACATAATAATAGAGAGCCCGCAAGTCACTGCAATAGATGCGCAGGGCGTACGTACATTTCAGATAAGCGGCGATATATCAGAGGTTGAGAAGCAGACTTCAGTAGAGATAACTGAAGATGACATCAACATGGTTGCCGATAAGACTGGCATCGCCGACAAGGAACGTATAAAAGAAGCCCTTGAAAAGACCAAGGGCGACATAGCCGAGGCCATACTGCTGCTCCAGGGCAGCTAACGCGCCTTTGCTTGCGCTTGCTGTGCCCCTAATCCATGCTATACGAATGGGCGTAGGGCACATCTCCCACAAAAAGTATCCCCTTCCTGTCTATTATCCTTGCGCTCAGCGCAACGTCAATGCTATCTGTGCCCACTATGTTGGCCGAATATATATGTTCAAGATCCCTTATCCTGCTCACTGCTGTCTCTTTGTCGACCTTGTCCCCCTTGTAGAATGAGCTGTATCCTTTTATGTCTATTACTATCTCTCCCTTGCTCAGCACCTTGTCTATAAGCGCTTCATCGCACATGGCGATCATGTCGCCGTTGTCAGTGCTATGCACTTTCAGGTAGATCATAAGCTCAGCCGTACCTATAGAAGAAAAGCGTCGAGAATACATACAGCGATCCATAGCCTATGAGCCACAGACCTCCTGTCATATTGTCATTAACCGTTATCGATATGTAGCCCAGCGCCATGAGTAGGGTGGAGAACGCAATCTCGAATTTTGTATTGACCACCGAAGCGATCATGTTCCTGTTGCCGTGGCTCGCCTTCTGCCAGTGGGACCTTGGATCAAGCTTTAGGATTGCGGCAAGCGCGGCCTTTACCCTTACGAAAGCCAGCGAGAAGTTCAGTATGAATATCATCACGCCCTTGCTTATGGAGTTGAAGTAGAACTTCGTGAGGAGCACAGGTATGAGCAGCGAGAGGGTGAAAGCGATAATGCCAAACATCTGCAGGTACAAGGTCAAACTTCTTACCTGTAGCAGCTGCCCTATCTGGCTGAATGTAAAGTGGCTCATCGGGAACGACGAGAACACAATGAGCACTGAAACAAGAGTGAATATTATGAGTATGAGAGAGAGGTAGTTAAGCCCGAAACCGTGCGCTATGTAATCAATGCTTGACAAAGTCGTCAGGTTCTTGACTTTCTTCTTCTTCTTGTTAAACGTGTGCATCAGATACGCTAGGAACTGCGTATCCCCGTAATTGTAACGCCATTGCTGCCTCGCAAGGGCTGTGAACGTTTTTATCGGCCTTCCAAGCGCGTATACTTTCGGTATGTACAAGCTCTTGAAATTGTTTTCGTCCGATTCGAAGCTGAAGAATGTGTCTTCTATCACATATTCTGGGAAGCCGCCGATCTTGTCAAGAGAGCTTTTCCTGATTATCCCGCATGAGCCTGCAAATATGGCTGTATTGTCAAGGGCCCTTGCAGTTTGTATGAATTTGAAGAAGAATGCATTGAACATGTCCACTGAGTCTGCGAAAAAGCCGCCCTTCGCTGACTTTTTTTCCGTTTGGATATATGAGATCTTTTCATCCTGGAAATATGGCACAAGATCAACGAGGAAGTTGTTGTTGATTATGTATTCATCTGCGTCAAATACCGCTATGAGCTCCTCTCTTGACACCTTTAGCGCTTCATTCAGCGCTCCTGCCTTGAAGCCTCTCCTGTAAGCCCTGTGTATATAAACTATGTTCTGCTTCTTGCAGAAGGCTTCAAGCTTGTCTGCGATTCCTTGCTTGTTTGAGTCGTCAAGCAGGTAATACCTGAGCTTGTCCTTTGGGTAATTGAGCCCAAGCAGCTTTGTTAGCGCCCTCTCTACTGTATTCGGATCCTCGTTGTATGCAGGCACCATTATGGCCACGCGTGGCAGCTCCTTCATCGGCTTAAGAGACCTCTTGATGCTTTTTATGTAGTCTGGGTAGAAATATGCTTTGTAGTACCAATACGCAGCAAAAACGTTGAAAAAGCCTGATATCACAGAAAGCATGAGGAAGGCAAACGCAATCATGTACATATACAGGTTAGTAGAAACAACAAAAAGATACACTGAGAATATTATGCCTGCGGCTGCAAGCAGCGTGAACAGCATCACCGTAACAAGCCTGACTGTAGCCCTGCTTGGTCTGTATGCCATTAAATCATTCAAAGCCGCAGTTGAGCGCGGCACATTGTTATCAGCACTAAACAATTGCCTGATTTATATATTGTGGGCTGTATACCTTTTTATAGGTTGTGCAGGCATGCTTTCATTGCGTTTTATGTGGTCTGTGCTGCAGTGAAAACTATATAAATATAAGGCTCATATCAATACGTGCAAGGCAAGCAATGCCGGGATGGCGGAATCAGGTAACGCGCCAGAACATGGCGAAACTCGAGATCTGGTTTCCGAAAGGAAATTTGGGTTCGAATCCCAATCCCGGCGTATATAACATAAACAAAATCAATTGGAAATGCAGGGGGTGAGATTTGGACTCACGAACCCTCTACGGGACGAGGCCCTGAACCTCGCGCAGTTGACCAGGCTTTGCTACCCCTGCATGCCAATGCATCTATTTTCCTATAAAAATATATAAATACCTGCTAAGTTCAACATAAATCAGCGTGGGTGTTCCGATTGGTCAAGGGCATAAGCGTTATTGCAGCAACTTCTGTTGGCTTAGGCGCGATAATAGGCGCAGGAATCTTTGTCCTGAGCGGCAGTGCGATAGCGCTTGCGGGCTCAGAGGCGCTCATAGCGTTCATACTTGTTGGCGCAATAGCGCTTCTCGTTGCATTCGAGCTCGGAGAGCTTGGCTCCATAATGCCTCATGCAAAAGGCGCTTCATATTCGTACGCATACAATGCGTTCGGCTCTGAGCTTGGCTTCGTAACCGGCATCTTGCTTTACTTTAGCTATTCCACTGCGATAGCAGCCATATCTACTGGTTTTGGTACATACCTTTCAAGCGTGCTCGGCTTTCACGGCAGCGCATTTGTATACTCATTTGCGATAGCACTCATCGCCGCGCTCTCGATCGTGAACATACTTGGCATAAAGAAGGCCGCAAATGCCGACATGGGGCTTGTTGCAGTGAAAATATCCATACTGGTAGTTTTCATAGCGTTCGGGCTTCTGCTCGTTTTGGAGCATCCGGGCAGCATGCTCGGAAACTTCTCAATACAGCATTCCAAAAGCGGCCTTGGCGCCATATTCGGCGCAAGCGTAGCGGTATTCTTCGCGTATTCAGGCTTTCAGGCAATCTCAACCTTTTCTGACAGGGTGAAAAACGGCGCCAGGGGCGCAGCAAAGGCGATAGTGCTTTCAGTAATCATAAGCATAATACTTTACGTGCTTGTCGTGCTCGCAATGCTCTTCATGGCCCCTGCAAGCTCCTACAAAATCGCAGCAGATCCGCTCGCATTTGCCCTAAATTACAGCCATGCGCCGCAGTGGCTTTCTGTGCTGGTCGATATAGGCGCCCTCATAGCCACAACATCCGCTACTCTAGCAATGATCCTGAGCTCATCTAGGATAATGTACCAGATAAGCGAGGACCATCTCCTGCCAAAGATATTCAGGCGCTACAACAAGAGCAGCGATGTAGCAATCAACGGAGTCATATTCTCTGCTTTGATAGGTGTTGTAATGCTGTTTTCCGGCAATATATTCGTCATAGCAGCGATAAGCAACTTTGGGCTTGTATTCTCATATCTAATATCGAGCTTTGCCGTCATGCATTTCCGCAGGCGCGATGCAAATCCAGAGTTCCGCACCCCGCTCTACCCGTACAGCGTTATAATCGCTATAATACTGCTTATGGTGCTAATAATAGGAATGCCAAAAGAAGCACTGCTTATCGGAATAATAATGATTCTTTCGCTGATAATAACATATTATTTCTTCAGGGAGCTTGAAGGCAAGAAAGTGGTAAAGATAAAGCTTTTCAGGTAGTGGTTTTGTGCTCATCGGCATAGTAGGCGCGCCAAACAAGGGCAAAAGCACGCTTTTTTCAGCGATGACCATGGTCGACGCGGAAATTGCAAATTACCCCTTTACCACTATAAATCCCAATTTTGGCATCACGTATGCAACGAAGCAGTGCGTCGAGAAGGAGCTCAGCACGAAATGCAACCCGCGCAACTCTCTCTGCATAGATGGCGTGCGAATGCTGCCAGTGAATGTGGTTGACGTTGCCGGCTTGGTTGAAGGAGCCCATCTCGGCAAGGGCATGGGCAACCAATTCCTGAATGACCTTGCAGGCGCCGATGCGCTGATAATTGTATCTGACGCTAGCGGGAGCACTGACCAGAATGGGAATCAGGCAGTCCAGAGCGATCCTGTAAAAGACGTTGAGATTGTAATAAGCGAGATCACAGAATGGTTTGCATCAATAATAAAAAAGAACATCGGCGCAGTGTCGCGCAAGGAAGACGGGCTTTCAGCGCTCGCTACGGTGCTTACGGGCATAGGCGCGACCAAGGCGCAGATAGAAAGCGCTGCCGCAGAGAGCTACCTCTCGCTGTCCAACATAACATGGAGCGATGAAGACATCAAGGCGTTCGCCTCTTCGCTGCTAAAGGCCAACAAGCCCATGGTAATAGCAGCTAACAAGTCCGATTCCAGCGCAGCTGGCAGCAACATAAAAAAGCTGGAGGAGCATTTCGGGAAGGAAAAGGTCTTTGCCTGCTCTGCCGCAATAGAGCTGGCGCTAAGGAAAGCATCAAAGAAAGGGCTCATAGACTATAAGCCTGGAAGCAGGGATTTCAATATTTTAAGCAATGGCATTTCTGGCGAGCAAGCCGAAGCTATAGAATATATGCGCAGCTTTGTAAAAAATGCAGGCACAGGCGTGCAAGAGCTCGTAAACCATGTGGTTTTCGACGTGCTTGGCAACATAGTTGTATATCCGGTAGAGGACGAAAACAAATATTCGGACCATTTTGGCAATGTGCTGCCTGATGCAATACTGATAAGGAAGGGATCCACAGCGCAGGATCTCGCATACAAGATCCACACCGATTTAGGGGCAGGCATGCTCTATGCGATAAATGCGAAAACAAGGATGCGTCTTGCAAAAAGCTATGTGCTCGAAGACAGCGATGTAATCAAAATAGTGAGCGCTGCAAAGAAGAAATAGCCGCTACTTGTGCCTCGCGGCAGAAAGCATGGAGAAAAGCGGCGCTAGCACCAAAACTATTGCTACTGGTATGCCTACAAGATATACGAGGAAGTTGGCCGCACCCATGGATGGCAGCAATGACGGGAATAATGCAAGGTTTGTATATTTAGCTATCAAGAATATTATGAGGATCGCGATCAAGTACACGAATGAGACGTAAACCGCGTTTATAATGCTTTTATACGCTACATTTTTGCCACCGCTCGCTATCCCGACCCTCTCGCCAAGCCATACCGCAACAAGCAATGGTATTATGATACTGCCCGGCAGGTAAACGATGTAGCTGGCGATTGAATTGAACGTGCTTTTGTACAAGGAGATGCCAAGGCTTCCGCTAAGCGGCACCACGACTAGCTCTATGAACATTGCAAGGAGCAGCATGCCTATCCAAAAGGTAAGTGGTTCTGCTATGCTGAGGCCTCCGTACTGCTGTGCTTCTTTCTCATCTGTCTCCTGCGCAGCGCTCTTTTCTGGCGTGAACTCACCGTATTTATACTCCTTTATCATAGCATGACCACCATAGCATTTGGTAAATCATTTATAAAAATCATGCTGTTTCTGGGCTTCAGGCAGTTCACAGACAGCGCGCTTTCCAAGCCTAACAAAATTGGAAAATCCCACTAGTAGCACAAAGTCCCAAAATTCTATAAAGTATTAATAACTTTGCATAAAAAATAGGATCATGGCAAACTTATATACGCCGCAGTCGCAGGCTGGAGTGCTAAGCTTTTACG
This sequence comes from Microcaldota archaeon, assembly GCA_021816895.1. Lineage (GTDB taxonomy): Archaea > Micrarchaeota > Micrarchaeia > Micrarchaeales > Micrarchaeaceae > JAKAWW01. The sequence goes on along the minus strand of JAKAWW010000001.1, from coordinate 630,702 downwards.
ATGCTCCGACCAACGGGCCGAAGATAAGCCCAAAAGTGCTGCTCATAGCGATAATAATATTCGCTGTGGTAATATTGGCGGTAGACCACTTAATCTATGCCATATAAGGTTCAGGCAGCTTTAAATATATCCTTCCTTACTTCTGTAACATCTCCTGTCTCGGCCATGTAATAAAGCACAGCCCTGGCGCCATCTGGCTCTATGCCTACCTTTTGCGCTATCTCTGAAACGTTCATTGATTTCTGCTCTATGAGCTTGACTATCTTGGGCGCGTACCTGTTGATGAACCCCCTCAGCGCTATGTAGAATCTCTTATTGAAGGCGCGCGTGCCTATGACAAGGCCCTGCTTTATGCTTTCTTCAAGCGCAGCCGACAAGTTTGCAGCCTCTGCCTCGTTGGAGAGCACTATATAGCCTTTTGATTCGAGCACATCCATGTAGTTGTTGCTCACAAGCTTGCTCTCCCATGTTTTTGGGGCCTCTTCCGCACTGGCAGTTTTCTGTCCTGCTATCTTTTGCTCTGTCTCCTTTTTCTCACGCTTTCCAAAGAGGAACTTGTCATATATACCTTTGGCTATGCTATATTTGTACTGCTGCTCTCCAGGCTTCTTGAAAGGCACTACATACTTCTCCTTTATGAGCTTCTGCAGCACATTTTTTTCATTGGCGCTCAGCATGCTGTTTACATTGCTTACTGTGCGCTCGCTATACCTTAGCGTGTCGAGCTTTTTTAAGATCTCGAGCTCATCTTCGCCGAGCTCCTGCTTTGGCTCAACCCCGGTTTTCAAAGGCGCATTTGCGCCAGTGAGCAGCGATGCAACGTAGTTCTTCTTGGCGAAGATGAAGCTCCTGTCAGAGTACTTGAAGAAGTCTATCTCGTCACCGTCGTGCAGATCAAGCGCGCTTATTACTTCAAAAGGCAGATTTACTGTAAGCTTATTGTTGAGCTTGTATACCTTAATCAAATCACCCGCACAGTATTTTAATTTTGCCTATGGTATATTATTGTATGCAAAGCTTAAAAGAGTTTTCAATATACACGAAAAAGACCATAACTGCAAGGGATACCTATGCCCTGCGCGCCAATGCTGAGGCAATGGGCATGTCGAAGGCAATGCTTGCAGAAAATGCAGGAGCAAATATAGCAGCAGCATTGCTACTGAATCATAAAAACCAGCGCGTGTTGGTTGTGTGCGGGTGCGGCAACAAGGGCGCAATAGGGCTCTCTGTTGCAAGGCATCTTCTAGATCACGTAAGCCATATAGATGTGGCGATATGCAATCCTGAGGAGCTCAAGGAGCCTGTAACAAAGCTCAACTATGAAATATTGCAGAAATTTACTGAAATAAAGGCAATTGAAGATCCAGAGAAGCTCAAGCCTATGATAAAGAATGCAGACGTAGTGGTAGATGCTATTGTTGGTGTAGGGCTGCGCGGCAGGCCTGACAAGCGCATAGCCTCTGCAATAAACGCAATAAACAAGTACAGCAAATACACCGCAGCGATAGACATACCATCTGGCATAGATCCAGATACTGGCATGCCTAATATAGCAAGCATAAAGGCAGACATGCTATATACCCTACACAAAGAGAAGCCGTTCTCTAATACAAGGGCTTATGCTAAGAATGTTTCTGTGATAGACATAGGAATGCCATACGCAACTGAGCTAATCGCAGGCCCTGGTGACGTGATGCTCGCAACGGAGCCGCGCGCAATCAATTCAAACAAGTATACCAACGGCAGCGTGCTTGTGATAGGCGGAAGCTCAGACTACGCCGGTGCCCCGATGCTTGCAGCATACGGCACGCTCAATGCGCTCTCAGCGCTTTATACCGGTGCTGGATATGTCACAGTGGTCATGCCTAGTATGCTTCGTGGCAAAGCAAACGTGCCGCCTGCCCTCATAGTCAGGAGCTTCCTGGGCAAAGAGCTTAGCGATGCCGATATACCAAAGCTTGAGGATATAAGGCACGATGTTGCAGTGATAGGGCCGGGCCTCTCCTCCAGCAAAGAGAGTATGAGAAGCATAATAGGCCTTGTAAAGTCTGAAACAGCAAGAGGCAAATTTGTCATACTTGATGCGACCGCTATAAAAGCTGTGGCCCAGAGCAAGAGCGTGCTGGGCAAAAACACCATAATAACGCCGCATGATGGCGAGTTCAGCTACCTTGCAGGCAAAAACCTTAAAGGCGCAACACTGGAGATGCGCATACACAACGCCATAGACTTCGCAAAATCATACAAGTGCATTGTTGTGCTAAAGGGCCACGAAACCATAGTGACAGATGGCAACCTGCTTAAAATAAACATAGCAGAAACTCCGGTATTGGCCACGATGGGCACCGGCGACGTGCTTTCCGGAATAATCGCGAGCTATCTATCAGTGCACAAGCAGCCTTTGGAGAGTGCCGTTGCTGGTGTATACGTGCACTCGCAGATAGGCAATGCCGCCTTCAAGGAGATGGGTTTGCACGTAACTGCGGACGACATAATAAGCAGGATACCCGAAGTTCTCAAGAAATTTGATTCAATACGCTAGGTGCGAGGATGGAAGAGCCTTATGAAATTATGATAAGCGGCATACGTTCAAGCATAAAAGATGCAATAGCAAAATCCGGCTTCTCGGTAAGTGATGAAGACATATCAAACAGCATAGTCATATCAAAAATGTTTGGCGACATCTCGTCATCGATATGCTTCAAGATATCAAACTCGCTTTCGAGAAAAGCAGAAGAGATAGCTGTAATAGTATCAGGCAACATGCAGCCCAGTGGCAGCATAAACCGCATTACGATAGAGGGCGGCTTCCTCAACTTCCACATAAAGAGAGAACAGTTTTCCAGTGAAGTGATAAGCTACGTGCGCGAGAAGCTTGCTAAACAGCAAGAGCAGGAACACGGCAGTGCGATTGCAATGGTTGAATACCCAAGCGTTAATCCAAACAAGCCATGGCACATAGGGCACCTAAGGAACGCACTTATAGGGGATGTCATCGCCAATCTTTTAGGCGCGGCAGGCATGCATGTGATCCGTACCGATTACATTGACAACCTGGGCCTGCAGGTAGCAGAAAGCGTATGGTGGCAGATGAAGAGCAGCAGCGATTCACCTGAGGGCGCAAAATACGACAGATGGCTTGGCGAAGAATACGTCAAGGCCAACAAGTTCACGGAGGAGCATGATGCTGCGGCAGAGATAAACAATGTGCTTGGCCTAATGGAGCGCGATGGCACATATGAGTCAAAGCTGGCGCGGGAGATGGCCGAAGCATGCATCAAGGCGCAGTACGATACCGCATTTGCATACGGAATATACCACGACCTGATGGTGTGGGAGAGTGACATAGTGCGCAACAAGATCCTTGACAAGGGGCTTGAAATACTCGAGCAGAAGGGCTTTGCCAAGAAAGCCGAAGAGGGTGATTTCAAGGGCTGCATTGTAATAGACCTGTCATCTATTAGCACGATACCAAAGGAATACAAGGGCATCAAGGAAAGCACAAAGGTGCTCGTCAGGAGCAACGGCGTGCCTACTTACCTTGCCAAGGACATAGCTTTTCACATGTGGAAATTCGGCATAATACCTGATCCATTCCACTACAAGGCGTTCATGGAAAAGCAGCCCAACGGCAAGCCTGTCTATACGACAAGCCCTGACGGCACGGAGATGAATTTTGGCCCCGCAAAGATTGGCGTCAACATAATAGATGCAAGGCAGAGCTACCCGCAGGCGCTAGTAAGGCTTGCCTTCAGGGTAATGGGAAGGGATGACATTTCAGAGAGCATAAGGCACCTTGCGTATGGCGAAGTCGAAATAGAATCTGGCAGCATTTCCGGCAGAAAAGGCACGTGGATGGGCTACAGCGCTGACGAGCTGCTTGACGAAGCAAAGAAAAAGGCGCTTCAGTCCATGACGGGCAGGTTCAGCTTCGGCCCAGAAGAGCAGGAGAGTGTTTCAAGGAGCGTAGGCGTAGCAGCAATAAAGTTCGAGTTTCTGAAGCCTAGCGTAGAGAAGAAAATAGTATTCTCTTGGGAGCGCGCCCTGAACTTTGAGGGTAATTCAGGCCCGTATCTGCAGTATATGTATGCGCGGGCAAGCCGCATACTTGAAGAAGCTGGCAATTTTGAATACAACGGCGACGAGGCAAAGCTTCTCGGCTCTGAATACGAATTCGCTCTTGTCAAAGCGCTTTCAATTGTTGATGCTGTAATAAGGAAAGCGGCAAAAGAATACAGGCCAAGCGCGATGGTAGAATATGCCATAGAGCTTGCTGACCTTTTTGCTAAGTTCTATGAGCAGTGCCCAGTATTGCATGCAGAGCCTAAGCTCAGGAGCGCAAGGCTTGCGCTGCTTGATTCATTCAAGATCGTGATGGAAAAGGTGCTTGATATATTGGGCATAGACGCATTGACCAGGATGTGATTGCATGCTGAAAATAGGCCATAGGGGCGCTGGCGGCGATGTTCCGGAGAACACCATTGCCAGCTTTGCAGAGGCGATAAAGAGCGGTGCAAACGCTGTGGAGCTTGATGTTCGGAGCACAAAGGACAAGAAGCTCGTTGTATTCCACAACGAGAAGGTTGACAAGCTCACCAGCGCGAAGGGCTACGTGAGCGATTTCACACTCAAGGAGATAAAGGCATTTGACCTTAAAGGCGAAAGAGTTCCAACCCTAGGCGAGGCGCTGGATTTCATAGACAGCAAGGTTGACAAGATACTGATAGAGATAAAAGAGCCAGGAACGGAAAAGTCGATAATCGATGAGATATCAAAGCGGAAGCTAAACGAGAGGTCAATAGTGATCTCGTTTCATGAGGAAGCACTGAAGAAGGTAAGGTCGATTGACAAGCACATAGAAATAGGCTTTATATATGCAAGCTACAGGGATCCGATAGCAACTGCAAAGTCTGTCGGTGCAAGTTACCTGCTTCCATTGTATAGGTTTACCCACAGCAAGGACATAGAGCGCGCCCATGAGAACGGCTTCAAAGTCATAGCGTGGACAATAAATACAAAGGAAGAGATGGAGGAATTCAAGAAAAAAGGCGTTGATGGCATCGCAACAGATTATCCAAGCATACTCGCGAAGGTATAGCCTGTAAATAATGCGTGCCCTAACAAGGTGTTTTAAATGAAGATTGCAATAGGCACAACCAACAAGCTTAAAATTGGTGCGGTATCTGAATCGCTGGTAAAGGTTTTCCCAGAAGCGGAGCTCGTATCAACGGAAGTAAAGTCCGTAGTGAGTGAGGATCCCGTAGGCGACGAAGAAGGCATACGCGGCGCAATCGGAAGGGCTCGCGCTGCAATGGAAAAGGAGCATGCAGATATGGGTGTTGGCGCAGAAGGAATAACATCTAAGAACAGCTACGGCATATTTGTGTATGGGTGGGTAGCAATAGTAGACAAGAAAGGCAAGATCGGCCTTGGGTCAAGCTCCATGGTGATGTTGCCAAAGGCACTGGCAGAGATGCTTGACCGCGGCGAAGGCCTTGCTAATGCAATGGCATCAATTTCAAAAATGAGCAGCGAAGCAGTGCGCACCGAACTTGGCACCAATGGCATACTTACAAAAGGCATGTACGACCGAAAGAAGGAGTTTTCAGACGCGACTGCCTGCGCGCTAGCCGTCTTTGTATCAGATATGTACTAACGCCCTGCAATGACAACGCATTTGCTTGATTAGTTTATGCATATGGTTTATATTGATTAGTGACATAAATAAATCAGATGTGGTGGGCCCGTAGCTCAGCTTGGATAGAGCGGCATCCTCCTAAGGTGAAGGTCGCGGGTTCAAAATCCCAATGATGAAAATCCCGCCGGGCCCGCTGAGGTGTTCAAGATGCAAAGCAAAAAAACTGAAAAAGCGGCAAAGCAGGAAAGCGAGCCAGTGTTCATAGTGAAGCCAGCTCTGAAGCATTACGGTCTCGACTATCTGCACGTAGCGCTGATAGTGCTTGTGGTGGTGCTTGTAGCTTTTTCCTTCTCGCTGGCGACGTTCAAGCAGGCAGTATTAGTGAAGAACTGCCCATACGGCATAGTAAACGGCACATGCGCTTCTCTGCACTATACGAACGCCCAGGTGCTTCAGGCAGTAGGGCGGATACTTGCAAGCTATTCTACTGTGAACACATCTCTGTCGTTGCTGCCTTACTACTCTTTGGTGAACGAAAGCACCGTAAGCTACATTCCAAACGAGAGCGCATGGTTCGTAGTTGTGCCTTTCAAGGACCCATACCTAAGCAACACGATATTCAACTTCTCTGTTCTGCTTAGCTCAAATCTCTCCCTGGAGCAGGCTTACCTGCAGACGATAAAGCCGGTGCTTTACACAAACAACACTGTAGTTGCGCCCGGCGTGATAAGCATATACGGCAAAGCCCTTTGTACAACCACAAAGCCCATACCTGTATATCTTGTCGTTGACCCATATGCTCCTGGAGCAATCAAAGCGATAGAGCTTGCAGCTAAGGCTTCAACTACTTACAGCAATTCGCTAAACGTGAGCTACGATTTCGTCTTCGGGCCTAGAGCGCAGACTCTCTACGCTCAATACGGCGTGCAGGAAACCCAGGATATCGCAAAATACCTTTTCTGCTCTTACAAGCAGGGAAAGATCGGCGCATATGCAGCGAATCTGTCGAGCGCCTTCAATGGCTACCCACTTAGCAATTCAACGCTTTCGGGCATAGCAAGCTCATCAAATCTAAATTCTGCCTTGCTTAACCAGTGCTTGAACAGTTCATATACTGCACTCGCTTACCAGGCCCAGCTTGCGAACTTCTACAATGTGATATCAACTCCCACATTCATAGCAAATTGCAAATACCTTGCGATACCGCAGACATTCAACAATACAATTGCGTATGCCCTTAGCGAGACAAAGTAGGTGTATACTGCGTACGTAATAGCAGGCATAGATCCAGGCAAGACAGTAGGAATAGCATGTATAGACCTGCGTGGCAATCTTGTGCTTCTAGAGCATATGGCGTTTGCTGGCGAGGAGTGGATAATACAGCGCATAAGCTCCATAGGCACGCCCGTGCTGATAGCAAGCGACAAGCCAACACACAGCTTCATGATAGACAAGACAAATGCGGCATTTAATTCTACGCTGTTCTATCCGCAGCGTGTGCTGAGGACCCAGGAAAAGCGCGAGCTTGCCAAAGCGACACGCATAAAGAACGTGCACGAAAGGGACGCATATGTTGCAGCCATAAAGGCTTTCAATGCGTATAAAAGCAAGTTCATGCAGATAGAGAGCAGCGTTGATCCAAGAAGCATAGATGCCGTAAAGGCCAAGGTAATAAAAAAATACTCCATAAAGGAAGCAGTGGAGAACCGAAAGGCCGGAAGGCGATAACAATATAAATACATGCATGGAAAGTTTATACATTTCGACTCGGTGACCTCTTGAGGACCCAAAGCTTCAACATACCACAAGCAGAAATCAGTGTGAAGGCTGAACTCAGGGCAACGTTGGACATAATGCCGCTGAAAACCATAACATACATGCTCTCTTTTGCAAGGAGGCACGCAAAAGGCATAAGGAGCACAAGGCGCTCGACAGGGCTTTACTCAAGGAAGATGCTAGCAGAGCTAAGGTTTCACAAAGGTCTCATAAGCATGTCAAAAGGAGAAAGCAGCTTGAGCAGCGAGCTGCTGTGCAAGGGCATGCATGGAGCCATCTATTCATATGTCGGCTTTTTCTACACCCTTAGCAAGAAGGAACTTTCAGAATACGCCTCAATATTCGACGGAAAGCGCAGCATAAACCTGCTTTCGCTGCCTGCTGAATTCGCGATTGAGGGCAAGCCCGTTGACGAAGCAGTACAGTGCATCTCAGGCTATGTAAATGCGGTGCCTATGTTCGCCAGCAGGAGCGTTGTCAATACAATACTGCGCATAATGCAGTTTGAAAAAAGCATAGCCATAAAAGGGGTACATAGCCAGCTGGCAGACAGGATAGTAGAGCTCTCAGTATTGCTAGATGCAGCAACAAAAAGCATAAGGAAGGGCGATTACGACTTCAGCAAAGTAGAAATGGCTAAAAAGGAAATAATTGATGTGCTTTCCGAGCTCTCTTCCGCAGATCCATATATGAAGGAGCTCATAGCAGAGATGATTGGCACTGAAAGTGCCAATACCGCAAAGCTTTTTAGAATTGTAAGGAAAAAAGCATGATAGGGCTCCCATCGTCTAGCCCGGTCAAGGACGCGGCCCTCTCAAGGCCGAAACTCGGGTTCAAATCCCGACGGGAGCATTTGAAAATTTTGGGGATAAAGTCAGCATCTATCCTAATTGAAGTATGGCATCAATTGGCGATACAATATGAGAAGCTCCTTGAAAGAAAGATTTAGAAAGCACCTTTTAGATACTGTAGGTGCAATTCCAACAGATGAAGAAATGTCTTCGGTGAATAAGATAACAAAAGCCGAGTACAAGAAAATTTATGATACACCAGACAAGCCAATAACAGTAATAAAAACATCATACAATAAGGTATTGTCTAGGGTATGGCCTAAAGTTGTTGCAACCACAGCTAGCTTCTCTGAGGTTGTGTTGCTTTCTAGATACGTGAAGTTTAAACCTTACTATAATATAACGAGTCTGGCATCTGGTATATGTGTGTTTGAACTGTTCCTGGCTAAGGAATTTGTTCCGGATGGAATGATACGCTGCATTGATTTGTCAGTTGAAATGAATGAACAGGCAAGAGCTTTAGCAAGAAAGTTGAAGCAGCGCAACATTAAGATTATAACTGCGTCGGCCACTAATGTTCCCGTGCAGTCAAACTCTCAAGATGTTGTATTAGTCAGAAGGTCTGGCTTATCAAATGACAAAAGATGGATTAGTGTGCTGAAGGAATCTCACAGGATACTAAAAAAGACGCGCACTTCAAGATTTGTATATACTGTAGCTGAAGATTTCAACAAGCCGATCAAAAGCATAAAGGGCGATTTGCTCGCGGTAGGATTTGAATTTATCGCAATGAGAAAATTTGGAATCAAGGAGAAAGCTCCGAGTTTTATGATAATAGCCAAACCTAAAAAATAAGAAAGAGATTTTAACGCCTTACTATCTAGTATAAAATTAGCCAATCTCATTTATCAGCTTCTTGACCAGTAGGTATATCTTGTCCCTGTTTCCGGACTGCGCCTCGTACATTGAACTCGCGTATCTCGCGTTCGCATCCGCTATCTCCCAAAGCCTGAATTTGGGAGAATTCATTATGTACTTTGGCAGGTCTCTCTTTGCCCTATCGTTTGACATGATGGCAATTACCATGTCTGCATTATCGACCATCTTCCTATTTGCCATCTTTATCCTGTTCTTGGAGATGTCTATCCCCTTCTCAGCCATTACATCAATCACTTTAGATTTTGGATAATTTGCGACTTTGGCATTGTAATGTTTGACGTAATATGGATCAACCCCGCAGCTGGTCGAATGGTTCTTCTTCGACAGCTTATTAAAGAATGCTTCAGCCATCTGGCTTCTGCCAACATTAAATTTGCATACAAACAATACTTTCATGATTTCACCAAATATTTTTACTTTGTATGCTAAAAAATAAGAATGCCTAGCTAAATATTATCATCATTCCTAAGCCTGTTACTAAATTTATCGCTAGCAAGCTTTAAAAAGCCAAAGATTCCTGCTTGAGTATACACTATAGCTGCTATCGCAAGCGCAATCGTCGCCCCACCTTGAAATGTAAGGTGCATTTGCGGTTCGTTGATGGAGTTCAAGGCACCGTGCAAGTAAGATATTGTAGTTGCAGTCCATGCCGTAATACCTACCCCTAGATCAAATGAACTCCAAAAGAAAAATTGCTTATGTGTAAGTTTCCCATAATCTGCCCTTTCTTTGATCTTATACATAGAACCACATGTGTTGAAGTGATTTTTCTTATATTTATGTAAGTTTGCCAGGTATAATCCTTTTCTTTATTCAAATAGGTTACTGCAATAAATTATTACGTCCTTAGTAATCCACTACTACCTGTATCTGAATGCGAAATAACTCTGCCAACCCAGATACTTAAGCCACCTGCTATAAATGGCGCCATTTTCGATCCAATCCAAATTGCTGTTGGAATCCCGTTATTGTTGGTAAGCATTACATCTATAGTACCAAGTGTTAGTAGGATCCCGCCCATAGTATAATTTAAAGTAGTCCAAGCGCCTCTGTGGTCTTTATGCTCCTTTTCCTTAATCATGCAATCACACATATATGTATGATTTTCCTTATATTTAAAGCTTATTTTTATTTACATTTTATCAAATAAGTTTTGAAAATTTGCAAAATTTATGCATTTTGACTTCCTGCTTTCCTTAAGCCGTGCTTGTATGCGGCATGAGTTATAATATACGCAATGAGCAATGCCACTAGCACTATTACATAGGCGTTTGCCCTGCTTTGCTTATTGGCTTTTAGCATCTGCACTGAAGCCCTAAAGCCCTCAGCATAGCTTGCTATGTCCCATACTTCTGCAAAGGTGTTCCACAGCGCGATGGCGATGCTCCCAAAGCTTCTCCTATGGGCTGCTATTATTATGGACTGTATGGTTATCATAAGACCAAATCCGATGATCATGATTCCGAAAACAAGGAAATCAAAGGCAAGTGCGTAATCTACAACGCCAATGCCAACATATTGCAGCGCGTAAGCTATGACGCTCAAAACTACAACAAGCACGTATGTCATGCCCACAAGCGCCAGCGCCAGGCCAGAATACGCGGCTGCCCTGCTAAAGCCGCTGTTATTGCCGGCTTTCCTAAGCATGCCAATGTTGTAGCCGCTGGCATACGCATTCCATACAGATATGACAAAATCGAAAGCCAGTATTAGCACTACAAGGATTCCAATCAACCAAGCACCAAGACATATTTTTCGCTAATATATAAAAAGAGTGTGGCGAAAGGGCACGTTGAAAAGGCTATTTTGCTGGTAAACTCAAGCTAGGCCAGCAACAGATGGCAAAAGCAAAGTTCTAAAAATCATAGTGCTTTGCATAAGGGTTTTAAAGGTTAAAAACAGATGTATATTGCTAGTTTTTCTGGCTTGCCTTTGGTGGTAACATGAACGCTAATTGTGAAATTATTAATTTATTCATATATGATTCGGGTGCAAGATTTAGCGGGGAGCAGCTGAAGGGCCTTCTTAAGAACCAGGAGGAATTTTCAAAATACGAATATGTGCATCCCTCTCCAGAGGAGATTGCAATATTCAGCATTCCGTCGATATTCAACCTTCATGACATTTATTATGGTGCTGGTGCTGAGCAGCTGAAATTCAAGGTGCAGGTAGCGATTTATGATACTGGCGTGTTCTCCATACGTTTCAGGTACCAGTTCAATGGTGAGCTTTCCGTATTGCAAAAAGTAACATTTAGCAATGACATAAAGGAATTCCTCAATAGTGCTGCGGCGAAGGAACGTTCTAAGATAGAAAGGGCTCTGTCTAAGATAGCCAAGATACACGCAAGCGATCAGAGCGAGGCTTATAGGTTTTACTTCATAAATGCCGATAGGCGCAAGCTTTCTATCAAGGAAACGAAGCTGATTGCAGGCCTGCTCATAGACGAGCAGAGCAGCGACATGCTGTCAGATCAATATGTAAACGAGGTTACGAAGAGAAACCTCGTTTATAACGATGACGACATCCTTTATGTTGGGTGGGAAAGCGCCGTTATGGTCGATCCTACTGGTGCATACGAGCAGGAGCTCATAATAACAGAAATAGCTAACGCCCAGCTGCTCGAAATGCGCATATATGATGCCAACATGACAAAGATCATAAGTGCCGCTGAGAAAACCATACCTGGCGTCCTTGTTCTGCAGAAAAGAGGCACTTTGAAAAAGCTGAACGTCCAGCTCGGCAACTTTTACGGCAAAACCCTTGACATGCTAAATATAATGAATGACACTATTGTTGGATTCGGAGAGTGGTACCTCTCAAGGCTTTATGGACTGTATGACGAAGCATTCAAGCTATCCTACTGGCGTGTTTCGCTTGAAAGCAAGCTAGAAATAATCAACAACAGGCGCACTTTCATAGCAGACGTGCTGCGCAGCCAATGGGACGAAATCTTGGAATGGATAGTTATATTGCTTATAATAGTTGAAGTCGTAATAGAAGTATTCTTCCTTGCGGGGATAAAACTCGCTTGAAATTTTTTCAGGTAAAAGAGCAGGGCAACCAGCGCCAAAAGGCGAGCTTCACACCAATTCCAAGTGAGAAATACCGCAGCAATATCCAACTTCAAAAATGTTGTAGTTTGTTATGTCAATAGACGAAACAAACCTTGAAACGCGATTGCCAGAACTTATTTGCGTGAGAATGTCAGTTCGCAGATGCTATTTTGTTATTGCGCTGATGTAGATTTGCCGTCATAAGCCTATTGTCAACCTCTCTGCGTAGCAGGTCAAATTTATCAGCCAAATTCAACTTTATCAGTGGCTCTGTGCTTATCGCTTTCACCTTGTTCTTAACGGTCAAAAGCTCTGCGTACATCGCTCCCTTCAGCATGTCGTTAACCGGTATATTTATCCTGTTTAAGTATGGGTTGCTTTCAGAATCCTGCATTGTAGAGCAGGTAAGTATGAACTTGCCTCCTATGTCGATATCTTCGCTTACATGTATGTGCCCTTTTATTATGACTTTTGTGTTTTCATCATCTCTTGATCGTTCTGCAATCTTCACGCTCTCGCTTGGCAGCCTGCCCCCCTCGTGCTCTATCCTCATTTTTAGCGGCGACGTTCCCCCTGGAAGGTTTATATTCACCAGATCGCCGCCATATTCGCTTCCAGGTATCACTATTAAATTCTCAAGCAACTTCTCTGCACGATCTCCAGCCCTGCCGCGCACATAGCTCTCAAATTCGCTTCCTATCCGTGTTGCTTCATCAAATTGCCATCCTCCTGTGGTCTTGTTATAATGGTTCCCTGAAGCGATAGCCACAACGCCCCCTCTCGAAAGCACGTCATATACAAGCTCGCTTGTAATCTTTGCCAGCTCTTTGGATTGCTCCTCTATGTTCTGCAGGACCTTCTTGTCATCTGTCCTTATCAGCTCCAGCATGAATTTTGCGACCTGCTCTTCGTTATAGCCCATTTTCCGCAGCTCCTTCTCAAAATTGTCATGGTAGCCAACCTTGTTAACCTGCCTTGGTACATTCTTATAGTTGTTGTAGTTGCCCTCTATGTTGTCCCCTGCAAGTACTAGTATGTCTAGCTTCTTTTCCATGAGGCTTTCCGTAACTTTCTTTAGTAGCGGCACATCTGCATAACTGCCCATATGAACATCGCTTATTACCCCAAGCTTAATAGTTTTCAAATCGTTTTGTGGCTTTTCGTTGCTGGAAACCATTGATTCTATGAACTTCTTGCTTACAAAATCATTTGCTAGGTCGTCTCTCTTCAGCTCTGAAGGTAGCTTACTCTTAAGTATGGAGCGTTCCAGATTGATTTTGCTGCCCAGTGCATCGCCATTTTTAGGCGCCTCCTTTGCCGCTTCCATCTCCGAAAGTACCTTTGACATGTTGCTGGCACTGGCCTCCTTCCTGTACCTTATTGCCGCATAAACCTTTAGCAGGTCGCTTGTTATATCTTCGTGCGTTATCTTGCTGGCTTCTATCTTGAGCATGTGCGCTCCGCTTCCTATCGGGCCTTTCTGTGTTGCGGTAGTAACATCCGTCTTATAATCTTTTTCAGCGAGTTTTGCGGCTTTTTTAACATCCCAGAAAGGTCCACTTGCAAGTAACGCCGTTATTGCCCCTTGATTATATGTGGGTGTAAGCGTGAATGTAGAATAGGTATTGTGTCCTGTAACAAGGACGTTTATTGGGGCAGCATTGAGGTCATGGCCTTCAGCAAGGCCGTTCCTGAGCTTTGTATAAAGCTTTTCTATCGGCACGTCGTTGCTCTTTTTGGCGTATCTGCTTGAAGATCCCATTACCGCAACGTTAAGGTAGCTTTTGTCCAGTTTTTTTGTATAAACAGCAAAGTTTGTATACGCATTCTCTTCGGCATCTTCATCATCGGAGTTTTGCCCTATGCCCATCTCGGAATTTTCTGATTGCACTATAATGCTCTTCCTAAAACCAAAGGTGGAGTCTATAAGATATTTGTAGTATGCCCTGACATGTTTCTCTATTAGCGTCGCAGTCTCTTTGTCTGGAAGTGCATTGTGCGTGTACAGCAGCGCTTGCATTAGCCTCTTGTGCTCGCTATTTTCTGTTTCACTTTCCATCGCTTCCGTATAGCGCTTAGTAAGCCTGCTTATCGTGTTTGCTATCCTTTTCGCCTTTCCTGCCAGCTTCAAGTATTCCTCGGTTTCGTGCTGGCCAAGCTTGTCCAGCTCTTCCTGCACAAGCTCCTGATTTTTCAGCTCCTCATCAAGCATGTCCTTTATGTCTTTCGAGCTCGTGCGCTTCAAGGCGTTTGCATATAACGTCTCTAGCGGCTTCAGCGTTCTCGCAAGATCGGCATATTCCGCATTTCTTATCCTAAGCTTCCTTTTGACATTGCCCCTTTCATTAATCAGATCCTGATTCTTCGGATCTGCTTTCAGCTGCTCTTCGAGCTTCGAAGCGGAAATCTTGGCTACCCTTATTATCGCCTCTACTCCAAGTAGCTTCTCGGTAATTTCGTCTATCCTCTTTTTCACGCTGCTTATATAGAAAAGATATTCATCCTTTAACTTTAGTTCCTGTGTTCTTATATTGGCCCAATCCTCAGAATTGAAAGTGTATACAATCTTGGTTGCTTTGGGCATCGCCTCTAGAAGCCTGAGTATGTGCGGCTTCATTATTGCGGCAGCATCATCTAGCCTGTCTATTCCAGGACTAAGCACCTTTTTCTTGTTCATGCTCGAAGTAGAGCCCAGTCTTGGTATGTCTGGGAAAAGCCCGCCAATAATTATTAGTAAGTCAGGCTTATCTTCTTTTGCCCTGCTGAGGTATTCGGCAAGGCCTACAAGATTATCCTTGCTTGTGTACCTTGTGCCTCCTCCTATGTCAGAAATAGTAAGTATATTATAATGCTTTTTGAGGTGGTTGAAGCTGCTCTTCTCACCGGCCACCGTCTCATTGTCCAGTACGGCTTCCCCCACCAAGTCGCCCTTGCTGATACCAATTAGTTCATTAATGTTTTTATACCCTACTTTTTTTGGACATCACAGCAAGTAAAATGTTGTTTACTTGTTTCACAAAATTTTACATAAAAACAAGCTTTGTTAATTGTCTAATTGCATATAGACATTTATAGATATTAGTTTTGTAGTGCTATGCAAAGTGATAATATGGCAAAGAAAAATGTTGGGATAAGCGAAATCGCTGTTGCTACACCGCACCTGAGCATAAGTGCTGCAGAGCTTGCAAAGGCCCTTACCGCAAAGGGTGTAATCGAAAAGCTGTACGCAATGGTGAAGGAAGATTCAAATGCGCTTGGGGAAAAAATCCGTGAAATGGAAGACTTGATAGAGCTTAGCTACCCATATGGGCCGGTAGAAGAGTACATAGCTGGCAAGTTCGGGTCCAACTACCTTGGGCATGCTTATTCATTCAACGAGCTTCGCGATGAAAAAGCCAATATGGATATAATCTTGGCAAGCTTGGAGAGCACCAATTCGCTTGATGGCGCTCTTGCTGTAGTAAAGCCGCTCATGGAGAAAGGAGTAATAAGCAATCAGGAAATCGATGAAATATTAAGCAAATCCTATGTAGACCCAAAAAAGATAGAAGAGGGCCTTGGCAACAAAAACATAGTGCTGCCAAGCTTTGCGGAAGGCAACGTCACCTTTGTTGCGGACAACCTGTACAAGTTCATCAAGGGCATCGTGTCAGACAAGAAGAAATTCTCATCTCTCATGGATAAGCCGATTAGGACAATCTATTATTCTAGCGAAAGCAATCCTGACAGGAGCAGGCCGGAGTTAGAGATAGCCCTAGAGCTTGTAAGCTCTAAACTCATCGAAGAGGATGAGCAGAAATATAGGCCAGTTATCTCTATGTTGCGCCATGCAATGCTTTATCCTACCACATATGCGTGCGTTGGCGGCGTAATGTCATTGGACCAAGCAGCAAGGGGCTTGGGCGACGGGGAATCGGCCCTTGTGGTATCATCCGATATTGCCATATACGACCCAGAGCTTGCTCCCAATGCCGAGCTTACCCAAGGTGCAGGCAGCGTGCTCATGTGGATAACCCATGATCCTGAGATTGCAGCAATACATTATTCATTAAGAAGTGCATATCATATGGCCCTTTCTGATTTTACGAAATATTTCAAGGAATACCCTGTAGTCCACGGTAAATTCTCAGAGATCGTATATGTGTATAATGTTGCAAAGGCTCTTGAAAGCTCAAAGATAGCACATGTATACAAGCTCGAAAACGGTATGAGCATATCAGAAAAAGTCCTTGAATTTTTTGTAAACCACGTGCCGTTTTCAAAACAAGCGATCTACTTTGCAAGCTTCCTATTTGTCCACGAAATGAGAAATTTCAATAGGGCTGTTTTCGAAGAGATGCAGAAAAGGCCTGATGTCGGTCCAGAGCCACTATCCGGCTTTTCCAGCCTGACAGATTTGCTTGACCATAAGTTCAAGCAGTTCAATGTGAATGGCGATAAGGAGGAGCAAGATATCATAAAATATATAGAGGAGGATCCAGACATAAAGAGATATTGGGCGTGGCTCAGTGGAATAAGGAAGCAGCCGGAATTCAAGGAATTTATCAGAAAGCTAAAAATTGACAAAGCGCTTGTTCTGCCATCGCAAACAGGGAATGTCTACTCTTCAGCTTCGTTGCAGTCGTTTACCAGCTTGCTGGACCAGCTTTCGAAGTGCGAAGATGCAGAGCTTGGATTGAGCGATTCAAATAAGGTCATACACCTGGAAGGCATCCTTGGCGGCTTCGGCAGCGGCGCTCAAGGCGTAGTGGAGCCCATAACAATAAGCACAACAAAAGAAAAGCTTATCAACAACATATCCATAAGCATGGACACAGTAACAATAAACGCGGAGCAGTACATAGAGCTGCACAGATGGCTTACTGGCAATACCGAAGCAATAAGGGCGTCCGAAAGTGGCAACCTGTTTGAAAAGACGAAAGCATTCCTAAGAAGCGAAATGCCCGATGGCTTCTACACGATAAAAAGGAACATAGATGGAACAGGCGAGTATGCATATGTGCAAAACGGGTCAATGAGCAAGATACATATAAGGTACTAGGCGCATTGGCTTATTCTTTTTTGCCTTTGCCCATTCTGCCCAGCGCCTTTGGCGGCTTGAGTTCAGGATATGCCTTGGAAAGGGCAAGCTGCTCTACCGCAATATCAAAACCCATATCCTTTGCTATCCTGCTCAGAAGATAAGCTTCAGCTATGCTCTTTAGCGGTTTTCCGCCGCATGCTTCTTTTACCGCATCGGCAGTGCTGCTTGACTGCAATGAAGCATAAGCTTCGCCAAGCGCTGCATAGCTTTTGCGCCTTCCTGAAACGATGCTTTCTGCAAATGCGTCAAGCTTTGCCGTGTCTATGCCAAGCAAAGAATAAGCTTTGCTGTCTGCGATGCTCCTTATCCCAGCAAGATGATGCGCTATCTCTTCAGGCTTCGTGTCTTCGCGTATGCCCAGCCTCTTTATCGATATCCAGTCCTTGTACTTTGCCATGAAGTCTACGTACTCGGAGGGCTCATCCATGTGCAATCACTGCTGCTTCATTATATAATAGCCTGCCGCTTTTTCCCTGGCAACCCTCTTTATGAGGCTCTTCTGCACCAGGGTCACAAGTGCATTAGTTACAAGCCCCTTCGGCCTGTTTGACTTCTTCGTTATGTCGTCAGCGGTCTTTATGCTGTCTTCCTTTGTGGCCCCAAGCTCTTGCATAGCCTTCAAAACCGCCTGCTCTATTGGTGTAAGCTCTACCATTTTATTCACCTTTTAACTACAAGTTTTGGCTACTTCTTAGCCCTAACACTCTTCCTCTTGGGCCTTAGATACTTGTAGCCGCACTTCCTGCATTTCTCTGCGCCAGCAGGATTTCTAGCCTTGCATTTCTTGCAAATCCAAACCTTTGATATTTCTGCGTCTGCAATCGGAAATTTGCCCATAGAAGCACCATCAGTAAAAGCATTAAAAATAAAACAATCGATTAAAGATTTAACAAAAAAGTATAAAAAGCAGTCAGTTTACCTGTTTATCAAGTCAGATACTTCTGAAGCGTTTTCGCTCTCGCTCTTCTTGTACTGATTGCCGGTTGAAACAAGCACTACGTCCTCTATGCTTTTTATATTCTTGAATATGACGCTCTTCTGCAGCAGCAGCCTTTTTACCTCTTCCTTGCTGGCATTGCGCCATTCTTCCATGAGCAGCCTGCTAACTTCACCACGCTCAAGATCTATTATGGCATCGCGCACCTCTCCCAGGTATTGGCCGCCATCGCTATATATGTCCATGTCATATATCTCGCTTATCTTCATATAGTCACCTACAAGAATATTCCTATTATAAGCTTAAATATCTTGCTATGCTGCGCATTATACCTTTGTCTTCTCTATCCTGTCCTCAGTCTTGTAAATCTCTTTGATCTTCCCATCTATAAAATCAGCAAATTTTCTCATGCCTTCCTTGCTGTCGATGACGAAATCCTTTGGAATGGGGAATGCACTTGCTGCCGGATGCCCATTGCCGTTAAGCGCCTGCGCAAGTAAAAGCGTGTCTATGCTTTTGTTACTTACCCTAATATGGCACGTGCCCAATTTTACCTTCACATATATCGCAGTGTTCGCATTTCCATTTCTTGCCTTGTCAAGCTCAAGCAGGAAATAGCATCCGTCGTTCGACTGCAAAGAGCCTGCAGTGTTGAATCCTACTATTGCTTTGACAATATCATTGCCCACTATGTATGTGTTGTTTGCCAGCTCATCCTTCAGCCGCTTTTGTGCACGCTCATAAATCTCAGCCCTTTCTGACACAAAGCTGTCTCTGTCAAAGTTGTTGGGGTCATTTTCTATGGCCTTTGAAATCCTGAGAAGTCCCTCCTGGATGCCTGTCCTGTCATCAAGATAGCTTGATATCGCTTTGGTAGCTTTCCTAAGTTTTTCATCAAAAGGCGTTCCGCTTATGTTGAAGTCAGATATATGCGCCATCTCTTTAATTGTCTCTATCTTAGTGCTGGAAAGCCCCAACGGCTTTATTATCTCTTCATATAGCAATTCGGCGCCGCACATGTTCTGCTCCCCTGCAACTGCAAAGTCTGCAAAATCCTGAAGGACGTGGACTGCCTTCTCTTGTGTGGGGTGGTGATCAAGCCAGATTATAATGTCTCCATCACTTTTCAGCTTGCCGAACAACTCTTTATACACGTCTGAAGCATCCTCGCTAAGGCTTATATCGGTAAATATTATCGCCATGCCTTTCTGTGATCCTGGAAAATCCTTCAATAGCTCTAAAGCGGGTACTCTCCCATAGTCTGAAAATATTACCTTTTCTGGACTGAGCGAGCTTACTGCTATGGCAGCAGAGCTTACTCCATCAATGTCCTTCAGGTGTGTTACGAGTATTATCCTCTTCCCACTCAAAAGCTCCATAATGCTTGTGCGCTTCTCAAAAACTTTGCTGTCCATAAGTATCCAATGAATATAATATATATAATATGCGACTGTCGGGATTTGAACCCGAGTTACCGCCTTGGCAAGGCGATGTCCTACCAGGCTAGACTACAGTCGCATTTACAAACTATATTTTTACAGCGTTGAATTTAAACCTTTAGTTTTGTTGTTGCAAATGCTGGTGGCATTGCTCCATGGGGTTTGGAGCCTAACAGATAAATATTTGAAATGCAATGTGAAAAATAATATGACCAATCAAGCAAAGCTCAGCAAAAAAAATGTTGCCATAAACCAAACGCGTGAGTAGTTGAAGAACAAAAAAATAGAGACAATAGCTGTAATACCTGATGGCAACAGGAGATGGGCGCGCTCCAACCTTGCCAGCATATCAAGTGCGTACAGCCTTGGGATTGATAAGTTCCTGGATTTTAGCGAGTGGTGCTACAGCTACGGAATAAGGAACATAGTGGTGTGGGGGCTTTCGACTGAGAACACAGGAAGGCCCAAGAGCGAGCTCGACGCCCTTTTTAGCGCATATGCGAAGCTTCTTGACGATGAAAACACACTAAGAAGGCTCAAGGAGAAGGATGCGAGGCTTATCCTTGTAGGTGAGAGGGGCCTTCTTCCTAAAAATCTTCTTGCGAGCTTTGAAAGGTTGGAAAAGCAGACAAGAAACTTTAAGGAAAGGAAAATATTCGCGCTTTTCGGCTATGGCGGCAGGGAGGACATGATGCATATTGCAGGAGGAATTGCAAAAGACAGCACTAAGGGGAAACTCCCAAAGCGCATTAGTGAAAGCTCGTTCAAGAAATACCTGATCTCTAAGGATGTGCCTGACATAGACCTGGTGATAAGGACCTCCGGGGAGCTCAGGCTTTCCGGCTTCATGCCGTGGCAGGCAGCATATTCAGAGCTGTATTTCAGCAAGAAGTACTGGCCCGCATTTGCAAAAAAGGACCTTGACAGGGCAATATCCGATTTTCTAAAGCGAGAGAGGAGATTCGGCGTGTAGCTTCAGCTGCGCAGCAATTCATATATAATCCTTGTAGTAGCCGTTTGCGAGCCTTATCTTTATACCAAGCTTTTCAAGCATGCTCCGCATGTCTGGCCCAGCTCCTGCTGTCACTACTTCATCTACCTTGTTTCCTATGATGAACTTTGCAACAGATGCGTGGTGCAAGCCTTCTTGCTCCTTTTCGTGCGTTTCGTCCCATTTTACGTCTATTTCGCTTATTTTTTCTACTTTGCCATCTTTTATATAGATAATCTCTACTATTTGTGCTCTGCCTATGCCAGTGAGCATTCCGTTTAAATCCACGGTTGCCATTACGATCTTATCTACCATTCTAACACCAATTAATGTATCCAATAAACATTACCCTTTTGTATGCTTTAATATTACTTATTGTCTTTGCTCACAACTGCATTTTTTGTAATAGTATATTGCAATAACGATAAATGCAAAATTTTTCTATATAGTTATCTAAATGGCTAACTTAATTAATATCTTTGACAATAAAAGGGTTTTTAGTTTTTAGGCTTCTATTATAATAGTCCCACGGCGGATATTATGGCCAACCATAAGAGAAGTAAAAAATCCGCAAAAAACACGCCCAAGAAAGATTCGGCAAAAGCAATAGGAGTACTCGGACTTTTCCTTGGAATGGTCGTAGCCTTTTTCGTGTTCTTTAGTGTCGCTATGATAAGTGCGCTAGCGTACCTAATGCTTGTTGTTGTAGTAATGATAATCTATATCGTGTATACAGAAAATCATGGACTAATACACACATTTACTGATGGTTTCCTTATGGGTGTTCTTGGAATACTTGTTGCCCTTTTCATACGGGGCGTGTTGTTTAAGTTTAAATCTGCACACAGGAAACTATACACTTCGCTTATTACAATACCAATTGTCATAATAGCGATTTTTGTTCTTGCATTTTTACTATACAGTAATACCCTTTTCCAATTAAATACTCCTGAAATTCTATATTCCAATCATTACTTCTACAAAAATTTTACCATTTCTGGCCACGGATCACTGAACTGTACATTTACTTCAACGCTTCCTGTGGTCGTGTATATAATGACCCCTTCCGAATACATCCAATGGACCAACGGCTACAGCACTCCATTTTACTATACGCTCAATGACTCATATTACGCGAATGTGAACGTGCCTCTTGGTTCTGGTCAATGGTACTTACTGGTAGACAACCCTTCACAATACGATGCAAACATTACATTTAGCGAGTGTTCATATAGCTGACATTCAAAAGAATTTAGCTTTTATACTGATACAGGTCGGTATTATATTTTTTGTAGGGTAGTAGGCTCCTATTATTGAGCACTTTCACAGGTGCCACAGGTCGGCGTTAGTAAAGACGTTTAACTCCAAATGTATATCGTTGCATATGCAATTCTTATATCCTTAAATAATTTCTACTACTACATATTCATCGGCGATTAAAATGGCCGATGCAAATGAAGTTGAATGCCAGCATTGCAATTATGCCCGGTATTAAAAATCTAAAAAGCTTTGGATATGCTGCCCCAACTACATGCGCAAATTTCCAAATCATTCTGCCGACCAGATGACTCACTTTGGGAAAAGGAAAATAAAGGTATAACAATGTCTATAACTAATAGTGCTCTGAATGGTGCTACGAAAACAACACTTCTTGAATATACTGTATGGTGATTTTATGATCAGATTTATAATTTTTGACTTGGACGGCGTAGTTATAGATTTTAGTTGGAGGCAGTACATAGACTACAAATCAAAAATTTTAGGTGTGAATAGCGAGACATTTGCTGATATCTTTTTGCCTTTAAAAGAGCAATGGGATCTGGGTGAAATTACTCTAAGCGAGCTTGAAAGCTCACTCGCACATAAGCTAGGTGTCAAAAAGAAAGAAATTGGAGTTTTAAATGGGTTTAAAAAACTTGGAAAACCAAATAAAGACATAAGGAAGTTGATATTTTCTTTAAGTAAAAAATATAAAATAGGGGTTATAACAAATGTTGGTTCAAGTAGATTTAAAATCGAGAAAAGAAGCTACATAAATGATTTACCGTTAAATGGCAGTGTTGCATCTTGCTATCTGAAGGTCAAGAAGCCAGATCCAAGAATTTATATGCATGCTTTGAGGCGATTTAGGGCTTCACCAAAGGAAGTAGTATTTATAGACGATACAGAAGAAAATGTTATAGCAGCGAGAAAACTTGGTATAATCTCAATAGTTTTTAATAACCGTGTGCAGTTGCTAAGGGATCTAGAAAAATATAATATAAAACCGTAATATCGCAGCTGGTCCGGCGAATCCCTAGGTTTTTTACAACTGCCATGACCTCATCTCAACGCGTAAATCTATTCTTTCAATTTGGTTTTTAAGCCTGCTGTTTCATGGGTGCAACAACTTCAAGCACTCTTATGTCATCTCGGTAGAAATGCCGATAAAAAATCTTTAGTACAGTTCTAACCATTATTAATGAGTTAGGCCATAAAACCTATTGAAATTTAGCACTTTTACAGATGCCGCAGGTCGGATTTGAACCGACGACATTCCGGTTTCTGCTTCTTGATGAAACTTCTTCTTAAGAAGTTTTCACTTCAGCCGGACGCTCTCCCACTGAGCTACTGCGGCATCAAATAGTTTTGTTTTTGCATTAATAAATATATTCCTTTGTCTTTTGCTTCTGGCCCATTGCTGTTATCTGCTTTGCGAACATAAACGATTGCTGGCTGAACGGGGTTGCATTGTAGCCAAATTTGCTCAGGTTAGCAGCAAATCTTTCCGCATTATGCCCATAAGTCAGTATCTGCTTTGGGCTTACCTCATTAATGTAGTCTACGCTCTGGGCAAAATCGGCGTGGTCGCTCAGGTTGAATTGGGCGTCTGTGTCAAAGTGCATGAAGCTTGCAAATCCTGTGACTACAGCAGTATGGAACTTCTTTTTATGAACTGTTTGAAGCCTGTATGCCAGCTCATTTATGTCGCGCTGTTCCGATATGCCCACAAAATCACCGTTTAGTATATCCTCGTAATCGCTGCCGTCGTATGCTGATACGTAGCGAAGCGAAATGCCGTTCTTTCTGTATACACTGCTTATCGTGCTTATCTTTTTTGTTACAACTGGCATTATGCCTATCTCATTCATTACGGCTATGAGCTCCTGCGCCTTGCCCATTGCATATGCCGAAAACAGCACGCAGCCAGTGTTTAATGCACTGGCAACCCAGCTCTGCACGTCTGATATAATGTCATCTTTAATCCCAAAGTTTATGCCCGGGTTGGGGTATGTAGAATCTATGATGAGCACGTCCGCATTTCTCGTTTTTATGCTTTCCGCAGCAGCAGATTCCTGCATCTGGAAATCTCCGCTGTACAAATAGCTCGTGCCCTTGTCTTCATCGTTTACATAAAGCTGCCTTGAGCCGAGTATGTGGCCTGCGGGCATTAGCTCTGCATTTAAGAATCCGCTAGACAAGCTTGCATTTATGCCGAGTGCGCCAAGCAGGTCAATGGTCTGCGCGCTTGCCAATATGCTGTTGGAGCGCTTCGCGGCGCTTATATGGTCTGTATGTGCATGCGATATGAAATCTACAGTGCTTCCGCTCTCTTTCCTATCAAGCGATATCTTATGGTCGCCTACATGGAGCATTGGTTCGCCATTCATGATTGTGTGGCAAGGTATAAATAGATTTCAATGCTGCGTGTATTCTCAAAGTTGTTCAATCTTCCTCAGTAGCAATTCGTATCTTTCCTTCGTTTTTGGATATGAAATGATATATTCTTTGGTGCGCCCCTGCTCATTTTCAAATGTTGCATTGCTGTCAAACTGCTGTTTTGTAAAATCCACGACCCTGCCGTCAGGCAGCTGGTTGTAATAATGGGAACTTACGTGCTCTACGCCTTTCACTTCTGTGCGGAGTATCGTGCCTCCAAAATGGTCGTTCACGACTGTAGCGGTTATGGCACACTGCCCCCATGCCGGATTGTCGCTGCTCCATCTTTCCGGATCTGCGCTTGTTTCGGCAGACCATGCATTTGAAATAGTATCATACAATCTGCTTATGCTCCCTTGCGGTTTCTCCACATGGAATATCTCGTTTGCAACAAGCCTGAAGGCCCTGTCATTGATATAATGCAATTCAAGTTCCTGATCCAAAGGCAGTTTTGCATTCATATTAGATCTAGGCTTTCCCTGCCTTGTTGTTAATGTGGGGAAAATCGTAGTGAGCGGATTTCCCTTGTAAAGGTCCGCAAGCAACGCTTCGTACACTATGTTTCCTTCAGTATCAGCTTTCACTATCTGGATGTAAGGATGCGCAAACTCGAGCAGCATGCCCTGGCACGACAGGCACGGCGGCGTGACTGGCTGGTTAGTTTTAGTGCCTGCATCTGTGAATACGCCTGTAAGCCTCTTGAAATCAGTGCCATTGTAACCATCAAAGTGTGCCCTATAAACCGCCATTCTTTCAGCATGAATGCCTCCTTCCTGGCCATACGTCTCTATGTTAGCTCCTGCATACAGTTTGCCATCATATGTCCTGATCGCATACCCCACGCTAGACCTGAATGTCATTGCTAAATGCTCCTTTGCATATAGTGCAGCTCCTATCTCCTCCTTTATCTGCGAATAATCAGTTTCACTGCGTATCTTGCTCGCCATGAAATTCCCCCCACTTGCTGCTATAGGCATGCTTTAACAAAATATTTATAACCTATCTCTAACTGGCGTTGTCCAACAATTCTCGACAAATGAGTAGCAGACGCTCTGTTTTTCAGCAGGTGCAGTGCACACATGAATGCCCAGTATAACACCAATGCGTCAATGCAATGCTCGTATGTATGTGCTATGGGGTCATGCCCTGCCGTACACGCTCCTATGCATTGGGTTAAGCTTTACCCTCCTTTGCCTGAGTATGCTAGCAAGCGGCTCTCTAATGAGCACGCGCGCCTTTCTGAGCTCATCTACATTGCTAAAGCCGAGCTCCGCCATCCTGCTTCTCAGTCCTTCTTCAAGCGCTTCGATGTAATCATATACGCCTTTGGCTCCGTTGTGCAGCTCGGCCTTGAGCACCGGCTCAGCCATGCTGCAAAGCTGCGCGCCAAGCGCTATGCCTTTAAGTATGTCGGTGCTGCTCCTTATGCCACCACTGGAGATTACCGGTCCATTGAATGCAGAAAGCACTTCGATCGTTGAAAGCGCTGTTTGTATTCCCCAGTCCCAAAACACAAGCCCCTCCTTGCTTTTGCTTCTGTATGTCTCAATGCCTATCCATGTAGTGCCACCAGCTCCCTGCACATCGATAGCATAAATCTTGTTCCTGAACCTCATTGCCACATCTTTTGAAATTCCGTTGCCCACCTCTTTTAGTATTACAGGCTCATCTATGCCTTTTGCGAGTTCGCATATCCTTTCATATGCGCCCCTGAAATCTATATCGCCCTCTGGCTGCACGCTTTCTTGTCCTGGATTGGTGTGCACCGCTATGGCGTCAGCGCTTATTGCTTCAAGCGCTTTTGATATTCTTTCGTTTTCATATACAACGAGTTTTGATGCGCCTATGTTGCCTATAAGCAGCATGTCATTGCTGCCTGTTGCCTTCTTCACGTCATAGGTATATGCAAGCCTGGGGTTTTCGATCATCGCCCTCTGGCTGCCCACGCCCATCGGTATGTTAAGCCTGCGGGCTGCTTCGCCTATGTTCTTGTTTATCTTGAACAAGGCATCGTGGCCACCGGTCATACCTGATATTGCAATCGGTGCGTCAATGCCTTTAGACAGATACTCAGTATTGAGCGTCACATCGCTGCTTTCCAGCGCGCCGCCTTTGGGCAGTACCTCAACGCATTCAAAAAGAGTGGTCTTGCCAACGTATTGAGTGCGCCTTTTTGCAACGATCTCTATATGCTGCACCTTCCTGTCCATTGTTTGCGCTGCTTCGCTATCCAAGTGATCATCCATTGTATATTGGCGCTTTCCTCAATTCTGCAATGCTCTTTGAATTGGTAAGGAACATCGCTATCCTGAGCTGCTTTATCATCTCGTATCTCTTGTGCGCCACGCTGCTAGTTATATAGGGCACCGCCTTGTTTTCTGCGCGGATTGCTTTTGCGGCTTCAAGGCCGTCACCAACCTTGCAAGGAGCGTAGCCATTTAGCGTGACGCTTCTACCATCTTTAAATATGCTCGCGCCGCTTTTTGACAAGACGATTGCGCCAGTGCCAAACCTGCGTTCGATAAGCTCCGCTTCGCCTTTGCTCTTTGCCTGCACAAGCAGCGGTGCATCAAGCACCATCCCATTCAAGCGCATGCTCGTGTCTATGCCGTTAAGTGCGATATCAGGCAGCGCGCAGTGCACAAAGTGCATTTTCTTAAGGGCGGCCTTGCCTATCTTGGTCATACGCATATAATCAATAATCTGATTTTTGCATATACATATAAATAGCTTTTTTGCCCAAATCGATAATACAGATGGCTTTTGCTCTGTTTGGTGATGGAAAGTGGTAGAAGATTTGATAATAATAGGTGCAGGTCCTGCCGGATACACTGCCGCAATATACGCTGCAAGGGACAACTTCAAGCCGCTCGTCATAAGCGGTCTTGAGCCTGGCGGGCAGCTTTTGCTTACGACAACAGTTGAGAACTATCCTGGATTCCCTGATGGCATTGACGGCTCGCAGCTCATGGACCTCTTCAGGAAGCAGTCCGAGAAGTTCGGCACCAGGTTTGTCTTTGACGAAGTAACTGATGTGGACTTCAGCACAAGGCCTTTCAAGGTGAAGACAGGCTCTTCTGAATACGAGGCAGATAGCATAATAATCGCTACCGGCGCCAAGGCGCGCTGGCTTGGCATAGAGTCTGAGAAAAAATTCATAGGCAAGGGCATAAGCAGCTGCGCCACGTGCGACGCGGCGTTCTTCAAAGGCAAGAGTGTGATAGTTGTAGGTGGCGGCGACACCGCGATGGAAGATTCTATATACTTGACAAAATTCGCCAGCAGCGTAACCATAGTGCACAGGCGGGACCAGTTCAGGGCTAGCAAGATAATGCAGGACAGGGTGTTCGCGAATCCTGGCATAAAGGTGATATGGGACAGCGTTGTTGAGGAGATACTCGGCGACAAAAAGGTCACCGGCGTAAAGATAAGGAACACCAAGACCAATGCAATAACGGAAATGCCTGTTGATGGCGTGTTCGTTGCAATAGGCTACGACCCCGTGACAAAGTTCCTTGGGGGCAAGCTTGATGCTGATGAATTGGGCTATCTCAAAACAACAGATGAGGTAAAGACAAAGATACCTGGCGTCTTTGTTGCTGGGGATGTTGCTGACCACGTATACAGGCAGGCGATAACCGCAGCCGGAAGTGGCGCCAAGGCAGCGCTTGAAGTGCGCGCATACCTGCAGAGCCTGCACGAAAGCAGGGGTGCAAAGCAGGCATGAAAATCGGAAGCAAAACTGTTTTTATAGCAGGCATTGCGGCCATAGTGTTTGGCATACTGCTTACAGTATACGGCTATGCAAACTATTATGCTGCTCTATGCTACTGCCCTGCAAATGGTGCATGCAGGTGCATCAATGCATTTGCAAAGTTCTGCCTGGAGACAGGTAATGTACTGTCATTTGCAGTAGGAGCATGGTGGCTCGTCCTTGCGATATTTGGTTCACAAATCAAAACGAAGTTCACGCTGCGCGCTGCCGCCGTTAGGCATAATAAATAGGCTCAAGCCAAGGTTTTCTGGCCTTTCCTCTGTACAAGGCCGAAGACGCGCACGCCTATTTTTCTTATGCGCTTGCCCTTTTCCACGCCTTCAAGCATCTTCTTCGCGCTTTCATATATGAGCTCCTTTGAGCCCTCATTGTTCGAGAAGCTCCTGTTCTTGATGTGTTCTGTAAAGTCGTTATAGCGCACCTTTAGCGAAACGCCCCTGAACCAGTATCCTTGCTTATTGAGCTCATCCCATACCTCGTCTGCAAGCGTATGCAGCATCTTGTCCAGCGCTTCTGCGCTTGCAGGCCTGAAGCTTATGGTGCGCTCCCTGCTTATGGAGAGCGCCGCGCCCTGCTCAATCACCTTGCTCGGATCCTTGCCCTTCGCGGTAAGGTATATCTCAATGCCAAAAGATCCCAGCTTGGTCATGAGCAGCGTTGGGTCGAGCTTTGCTATCTCGCCTATTGTATGCACTCCCATGCCGTTGAGAATGCTACCTGTCTTCTTGCCTATGCCTGGCAGCTTGCCTATGTTTTTGCCGCTTATGAATTCGAGCACCTGGCTGTCCTCAATTACAAGCAGCCCGTCCGGCTTGGCTGCATCGCACGCCATCTTTGCATAAGTCTTTGTTGAGCTGATCCCTATAGTGCATTTGAGGCCGAAGCGCTCCGTTATACTTTTTTTGACCTTTTTCGCCAATTCCAGCGCTTCGCCATAGTCCATCCCATCAAGGTCCAATGCCGCTTCGTCAATGCTCATCACTTCCATTCTGAAGCTGTAGCTCCTGAGCATGGCCATTATCTGCAATGATTCGCGCTCATAATACCCTTCATCTGATTCAAGGTAATTGACGTCTGGCTTTAGCTTGAATGCATCAGATAGCGGCATGCCGCTGTGTATGCCGAATGCCCTGGCTTCATAATTGCATGTCTGCACAACGCCCCTTGTCTTGTCGTTTGCGCTTGCATTTCCCACAATCAACGGCTTGCCCTTGAATTCGGGGTGGCGCAGCTCCTCGCACGCAGCATAGAAGTAATCCATGTCAACAAGCATTACTGGCATACCAATAACTAATGCAAAATAATAATAAAAACTCCATTGCATAATAGATGTAGGTGCATCTATGGCATCGCGCAGCTACATGTTCGCAGGAAGCTTCTATCCAAAGGGCAAGCGCGAGCTGGAAAGCTTCGTAAGCGATTCAATCAGGAAAGCTGATGTCGGCAATGACATTGCAGCAGCTTCTGTCGCATACCAGGTGCCCCATGCGGGATACGAATATTCGGGAAGCACTGCAGCATATGCATATAAAGCGCTCTCGCTTAGCAACCGCCTTGACGAAATTAACACGATAGTATTGATAGGTCCAAACCACACAGGGTACGGCCTTCCTATTGCTGTATCTGGCATGGACTGGGAAACGCCGCTTGGCATAGCGAAGAATGACATGGAGCTCTCAAACGCATTGGCCGGGAATGAAGGCATAGACCTAGATGACATGGCGCATATGAACGAGCACTCCTTAGAGGTGCAGCTTCCGTTCCTGCAGCATGTTTTCGAGGGCAAAAGCCCCAAGCGCTACGTTTTCATATGCATGGGCGACCAGAGCATTGATGCAAGTAAACTTATCAACGACGCGCTGCAAAGCTCGCTTAAGAAGGTCAAGCGCAACATCACAGTGATAGCAAGCTCCGACCTGAACCATTACGAGCCTGCCGACATAGCGATGAAAAAGGACAGCGAGCTCATCAAGGCAATGGAAGCCATGGACCTGATTAGGTTTAATAAACTTATAGATGAATTAAATATAACAGCCTGCGGCTTCGGACCCATAACAGTGGCGATGATGCATGCGAAAAGCGCAGGCGCAAAAAGGGGGGTAGTTCTGAAGTACAGCAACTCCGGTTCAGCTACGGGCGATTATTCTAGCGTGGTTGAGTACTCTGCAACTGCTTTCATACGATAAATGTGATTACAATGGCTGTGCTAGGCATAGGGGATTCTCATGATTCAGGCTGCGCCATAATAGGCAAAGGTGCAGCTATAAGTGCTGTCAACGAGGAGCGCTTCACCAAGAACAAGAACGAGGTGGGCTTTCCCTACCACTCAATAAGGTATGCGACCCATGGAAGGGTAGATGGCATAGATGCGGTAGCACTTGCGTGGATAGGCGGCAACGCCCTGATATCTAGGCTGATTCCATCATGGGACAGGAAGCGCAGGAAGCTGTGGCGCAGGGAGCTCCCAAAGCCGTCAAGGCCAAGCCTTCATCTTGCCAACTTCATATACAAGCTGGTCCAAAACCAGAATCCAAAGGCGCTATGGCGCGCTGCTGGCAACAGTGTCAGCGCAAGCGTAACGAGCAGGCGCCTCGCTGCAATAAATCCAGAGCTAGCAGGCAAGAAGGTATATGTAGTGGAGCACCACCTTGCACATGCGGCTGCAGCCTACTTTGGCTCGGGCTTCAAGGAAGCGCTTGTCATAACCCTTGACGGCGCTGGAGACGGCCTGAGCGGCACCGTCTCAATAGGCGAGAGAGGAAACATGAAGCGCCTCGCCGAATTCAAGGCGAGCACAAGCCTCGGCATATTCTACGGCGCGGCAACCGTAGCATGCGACATGCGATATAGCGAGGATGAAGGCAAGCTCATGAGCCTTGCCGCATACTCATACCCAGCAGAGATAAAGGGCCTTGACTACTTCATAAGATACAACGAGAGGACAAGGCAGCTTGAGAGCAGGCACGGCACCAGAGACGAGTTGCTGCTTGCCGAATACATGAAGGATCACGTGCTCTCCAACCATGACAGGGAGTCGTTCGCCTACGCTGTTCAAAGGCATGTTGAGGAGCAGGTCTTGAAGATAGTAAGGCAGTGGGTGGCCGAAACAGGCATACACAATGTCGCTGTTGGCGGCGGCTTCT
This sequence comes from Microcaldota archaeon, assembly GCA_021816895.1. GTDB lineage: Archaea > Micrarchaeota > Micrarchaeia > Micrarchaeales > Micrarchaeaceae > JAKAWW01. The sequence continues at coordinate 599,435 of JAKAWW010000001.1, read as the reverse complement.
TCTCAAATGTTATAACGAACATGCGCATAGAGCATATGCCTGAGGTAAAGAACCTTTTCATATTCCCGCACATGGGCGACGGCGGCCTCTCGTATGGATCCGCATCATACATAGACTTCATGCTTAACGGCAAGTTTGGCGGAAAGCAGGTTGAGCATGCATATCTTGGGCCAGAGTACAGCGACGAGGAGATAGGCTCTTATGTGAGACGCATAAGCAGAAGCAGGCTTAGCGTTGAAAGGCTCCAGGATCCTGTTGGCCATGCTGCCGATTTGCTCCTTCAAAACAAGATAATATTGTGGTTCCAGGGCAGGATGGAATACGGTCCCAGGGCTCTCGGCAACAGGAGCGTTCTTGCACTGCCAGACGATCCAGAGGCGAGGAACAAGATAAACATCATAATAAAGAAGCGCCCATACTATCAGCCTTTTGCAAGCACCGTGCTTGAAGAGGACGCCAAGAAGATATTCGAAGACTATGTCGCGCCAAACAGGTTCATGACAAGCGCCAATACCGTGAAGCAGGAGCACAGGCAGTACATGGTGGCTGCTTCCCACGTAGATCACACCACAAGGCCCCAGGTTCTCGGCACGGAGAACAGGCAATACAGGCAGCTCATTGAAAAAGTAAGGAAGCAAACCGGCGTAGGCGCAATACTTAACACGAGCTTCAACAAGCATGGCAAGCCTATTGTCATGAGCCCGGAAGACGCCATATGGACATTGGAGAACACTGGCGCTGACACGCTCATAATGGGAAACTATCTCATTGAAAAAAAGAAGCAGCAATAAATTGTTTGCCCTGCATATCAATCTGCCCGCATGGTGGTATATTGAAACTAGGAATAGGAAGCATATTCAAAAGAGAAAAGCCTGCGAACACCGAAATAACCACTGTAAACCTTAAGTGGCACGGCGAAACGCATCACGCGCCAGGCATGAAGACAAGCAACCGCATATTCGACATGGTGATACCTTTCCACAACAGGCAGGAAGGCACCGACATGCTGCAGCACATACTCAAGAGCACCGTGCTTGAAGACATGACAGTGCAAAGCGTAAGCGTTGAGGCTCCTTTCAAGCTTGTCAACGTTGAGCCGAAGCTGCCGGCAACTATAAAATATGGGGATAAGATAGAATTCAAGCTGGCCATAGAGGCGCCGCCTTACAGCTTCAAGGGCCCGCTCGAGGTATCATTTACTGAGAACGAGCCTGATAAGGTGCGCGTAGAGATAAATAGAATAGTGCTTGTGCGCAATTCGAAAAAGGTACCGATACCAAGCACCGAAATGGCAATGAACATAAGGAAGAGCCAGGCCTTCAGGGTGAACGTGCAGCTCTACAAGATCCTCTCTCTTGGCGACAAGGTAAGCAGCATAAGCGTCAACGTTCCGTTCAAGTTTGTCAGCAGCATACCCGAACCGCCCTTCACAATAGACAACAGGAATTCTTTTGTAGCCACTATATTCATACAGGCTCCGGAAATCGGCTACGGCGGTCCTCTTGAGATAGAGCTCAAGTAGCTAGCGCGCTATTTCTTGAGCGCAAGGCTCGCCAGCATTGCTTCTATCTGTATGCGCTCGTTTGCGCCTTCTACAATCCTGAAGTTGCATTCTGCTATCTCCTTTACCACTTCCAGCTTCTGCCTTTCTTCAATGTTGAGGTTCTGCACCTCGCGGTAGCTCTGCGTGAGTATGTCTTCGGCGCTCATGCCCAGCTTAAGCATAAGGTTGTCTAGCTCCTCCCTTGCGTGAAGAAAATCACCTCCCATCGCGTATTTAAGCATGGATATGATCTCCTTTGGCCTTGCCCGAGCGGCAACATCATAAATACTGCTCTCCGTTATCTTCTTGCTCTGCATTGCGGCGCTTTGCAATATGTTAGTGAGCTTCCTAAGGTCGCCGTCGCTCACATAAATAAGCGCCTCAACAACCTTGTCGTCGAGATCAAGATCCTCGCCCTTTTCAATCCTCTTTATGTACTCCTTCATCTCGCTCTCGCTCAACGGCTTGAACCTGAATACAACGCACCTGCTCTGTATGGGCTCTATGATCTTGCTCGCATAATTGGCGCTAAGCACAAAGCGCGTCTCTGCAGCATATTTCTCCATTGTTCTCCTGAGCGCGTGCTGCGCGTCAGCGGTCAGCGCGTCTGCTTCGTCAAGGAATATTATCTTTGTGGGTATGTCTCCGATCGCAATAGTCTTTGCGAACTCCTTCACGGAGCCGCGTATAACGTCTATGCCGCGCTCGTCGCTCGCGTTCATCTCCTTGAACGAGCTCGACATGTTGCCGTTGTAAAGGTCTCTTGCCATCGCTATCGCGCATGCGGTCTTCCCGACGCCTGGCCCCCCTGCAAATATCATATTAGGGAAGTTCTTGCGCTCCACGAACGACTTCAGCCTTTCCACTATTATCTTCTGGCCTATGACCTCGCTGAGCGACTTCGGCCTGTATTTTTCAGTCCACGGCAGATCTATATTCATAAAACCACAAGAAGGCATTACAACTTTTCTGTGAAAATATTTATATGCTTGCGTGCCAATCAACATAGTGCGCATTGCGTGTCATCTTAAGCAAAGCAGTGCCTGATAGAGTGCGTCAAGCAGGAAAAAGATAAAAGCATATTATACTGTTGTGGAATGGTCGCATGTCAAATTGCAAGCGTGGAAAATCGATAGGGTTCAGCCTAGGCAATATGGATCAATCAATAGACCCGTTCGACGACTTCTACATGTATGCATGCGGCTGCTGGCTCAAGACCCACAAGCTGCCTAAGGACAAGTCATCGCTGGATTCGTTTTACGAACTTTACGACAAAAACCTTGCAAAGCTCAAAGCCATTGTTGAATCTTGTGCAAAGACAAGGAGCCGCGATGTGACAAGAAGCATTGTAGGAACTTTCTATGCTTCATATATGGACACAAAGTTGCTAGAAAAGCTGAAGTTTGCCCCAATAAGGCCCATCATGGAAATCGTAGACTCGGTGCAAAGCAGCGGCGAGCTCAGCGCTGTAATGGCAAAGCTTTACAGGCTCGGCGTTTCCACATTTTTTGATATATTTTCGGAAAGCGATAAAAGGAAAAGTGATGTTTACGCGCTCTACATATGGCAGGCAGGCATAAACCTTCCGGAGAAAAGCTATTACTTTGAGAAGAGGTTTGCAAGCCTTAGGCGTAATTATGCAAATCATATCGCCGCAATGTTCTCCCTTTATGGCATGGGTTTAAGCGAAGCTCGGAGCATGGCAAATGCAGTTGTGCGCATAGAGACACGGCTTGCTAGGGCCAGCAGAGGCAGCGCAGAGGAGCGAGACGAGCTGAAGAGTTACAACAAGCTGAGTGCAAGCAAGCTTGCAAAACGATACAAAGGCGTTGGCATAACCCGCTTCATCAATGGGCTTGGCATAAAAAGCCTTGATTATGCAGTTGTTGGCCAGCCTGAATACCTCGATGCAATAGGCTCTGTTGTTTCGGAAGCAGGGCTTGACAGCATCAAGGCATACCTAAAGTGGTGCATCATCAATGAGTATGCGCCATTGCTGCACAAGGCAGCTCAAGATGAGCATTTCAGGTTTTACGGCAAAACGCTTTCGGGGCAGCTTAAAAACAAGCAAAGATGGGAGCGCGGCGTAAACCATATAATTCGCATGCTGGGGGAAGCTCTGGGCAGCATCTACGTCAAGGAGTACTTTGCGGAAAGCGCTAAGAAGGAGGCTGAAGCCCTAGTCAAAGACATAAAAGAGGCATTCAGGAAAAGATTAATCAATAACGCGTGGATGAGCCCAAGCACAAAGAAAGCAGCAATCGAAAAGCTCGATGCCATGAATGCTAAAGTTGGCTATCCGAAGCGCTTCAGGGACTATTCAAGCCTGCATCTTGACAGGCATGATCTTGTAGGCAACGTGATAAAAGCCTACCAGTTCGAGCTTGACAGGCAGATTAGGCGCATAGGCAAGAATGTTGACAAGGAAGAATGGTATATGCCTGTAAGCGAGGTAGACGCTTACAATGATACATCGCGCAACGAGATAGTGGTGCCTGCTGGCATACTGCAACCTCCGTTTTTCGATGCCAATGCAGATCTTGCCGTGAATTTTGGCAGCATAGGCGGCGTTCTTGGGCACGAGATGACCCATGGCTTTGACGACCAAGGGCGGCTTTTCGACAAGCATGGCAACATGAAGAACCAATGGTCGAAAGGCGACACGAGGCGCTTTGCCATCAGGGCCGGCAAGATTGCCAAGCTCTATGGCTCGATATCTGTGCTTCCGGGCATAAAGATAAACGGCAAGCTTACCATGGGCGAAAATATTGCAGATTTGGGAGGCATAAGCATAGCATACGATGCGCTCAAGGTTCACGGCTCTATGGGCAAAAAAGTTGAAGGTTTTACAGAAGAGCAGCGCTTCTTCATAGCGTGGTCGCAGATATGGAAGGACATAACCGCAAAAGAAAGCCGTGAATTGCTGGCATATGCTGATCCACACTCGCCAGCGCCGGTGCGCGCCCTTGTGCCTGTAGTAAGCCATCCACATTTTGTCAAAGCCTTCAAGCAGCTTAGCAAGCTTGAGGAGCCAAAACAGCAATATGAGAATGCGAACCTTTGGTAAGCGAAGCAAAAGATATAAAGCAGTTGCAGCACAAATCTACAAATGCAAAAAGGGGAGCTACGCTAACCTGGCAGACTGCAAGCCTTGGGCGCTTGCTATAGGAGTTCAAATCTCCTGCTCCCCATTCATTGCTGGGGTTATATATAAATTACTCAAATGTCCCCCTTTTCTAAGATTTGAACACTAGAAAAATCCAAAACTTACCCATTTTTCAAATCTTTTATATGAGTGCTCTATTTTATCATTTGTAGTTAATTTATTCTTAAGGCAATATGTTATGATTCTTTCGTGGAGCTCTGTACCTTCTGTCACTGTTCGATATTCTTTGATTATGATGTTTAAAGCCCACTTACTCAACGCTAAGAAATCTGAAACTCTATTTAAATATTCTAGTTGAGGGGCAATTTGCGGTTTACCATTTTTGTCAGTTCTAAGTATCAAAATTCCAGCTCCAAGTAGTGCTAAGATATTGCCCCAATTTTCGACAACTAGTCTAAAAGCCTTTGCAGCTAATGGCGGATTGAATCTTAAACCTAATGGCTTTGTAATTAATGGCAATTCAGAAAGCCATTTTAAGTATTCTATTTTATCGTCTTCTTTAGGTTCTGTGCTAACTTTTGGTGCGTGCCAGTACATGTGGAACTTATATATGAATTGAGACACATCATTGAAATATTCTGCCTGACTCTTAAGCGTGTAATCAGCATTTAACGAATTTAAGTATACTTTTAACGCGAAGGTGCTATCTATTTTGGATGCAATCTGTGAATCATTGTCAATACTTCGTGGATATATTTTTACAGCGTTAACAAACGTCAAATATTCAACCATTTAATCCTCTTTCATCAACTTCTTTATTGTTTTCCTTTTTAACACTATCTTCTTTCCTTTTTTTATCCTTTTCTTCAATCTAAACAAGTGTCTCTTTGATAATCTAATTCGTTTAACGCCATAATTATGGGAGATACTAGTTTAGTGGTGAGTCATTTAATCCGTTATTTGAATCATTGTAAACAACTAGTCATAGTTAATTTTTCTCTTCTAAAATATGAACATAATTTATAGTAAGTTATAAAAGTTTGATCGGTTAAGATCATTTATATGTGATTTTGTGGGAGCAGGTTCAATAATTTTGGCTATCATAATAGGAATAGTGATCGGTTACTTTATAGGGTTAGAAGCACATACCATGAGTTTACAAAGCCCATCTACTATTCAAAGTAATCTAACAACCACAGTGTCGTTACCAACACAACGTGTATCCGGAGTTGCGACTTCGATCTCTACTTCGGGTAATGGAGGTACTGCAACCCTACTAACAAGCTCTGCTGGTACACAAACAAATCTTAGTTGGTCTTATAGTGAAGTTTCCAATCTCTCCTCTTACTTATCAAAATTATGCATATGGACTTTAAGCGGTTCTACTCTGATTTCTATTACTGATTGCTCTACTTAAACATCTAATTTCTAGCTCTCTACATTAATATTTGTACTCGACATTTTTATGCCCTTATTTTTTAAATTCAGTTATATAATGATTTACAATTCTTGTAGTGGTAGGACTCAATTTAATATTGCAATCCGGTTTCCAGAACGCTAAATGGTGAACATCGTGATGATTGGGCCTGGGTTTACCTTCTGCTTCAATCAAAAATACTTTATGCAGATTCCTGATCCTTCTGCCATCATCTGGTTCATCATATTCAAATAAGTATCGACAACTTATTGTCCGTAATCCAGTTTCCTCTCTTAGTTCCCGTATAGCTGCCTTTTCTCTACTTTCTCCTCTATTTGCACCTCCACCTGGCAGAAGCCAAGTTTTATGATGAGATGCAATAAGTATTCCCTTTGGAGTATCTACTATTGCTGTGCCTCTGCGTCTTATAATCTGTGTTTTTATTACCTTATTATATATCTGTTCAGAATTGTTCTTGGTATTAATTCGAGGTGATACGACTTCAGGAGATAGTTTATTTGCATCTAAAACTTCAGCAGTAAATTCATAACTGTGTATGACTGACTTTCCGTACATATGGTTAACTTTCCGCCCCATATTTCGTTTAGTAAATTTTACATTTTTAACTGTAGTCTTATATAATTTGGTTATAGTAAACCATTTTCCAATGCCTATAGTGCATGAATCTTTAACAACCTTAAAAGTACCGGGATGCCTAGTACCATTAATAATTACATATACTTTGGATTCCTTTCTGCTTGAGTTCATAATTTTATAATGTCCTTGAGCCTCTCCCATTACTGGACCATGTTTAAAATTCCAAGTTGCGTCCCTATATAACATATTTTGTTTGGGTTTCCACTTCAACCCTAAAAAACTTAATGCCCCCATTTATTCATCCAATTTATTTACTATTTTACCATAGATTTTAACTTTCTTTCCTTCTTTTATGTATTTCTGTATATACCACAGAGTTGACTTATTTATACCTAACCTCTTGCGGTCTTGCTGTGTTAGAATCGGGTAAATGTTGAAAATGAAACTATTAGATAACATGAAAAATAATGTACAAAATAATAATTACCACTATGATAATCCCGACAATTTTTGCTAAAAATAGTAAAATACGCTTGACAGATCTTATCGCCCAACGAGACTGTACTCTTGGATATCTGTATTTATGGTTTATATAGTGCGCTTTAAGAGGTCTTTGAAAAGAAACGTTATATTTGGCTAATTCAATTTTACTATAATTTACTAGGATTTGTCTTATTTTCTGTCTGGTGTTGTGGCCCTTTAACCCATGTGATTTGAAGACCCTATGAGAAAGATTAATTATTGCTCTATTCAGCTCGTTTTCGTCTAAATTATTATGATTGTATTTGATGTATTTCTTGATCCATAACTTTGCATAGATAAGTTTCATATGATCTCACAGATAGAGGATTCCAAAACCAAATACAAAACCAATTACGTATAAAATGGTGCCTAATTTCCAATCTCAACACTTAGTATTATTCCAAGCGTAATTGCTATCCCAACTACAAATATTAAAATTCCATACCAGAATAAGTTAGTATAGCAGCTTGACGCAGCTAACGACCCACTCGGCACAGTAGAAAAGGTTTTACATAACATATTCATCATTGTATACAAAATGCCTGTTTCAGAAACATCTTGTCCAGTAGTTAGTTTTATATGTGCTAAAAAGCCATCTACAAAGCCTGTGCCAATGACTACCGATATGACTTTATCACTTTTACTCACTATTATCTACCTACCTATCTTAGAAGCAACTTTATTTATATTATGGATATGCTATATGCAACACTATAGGCATTTTCAACAATGCAACATCAGATATTACTGTACCGACTCAGCATATTTTGGTTGAATTATCTCATAATTGTTAAATGCACCAATTTGCACTGTATTGAGCGAACTCTTAACATTTCGATACTTTTTGTACAAGTAAAATGCAACTAAACGCAATTCTGTGCAAAAGAAGATGCATTGCATATATAACTTTGTATACTATTGGTGGAATAGGTTTTTGTCGTGAGGTTCAGCGATTGCACTTATACTCCACGAGAGAGATGTATTCAGTTCTGATACGTTAACAAACTTGAATAGTTCATTAACTTTATCGCTTATTAACTGGCATTCTTAGAGAGCAGGCCTGCTCAGGCCCAAGAGAAAGAAGTAAATCCTTTATTAGCATAAAAGATTAACTGAGTATTTTTATAGATATCGAGCAGTATGGGTAAAAGTATGTCGGATAAAAATGAGGATAAAGTAAGGCGGATGATAGGGGACTTAGATACAAAAGACACGACTTTGAAAGCCAAAATAGAATTCGCAGAATTGTTGCAGAAAGGAGACATAATCGATATAACCGAATTGAAAGAGATAATAGAACATTTGAGGGAGGTTGCAGAATCCCACAGCCTCAGTGGAGAAGTAGAATTAGTAAACTTAGATTCAATCAAGAAAAAATGCTGGATTTGTGGGAAGGAGACCATACAAAAGGCAAAATATGTCTATGGTAAAAATACTAGCGCTGGATTTGGCGCAGCCGCTATTCTTGGAGGTGCAGTTGGAGGTCTAATTTATGGACTTGTAGTTGATTCAAGGAATAAAAATAAGGGAAATTTTGCACCACGTAAAAATTGCTATATCTACGAATGCCAGGTTTGTAAGTTTTCTGCTCTGGCTTCATTAGAAGAGGAAATTGAAATAGAGAAAAGGAACGGGAAAAACTTTTTTGGTTTTAAAGGAAGGAAAAAAGAAAAAGAATATATTAAAATTATAGTATGAAGTAAGTAGGATCTAGCTATAGAAAATGATAGAAATGGATATTCTAAGTGTGTTTGTTGTTCTTGTTTTACTAGTTATTGGAGGTGTTATAGGCTACGGAATATTTGGCATAGGCCTTTTGGGCTTTATTACACAATTTCTTATAGCAGGTATGGGTGCATGGCTTTGGGATAGATCTCATCCTAAATATATACGTAAGGTATGTGGTTTCAAATCAGCCTCAGAAGAGAAGATGAGGGATCATATACGGAAAACACATATTGCATCTTCTCCAAAATCCCTACCGCAGTATTTCAAAGTAGTTAAGAAAGGTGGCAACAGGACTAAACAAGAGAGATAACATGCTTCCCAAAACACTTAAGGTAAGTTGCAAGGTATGTGGAAGAGTGGTCTATGCAGATAGGGTTAACTACAAAGAGATAGGTCACAAGCTAATATACAGAGGCCAAGAAGTAAGGAGCTATTATATAGCATGGTACAAAATACCTAAGCATACTCAAGGGCTACTTAAGTTATTTCATAAATGCAAAGGTTCGGATAGGGTGTTCAAAAGAGCTTTTATGATAGAGACTCAAGACCAATTCGAACGCATCTACTTTGTCAAGCGAAGAAGAAGTCATAGTCTATAAAAGCTTGCAGTAAAGCGATATTCCTGCTATGAAAAATTTACGTTCATAAGATATTTATTTGCAAGGATCAGAAGACATAAATCCAACTTACGAAGATTTAATAATTTATGAGCAGAATTTAAATTATGCCAGAATCTGATGGTAACCTTTTGCCACATGAGCAACAACGCTTTAACTTGCAAGGTTTAAAACAAAGGCAACTGCTTGCGGATGAACTATTAGACATAGGGTTAAGAGGTCTCAATAGAGTCGGTGTACTACCTTATTCCTTAGAAGCGCACGTATTTGCTTTTGCAAATAAGAGCTATGAAGAAGCCGTAGAAGCCTTTAGATACGGCCTGTATTTTGCTTCTATGGTTATGGTAAGAGCAACAATAGATGCAGCTTTATACGTCTCCAAATACACTGTAATTGACAAGATAGAAGGTTTTGATAAGCGCATTGGTGGAAGTATTAGTAGCCATATTAATTGTCGTAAAGAGCAGATAAAATGGAAAGATTTAGAATCCGAAGCAAAAGCATTAGGATTTAACTTGAAAAGAATACACGAGCTTTATCGTATTAGAGATAGATACGGTAATTTGTCTGCTCACAATGCCGAACGATATACGAAAGATATAATAAAATATGCCGGTTTATCTGAAGAGCAACGCAAAAGAGTAAAACCTCCTAAAGGATTTATTAGCGAACGTGACGCTTATCACGTTCTAAAAAGAACTGGTAGGTTCTTAGCTCAAATAAGGCGAGCTTATGTAAAAAAACTCTTAAAACATTAGATTTTCCTGAATTTCAGGAGTGTACATAATACTAATCAAGATCGTTATGCTGTAAGCTATCGGCTTGCACAAGAGTCATAGGCTGTTGACTCTTTAAATGCTTGTTTTTCGAGATTAAACAAAACCCGCATGGAAGGCAGAGCTCACTCTTTTGATGGTAAACTCTACAGCAGGAATTGTATTTAACGAAGATAGAAAACTATTTGATTTGCCACGTTCTTAATAATATTGATGCCCTTGGTGATACATTGGAAGAAAAACCCTATATATACGAAAATGAATGGTTTGAAGAAACGAATGTATTGAGAAAAATAAAAGGGTATTTGGAAAAAGAAGGTTGGAACATACAAAAATCAAACGAAGACAAAACTCAAAAAGGAGAGGACATTCGGGCTAGTAAAAACGGCAAGACGCTGGTTATGGAAGTCAAAGGTTACCCTTCTGACAAATACGTAAAAACAACTGCAAATCACAAAGCTGGTGAGAAGAAGCCTACCAAGCCAGAATTGCAAGCAAGGCATTGGTTTGCAGAAGCTCTTTTCGAGCTAGAAATACGAAAATCAAAGGAGCCCAATATAAAAATAGCTCTTGGCCTGCCACTTATGAAAAGATACCAAAATTTGCTAAATGAAGTTGAATATGTTAAAGATCAGTTAGGGATAACGTGCTATTTTACTGATGAAAACGGAAAAGTGTCAGTTATAAAACTAGGAAGTGGCGGAGATGGGTATAGCGAATGATAAGTGGGTCAAAGTTGCAATAAGCGTAAGTGTTCCTGAATCTAAAGTTAGTCAAGAGAAAGATTTACTAATTAGATTGACCAAAACAGGCCATAAATCTCAGCCATTTAACGGAATACAACTAGATGAAATAAACCCATTAGGATTTGAGTTCGAAATTCATACAGAAAAAGTTGATAGCGATAGATTTACTGCAACTTCAATTAACGGAGATAAATCAGTGCCTCTGAACGGCTATTATTTTGTTGACTTAGTACCCAAAGGCGAATTTTTGAGTCCGATGACTGTTACGTCAAACATACCCATTCTATGGAGAATTGCAATCATGATTTTGTATGCAGGAAATCCACAACCGAAAGATAAAATGGCAGATTTACCGCTAAACTACGAGATTAAATTTATCGATAAAAGCTTAGATGGCAGGAAATTGCTTGTTGTGCATAAGAATGCATTAAGCATTAGCGGAGAGTTAAAATTAGCAATTGAACTTGGGAAAATTAATCCAACATTATGTAAGGGTACTTTTATACTTTCTCCGAGTGATATTTATTCTAATGAAAAACGAATCATGGATGATGAGAATAATTCTTTGCAGGAAAGAGAAAGAGCCAGAAAATTTATAGAGTTTATGAGGTCGGAAGGATTTATACCAAAACCTAAAGTTACGTTAATAGCTAAGTACCAAGATGGTAAAATACTGCTAGTCCATTATAAAGGTGAAACAGTATTTAGTTTACCAACAGAGGATATAATTGACGGCGAAACAGAAAAAGAAGCATTAAAGAGACTAATAATTAAATTAGAAAAATTAGGTTTTAAAATATTTGAAGTCAGTGACTTGAGAAAAGATTATCTTAGGAATATTTATTTGGCAGAAGCAAAAGTGATATCAGATAAACAGTCTTCAGATAAGCTAATAGAAAAGCCAGAAGGCGTCCTGGGTAGGTTGAAAAAGTTTGCAAAGAAGAAATAGTATCATCAAACGGGATGTATAATGTTGTATATCGTAGGTGAATTGACTATTTTATAGGCAGTCCCTCTCAGGGCTATCCCGTAAGCGTTCGTTTTACCGTAACCTCTCTTTCCTTCAATTTTTTAATAGCATTTTCAACTTTTAGTTTTACCTCTATTTGGTTCACTTTACCGCTTGATTTTATATTCCTTATGAGCTTTCTTTTTGGCAGCTTTATGCAGAAAAGCAAAAGATACTAATATGGCCGCAATTAAAATGATTATAATGGCGATAACTATGAAGACATGTGCCTGCAAAGGCGCGTTTTTAATCGCCTGTTTTTGTCTTTCAGTTCCTATCAGTACATCGCCAGTCGTTTGGTTAAATATAACACTTATATTATGTGCTACCACAGTATACAGGCCTAATGATCCGTTTACAATAGTCTGATTAAAGAAGATGTTTTTCTCCAGGGAACTTGACGCATTACCGTAGAAACCATGTATAAATATAGTTCCATTCACAGAAAAATTGCCATATGGTTGAAATGTCACATTTTTGAAGTAGTAGTACGGCACATAAGGATTATGCCATATAATTCTCGCACCCGTAAAGTACAGATCTGTAGTGGTGTTAAGTTGGTGCAAGCCTACAAATTGGGTGCTGCTAGAACGATACCTAATTTGAGCTACTTGGCCAGTATTCCAATCTCTTATTGTTGCAGTAACGTTGCCATTGTAAAGATTTAGTAACAATAAGACCTTGTTGCCATTGCTTATATTGCTTATGTTAAGCCGCTTTAGGGAATATGTGCCGTTTGGATTGTCTGCTTCAAAAAAGCTGCTAAAACCACTAGACATTGAATTGTTGTAAGCCAATATAACAAAATAGGAGTAACCATTTGATGTCATACCACTAATATCATAATATGGACCGTTTCCGTAGTTATCAGATTGGGCAACTGCTGTTACGTTGTAACCTATTGAGGTTACGTTTCTTCCAGAAGCAAACCCTACTCTGATAGAGTAAATTGGCTCGTTAGATAGATTTACCGCATTATAAGATAGCACGCTAGGTATCTCGCCGCTTATGAAAGTACCATTACTAGTGTTGAAAAAGCCGGTTAAGTTATTGTAACTAAGTATGTAAGTAGGCTTGTTGCTTATAGGAACTGCAGTGGGAGCTGTTTCGGAATTTATCCAAAGCCAGCCAGAATGAGGCATTTGACCATACGGTCGATAAACAACAGGTTCTTCGTTATTGCTAAAAACGACAGGTGTAACCCAAAGGGTTTGAAAACCACTGAAATATCCGTTCAAATTGGAACTGTCCGTTTTGTTGCCTACAAAGTATGTTGCCCCTTCTGCGCTATAATTTATCGAAGCCGTTGCTCCAGTATCCCAATCTCTTGCCTGCATTATTGCATTGCCATTGGAAAACGTTATGCTAAATAAAATTTTATCATTTGGGTAAATAGGTCCAGAAAAACTAGGTACACTAGTGCTATTGCCTTTAGGGGGTATAAAAGTGCCATTTGGTGTAAACATACCATATTCTATATGAAACCCGGGTAAATAACCTCCAGAAATTTCACTAAAATTGTAGCCGATACCAAAAATATACTGGTAGCCTTTATTAGAAAGACCAGATATAATGTATGCTGGACCGTAGCCGTAAGCACCAGATTGGGCTACAGCGGTTATATTATACTTTAATGCAGATGTGTTCTGCGCAAAAGATAAACTAATTCGCTCCATGGTTTTGGCTGGAGGAATATAACTAAGTTTAGACAAAGTGTATACCCCCGAGATATTTGCATATTTACTTGCACCTGTAATAAATTCACCGTTAGAACTGTTATAATAAAGAGTCATGTTGTGGGAAGAGAAAAGGAACTGGGAATAATTGCCAAAAGGCACTGTTGTGCTGTTATCCCAAAAAGAAGTGCCTGAAACGTTGCCATTTATAAAGAAATAGGCTTGGTTGTTGTATGCACCATAAGGCGAAAAGGAAACAGGTAATTGGTTTATGCTATTTGATGCAAAAAGCCATGAAGTTCCCAGCTCAATCGAATTAAATGATGTTGCACCATTAGTGCTATAGTTTGCATAGCCTACTGCGCCTGTGTCCAAATCAGTCGCAGACATTACTACATTACCCGCATACAAGCTCAAAGTTAGCAAGATTTTGTCTCCATTGTTTATCTTGCTAGAGAAATTTGAAATTGAACCGTATACATTAGTGCCATTTGGTGCTATTACTTCATAGGCAAAACGAAAATACGGATAATACCAGTTTGATACTAGGCTTGAGTTATAGGATACACCAACCTGATATGAGTAGCCGTTATTGGCTGCTCCTATTAATCTGTAGACAGGCCCGTAGCCATAGGCATCTGATTGAGCAACTGCGGTTACAGCATAAGACACTGATGAATAATTTCCACGCTTTTCCAGCCATCCACCAATATAATTGCTTGCATTTATAATATTTGTTATTTTATTTGGCACTGTGCTTACGGTTGTGTTATTGGTAAGCCTAAATATTGTCATATTTGCATAGTGGTAGCCATTCTGGGCATAGCTTACTGCAACCGCTGCAGCATATGAAAAGTTGCTGCCTGATGGGGGCGTCACAAAGAATGAAGTACTCGAGTTTTCTGATGGGTAAATCTTAATTGGAACTATATATGAACTTGATTTGAACGTTGGAGGTATAATTAATGAAACGTTTGCATTTACAATCGTCGCAAATGACATGTTATTTGTCACTGTTACATTTATCAAGTAGCCGTTGTTTTCTTCTTTGACAGTGACATTTACTTTTGCCTGGCTTTGCGTGGAGTTTCCGAATTTTAACAGGCATGGAAAGACTGCGGACATGGTTGTGTTGTTATGGTTGAATGTGCCGATAAAGTAATCGGCATAAGTGCCGTTTTCAGGCGGGTATGCAAGCCATGTGTATATGCTAGAAGCTGAATTTATTCCAGTATTGTGTACCAAAGCGCCTGAAATTTCAGGCGTGATAGTAAAATTCGTGAATATACCCTGGCTACCAGATAGGTTAAGCAATATGGTGGGATATGTAATATTGGGGTATTGGTATTCTGTCATCCCTATGTAAGAGCATGTTCCTGTCACAGACATAGAAGAGGCCATCGCGATGCTAGGAAAAGCTAGAAGGAATAACAAGAAAATTGCCTTCACTTCACCACTACATATTCTTGATGCATGTCAGCGCATATACCAGCTAGCGTTATACAAATATGATATAATAGCCTTGCCCTTATAAACCTTTTTGTTAGGGCCCTCTACGCAGACGAGATTGGCTGTAGAAACCGATTTAGCTTGACATAACAGAGTTTATTGAAGGTATAACGTTGTATAGCTATTCTACAATACCTATTTTATAGGCGATTGGCCTATGTCAACTTAGGCATTTAGCTCATCCAAACGCTTCTTAGCGCTGGTTAAGATCTCTCTCCATATGTCATGATTAAGCTTGGTTAATGCATCATCAAATGCTGCCCAGATATAGCCTTTGTGCTCTTGGCTAATAATTACCCTATCGCTTGGTACTTTTATAAGGTATAAGAGTATTATGCGTGTATTTCCAGTAGAACTGCTAACATATTCGTTTTTTCCTACAAAATTTTCTATCAACTCAAATTTTTCAATACCTGTCTCCTCTTTAAGTTCACGCTTAAGTGTTTCGATGTCATTTTCATCTTCTAATTGATGCCCTTTTGGAAACTCCCAGAAATCACCATTTTTATCAGCTCTATTTAATAATAAATAGA
The DNA here is from genome assembly GCA_021816895.1 of Microcaldota archaeon. Classification (GTDB taxonomy): domain Archaea; phylum Micrarchaeota; class Micrarchaeia; order Micrarchaeales; family Micrarchaeaceae; genus JAKAWW01. The sequence continues at coordinate 583,656 of JAKAWW010000001.1, read as the reverse complement.
GGCCAGCTGGATTAACAACTATTGCTCCAACAGATTTTTCTACTACCATACGAATCACTTTTTAATAAAAGTTTTTTTCTATTACGTCTATTAATCCAGGCCTGCCAGCGAGCCTGCGAGCCATCCGGCAATGCCTGCTATGAAGATCCCCAGTAGCTAATGCAACCGCGTCGCACCGCCCGGCTGCACATTGTACCGAGTGAGAAAGCACTAAAGCTTTATGCGGGCCATGCGCCCGTGGCGCTTGTATGACAGAAGGTTGCGTATTACTTCCGGATAGCCTTTTGCAAGATTCAGCTTCAGTGCGTCAGCGGGCTTTACCCATTTGTACTCGCTCAGCTCTTCGTTGAGCTTTACCTTGTCATTGCCAACTACTCTGCAGTAGAAGTCGAAATACACCATGTGCGCTCTCCTGGCGAAGTCAGGCGCACCGATGAGCTCACCGTAGTTCACCACGGCAATGGCCTTAAGCCTGAGCCCGGTCTCCTCGCGCCCCTCGCGGACTGCAGCATGCGCCATGCGTTCGCCAGGCTCTACGTGGCCGCCAGGCATGACCCACTTGTTGCGCCACTTCGGCGACCTGACAAGGAAGAGCTCGCCCCTCTTGTTTTCTATGACTGTGCCTACTACGAGCTCAACGCCCCTAGGGAATGCATGTGCGCCGTAAGTGCCGGTCATCGTCCCACCACTTCTTCCTGACGTACAGGTATCTTATATCCTTTCTTTTTCCAAATCCTCTCTCTTTGGGTAACTAGCCCTTTGTATTTAGACTTTAGAAATTTGTCAAGTAACTTGTGCACTACCAGATAACGATACTCAGCTTCTACCGCGAATTCGTGGGCCTTTTTGTGCCCTAATTCTTCAACCTTTTGGGTTTCTACAAATTCGTGATAAACTATTGTGTCCCTCAGCCATTTGGGGAGCTCATCTGATACAAATATTGTTGGAAAAGGCCGTATGGCTAGCTGAGGGTCTATAATGGAATGAGGTACTACCCATACTGGTTTGTTTATTATTGTTTTTGGCTTATTATGCCTCATCCATTCAACAAGCTTTCTGTGCCTGGCCTTGGTATAATAACCTGGTATGCCGCTCAAAATATCACCATTCCTATTTGCATGTGCTCCCGCCTGGATCTGATTCTGGGTTCCAGGCTCGAAGGGCATGTGTCCTTGACCTGGCTAGACGATTGAACATCATTAATGTTCGCTTAAAAATCAATAAATTAATTTCTCAGCGACAAAGATTCACGATAAATAGTTGGTGGTAAAGTATTTAATTTGTTATCTTCCCTATGAATTGGATTGAATGATCCTAAAAGGCAAGATTGCACTGATAACTGGTTCTAGTAGGGGTATAGGAAGAGCTACCGCCCTCCTGTTTGCTAAAGAGGGTTGCAAAATTGTTGTTAACTACTCCAAAGCAGAAAAGGAAGCCAATTCTGTTGTACGCAAGATTAAGAGCATGGGCTCTGACGCGATTGCAATTAAATGCGATGTTTCCAATGAGCGCGAAGTAAAACAAATGGTTGAAAAAGCAATCAAGAGATTTGGCAGAATAGATATCCTTGTTAATAACGCAGGTATAATTTTTGATTCGCCATTCAGGGACCGCACCGTAGAGCAATGGAGGAGGACCCTTGGCGTTAACCTTATTGGGGCCTTTATCTGCGCCAAATATGTTACGCTACACATGAAAAAGGGCAGTATAATCAATGTAGCATCAACAAGCGGGATTGATGGGGTAAGCCCTGAAACCATGGACTATGATGCGTCAAAGGCAGGGTTGATCAGTCTAACCAAAGATCTTGCAGAGGAACTAGCCCCTAATATACGCGTGAACTGCGTGGCTCCTGGATGGGTCAATACAGACATAAACAAAGACTTGCCAAAAAGTTATGTCAAATCAGAAATACAAAGCATTCTATTGAAGAGATTCGGAGAACCTGAAGAGATAGCAAAAACTATCCTATTTCTGGCATCGGACAACGCAAGTTTCATAACTGGTACTACAATAGTGGCAGCAGGCGGGTATCTGTAGCTTATTTCAGATCTGTACCAAATACAATTGATAATTATCACATCATCTAGAAAGAAGGCCCACGATATACAGTAGCAGGATGAGTTTCAAGCCTATGTGTTTTATGCAGAAAGATTCATAATTCAAGAGTTTTCTCACAGAGCTTTATGATCTCAGCTGAAGAAGCAAACTGAAATAATAGGCATACAAAGCATTGCTGTTACTTTTTCTTGAAGAGCAGCTTGTAGCTTATCCCACTTGCAAGCTGGAACAATCCGCCTATGAAAAGCGGAAGGGGCAGCGCATAATCCATCGCGTACCCGCTCGCACCAGAGCTAAGCTGCGCTACCCGTGACGCAATGCCCTGCACGCTGGTGGCGGTGCCGTAGTCCTCTGTGTCAATGCCCCTTACGTTCACAGTGGTCCTGCTCGGGCTGCCAAATCCAGCTACAAGCGCCCTCGCCACGTAGATGATTCCCGCAATAACGATAAGCGGCGATATTGCCATCGCAAAGAGCAGCACGCCGCTAAGGAGGCGCGTGTAGGAAGCAATGTTCACCGCATTAAGCCTGTGCGCAATCTTTGATGAAATATAAGAGCCAAATGCTGTTGATATGTAAACGCTCGTGAATATCATGCCTATCTCAAACGTATTCGCATTGTACATGAGCTTGAACCACAGCGGCAGCAGCGGCATGAATATACCCATGCCTACTCCGCCAAGCGCATTCGCAGTTATGACGCGCAGCGAATACTTCATGCTGCTTGCTTTCATAAGTTTTGTTGTCTTAGCAGGCCTCTTCGCCTCGTTGAGCATCAATAGGAAAAGCAGCGATACGAAAAGCATTAGCGCCGAAGCAATATAGAGGTACCTGTATGCATTGACCAAGCCAACGCTTTTCTCTATGAAGGATATGCTGCTGAATAGTATGCTGCCGCCTATTGCCGCGCCCGAAGCCACCATTGTTATCAGGGAGTACTTGTGCACGCGCTCTTGTTCATCGCTATAGCTGCTTGCTATCAATGCATTTGTGCCCGGGGAGAATGCGCCGCGCATGCCGCCCGCGCTTCCGCTCAGGCCTGCTATTATCATGCCGATGATTACAAGCCATGACTGTGTAGAGATGCCTATTATCAATGCGCCCAAAAACGCGAATGCTTCTGCAACCACAATCTCTTTCTTGTAGCCTTTCCAGTCGCCTATATAACCCAAAAGCATTGTGAGGAATATCATGAACAGCATTGTCGTAGCTGCGACAAGGCCTATGTTTATAATAGAGATGTGCAGCGCCACAAGGTAAAGCGAGAACGCCAAGCTCATGTATATAAGGGCAATGCTCCTGAGTGCCCTCGACGCAAGAAGATACCTGAATTTTATGTCTGTCATGGAATCCATCGAAATCCTTTTGTTTCTTTGAAAAGCGAAAGATTTATACATTTGTGCAAATAAAGCTTTATGTAAGCTTGCTTTTTCTGCACGCGTGTGCTATTGCAAGGCTAAAGGTCATAATATGGAGACTTTTTCGGAATTAGGAATAAACAGCGAGCTAGTGGCCAAACTTAATGCCATCGGCTTTGTAAGCCCTACGGAGGTGCAGGCAGCTGCAATACCCCCAATAATGCAGGGAAAAGACGTGATAGTGAGGTCTAAGACCGGCTCAGGCAAGACGGGCGCATTTCTCGTGCCCATAATAAACGGCGCAAGGCATGGCGATTCGATCTACGCGCTCATAATAGTGCCCACAAGGGAGCTTGCGCTGCAGGTAACTTCTGTAGCATCAAAGCTCTGCACAGGAAGCCTGCGCGTCGCTACTGTATATGGCGGCGCCTCTATAAACGTGCAGGTGCAGCAGATAAGGAACGGCGCGAATATAATAGTAGGCACGCCTGGCAGGCTGCTTGACCTGTACGAGCGCGGCGCGCTCTATTTAGAGAAAGTGCGCTACCTTGTGCTGGATGAAGCAGACATAATGCTCGACATGGGCTTCATAGACGACATAGAGGAGATAATATCTAAGCTAGGGAGCAACAGGCAGACGATGCTCTTTTCCGCAACGATGCCAAGGGAGATTCAGACCATAGCAAGCAGGCACATGAACAGCACAAGGACAAGCATCGAAGTGGGCAGCGAAGACGATCTTACCGTGAATACCATAGCTCACAAATACGCTGTAGTAAGCAACAACGCCAAGTTTGCCGCGCTTCTCGCATACATAGACGAGCACAAGCCGAAGAAGGCAATAATCTTCACAAACACGAAATACGAAGCAGACAAGATCCATTCGCTTCTGCGCAGTTCGGGAATGAACGCTATACTAATGCACGGCGGCCTTACCCAGGCAAAGAGGGAATACTCGCTGCGCATGTTTCGTGGGAACGCGCAATTTCTTATATCGACCAATCTTGCATCAAGGGGCCTTGACATAGTGAGCGTCACAGACATAATAAACTTCGACGTGCCTGATGTGGCAACCGTGTACATACACCGCACCGGCAGGACGGCAAGGCTGGGCAGGGAGGGCGTAGCGTTTACCATTGCAACGCCGCAGGAGCTCAACATGATAAGGGACATAGAATACAAGGCCAACATAAGGATGGAGCGGATAAACGTCGAAACAGGAAAGTTCGAGCAAGCAGTAAGGAATGCGCTTGCCCACGGGCAGCACGGCTCATACATGGGCCATTCAAGGTTCCATGGCTACGGGCAGAGGAATGAAGGCCATGCAGGCAGCAGGGACAGGCGATTCAGGGACAGGAGCGGCTTCCATAGAAGGCCGAGGCACACCGAATTCAGGCCCTGAACGTTCTTTTTTGGTATCTGTCAAGGCTTTTCAGCTTCTTCCAATCAAGCTCCTTGCCTAGCCTCTTGAGGTTTTCAATGCTTGCCTGTATTCCGAAGCTTTCCGCATATACTTCATTTGAATAGAGCCTTGCCATGCTGTCTCTTTTTGCCGCTGCTGCGGCGTTCACGAAGCTCCTTACATTGACAAGCGATGAGTAAACGTCTTTTTCTATTGCATCCATATGTTCAGGAAGGCGCACAATGAAGGGCACATGCACGAGCTCATCATCCAATCTTACACCATGGCCTATGAAGCCGTGCTCCCCGAATTCCTGCCCGTGGTCTGATGTGATTATCACAACGCTGTTCGGGTAGCTTTCGACGATGCGCTTCGACAATCCATATGCGTATTGCAATGCTTTTTCAATTCCAACGCGGTACTTGCGCTTCCATGCTGCGATGAGCGCGCTGCCGGGCTGCTCCTTGAGGAACGGTGTAGGCCAGTCAAAGTCCATGCCCTTCTTGCCTATGTAGGGCTCGTGAGCTTCCATGAGGTTCAGAAACAGGAAGAACGGGCTTCTTGCATTGAAAGACTCGAAGCTCTGGAGCGCATTCTTGCCGCCTTTTTCAAGAGGCCAGCCCTCTATGACCTTCGCCCTCGCTTTTTTTGCCAGGTTTTTCAGGGTCAAAGCCCCGACAAGCGGCAGATTGGCAAGCTCTGTTATCAGTGCGGGGTCGTCGCGCAGCATGGCGAAGCCTATCTTGAAGAAGCTGCCGCCGTAGCGCTCCCTGTATTTGGCAAGGAGCGGCTTGAGCCTCTCAGGCACCTCTATCGCATAGCCGTGCATGTCAGTGAAGTAGCTCTCTTCCTTGAACTTGTCAAAGCCTGTAAAGCCGTATACCGGATGCACGTATGGATTTGCCGATATGCCATATGTCTTGTAGCCGAGCGCGGCAAGATCATCTATGAGCGTATCCCTCCTGAGTTTTATACCGTCTATGTCTAGCGCCTTTATGCTTTTTGTTTCGTGTGCGCCGTGCTCGCTGGGGTACATGCCTGTAAAGAGCGAAGCGTGGGAAGGAAGGGTCCATGAGGCAGGAGCGATGCAATTGCCCAGCGCTGTAAATTTGCCGAGCTTCGAAAAGCTGCTCTTCATATGATTGAAAGCCTCGCCAAATGCATCATAGCGCACCGAATCTAGCACAATAATCGCTATATTGGGCTTTCCTCCTTTCATGGCCACTCGATCACTATTTAATACTTACTTATTGAGACAGCAACTTATAAATATAAAATTGTGCTTATTCAACTTTTGTGTCCTTTCACATGCATCAAGGCAGGTTCCTGAATGAGCATGCAGTGGCAAGCGCAAGCCATGACAATGAGCAAAGCAAAGGCGCGCTTGTATACATAGAAGGCAAGCCGGGCACCGGAAAGACCACGCAGGCGCGCATCTTGGCGTCTACGCTGAACAGCTCAGGCATCAGCGCAAAAGATGTTGATGGCGCCGCATCGGGTTCGCGCAGCGACCTGCTTTCCATAGGATCCTATATGCTGCACTACGGCAAGGGCATGCTCAAAGCCGTATCTGTGCAGAACGCCTACGACGTGGTAATAGTGCAGCATGTGCCTTCCTATTTCACCTATTCGTTCAACCTTATCTCTGGCTACAACAGCATAAGCTTAGTGCAGCGGGCCATGCACGCGCCTCTAGACATGATGGCAAAGCCTGCCGCAGTATTTTACCTATATGCCGATATGCAGGTGCTGCTCGAGCGGCTTGAAGGAAAGGCTGGAAGGATTGACGCTGTGCATAAGCTGCTGTTGCGCGCTGATGACAGTGCATTTGTTGCTTATCTTAAGCATCTTTACGGATACAGATTTATCATGGTAGACGCATCAAAAAGCAAAGAGAAGTCGGCAGCAGAGATTTACGCGCACATGGGCGCCATGGCGACATTGAGAAAATGAGCTTGCTTTTCAAACTATGTAGGGCGTGTCGTCGTTGAGCATTATCTCGAACCTGTTGAAGTCAACAAGTATGCGAAAGTATGTTTTGCCACCATAATAGGCAATATCCGGTATCAGCGCATTCATCTTGTATAGCGTCATTACCAGATCGGATGTCTCGCCTAACTGAAATACGAAGTGCGCTATACGCGCCTGTTCAATCAATGCTTCATCGATGATGGCATCTTTCGGCAACTTGCTCTTATCGAGGATCTCCACCTCTAAATTGCCCCCTTCCTTGAAAAAGTATGTGTCCGCCAGGCCTTTGGCAACTGCTTCTTTCAGCTTCTCCGTGTTGCCTTGTTCCATCATTACATCATGAGTGAATATGGGCCAATTTTTCAGCACATTCTTCATGAAGACAGCCCTGCCATCCTCATTCTTCGGCTTTTCGCCAGCGCCAAGAAACCTGAACCTTACCTTCTCATTGTCATAATACATAAACAAGTAAAGCCTTCCGTTGTCAATCTCTTTTATTTCATATTTGAAAAAGCCTTTTTGTATAAGTGAAGAAAGGGCTTGCTTGCCCTCTGCTGTTGCTGTTGTCTGGTGCAGAAATTCCAGGCCATAGCCGCTGTCGCTCTTAGAAAAGAACTTTATAAGCACCTTGTTCGCTTCTTCTTTTTCATCGCCCTTGGAATCGCTCCTAACGGGCACCTCTGGATACATGTTTATGACCAGGCTGTCTCTGTCAGAAGCGCTCTTAATGCGCTTTAAATTTTCTTCATCGATTGCCGCAACAATGCCCAAGATGGGCATGCCGCTATAGAAATCGCATAAGAATAAGGCAATGGCTTCTCCTGTGCGCTCATATCCTTCGAATGCGTTATATGGCGCTTCGCGGAAAGCCATCCCAACCTTTGTATATTGTTGCGCTGCTGTATTTATACCTTTTCTGTAGCTTTGCCTGTTGTATATGTTGGCGTGGCGGGCTATTTTGCAGCTTCAAGCATGTACTCCATAAATGCGTCTTCCGGCAATGCGCCTTCAAAAGAAACCGTGTCGTTTATCACTATCTTCGGCACGGCCATTACCTCGTACTTGTTTGACATGGCCTCGAATTCCATCGCCTCTATCATCTCAGCCCGTATGTTCTTGTTCTCCATGGCGAACTGATGCGCGGTGCGCACCGCCCTCGGGCAGTACGGGCATGTTGGCGTTACAAAAACCTTTATGCTCATCGGCTTGCTTATACTTTTGAGCTTCTCCTTGGTGCTTTGCTGCAGCCTTGTCGCGCCTTTTGACACGTCAACAATGTCTTCGAGAAGCGCGGCAAACTCGTGGCCTGCAGGTATGCCGAAATAGTATATGCTGTAGTTGGTCTTGCCCCACAAAGTAAGGCTTGGCGTCTTGTCAATGCCAAGCAGCTGGGCCTCCTTCTTGTTGGCATTTATGTCATAAACCTTCAGCTTCAGCTTTTGGTTCATTGAAGCAAGCTCCTCCATCAGTTCTTTCGTCTCGTTGCAGTACATGCACTTCTCCTTAGAGTCGACAAAGAGCAGCATGTTTACCTCGTTCGCAAGGTTCTTTTCGAAAAGATCCTTAACATATTTCTTGTCCTCTTCCTTCATCAATCCCATAGTTACACCTTTTCCGGTTTTCCTGCTTTCCTATGCATGGCAATATGCACTGTATGTGCTACTTCAACGCCAAAATGCAAAGCATGTCAAAAGCAGCAATAATATTTACCACAAAAAGAAATATAAATATGCATACGTCACAATAATACCATCGTAAAAAGGTTGACTACTCATGGACGTAGTAGCTGCGTTGCCGTTTGACGATGAGCTGGCAAAGTTCATAGGCAAGAAGGGCTCCGAGAACAGCATCATCTTCTACAACCGGAAGAGCGGCAGCGATGTGATAGCGGCTCTCATGCCCAACATGGAGAAATTCTACTCGATGCTGGAGGTTTTGACAATATCTGATGTTGTTGTCGCGAGCACCAAAAGCATAGACAAGAACCTGGGCGAGGTGATAATAGCGTGCTCGCTTCTGGGCAAGCACGTGCTGTTCACAAACGACAACGAGATAGGGCACGGCATCCTGAGCGGCGTAAACCTTGACTATGAGGTAGTGGAGCGCAGCACCGTGGTTGAAAAGATTATAGAGTACGGTTCGAAATTGCAAAGGCCAGCAGGCAATGCAAGGATAGACATAGACAAGGCTTTCAATGTTAAGGGCATAGGCACTGTCGTGCTTGGCATAGTGACAAGGGGCACGGTGCACGCGCACGATACACTGGTCCACAGCTCAGGAAAGAGCGTGTCAATACGCTCAATCCAGAGCCAGGATGAAGACATAAGCGAGGCGAGCGCAGGGACGCGCGTAGGCCTTGCGATAAAAGGCATGGATTATTCAGAAATAGGGAAAGGCGACATCTTATCAGCAAAGCAGGTAAGCGCTGTGAAAAGCATCAGGCTTGAGCTCAATGCGAGCGCTCTTGCTGGCGAGCAGATAAGCAAAGGAAGCATATACGGCATAGGCAGCAATTTCTCCTATTCAAAGGCAACCGTTGAAAGCATAGAAGGCAATGAGGCGCTTTTCAAGCTCGAATCAGCAATGCCTGTAGAAACAGGCGACAAGTGCCTGTTGGACAGGCAGACGGTGCCAAGGATTTTTTCAGCAGGCACGGTAAAGGGCTACGCATGAATATTTTCGTTTAGTCCACTGACTTTTTGCAAAATCAAGCCGCGCTTATAAATACCAAATCAAAACCATAAGCTTTTTATTATTTGGTTGGGCTTATTATCAACAGGTGAAATAGATGAATAAAGGGGGCATCGCAGCAGGCATATTGCTGCTTATAATAGTAATAGCTGCAGTCGTAGTGCTAGTCCAGTCATACAAACCTGCACCAACAACCACAACACCTGCGGCGCAATCAGGCACGCTCACATTCCAGCTTACAGATCCGCCTGAAGTGCCTAACGGGACTCAGGCTCTTGTCATAAGCTATGCATCGCTGAGCGCGCACTACACCGCAAAGAACGGCTCTTCTTCATGGGCATACGCGCAGGGCAGCGGCTCTGTCAACCTGCTTTCCATAGTGAATGTTAGCCAAATAATAGGCAAGGCAAGCATACCTCTCAATGCAACTGTAGACATGGTGCGGTTCAACATAACAAGCGCAACCATAACAATAAACAACGTCACATCTAACGTCACAGTGCCAAGCCAGCAGCTTACCGTGCATGTGACAAATGCGAACAGGGTAAACGGCACTGAGAGCGCGCTTATAGATCTTACGCCTGTAGTCGCTGCAATATACACATCCAATTCAACAGTGTTTGTCCTGGTGCCTTCCGTAAGGGCCATAGTAGTAGGCAGCAGCAAGGCCAGTGCATCAGCAAGTGTAGGTGCCACCGTGAGCATAAATGCAACCGAGAAGCACGATCTCGAGCTTTCAAGGCCTAACATATCAATAAGCGGCGCCTCGCTGAGCCAGAGCGGCAACACCACCTCGCTATCTGTCACTGTTGTCAACAACGCCAATACGAGCGTAAGCATAAAGCACATAGCCATTTTCGGGAATTACACCGTTAAAATAAGCTACCAGGGAGTTAATGCCAATATAGAAAACGGCGAGATACACGTGCACAGCGATGTTCAGGCAAACATAGGCAAGGAAGAGCCTTCTGGCGGCTATGGCGGTTATGGCGGCTATGGTAGCATAGGCGCAGGCGCGGGCTTCGGCATATCTGCCCAGAACTTTAGCAACACGATGTCAAATCTATCAGCAAAGTTCGGCATAAACGCCAGCACTGCAAACTCCCTACTAAGCGCCATAAACGAAAGCGAGCTCGAACACATAGGAAGCTTCAACTTCAGCAAAACCCACGGGTTCAACATGAGCATAAGCGAATATATGGACATAATGGAGCATGCTCACATACCTAACGCCACGCTTGCAAAGATGTTCAACATAAGCAGCGAGCAGAGGGCGCGCATAGGCGTGGGCATTGCTGCTATGCACTTCAGGGTGCTCAACTTCTTTGTAGCCCAGAACAGCACCGTGCTGGTGCTTCCGTTCGTTCAGGCGAGCGCAATGGGCGAATACGAGGGAGAAGGCTATACAATACCTGCGCACAGCTCGCAGACATTCACGTTTACAGGAACGATAGGCTTCGCAAACGGCAACATGCAGATAGAAGCAATACCTGGCGACACCTATAATGTGAACGTAGTGGGCAATGAAGGCGCAAGGAGCTCCACAAGCGTAACAGCAAGCTGATCTTTCTCTTTTCCTTTTTCGTTTTGTTTAAAACGATGTTCCTAGCTATCTCTAGTATAAGTAAGCAATATGGCTGTTTGTGCGCGTAAAAAGGCTGCCTAGGCGCTTGGCACGCTTAGGTCAGAAATGCACTGATTGTTTTGTTAGCTTGCCTGCTTTACAGGTATTTCCTTAGCTTGTTCTCAACGTCGCTCCAGTTTATAACATTCCACCATGCGCTTATGTAATCCGTTCGCTTGTTCTTGTACTGCAAGTAATACGCATGCTCGAATTCATCCGCTAGCATAAGTATCGGCAGCTCGGCAAGCTGGTTCTGGAAGTGGTTCTCGAACGTCATTATCTGCAGGTTGCCATTCTCCGTATCATAATTCAGCGTAGTCCAGCCCGTGCCTGGGAGCGAGTTTGCGACTTCGGTGAAAAGCTGCTTGAACCTGTCGAACGAGCCGTACTGCTTCTCTATAAGATCGGCTATCTTGCCTCCCGGAGCGCCGCCGCCCTTGCCCTCTGGCGCCATGTTGTTCCAGAACATGCTGTGCAGCTTGTGCCCGTTTATGTTGAACACAAGCCCTCTTACTACCCCCTGTATGTCGTATGTGCCTGTTTGCGCATCGCCTTTAACTATCTTAGAGAACCTGTCTATGAGCGTGTTGCTTGTGTTCACATAGCCCTTGTGGTGCCCGTTGTAGTGCACGTCCATTATGTCCTTGCTTATGTACGGCTCAAGCGCGTCAATATTGTAAGGCAGTGGCTTAAGCTCATATTTCTTCAACTCTATGCCGTTTACCTCCATCTTACCACCATTATAAGCTTGTCGCAAAGCTATTTATCCCTTTCAAGCGGCGCCTTGCACTGAATTACATAAATTTGTATGTCACTCAAAAGAATTTTAACCTTTGCTACTTAAAAATAAAATGGTAGAATGAAGGCTGCACTCTTAAGCATAGCGTTTGCGCTAATTGCAATAATGGCAACAAGCTACGGCTCCCAAAGCTCGTCTCTGAATGCTTCCGTTCAGGTTGAGTGCCCGTTTGCACTTAATCTCGGCATGCACAGCGTTTACGTGCGCCTGCCAAACCAGACAGCAAATTTCTCTGTGCATACTACCGTTAACTGCACAATACCAGCGATGAACGGCACGTTTGCTATCTTTGCAAGCAACGGCTCGCAGGTATATGCACTGCCGCTGAACGGCATACCCGCAAACCAGTCCCCTTTGGTGCACAAGTTAGAGTTCAACCCCAGTAGCATAGGCGCAGGTATATATAGTGCCAAGGCTTCTTTTACATATTTCCACTTCTCCAACAGCTCTGCAGCGCAGCAGTTTATGCTTGGCAACCCTACAAATATAACAATAGAGAACTTTAGCACCAGCAACACGATAACAAGGTTTAGCACGCAGAATTTCTATATCTCGCTTAAGAACACGGGCAGTTTCGCAGTGCCTAATTCCATATCGATAAAGATACTTACAACCGGCCCTTATAACTCTTCGCTTAAACTGCCGTATAACTACTCGCTATCGCCATCTCAGTACATTAACATAACGGTTGCCATGTACAATTCTACGATCTTCCCTGGCACATATAACGCGCTGCTCAATGTTACATATCCTATAAATGGCACCAATGGAAAGTTCCTCAAAAGCGCATACAAGAAAATAAGCTACACTGTCGTGCCTCCACCACCCTCGCCGCCAAAACCTGTACCTAAGCCTATATCACCAATACCAGCATTTTCCTTGATGTCATTCCCGTTTTTTGAATCCCTTTTCACAGGGCAATCAACATCCGCTATAATAGATATAAAGAACAACGGCAATGCTACAGAATACGTCAACTTTACCGTGCCTGGTGCATATGTGCGCCTTATGCAGCTATCTGCAACGCGCGTGTCAATACAGTCAAAGCAGACTATAGGCGTAACCGCTTTGCTGGCCGCGCCAACATCGCTGCCTCCAGGGACATACGTTGTGCCGATAAATATCACTGCTGCAATAGGCAATTCGACATCGCAAGAAACAGTATATACTACCATATCCATATCGAATACCACTTCAGTATCTGTATCACCAAGCATAAGCCTAGCAAACAATACCCACGATGCAAGCGCTACCGTGGAGATATACAACCCTACCGGCAAAAACCTGACAAACGTCGAAGCGAAGACGTTATTGCCTTTGAGCGTTGCAAAGAGCCTGTCATACATCAAGCCTTATGGCGCTCCTTATTCTCTAAGTGAAGCAAATGGCAGCTACGTTATAACGTGGTACTTAAGTTCGCTGCAGAGCCATTCAAGCGCATACGCATATTTCACTGTATCTAACGTCACATCGCAAACACTGTTGACACATCTGACTACGATATTCTCAGTCCCTTCGGTGGCAGCGCCTTCAAGCATACTGAAGATCATAGACATATCTGTGCCGACGTTCTATGTAAGCACAACAAACAGGATAAGTGTCACCTCATTCTATACTGGTACGAGCATGCAGCAGATTACTGCATATATCTCTGCCCCGCCAGGAGTTGTTGTGTACAACTCCACCCAACATATAAATGCAACGCCGAATACCGCATTTACGATGAGCTTCCCCGTTACGCCGAGCACTGCGGGCACTGCCTTGCTTGACCTTTACATAAGCACTCAAGGCGCAAACCTGAGCTACAGCATTCCTGTGCTGGTATTGGCAAGGCCTGCTGCTGTGACTACTGCGACAACTACAATACCTGCAAAGCCTCTGCCCTCTATAGCATATGCATCGCTCATAGAATACGGCGCCATTGCCGCAAGTGTTTTAGTAATTGCCATTGCAATTATTATCGCAGTGAGAGTGCGAAGAAGGCCCAGGTATGACCAGGAAAGGGCAGAAAAGCTCAAGCAGCTAAGAGAAACGATGAAGAGGTCAGAGTGATGATGGCACCTTACCTAATAAGAATATCATCGCAGAAGGGCGGCGTCGGCAAGACCACAATAGCTGTGAACCTTGCGATTGCATTGCAAATTGAAGGCTACAAGGTGCTGCTCATAGATGGCGATACCGTAAACCCTTCCATAGGCTTCCATCTTGGCTTGGAGGATGTGAACATAGGCCTGAAGGAGCTTGTAACAGGAAAGGCGAACCTGATGAAAGTCAGGGCAGTCCATGTGCCGACAGGCGTGCACGTCGTGCCTGGCGTGCTAACCCAAAAGGAGTACATGCCAACAGAAGACATGCTCAAAAAGCTCAAAGAAATAGTAAGCAAGACCTCTTACAATTTTGCTATCATGGACACGATGCCTGGCTATACCATAGAACGCATAGGCAGCTACTACAACGAAGCATTGCTCATTTCTACGCCTGAGATGGCGAGCGTCGCCAATGTTATTAGGTTAGCAACGTGGTTCGACAAGGAGCACCTGAAGCACAGCCTTGTATTGAACAAGATGAAGAACAAGCGCTACGAGCTCCATCAGAAGGAGATAGAGGAGATGTACGAAGGCAAGATAGTTGCAAAGCTTCCAGATGACGAAACAGTGCCGATAAGCATAGAGGAGCACATCCCAGCATATATCTACAGCAAAAAGGCGCCGTTCTCCAAGGCGATGCGCGAGCTTGCACACTTCTACGGCGCAAGATCAGAAGCTACAAGCGAAACGGAGAAGCGCAGCGTATGGTCAAGGCTCTTCAGGAGGCGCTGATGCGCAAAATAAGACAGTATAAAATAATTTTCCTTCTATAGGTATATGATGTATGGTATGAGATACAGGTTTGTGCTTGCGGCATTGCCATTAGCTTTGCTTGCAATCGTACTTCTGGCATTGCCTTTTGTTCAGACCGGGCAGTTATCATATGCAGCTACAAGTTATTATACAATTGCATTTAACGCGGTTCCAAACACAGGTAGCATTGTCTTCAATGGCAATGCATACCTAAGCGGAAACAGTGTGCAAGCAATGGCAGGAAACTATCCGGTCAATGCTGTTGCGCCTGCTAATTTTGTATTCAGCAATTGGCTATATACAAGCAACTCGGTAATTGCAAATGCAATTTCGCAGGACACAAATGTTCTTGTTTCCGGCAGCGGCACAATCACGGCAAACTTCAACGCATTGACAACCTTCTCAGAGAATGGCCTGCCTGCAGATGTGATGTGGAGCGCTGCATACAACGGGATTGAGCAAAACGCAATTGCGCCAAACAGCATAAACTTTTCAACGCTTCCAGGAAATTACATTTTTGACATAGCCGATGAAATTGTGGACAATGCCATCTATGCGCCAACACCTCAATACGGCTATCTGGTTGCAGGCAACACCACAACAATAAAGTTTACGTCATCAAGCAACTCCAACGCTGAAGTGGTATTTACAGAGAACGGCCTACCCTCTGGTTCGAATTTGGAATGGTCGGTAAGCTACAATGGCATCATGAGCATAAAACACACAGGTGCCAGCATAACGTTCAGACCCGCATGTGTATTGCCATGCGAAACGGGTAATGCCACCTTCCTAGTCAAGCCTGTGATTTTGGCCTCAAGTAACGCCATATACATGCCCAGTCAGAGCACTGGTTTTGCTTTCGCCGGCAATACTATAACAATAGACTTCACAAGGTTTCCATACATTAAGCAGAGCGGCGGTGTCGTCGCCTTCAATATCGATGGCTCAGCAAACGTGTTCTTCAATTCCACGCTTATGGACAACATAAACATATCAATGACGCAGAGCACAAATACAGTTATAACAATATCAAACGAAACAGTGGATCCAAATGTAGCACCTACCACAAGCAAGGTCTACAGGTTCATCATAATAAACGAGAGTACGCCAATTGATAATTACGTGTCAAATGTAATCTATACTTTCAGCGTTCCAAGTGAATGGGTTACGACGAATGCCAGCGTCAGCGCTGGAAATATCAAGCTCTTCAAATACTCTAATGGTAATTGGGAGACCCTGAATACAGTCATGATAAGGAGTAACTCCACTTACTACACATATTCAGCAGTATCGAATTCCCTCTCAACCTACGCTGTTAGCTTTACTACTAACAACGCTTTGAGCACGGCATCTCCAATTTCGCTTTCATTGCCAAGCGGTTTCAAGACATATTTCTGGGCTGGAGGCGCAACGGCCGTGTCAAGTCACGGCGCTGCTGATGTGTTCACTGACAACTGGACAAATGTTTCTATAGGTAGTTATCCAGCACCAAAAGGTATTTCAGCTGGTGGAATAGCTTCTATAGGATTTAGCACTGAAACGACAGGCAGTATGACTTTTCTTCAAACAGCAGAAGGCGCAGCCTTGGCAGGCATAGGCGCAAATGTGATTTTCACAAGCAACAATGTGAATGGCGCAGTATACTCTGCAAATACTGCTGCAACTCCAGCTACAAGCCTTACTCTGTCATACAGCGTAGCGACAAGCAACAGCTTCGTCATACTGCTTGGAGCTGCCAACTATTCTTTTGCCGCGCCAACACTGCCATCGGGCTGCACCATGCAGCAGTATGCATCTGAGGGCTCGTATGCACAGGTCTTCATAGCAACGTGTACGCAGGCGAGCGGTTCCGATTCAATTACAATAAGCCCTGGCGTAGCATCATCACAGGCGCTTGCTGCATTTGTCTTTCCTCCTTATACAGTTACACTCGATGACAACCCAATCACAGGCACAATAACTACAAACGGCAACACATACAGCAATGGCAACACCATACAAGTAATAGGTACTAATGCAATAACCGCCAACCCGCCTGCAACTGGCAACTGGGTGTTCAATTCTTGGAGCGTTAGCAACGCGAATCTCACACTTTCAAGCACTACTGCAAATCCCTCAACACTTACAGTAATGGGCAATGGCATCGTTACTGCAACATGGAATAGCTTAAGCAAGTTTGTTGAGAATGGCCTACCTAGCGGCAAAGAATGGAATGTCACCTATGATGGCATACTCAACTCATCTACAACAAATACAATACTGTTTTCAACAGTAACAGGCAGCCATCAGTATACAGTTCCAGAGCAAGTTGTTAGCGGCAATGTTTATATAGCGTCGCCTTTAGGAGGCTACGTTATTGCAGGCAACACCACAATCATAACATTTACTCAGGCACAAGCGCCAACAGCTTTTCCCTCAAACATACTTTACTACGTGCCAATGGTGCTTTCCAACTATCAAAATATATCAACGCCTGCCCCGTTCCAGCAATACATACCGATAAACGCGCTTAACTATACTGCATACATGACATACAACAGCAACTTTGCCAACTTCGAGTACTTCTATTCCAACGCTATGATAGTGCCTGCCTGGATAGAGAACAACGTGAGCAACACCGTGACGACATGGGTCAACATTGCCAACGGCATACCGGCGTTCAACAGCATAACAATCTACCTGGGCTTTGTTTCAAACACGGTAAACCTTCTTTCTGGTTCAGGCACAACGGGCATAGGCGAGGCGCCCGAGATAAGTCCTTCTTATGCAGAATACGATGATGGTGCAAGCGTGTTCTTGAATTATTGGAACTTTGCCGGAAACACTCTGCCAAGCGGCTGGACCGGCGGCGGGAAAACCTCACCTTATTACACAGTAAACAATGGCCTGACAGTAGACAAAACAGGGGTAGTAGATGGCTCGAACTTTGCTGCGACAATAAGCGGCGCCTACAATACAAACAACATTCTCGAATTTTTTGAACCATCGCAAAATTTCAGCAAGCCAACAGGTGGTACTCATGGTATATCTTCTGCGTGGGGCTATATGTACGAGCAAGCTACAAGCGGCGTTACTGGCGGATTTATTTACAATCCCAGCAATGCTATCTACATCTTAAACAACTATGGCATCGCCGGCACCGATTTGAGGACTGAATTGAATAATATATCTACCTATTCTTCTCCAGCATTTACTTCTGCACCTGCAAATTTTATACTATCGATGCACTCTACTCCAACAACAGCATACCTTTCTATTGGCACAAACCCGCTATATTACAACAATTCTGAAAACTTCGTGTCAACTACTAATGTGTACAATTCAAACAGCGCGTATATCGACATATACACGTTCGACTCAAACATGAGCATAGGTCCTATAAACTACATACGGGTAAGGTCTACGCCACCTAATGACGTGATGCCATCTCGTACATTGGGCGCCATCACAAAAAAGCCTTCAATTTCATTGGCGAGTACGGGCTTTACCGGTTATTCAAAGGTAGACGAAGGCCAAACGCAGGTGCTGACTGCAAGCATAAACGGCGGCGGCGTTTCACCATATACATATAACTTCCTCGTTTATAACAGCATCAATACACTAGTTGCAAATGCGCTCTATGCAAGCGTAAGCGCTACATCTGATTCATTCTCATTTGCGCAGAGCAGCGCATGGAGCACAGGCACGTTTACCGCAAACGTATACATATACGATTCAGGCACAAACACCACATCGAATACGCTCACATATACAGTCTACCCAACTTTAGGAGCACCTACAATAACCGCGCCAACATCGCCCAATACAATTTATATAAATCAAGGCATAACAATATCAGCAAGTGCGGCGACTGGAGGCACAGGCTCGTATTCGTATTCATGGTCAGTAGTTCAGGGCACCTCATGCCCTGGGTTCTCAAACCCCGGAAACGTGCTTTCTTTCATTTATACCCCTACGTTCATTACCTCTTCATGCGAATTTGAGGTCACAGCTACCGATACAGGCACGACCATACAAAATACTGCAGTATCGAGCCCTACTGCAAAAATAACTGTCATAGCTGCGAAACCAACTGCATTACCTTCAAACGTTCTTTACTATGTGCCGATAGTTCTCTTCAATAACCAGAGCGCAGCAACCCCTGCCCCGTTCCAGCAATCTATACCGATAAACGCGCTTAACTATACTACATACATGACATACAACAGCAACTTTGCCAACTTCGAGTACTTCTATGCCAACGCTATGATAGTGCCTGCCTGGATAGAGAGAAACGCGAGCAACACCATTACAACATGGGTCAACATTGCCAACGGCATACCAGCATTCAACAGCATAACAATCTACCTGGGCTTTGTCTCAAACACGGCAAACCTCCTTTCGGGTTCAGGCACAAGCGGTATAGGCGAGGCGCCGCAACTGACATGCCCCAACCCATCAAACACCCTCACATGCGATGCTGCTCAGCCTTATGCAGAATACGATGATGGTGCAAGCGTGTTCTTGGATTATTGGAACTTTGCCGGAAACACTCTGCCAAGCGGCTGGACCGGCGGCACTACTAATACAAGCAGTGCAACACCATATTATATTGTGGACAACGGCTTACTTGTCAATGATACTGGCGATGTTAACGGGGAGAACTATGTTGCAACTACAAATGCCATATACAGCACAAGCAACACATTGGAGTTCTTTATGCAGTCATTCAACTTTGCAGAGCCAAGCGGCGGCGCATACGGGATATATCTGTCGTATGGCTATTCGGGGCAGCAGACTACAGTTACAAATGCAATATTCGTAGACAAAAGCTATCATTATGCAGGAACAGTCCTGCAAACAGAATTGAATGGAGTAGCAAGCCCTTCAAGCGTATTCACTGGCATATATAAAAATTTCACAACAACAATGCATTCGACTTCAAGCACAGCTTATCTAAGTTTAGGCAGCATAGCGCCATCATATAACAACCTTCAAAACGCAGCGCTGACAAGTTACGTATTCTCAAGCCCTTCCGCGTATATAAATCTGATAGATTTTGACTCAATTGACTCCCTAGGCCCGTTTTACTATATACGAATAAGGTCTACGCCGCCGAATGGCGTGATGCCAAGCTCTAGCTTTAGCCAGGTATACGGTGTCTCCACCTTCAGCGAAAACGGGCTTCCGAACAGCGGTGAGCTATGGAATGTCACATACAACAGCGCTACGCAAAATGCAATAGTTCCTAATAGCATAGTTTTTTCCGATATAACGGGCAATTACCTTTTCACAGTTGCCAATCAGATAGTTTCAGGGGTTACCTATGCACCAACTCCGTCAAGCGGCTACCTTGTAACTGGTAATTCCACCACCATAAGCTTCAGATCCATAGCAACCCTTACAAGCAACTTCATAGAAACTGGCTTGCCGAGCCCATTCACGTGGAATGTGATATATGACAGCATACTCAATTCCTCTACTACAAACACCATCAAGTTCTTCACAGCGCCTGGAAACTATCTGTACACAGTTGCTGACCAGGTTGTGAGCGGCAACACATATGTGCCATCGCCATCAAGCGGCTACCTTGTTGCAGGCAACACCACAACCATAACATTCTCTCCTGCAGTTTGCACGATCTCGTTAAGCCCAGCAACGATAAACTTCAACAGCTTGCTTGCAAACAGCAACATACCTACTAATGATGCGGTTGCAGACACAAATGGCGGCTCAGCAACGGCGAACATGCTGGTCTATGGTGGCAACTGGATATTGTCAACCAACAGCCTGCTGCAGTTCGGCGTGAGCAATACCACGTGGGCAGCGAGCAGCAATGTCCAATTTGCAAGTGCGAATAAGCTAACTAATACCCCCGCACTTACCGGCATACTGATACCAGGAAGTACAAGCAACAGTATTTATTTCGGCCTTGGCGTGCCAGGTGGCACACCCGCTGGCTCATATTCGCAGACCATAACGATAGAGAACAGCTGCTGAGCATTTTTTATCTATTTGGCTGCATTCGCAAAAGCGCATAATGATAAGCGTTGTCTATTTCTTAAAGAGAAAAGAGAAAAAAGAAAAAGAGCCAAGTATCGCATCAGTGTACGATGGTCACCTGGCTCTTGTTGCCTACTACTGCATGGCCATGAGTAGGCGAAGAGCCTCCTTCATACGTCATGGTGAAGCTTGTGCCGTTGTATTGGAGCGCTGAAGGCACTGCCAATGCGGCTCCTGTGTTAGACACCATTGTTACATTTGTATATGGCAGGTTGCCTATGTCGGATTGTACGGAGCCCACCATAGCATAGTTGGTTGCTGGGGCTGTTATGCCTGTGTAGCCTTCGCCATAGTATGCAGTGCCGAAGTCTGTGAGCGTGCTAAGGCTGCAATGTGTTGCGGTGCAAAGCTCAGGCCTCTCTTCGATGTATTCTCCAGAGAGCTTCGATGAATTGTATGTTACTATCTTGCTGAATGCCTCGTTCTCGCTTATATCCTTTATTGTTATGTTCCACTCATTCGTGGTGCCTGGCACAAGGCTTATGCTTGCGTACATCTTATCTCCGGGCTTTACTGTCATGCTTATTGCTGTCTCGGAAGCAGGCAGCAGCTCATACCATGCGTTGTATGATGCGCCATGCGAATAGTCAGAAGAGGTGCCAGTCTGGATAAGGCTGCTGTCTCCTGAGAAGAAACCCCCTATGCCAACCCACTGCGCAGAATAGGTAGTAGAATGGCTTGAGCCTGCTGTTTGCACTATCCAGCTTGCATTGACCTGCGTTACTGTAGGCTTTGCATATGTTGCATTGTAATCATTCAATGCTGTCTGGTTGGATGCTATTACATAGCCTCCCCAGTTTGTAGATTGTAGGTTGCCCTCGACGCCACGCCCAGCGCTTATGAACCTGGAACTTTGTACTCCTACAGCACCTATGCCAAATGTGGCAGATAAAAATAACAGCGCCGTGAGAAATGCAGGTACTACAAGATACGCACTCCTTATACGCATTCATTCACCTATCTTTTTTATTGCTGTTATATTGTTATCAAAGTAATTTAAAGCTTTGTATTTGCTCATGGCCAGCACCAGTTGAGCATTTGCAACAATGGATTGAAACATACACAGAATATATAATTTTTGCAAGGCCAAATGGACATGTTGCATATAATAGCAATAGAGAACAGCTGCTGAATCAGCGTGCCTGGCTACTTGTGAGGCAATCTATTATGGCTTGATCCATGCTACAGAGTTTGAAGTGCCGTTGTTGCCATTGCCGCTGTAGTCGTTTGCATTGCCATCAAGCGGCCACCACGCCACAATCCCTGCATTCGCAATGGGCCCTCCATAAAGCCCCTCGCTGTAAAGGTATCTTATCTGTTGTGCCGAAAGTGTAGTATTGTACATTTGGATGTTTGCTATGGTGCCGTTGAAGAAAGTATACGGTGTGCCTGAAGCGTTTCGAGCCCCTATTATCAGCGTATTGAGATTTGAATTGTTCACTATAGGCCCAGGCATGACGCTTACCAGCTTGCCGTTTTTGTATACCGATACATCAGATCCGTTGAACGCAAGCACAACCTGGGTGAAATTGTCAAGCGGCGCATATGCATTGGTATACATGGCCTTGCCGGGGTAGTTTATTGTCCAGCTCAGGTAGCCTGTCCCATTTATGCCCCATGCGTATGACGGCTCCCTCTCGAAGATTATGTCTGCTAGCGGGAAGCCCCTGCCCGGTTTTACGCTAGGATAGCCTTTTGGGTTAACCCATGCTACGAATGTGAAATCAGGATCTCCAACAGTAAAGAGCTGCGAATACGGCACTATTATCGAACTATTCTTGCCATCAAAGGCAGCAGCGAGCTTTGGCTGCGGTGAAGAGGCTACAAAAGTGCCCAGTTTTGCTATAAGGTCTGGGTAGTTTGGTATGCTGTATTCTATCCACAAAGTGCCCGAAACGGAACCGCTGCCGCTAGGGCAGGTTGTCCCTACAAATGATATCTTCCCTTGAATAGCATTAATATTTACTCCTGTAAAATTCGTTGGCGCAGCGCTACCTATCGTGCACGCTATGCCGTATATGTGCATGCTGGAATAGGTGCCTATGTTCATTGTAAGCAGCCTGCCGCCTATGAGAGCCATGTTGTTGCACAAAAAGCCGACTGAAGGAAGGCAAACTGTGCTCCCGTAGCCAAAAAGCCCCAGCTCGAAAAGGGCCACTAGGATTATTGAAAGGATCAGGATCATCCATCCATAAGTCATCAGGTATTCCATCGCAGATTGCGCTTCTGTCTCTTTTTTTAGGATTCCTGCAAGATACTCGTTATCCTTGCCGCGCGCCTTGTGGCTAAGCACCAGCGTTATGTCGTGCGGACTTTTCTTGAAAGAGAAGGAGGTTTGTGAACCTAAGTTTGCAATCCCGAGCCTAAAACGGATAAAACCGTAATTCAGTAGCATTTCTTCTACAGTCTTGTAGAGCCTATTGCTGCTGTCCTTTATATATTCTATACCTATGACCCAACTAATAAGATGTGGCACGTAATAGTACTGAATCAGAAAGAATACAATGCCCATCGGTATTAACAGTAGGTATTCCCTTATATAGAGCAGAAATATTAACATCAATATTTCAAGCGCAAATACAGAAACCAGCACAGCTCTAGTTTTCTGCTTCGCTTCCAGATTTCTCATTCCATCATTATATTATTGAGCCAGAATATCTAAAAATGCTAGCACAAAAGCTTCAACTTCCGATCTTGACTGGCATATTGAATCCAGATGCTGCGTGCAAACAACAATGAAAACATATCAAACGGCAGCAGTCGCCAATAATTGGTGCAGCGTTTTGGCCAGGTGGCTTTTGCATAAATATATATATTTCAGACAATTAATGGTTATCATATGGAAGCAACGAAGGATGCCGCAAAGGCAAACAGCGACATGCTCAACGCAAAGATTTTGAGCGTGGCAGGCGAAGATATAGATGCATTTAGCATAGCCCACATGCTATATGTCGCATATGGGGAAAAGCCGATAGCCATGCTTGAAAAATTAGGCATACGCGGCAACGATATTGTGCGCATGCATAACCTTCTCGGCTATGGCTTTCCGGTGAGGCAGGCCCAGGAATCTGTGTACAACTGCCTAAAGCTTCTCTATGGCATAAGCAGCGACGACCTTGACAGGGTGCGCGCGCTTTCCACAAGCGATGGAAAGTTCTATATCGAGAGTTTCCTTGCAGTAAGCTTGGGTGCCCTTTATGACTCCATATATGGGCGCGAGAGCTTCAAAAGCGCCCTAGCCCCGATGGAAGAAGACCTCAAAAGAAGGAAAATTTCAGGCAGGGCCATATTTGAGTTCTTTGTCAGGGAAACCGACAAATCCATGCAGATAAGCTACATGCTCTATAGCAATGATGAGGCAAAGAGCGCCTATGAGAAATACAAGATGCTTCCTTTGGATCAGCGCGGCTCAATAATGCTGATGGGACTTGTCAGTACTGTAATGGAGAAGAAGGGTGAAGAGGAGAAGCTCGACTACTTCGGCTGAAGCCATAAAGCCGTGCTGTTGCGAATCGGCATACATTTAAAACCTTTTGCTTTTATATAATACCAAGGCGATTGTATGAACAAGCATGCTCTAAACGCATTGACAGCGTTAGGGTTAGCGTCGCTATTGGTGCTATCTTTTCTTGTAATGAATTTTGTTTCCGCATATACAAGCAATAGCTCACTTACTGCAAACGTAAACGTGGGAAATGTAATCTACCTTTCTGTAAGCCCCAACGCGATATATTTTCCCGGACTATATCCTGGCCAGTCATATGACACAAATTCGCTTGATGTGGTAACTGATAATGATATTGGTGGCAATATTGCAGCCAACGCACTTGTAGAAGGCACAAACTGGGCTGGTCCTTCATCTGCAAATATGCTCGTGAGTAACACAGTATGGGCGCCAACTGCTGGAGTTGCCGGCACTCAGCTTACAAACACCCTTACAAATACAAATATACTCATACCTCAGCCATCTTTGGCAAACCCGTCTACAGGCAATTTCATATATTTTGGGATTACAATACCTGGCGGCACCCCCCCTGGCAACTACGTGCAGACTATATATTTTGAAAATGAAAACCTCTCAACGCCTGCCACGTATAATTCACCTTCAACATCGAATTCGGTGCTTGCAACTGCGAACGTGCTTGGCATATGCTACATCTCGTTAGCTCCAAGCTCTATAAACTTCGGTAGCGTGTATGCATCGGCGAATGTACCAACAAACATGCTGGTGACAGATTCTGATCCAAACGGCAACGTTGCGGCGAGCTTGCTTGTTGCTGGCACACATTGGGCTCTTACATCAAACACCCAAATTACGTTTGGCGTCAGCAATACCCTTTGGTATTCTTCAAGCCTGCCAACATATACAGGCAACGCATTGACAAACACATTGGCCATAACAGGCATAACCATTGCAGCCCCAACGCAGACAAGCCCAACAACAAACAGCCCAATATATTTCGGCCTCGGTGTTCCAGGAGGCACGCCCGCTGGCTCATACTCGCAGACCATAACAATAGAGAACAGCTGCTAGTGTTGCCATGAAAGCAGTGTATCTTTTATTGCCTCTTCTTCTTTTTTCTTTTAGCTTCGTCTCTTACGCCCAGCTTGGCGAGCAGGCTGGCCAGCCTTTCTTCAACGTGAGCTTGGGAAGCAGCCAAACTTTCAACTACACTATACTCAACTCAGGTTCTGCGCCTATCGGCTATCAGGTAATACTTCCCACGCTGAACACGATACCCCACAACGCGACTCCTACTGTTATTGTCACGCCTATGAATGGCACGCTTGCGCCGAATTCGCAGCAAAGGATAAGCGTCACAGTTTTCATGCCTGGAAGCGACAAGCCTTACCTGAAGTGGCAGGGTGTCCTGCAAGTAGTAGAAACTGCCACCGTATCTAACGCCACAAGCGGCATGGGCGCTACTTTGAGGGCAGGCGTGGCAAAGATTGTAACGATAGAATCCGCGCCGCCGAAGCCCCTTCCACTCATAGACTATGTCCTCATTATAGTGGTTGTACTTGTAGCGGTTATAATAATTGCTTACCTGCTAGTTGCAAGAAGAAATGCAAGGATCGCTGCAGCAGCGGCTAGGAAGAGGGCAGTTGCGAAGCGCGTTAAGGCGAGGATCAAAAAGGCGCCGGCAAGGAAAGCAAGGCGCAGGGCAGCAAGAAAAACAGCAGCAAGAAAGCGCAGGCGCACAAGAAGATAAAGCATAAACATAAAAAGATTAAAGCATAAGATGAATGTATGGAAACTAATTACAATTCAGGAGAGCAGGACAGCAGCAATCCAGATTCCTTTAATATAAGCGTGCCGCCAATCCCAAGCGCTTCTCAAGCAAGCACTGGCAATACAACTACAACTATGCAGCCACAGGTATCGCAAGCCCGCTTGAGCCCATCAGGCACGGCGATAAAGGCGATTGCAGCAATAGTGGTGCTTGCACTAATCTCTTATCTCGCATATTATATCATACATGGTGCTTCAAGCTCCAGCAGCAACCCTGTAGTAGCGATGCTTGCGGCGCACAAGCCTGTGAACTTCCTTAGCGCTGCCAATACAATGTTCAATTATGTGAACAAGACGAAGCAGCTCAATGTATCCTATAACGGCTCGGCTAGCCTTGTAATGTCTTCGGCGCTTACAGGGAGCGTAACATTGAGCATGCCCGTACAGATAGTATACGAAAAATACTACAACATTTCAAGGATTAGCGCCTCCTTGAAGGGCGTGCCATTAGTCGGAAACCTGTCGTTTGTAGAGATAGCGAACAGGAGCGTGCGCTACTCATGCACAAACACGTCTTCATTGTCCCTACTCGCAGGTGCAAGCGGCTTCAAATGCACAAAGAGTACTCAAAATGCATCAATAGCATCTATCAACACTGCATCTATAACGTCTATCAACACAACCTACATAGAGAAAGAGCTGAACATTACTATAGAAGGGGTTAAAGAGGCTTCATACAACAAGCAATCTTGCTACCTAATGGAAGGCGCAGGCAAGGTAAGCCTGCCTTCCAACTTTACTAGCGCATATTCGCTCGTGCCGCTTTCATCAGGCCCTGACAACTTTACGTACAACATATCTAGCTGCGTATCGCTGCAATACGGTTTGCCATTGAACATAAGCATAAGCATTGCAAGCACCAACAAGACAAGCCCTACCAAGATAGCGATATCATTGAATGAGGTAAGCCTGAACACAAATACGAATCCCAGCATAGCTACGTTACCTGGGCCTATAGTGAACACAAGCCTTACGAGCGGCTTGGGCTCAGGCTATGGCACAGGTACAGTCTCAACCTCTCAGCAGCTTAGCTGCATTGCTCAGTTTGGCTATGCATGCCAGAACCAAAGCCTTGTTGGCGACACTTTCTCTGCTACCGTTGGGCAGAGCACAGGCAGCAACTGGCCTTACGCTGTAATATGCCTCACCCCGTCAAACTATACCATACCTTATGGCTCAACGCCAAGCACTTGCCCGCCGGGGGGTGCTTCATACGTCCTTATCAATGGGCTCAACTCAGGGCAGCTTGCCCATGTTTCTTTCAACGCTTCAAATTTCATCATATATGGGAACATATATGCGCAGCTATATGCGCTTTACGGCAGCAGTGCTAACAACATCACAGGAAATGCCTACATGGGATTTGTAACTGGTTCAGGGCCTGCATATGATACAACAACCGTAATCCCAACAATAACTACCACAATTTCATCGGCATCCACAGCGCCTTCTGGCAACGTAACAAACCCGAATAGCTACCAGTACAGCGGCATCTATAACGGATCCGCTATTATCCTTACATACACGCCACCAAGAACAATAGAAGACCTTCCAGATGCTGTAGATATCGGAATGTTGAGCAACTTTTACACAAGCAATCCAGAATATGAATGCCTTAACGGCGAAGCGCTGAACGTTTGGGTTGCGCCAAGCGAATATCCTGGCTATTACATCGTGCACAACGGCGATCAGGGCACCCAGTGCGCCTATGTCACACTACTGTTCAAGCAGTAGTCCCCAAGTTCTCAAACTGCATACATGTGCATATATGAAGCGCAATTATGTGCATATATGAAGCGCAATTTCTTTGAGGCAAAAGAGAAAAATATATGCCTGAGCACTGCTTAGATAAGCTTTCTTTATTTATCTAAAGCCACAAAACGAATGCTAAAAAGAAGCAAAAAGAAAAAGAGAGAAAAATAGAGCAATCTAGATGGGGGCTCCAATCGGGCTAACGCCATGTAGCAGCGCTCCAAAGCTTGCTATCCCTGCAAGGAACACCAAGAGCACTATGATGCCTATGATCACGCCAGTGAGCAACAGACCTCCAAACGCCCTCAAACCGCTCACCTGCTGCATATTTGCCATTGATATTATGAGTATTATGAATGCCCATATTGCAGCTACTATGCTAAATGCGCTGCCCACCACCGGTATGTTATAGCCCCACAGGAGCATTATTGACGGGAACACAGCAAAGGTGGTGGCCGTAAGGGTGTTATTGTACGGCTTATGCCACACCTTGAATAGCCTTACCGCAAAAAGCTGGTAAAGGGCAGCATCAACTATAATGCCTATTGGAACTATCACGAGAAGCTCTAACACCGGCAAAACAAGATAGGTTAAAAGCAGCAGGCCTGCGCCAATTGCAAAAGAAAGCACCAGGCCGACAACTATTACCGCTATTAGGGGTATTATGCTTGCGCCATAATAAAAGCTCAGGGCGTCAAGCATGCTCATCGGGGTTTTCACAGAGCTGGGATGCCTCATTATTCCAAGCGCCTTCTTGAAATCCTCAATTATGTTCATTTGACCACCTTACTATATGACCTGACTAGTTTATAAGTTTTTTGGTGATTGCCATCAAGCATGTCTTGCCTGCTTGGCGCTTCTTGCACTCTCATAATATGCGCATATATTGTTTGCGGGGCAGTTGTCGCAAAGCGGTATTGTCTTGCAGTAGCTCTTGCCTAGCTCAACGAACTGCGCGTGCATGTCCTTGTAGAGCTCCAAGTCCCTCTTTACATTTTTTTCAAAATACTCTTGCAAGGAGTCATAGCTTATGTCAATTGGCATTTTATTGATGCGGCGCATTATGCGTTTTGTGTATGCGTCTATCACGAAGATCGGCTTGTTCGCCGCGTAAAGAACTATGGAATCTGCGGTTTCATTGCCTATGCCTTTATAGGAGAGAAGCTTTTTCCTAAGCGCTTGCGCATCAAGGCTGAAAAGTTTGTCAATGCTGCCGTATTCATCTTTTATGCTAGAGCATATATCCTTCAATCGGCGCGCCTTCTGCTTGTAGTAACCAGAAGGCCTTATGAGCTTCTCCAGGCTTTTTATATTAATGCTGGCAAGGCATTCAAGGCTCAAGCACTGCTCTTTCTTCAGGCTGGCAATCGCTTTCTCGACGTTCTTCCATGAGGTCTGCTGTGTAAGTATGGCGCCTACAAGCACTTCGAAGCTGGTTTCGCCTGGCCACCAGTTGAGAAAGCCAAACCTCTTCAATAGAAGCCTGTATATCTCAATAGGCTTTGCCATGGAACGTGCCTATACCTTTATCTCGCCGCTATTGACCTTTGCTATGACTGCCTTGGGGTCCTCGTTTTCGACCTTGACGCCCATGCTCTTGCATGTTCCGAGCACCTGCTTCACTTTTTCTGCCAAGCTTTTCCCATAGAGTGATGCTTCCTTCGAAGTGGCGATTTTCTTTACCTGGTCGATGGTGAGGTTGCCAATGGTTTCGTCTTTGCCCTTTGCGCCGCTCTGCGCTCCCAGTTCTTTGAGTATTAAGGCACTTGTTGGCGGCGCGCCTATCTCCACCTTGAACTGCTTTGTGGTGGTATCGACAACAACCTTCACAGGCATCTTTATGCCTGCGAATTGCTCCGTCTTCTTGTTTATCTCTGTTATTATGGCGTTTATGTTGACCCCAAGCGGCCCAAGCGCAGGGCCGAAAGGCGGCCCGCCTGTTGCCTTGCCGCCTTCTATAAGTCCGTTTATTACAACTTCACCCATGAAATCACGCAATCATTATGCCTTCTCGGCTTTTTGGACTATCTTGGCACTGCTCCTCTTTGTAGTAACCGGTATTGATACAACGACATCCATAAGCTCTACCGTAATGTCGTCCTTTATCTCGTCCGTCTTGAGCACCTTCGCCTTGTAGCCCTTGAACGGGCCTGTTGTGAATTCAACAATATCCCCTTTCTCTATGTTCATGGCCTTGCCGGTTGCTTCGATGAACTTGTTTATGTCATCGTCGCTGAGCGGCTTCGGAAGTATGCCGCGTATGTTGCGGTCCTTTGTTATGAAAGCCTTCAGCTTTGCCTCTTCCTCAGCTTCAACTATGATGTAGCCGCGCATTCCTTCAACGACCATTATGGAATAGATGCCGCTGTCTTCCTTTGTGTTCTTGTTCTGCAATATATTGGCGATTATGCGCTCCTGGCCTGCGGTTACCTTTACTACGAAATACACGATACCACTCGCTATTCTTATATGTTACCCTTATATATTTTTATATACAATTTATATTTGTTTCCCTAGGCTTGTGCTTATGACTGCAGTGTTCCTATGTTATTTGTAAAAGTTGTTGCGCGCCATGCCGAGAGCGCAAAAAAAGCCTTAAGGAAGGCAAATATGCTTGATAATAATGCTAGTGTAAAGTATAATAATGGTTATGTTTATTTCCCATTGTGCAATGCTGCGTCGCGTGCAGGGAAAACGCCAAAAAATTTCATCAAGAGCATAAAAGGCGCCAAGCTTGTCAGGATGAAGCATTCAAAGAGGCATGAGCGTGAAGGCTTTGAGGGCACGCTGAAGAAGATTCTTACCGCAAGCGAGGCAAAGGGGCTGGCAAGGGGCTATGACCTCCTGGGCAATATCGCAATAATAGAGATAGACGACAAGCTTGCAAATAAGGAGAAGGCGATAGCAAATGCGCTCATAGCTTCTAACAAGAACATAAAGACGGTGCTGAAGAAGGCAGGCCCTGTTCACGGCGTGTACAGGCTTAGAAAGCTTAAATACATAGCAGGCGAGAAGACATTCGTGGCGCGTTACCGTGAGAATGGCTGCACCTTCGTGTTCGATGTGAGGAAGGTTTTCTTCTCAAACAGGCTCTCATATGAGCGCTCCAGGCTTTGCAACATTACCGCAGATAAAGAGCGCGTAATGGTAATGTTCGCAGGGGTGGGCCCATTTGCGATAGAGATAGCGAAGCGCCACAAAAACGCAAATGTTGTCGCGATAGAGCTGAACAGGCGCGCATACGAATACATGAAGGGCAACATAGCCATAAATAAAGTTGGCAACGTGAAGCCTGTTCTGGGAGACGTAAGGAAAGAAAGCATGGCCTATAAGCGCTATGCCGACCGGATCGTAATGCCCATGCCAAAGACGAGCACGCTATTCCTAGACCAAGCATTTGTCGTCGCTAAAAAGCACGCCTTTGTCCACATATACGCCTTTGCACCTGCAGATGCGCCATTCGAAGATGTGCGCAAAAAGCTTGCCGAGCACGCAGACGAGCACGGATACAAGGCTAAGATCGTCGGCGAGCGCATAGTGAGGCCGTACTCAGCAACTGAAGTTGAAGTGGTAGTGGATTTTGAGATTACCAAGCAATGACGCTGTTCCCAAGTGCGCAACTATTTTTGCCGATAACGAGCAATAGGCATAAATATTTTGCATTTCATTTCCTATTAGCGATCAGGGTAGTTATAGATGCCTTCAGTAGAGGTATACAGAGGCAGCGTCATCGATCTGGAGAGCTTCGTCAGGAATGCGACATGGCGCGAAGTGCTGATTGACCTTGTGGACAAGAACAGGCTCGACCCGTGGGACATAGACATCTCTGAGATAGCAGACCGTTACATGAATGCCGTGCGCAGCATGAAAGTGCTTGATCTGCATGTGCCGGCCAATATAATACTTGCAGCTTCGATACTTTTGCGCATGAAGAGCGAGATGCTGGTACTGATTGAAAGCGAAGAGCCTCAGCCAGGCATTGAATCAGTGCCGCAGAGGCAGGTGCCAGAAGTGCCTGCGCTTGCATCAAGGCTGAGGCTGCAGCCCGGCAAGCGCATAACTTTAACGGAGCTTATTGATGCGCTCAGCGAAGTGATGCGCATGCAACAATCGGCCCCGCGCGCCCCGGTGCAGCAGAAAATATTTACCGGTATATCAATAAACACTGAAGATATAGACGCAAAGCTCGACCAGGTGTACAACGAGGTAAAGGGCATGGTGGACACGAAGAACATGGCTACGTTTGCGAGCCTTGCGATTGGCTACAAGAGCCCAGAAAGCGTGCTGCTCGATCTTTTTGTGCCTTTGCTGCTTTTGATGCACAGGGGCAGGCTCATGATGGTGCAGGACGCGTTCTTCGGCGATATATTCATAATGCTCAACGATGGTAAGAATGCCTGACGCAAGGAGCGAGCACAAAAAGGTGGCTGAAGCTGCGCTTTTCGTATCGGGACACGCGATGAGCATAGACGAGCTTTCCAACCTTCTAGGCATAGCTTCGATAGGATATGTCAAGGCCTTGATGGGCGAGCTTATAGAAGAGTACAAGAAAAGGGACGGCGCCCTTGAGATATCTGCACTTGGAGACAGCTACATAATGGGCGTAAAAGGCCCTTATATGGGAAAGGTAAACAGCATTGCAGGTGCGCCCGACATAACCAAAGGTGCTCTCAGGATACTTGCATATGTTGGCAAAAACGGCCCTGTAATGCAGAGCGATGTGGTCAAGGCTTTCGGCACCACCGTTTACGACTATGTAAAGGAGCTTGTCGAAAAAGGCTTCATAAGCGCAGTGAGGATCGGAAGGTCAAAGAAGCTCGCCACAACGAAAAAATTCCTCGAGTACTTCAACATAAGCAAGGACGAGCTGAAAAGCATAAGCAGCGAAGCCCTAAAGCATGCAGAAGCCGGCAATGAACAGCCTCCTCAATAAGTGGGGCTGCTCTCGTCTACTCCTTCAAGCTTGTTCACATAAAGGGCAGCGACGAACAGGTAAGACGAAAGCCTGTTCATGTAGCTTATCATGTGCCTGTGCTCTTCAATATTGCCAAGGGCTATGACCGAGCGCTCCGCGCGCCTGCATATCGATCTCGCAAGGTGCAGGCATGATGCTCCTATCGAGCCTCCAGGCAGGACAAACCTGTCAATGCTAACGGCAGAGCCGAGCTCTTCTATATGCTCCTCCAGCGCCTTCACGTCATGCTCGCCGATCTTCCTTTTTACTGCGCTTTCCGAGCTCGGTGTCGCAAGCTCAGCGCCTATTATGAAAAGAATGTTCTGAATGTCCTTTAGGGTTTTTGAAATTCTGTCCGTAGTAAGGTTCGTTATCGCAACGCCAATGGCGCTGTTCAGCTCGTCTATGTTGCCTATCGCCTCTATAATCTTGCTGCTCTTCTTTATCTTGCCTGCCTTGATAAGGTTCGTATAGCCCGTATCGCCAAGCCCTGTGTAGAATTTGCTCATAGTACCAACATTATTAAAAAAGGAACAAATATAATTATTATAGCTGCATTATTCCCTGTGCTGCTTGGGCCTGTGGTCGAATGGTAAGACGCCACCTTCACAAGGTGGAGACTAGGAGTCCGATTCTCCTCGGGCCCATCAAAGGCTTGCATGCCTAACATTCAATGCATAAATGCATATATGCGCCAACTTTTCGGGTGGCACAATGATCAGGCAACCTATCATATCTGTAATGGGCCATGTAGACCATGGCAAGACGACGCTGCTCGACAGGATAAGGAATTCAGCCATCGCTTCGAAGGAAGCCGGGGGCATAACGCAGCACATAGGCGCCAGCGAGGTGCCCATAGCCGTAGTGGAAAAAATCTGCGGCCCGCTGCTGGAAAGCTTCGGCGTCAAGATTACAATTCCAGGGCTCCTGTTCATAGACACGCCTGGCCATGAAGTATTCACAAATTTGAGGAAGCGAGGGGGCAGCATTGCAGACATAGCGGTGCTTGTCGTAGATGTAACAAAAGGGTTCGAGCCCCAGTCGATTGAGGCAGTAAACATACTCAAGGAGTATAAAACGCCGTTCATTGTGGCTGCGAACAAGGTTGACCTTATTACAGGCTGGCACAATACAAAGCTCAACAGCATACAGCAATCGCTTGAGAAGCAGAGCGACTACGTGACAAATGAGCTGCAGAACAGGGTCTACGATTTCATAGGATCGCTAAGCTCTTTGGGCTTCAACAGCGATCTCTATACAAGCGTGTCGAGCTTCCAGAAAGAGATAGCTATAGTGCCGATAAGCGCCAAGACCGGCGAAGGGATTGCCGAGCTGCTCATGCTCATAACGGGCCTGTCGCAGAAGTTCCTCGAGGAGAAGCTAACGATAGAGGTGAACGGCCCTGGAAGGGGGAGCATACTGGAAAAAAGCGAGCAGAAGGGCCTTGGCATGACCATCGATGCAATAATATACGACGGCACTCTTAGCACCAATGACTACATAGCGTTCGCTACGCCTAACGGCATAGCGACAGCGAAGGTCAAAGCGCTGCTGAAGCCGAAGCCGTTGCAGCAGATAGGCGAGGCCAAGCAGTACGAATACGTTCAGAGCGCAAGCGCGGCCTCAGGCATCAAGATAGGCGGCAACGGCCTGGATGACGCGCTTCCGGGTTCACCGATACTTCAGGTTGTCGAGGGCCATGATTATGTGAAGGAGATAAGCGCAGAGATAAGCGATATCTTTAACGTCGACAATATAGGCATAGTGCTAAAAGCAGATTCTATAGGCAGCATAGAAGCGCTATCCAGGCTGCTGGCAGGCGCATCTGTGAAGATAAGCAAGAAGGGCATAGGCAACGTGACCAAGAGGGATATAGCAGATGCATTTGCAATGAAATCCGCAAGCCCCCTTGATGCAATAGTGCTTGCATTCAATGTTGGCATTGACCAGGATGCGCTTGAAGCCGCGCACATGAGCAACGTCAGCATCGTAAGCAGCGACATAATATACAAGCTCATAGACGACTATAAAGCAATTGCTGACTCTATGAAGCACGAGCTCGAAAAGAAGGTCGAAGACAGGCTTGTGTTGCCTGCAGAAATTGAAGTGCTGCCAGATTCCTGCTTCAGGGTTTCGCATCCGGCCATTTTCGGCATAAGTGTGCTTGGTGGCAGGCTAAAGGCCGGCTACAAGCTCATCAACTCTGCTGGCATTGCCGTGGGAAAAGTGAAGGAGATGCAAAACGAGGGGACCCCTGTAGAAACAGCAAGGAAAGGCGACCGCATAGCCATTTCGATGGACGAGCCAACCTATGGCCGGCAAGTAAGGGAAGGCCAACTGCTATATACTGATATGGGCGAATACGATGCAAACATGTTAAAAAATGATTTTTCTAGCCTGCTCAGCGAAGACGAGATTGCACTAATGAATAAGATACTAGAGATAAAGTCGAGAGGCAGGCAGTCATCATAGCAGATCGTCTGCAGTTATTATGCCTAGCAATGACCCGTTGCCCGTTACAAGCACGGCTTTTGCATTCTTGAGCAGGACCTTGACGCTGCTTATCGGCGTGCTCCTGCTTACAATCGGGAATGGCTCTCCCATTATCTGATTTATCTTGCTGCCTTTTTCAGCCCAGAGCATGTCGCTTGTGCTTACGCTTCCAATAATGCTGCCGTGCAGCACTACTGGAAACTGCGATATTGCATGCCTTCTGCTAAGCTCTGCAGCCTTCTCGACCGTATCAGAAGGCTTGAGCGTTATCACCCTGCTGTGCATTATCTGCAATGCCCGCTCTTCGCTGCTGTGCTCCCTGTTTTCAAGAGCATTGAATATTGCTACGGCTGTGCCATAGCTTGGCATCACTAGGCCGCGCTCTATCTTCGTGAGCATCGATTGGCTTATACCCGCTTCTTTTGCCAGAGCCTTCTGCGTAGTGCCTGCCCTTTTTCTTCTCATGCGTATACTATTCAAATCTGGAAACTCCATGATGAAAATGCTGCATATACTTATTTAACCTTTGCGCCGGATTTTATTCTTATATGAATATACGTAGCACAAACAATTTAATATATGAAATATAGCATTATAAGCAATAATATGTGATATAATGAGCAGCATAAGCGTAGAGCAGCGGCGCTCACAGCCTGTTGAGAGCCAGGCAATGGAATTTGTGGAAAGGAAAGGTGTCGGCCATCCTGATAGCCTGATAGACGGCATTGTGGAAAGCACAAGCCTGGGGCTTGTCAAGGCATACAAGGAGCGCGCAGGCGCAGTATTGCACCACAATGTCGATAAGGGCCTCATCATAGGCGGCAGCTCAGAAGCCAGGTTCGGCTATGGCAAGATCACAAGGCCCATAGAGGTAATAATAGCCGGCAGGGCGGCAAGCTCCTTCGATGGCAAGCACATCGATGTCGATGCAATTGCGGTAAAAGCAGCTTATGATTACCTTAAAGCGCATACAAGGTTTCTTGATGTCGACAACGAGGTAAAGATCTATTCTAAGATACAGAAAGGCTCGTCTGACCTGAACCACATATTTTCCCGTCACAATGACGTGCCCCTCTCCAATGATACCTCATTGGGCATAGGGTTTGCGCCGCTTAGCGAGACAGAGAAGCTTACGCTAGAAACAGAAAGATTCTTGAACAGCAAAGAATACAAAAAAGAGGTACCCGCAGCGGGCGAAGACATAAAGGTGATGGGCATACGCGACGGCAACAAGATAACGCTCACCATAGCGATAGCGTTCGTGGCAGGGCTTATAGCAAGCATTGACGAATACGCTGGGCTGAAGGAGCGCATTGCTTCTGACATACAAAAGAGGGCTTCACGCATAACCGGCAAAGATATAAGCATAGTGATCAACAACGGCGATTTGCACAAGGAGAACAGCGTATACCTTACCAAATCGGGGCTCAGCTGCGAGGCTGGAGATGACGGCTCGGTAGGGCGGGGAAACAGGGTAAACGGGCTCATCACGCCATTCAGGCACATGACCCTTGAGGCCGCAGCAGGCAAGAACCCTGTAAACCACGTCGGGAAGATATACAACATATTCGCAAATAAGCTTGCAAGCGATATCACCAACCAGTATCCGCAGATAAAGGAGTGCTACGTTTCGCTTGTCTCGCAGATAGGCAGGCCCATAAATGATCCAAAAAGCCTTTATGTAGAGGCAGTAATCGAAAAAGGCGAGAAGTTCAGCAGCATAAAATCAAAAGTCAATGATATTGCCGAAGAGTCATTGAAAGACATGGTTGAAGTGAGCAGGAGCATCCAAGAAGGCAGGCATGAGATGTTCTAGCCAAGATAAAACACAAAAAGAAATATAAAATGAAGGCATAAAGCATAAGGGGCTCTTAGCCTGCGAGCCCTATCTCTATCTGCACAGTATCTGGGACCTTGAGGCGCATTACCTGCCTTAGCGCTGATTCGTCGCCTTCTATGATTATGAGCCTTTTGTGTATGCGCATCTCCCATTTCTCGTAGGTGTGGCTTCCCGAGCCGCATGGCGACTTTCGCACTGTTTGCGATATCCTGTGCGTAGGCAGCGGTATCGGGCCCCTTGATTTTATGCTGGAGGTTTTCGCTATCTCGCATATCTGCTTGGCTATGCTGTCTATATCCTCGGATTTGGTGCTTACGAGCTTTATTATCGCTGAAGTCATCATATCAACTGTTACTGCTGCCTTGGCTTCACTTCAAGGATGATTCCTGCGCCTATGGTTTCGCCCATATCCCTTATCGCGAACCTGCCAAGCTGCTTGAAGTCGTTGTACCTTTCAAGCGCGACTGGTTTTGTTGGCTTTACCTTCACTATTGCGATGTCGTTGGTCTTTATCGTTTCAGGATTCTTCTCCACTACCTGCCCGGTCTTTGGGTCCTTCTTTTCAAGTATCTCGGTTATAGTGCATGCCACCTGTGCTGTATGTATATGGAATACGGGGGTATACCCTTTTGCTATCACATTGGGGTGGTGCAATATTACAACCTGTGCAGTAAACTCCTCTGCCACTGTGGGTGGGTTGCTCGAAGGGCCTACCACGTCTCCCCTCTTTATGTCCTTCTTGTCGATGCCCTTTATGTTGAAGCCTACATTGTCGCCTGGCTCTGCCTTCTGAAGCGGCTGGTGGTGCATCTCTATGCTCTTTACGTCTGTCTTCACCCCGCTTGGCATTATTGTTATGTTGTCGCCAACCTTAAGCACGCCTGTCTCTACCCTGCCTACTGGCACGGTGCCGAAGCCCGGGATGCTGAATACGTCCTGTATGGGCAGCCTCAATGGCAGGTTCGTGGGCTTTTCAGGAAGCTTTAATGTATCGAGAGCTTCAAGAAGCGTCGGGCCGTTGTACCACGACATCTTGTCGGGCTTTGTCTTCACGTTGCTGCCTTCAAGCGCAGAATATGGTACGAAAAGCATCGAGTCCACCTTGAAGCCGAGGACCTTTAGCAGGTCAGACATCTCTTTCTTGACAGCCTCGTATTTCTGCTGCTCGAAGTTCACCTTGTCTATCTTGTTTATGCCTACTATTACCTGGCCTATGCCAAGAACGCTTGCCAGTATCGCATGCTCCCTTGTCTGCGGCCTTACTCCTTCATCTGCAGCGACAACTAGCACTGCCGCGTCAGCCTGGCTCGCTCCTGTTATCATGTTCTTTACGAAGTCCCTGTGCCCTGGTGCGTCTATTATGGTAAAGTAGTATTTTGGCGTTTGGAACTCCCTGTGCGCTATATCTATTGTAATGCCTCTTTCGCGCTCTTCCTTGAGCGAGTCCATTACGAATGCGAACTCGAATGTAGGCCTGTTGAACTGCTGCGTGAGATCCTTGTACTTATCAATATCTCTCTGCGTTATAGCTCCGCTTTCGAAGAGCAGTCTGCCTACTGTTGTTGACTTTCCATGGTCAACGTGCCCTATAAAGATCAGGTTCATATGTGGTTTGTCTACCATTTAATTCACCGTTAGCATGTTAGCATAGACATTAACACTGCCTTATTTGTCCCTCACAGAGGAGAAAGGCACTTGCTACCGCCTTTTACAGCTAAAGAATGCTCTATAATATTCCTTATATAAGATATAAAAATCTATCGTAATTCCATCAGATTTTGCTGCTAGTGCGGACTTTGCCGCGATCATTGAAAAACACACATAAAGCATGTAAACACATAAAATAAAAACCTATACGCGTAATTTAACTAAGAAAGCGCAGGTGTGCAGTAGCTGGTTGTATGAGAATAGCAATGGTGGGCAGCGACTTCGATTTCTCTGCAAAAGACGGCATAAGCAGGTATGCGCACGAGCTTTATACTCAATTGCGCGCTGGAAACAAGATATTTACCTATGAATCGAGAAAACCGGACAACTTTTTTGGCGACATGGCAAAAGGCCTAAAGCGCTATTTTGCAGGCTTGCGCATAAGGGAAAATGTTGACATTGTGCATGTGATGTACCCAAATGCGGCATTCCCTCTGTCAAAGGCGCCAAAGGTGCTCACATGGCACGATTCATCTGTTTTTGAGCGGCACAAGACCTACAATCCGTTGAAAAAGGACTTCTACCACTGGCTCGGGGTTGTGCTTCCTGCACTCAAAAACACCGGTGCTGCAGACGGCATAATATACCCGAGCGAAGAGGCAAAAAATGACGTAGAGCGCTACCTGGGCAATCTTGACAATAAATTGAGAACCGTGATACACGAAGGCATAGACGACGTGTTCATAAAGGAGAGGGTCTCGCATAATGCAGGCAGGAAGGATTTCGTATACATTGGCTCGGTGCGCTACCCGCACAAGAACATACCGTTGCTTATAAGCGCATTCGAAAAAGCCGCAAAGGGCGCTAACGATCTGTACATATTCACACCGACGCCATTAGAACAGATAAGCAGCGAATACATGAACGCAAAGCGCGTGCATGTAATAGTGCAGGCAAGCACAAAAGAGATAATAAGCAAGCTGAAGACAAGCATAGCGCTGCTCCATCTGAGCTCCCTAGAGGGCTTCGGGCTGACGATACTGGAATCAATGGCAGTTGGCACCCCTGTGGTTGTTTTGAAGGATGCTCAGATACCAAAAGCTGTGGCAAGATACGCAATAAAGTGCAGCAAGCAAGACGTTCCAAAAACAATAGGGCTTTTGGCAAAGGAAAAGCCAGAGCTGAGCGACGACGCCATAATGTATGCTAAGAGCTTCAGCTGGACCAGTGCCGCTGAAAAGACGCTTGACTTCTACAAGAAAGTGATAATGCATTCTTCAAAATAGCATGGTGATAAAATGGAATACAGGTTGCGCTGCATGAGATGCAGGAAGAGCTACAGGGCTTCATACAAAAGGCAGACATGCGCATCATGCGGGGGCATACTCGAAGTGGAATATCTGGGCGATGCAGATGGCAATGGCATTGCACATGCAAAGAATTTCTGGGATTTTGGGCCGATGCTGCCAAAGGGCGCATACAAGCACTTTGAGGTAGGCCTGACAAGGCTAATCAAGAGCCACGAAAATTCCAGCCTGTTCTTCAAGCTAGAGTTCGAGAATCCAACAAAATCGTTCAAGGACAGGGGCTCCGCTATTGAAGTGGCCAAGGCGAAAGAATACGGCTACAGTAAAATTGTGTGCGCTTCGACAGGCAACATGGCGTATTCAATAGCGTATTACGCCAAGCTTTACAGCATAGAGGCGGCGGTATTCATAAGCAGGAGCGCAAACCGCGACAAGCTTATCGACATAAGGAGCACGCATGACGCTGAGCTGCACATGATCAACGGCGATTTCACAAAAGCCCAGGCAGATGCAGAAGAATATGCAAAGCGCAACAACGCCTTTCTTGGAGGCGACTACTGTTACCGCAAGGAAGGCCAGGCTACAATCGCATACGAGCTGTTCGCGCAGAGGCCTTCGCTGAAGAACATAATAGTACCTGTAGGCAACGCAACGCTGTTCAGCGCTCTTTACAAGGCATATGCAATGCTGAAAAAGGCGCGCGTTGCAAAGGCATTACCAAGGCTCATCGGTGTCGAAGCTTCGGCTTGCTCCCCTATACTGGATGCAATGAAGCGCAATTCAGAGATAAAATATACAAGGCCGCGCACTCTTGCAGATGCGATAGCCGTGGGCATGCCTACATATGGCAGCCAGGCCATCGAAGCGGCAAAAAGCACTGGCGGCATGTTTGTCGCGGTGGGCGACGATGAGATGGCAGTGCAGCAGGATCGGTTCTACAAAGAATATGGCATCAAGATAGAGCTTGCCGCTGCAGCAGGCATTGCTGCGTATGGCAAATTAAGCAATGCTATAAAAAGAGAGGAAACAGCAATCATACTTACCGGAGCCAACATATAGTGCTCAACGTAATTTGCGGAGATTCGATGATAAGGATAAAAGGGCTAAAAAAGGACTATGGCAAAGTTCATGCGCTGAAGGGCATAGACCTTACCTTAAAGGGCCGTATAACCGCCATAATAGGCAGGAACGGCGCCGGCAAGACAACATTGATGCGCATTTTGTCAACGCAACTTATGCCTACGGAAGGCACTGCAGAGATAGACGGCCACGATGTGATAAAAGACACAGGCTGGCTTAGGAAGACCATTGTGAGCATACCGCAGGAGGCAAGCCCCATAAGCGTGCTTACCCCATATGAGCAGATAAAGCTGTACCTCATAGCAAAAGGCATGGACGCGCGTAGTGCTTCTGAGCGCACAAAAAGAGCGCTTAAAGTAATGAGCATGTCTGATGCAGCGAACATGCCTGCTGACGAGCTCTCCGGCGGCATGAAACGCAAGGTGTTTGTGGCGATGGCATTGGCATACAATTCAGCAATAACATTCATGGATGAGCCTACCACAGGGCTTGACCCTATATCAAGGCTCGAGGTGTGGTCTGCAATAAAGAAGCTCAATGGCAGTGTGATCATAACAACACACTACATGGAGGAAGCCCAGGATCTTGCAGATGATGTTGTAATGGTAGAATCAGGAAAAGTTCTGGAGCATGGTTCTGTAAAAGACCTGCTGAGCAAGTTCAATGGCAAAATACGCATTGAAAGTACGTCAAGGCGCGGGGCATACAATGTCGGCGGGCTTGGAATATCATATGTGGGCGTGGGCAAAGCCGATGCCTATCTGAAAAAAGGCTATACCGCCAGGCAGATAACACTTGAAGATCTGTTCATAGTAAATGGTGTTTACCTTGAATCCTAAGTTCATAGCTGCAATGAGCTGGTATTACGGCTTCTCAACGCTAAAGAGGAGCTATTCCTATGTCATAGTGTCGTTGATGATGCCACTTACGATACTTTTCATAGTATACATAATAAGCCACGGGGCCATAATAGAGTATGCTGTGCTCGGCGGCTTCATAATAATGATAGCTTCAAATTCG
The DNA here is from genome assembly GCA_021816895.1 of Microcaldota archaeon. Classification (GTDB taxonomy): domain Archaea; phylum Micrarchaeota; class Micrarchaeia; order Micrarchaeales; family Micrarchaeaceae; genus JAKAWW01. The sequence continues at coordinate 541,483 of JAKAWW010000001.1, read as the reverse complement.
CTTTCAAGTGCTGGTGATGCAGCGTTCATGCGGCTGCAGCTAAGGATACAGGACCTTTTTGTTGATACGAGCATAACGCCTATGGACTACATGCTTGCTCTTACAATAAGCTATGCCGCATTTGCCCTGCCAGGCTTGGCCATTTTTGCCGTAATGGGCATAGTGCTGAAGATGTTTACAATTCTTAATGTGCTTCTCCTTATAGCAATACTGATCATGCTGCTTGTCTCCTCATCTGCAATCTCATTCATAATATCAAGCAGGGTTAAGCACGTAAGGAATGTGTGGGGCATATCTGCAATAATATCCACGCTGCTCACAATGATACCTCCCACATTTTATCCGTATACATACCTTCCAAAGATTGCGCTGTACATACTTGCGCTCTCTCCTGCAACGCCTGCTGCAGTGCTCGCGCAGGGCTACTTCGGCCTGGCGCCTAAGATGCTATCGATGCTGGGCGTGCTTATGGCAGAGGTTGTAATATACATGGTAATAGCAAGGTATTTTGTCAGGTGGCGCGAAAGCTGAGCTTTTTGGCAAGCAGGCGCCATTATTACCTCTCTGCCACGATCAGCAATGCAACACATATAAGCTTTGCATACTAAGCAACAGATATGCGCAGCGCTACCGTGCTGCCCTTGCATAGCGGCAGGGCACCGAGATGGCTTTTCACGAGAATGGTAATGCTCGGCGGGAAGATATCCCAGGCAATAATTGATGAATACGGGGCTGATGAACTTTTGTCAAGGCTTGCCGATAGCAACTGGTTCCAGGCCTTAGCCTGCGCTCTTGGCTATGACTGGCACAGCAGCGGCGTCACTACTGTGACAATGGGCGCGATAAAGATGGCACTTAAGGAAAGCAAAGACCTCGTGGTTGCTGGAGGCAAAGGCAACGCTGGCACCAACACCCCTGCAGACATAGAGGCAGGCGCTGAAAGATTGTCAATGCTTGGCACCGCGCCCAAATTCATAGAATACAGCAGGCTCTCCGCAAAGGTAGACGCAGCAATGATATATGACAACATATCGATTTACCAGCATTCTTTTATATTCTCAAGGAGCGGTAAATGGGCCGTTATACAGCAGGGCATGGAACAAAATGGCACGATGGCTGTGCGCTTCCAGTGGCTCAGCGATTTTGTAGGGGAAGATTTTGCATTAGAACCTCACTCTGGGCTTGAAGCGAGCACAAAAGAGGGCAGGAAAACGATCGACCTTACTTATGATAGCAACACCTGGGCAAGGCACGGCCTTGTCGATGCGCTTGAAGAGGTGCATCAAACCACAGGTATTGCGGCGCGCATGGTGCGCAGGTACCCTGAACGGCATGAGATAGTGCCAGCGCTTGACATTACAAAGAAAGGCGCAGAAGCCCTAAAAAGGGCATACGAACTGGATCCTAAAGATTACAAGGAGCTTCTGCTTGTCAAGGGTGTAGGCAGGAAAACAATAAAGTCGCTGGCGCTTGTAGCATCGCTTATCTACAACAAGGAGCTCGCAGAGCGCGATCCTGTGCTCTACGCATATAACGTAGGTGGCAAAGACGGCATACCGTATCGGATAAGCAAAAAGCATTATGATGAGCTAATAGAAAGCCTTAGCCTCACGATAGACAGGGCAAACATAGAAAGCAAGGAAAAAGCAGGCGCGTTAAAGAGGCTTGGGAACAGCATAGCGCATGGCGCAAATTCATGAGTTGCCAAAATGTGATAGCATGTCCATATTCATAAGGAACGCACTGATCGTGACGCAAGATGCTCGCCGATCGGTCACAAAGGGCAATATGCTCATAAGCGGGAACACAATCTCATACATAGGCAAGAAGGAATTTGGTGCCGATGAAACGATAGATGCGCATGGCATGGCGGCAATGCCTGGATTCATAAATACACATACACATGTAGCGATGTCGCGCTTCAAGGGCATGCTTAACGATATAAACCTTGGCGGATTCCTCAAGAAAACTTTCAAGTATGATGCCGGGAGGAGCGAGAATGACTTATATGACTCATCGCTTGTGGGGATTCGCGAAATGATTGATTCAGGCATTACATCTTTTGTTGATCTGTATTATTCGGAGGACATAATAGCAAAGGCTGCAGAAAAGCTTGGCATGCGGGCATTCTTGTCATGGGTCACGCTAGACGAGCAGTTCACAACTCAGAAAGGAAACCCTGTAAAGAACGCGGAACACTTCATAATGACTCACAAGCGAAGCAGGCTCGTAAGCCCATCTATAGGCGTGCAGGGCATATATGTCGCAAGCGACGAAACGCTTGCCAAGGCCAAAGAGATTTCAGAGCGGCACAAAACGCTGATGCATATGCACCTGGCTGAAACAAGGAAAGAGGTTGCTGATGAAATAAGCAAGACTGGGGAGAGGCCCGTAGAGCACCTCTCAAAAATAGGTTTCCTCTCAAGTAGGTTGCTTGCAGCCCACTGTGTCTGGCTTTCCGATAGAGAGATAGGGCTCCTAGCATCAAAGCGGGTGAACGTGTCATGGAATCAGATAAGCAACTCTAAATTGGCCAGCGGCAGTGCACGAATAGGTGACATGCTCAAAAAGGGCATCAACGTTTCACTTGGCACTGATAGCAATGGCAGCAACAACTCCCTTAACATGTTTGAAGCAATGAAGTTCTCTGCGCTTTCGATGAAAAGCCTTTACGGCGACGCTTCTGCAATAACTGCGCAGGAAGTGCTTGACATGATAACCATAAACGCAGCAAAAGCAATCAAAAGAGAGGATATCGGATCGCTAGAAATTGGAAAGCTTGCAGACATTGTACTTTTGCGCATTGATACTCCAAACATGCTGCCTTCAAACAAGTCAAATATAGTGAACAATATAGCCTATTCGGCAAACCCTTCAAATGTGGCATATGTGCTCATAGACGGCAAAATAGTAAAGGAGCAAGCAAGCGCCAAGTTTCAAAATGCGTAGGTGTCTGCTGGCTAGCTGCAAAATTTCATGCCCTAATTTGCAGTTATTCAATTAACTACTGATAAAATTCAACAAAAAGCAAATTATAAATACAACCTAAGGCATACAAAATATTATGGATACTTATGCAGAGCTCAAGAAAAGGATAAAACTAGAGCAGATATCAGAAAACATGCTATTTTCGTATAAAACAGGCAGCGATCCATACATAGAAGTAAGTAGGAGTGCAATCTATATGCTTGCAATGGATATGAACAGGGACTATGAGACTGCTGGCTTTATATTTGGCCGCACTTCTAACGGAAAGATACTATTTGACAAATATGTACCAAGCAGCAGCGTACGCATTAGGGGAAGCACTTTTGTCAACACCGATGCTGTCAAAGAGGAGAATGAAATTGCCTTTTATAAGAAAAGCTTTGGATATGATTCGGTAATGTTTGTGCATTCGCATCCACATGCATTCCCATATGAAAGCTACTGGCCGCCAATAGACACGCTTAATAGCGGCGATAAGCTCGCAATGCTAAAGCATCATGCTCCAGAAAGCGAGAAGCAGGGCTTCGCGAATATTTATGAGTGCGTTCTATCGATAGCCAGGAGCAAGAACAAGGCGGACTTGCTCAGGCTTTCCATATTTGATGTCCACAAGAATGCCGAAGGCACCGAAAGCATGGCTCTGATAGGCCAATCAGAAGCGAAAAAGCTTCAGCTAAATAATTTGCTGCGCGCAACGCGCAAGGAATTTCAGACATTTAAGTATATGCTTGATTCTACATTCAGGAGTTCAGTCATGTACATAGATAATGGGATCAAGAATGTGCCCGTTAGCGGTGAATACGAGAAGCAGATAAATGAAATGATAAACTCTATGGAGGTGCCGTATGCGCTTATAGGAAGGATTTCAGTTATATCAGAAGAGGGGCACTACATAATCAAAGTAAACAAGCCGCCTGAGATAATCGCAGCATTATGCCAAAAGCAGCTAGAAAAAATTATAAAAGAGATACCAAAAAAAGTTGAAAAGATGTTTCCTTATTCTGTGGACAGGATTGACTGAGCGCAAGGCTCAGTATCCAGAATATTCTTTTGCGTATTTTGACAGGTATGGCACGTAAATGTCCTTGCCTTGTGAAGCTCTGAAGCCCACATACCATGCCTGACATCCTCCCACGAATAAATTCTGTGGGGTTCCTCACGGTTTCAAGGTTCGTTTCGACCGTTGGCATCATTACACCATCTGTGTTCATTCCAACGGTATACCGCAGGGTGTGCCAGGACACCCACTACTCCTATCCCACTGCCTTGTTGCAATGGGATTTGGAGATACCTTTTCATTATGTTCAACGCACCATTCGCATCCGCGTTGAACTGTTTGCCGTATAGTTTACATCTATACAATCCCCTGTGCACTCTTCCGTTTGCTTCTTGGCCGCACAGTGCGCATGTCTTTGAAGTATCTTCCTCTGATATTTTCGTTATCTTTATCCCAAACTCCTTTGCCTTGTAGAAGAGTTGTTTTGTTATCTCAGCAAACTGCCATTGATGTATCTTCTGGTTGGCATTGTCATTATAATTGGCGCTGTCTCTTACATGTGACAGATTCCCTACAACTATGCCTTTGTTTTCGGCCTTTGCTTTTTGTACTATAGACTTTGTCATTGAGTGCAGCTGCTGCTTCAATTGATGCAACGCCTTTCTTGCAATTCGCCTCTTCTCTTTACTTGTCTTTTTCCCTATTGTTGAAAGAATGGCCTGTTGTTCTGCATTCTTTTTGTTTCTATACCTATTTGTAGAACTGGTTTTTCCTCCTGAATAAATCGCAACCTTTTTGCCATCGAATACTGTTGCGAGGTTCCTAACTCCGAGATCGATGTAGAGATTGCCTTTTGGCACAGATTCCTGTTGTTCTTTTACGTCAATCACTATTGATGCATACCATCTGTCTGTTTTATACAATTCAATGTATTTCACAATTCCGTCATATCGCATATTGGGAATTTTGAGATCAATATGCGACAGCCCCTTTTCTTCTCTATACTTCATGGACATTGGAACTGTCAAAATGTTTCCGTCAATTTTTATCTGCTGCGATTTGAATGGTATTACCCATGTTGTGTTCTTCTTGTGGTATTTTGGATATGCTGCATTTGCGTTGTTTCTGCGAAGTTTCAGGAATGACTTTATTGCACCTTCCACTTTTTGCAATACCGCCTGAGCGGTTTGGGAAGGCAGTAGGGTATAGAGAGTGTTGTTCTTTAGTATATTACAGAGATCGTAGTAGAAGTAGAACTTTTGCTCTCGCTTGTATCTTTGGCTGCTTTCATACAATGCAGAATTATACAAGCCGTTGGTTATCTTTGCAAGATTGTCCAATATTTCATAATCTCCTTCTACCTTTACAATCTGAGTTAATTTCATTTACTTCACTATCATATTATATATTTAGCTACAATTAATAATTTATGTGTTTCGCATTCATCCCACGATTGAAAATCGTGGGCTTTCTGCTATAGATTCTATGACCTTCTCTGCGGCCTAAAGGTCGCAGTATCACTTTGGTTAAACGGCAAGATGCAGTTGTCCTGAGATATCCTACCTTCGGATGTGGTTCTGTAGCGTATTTTCATCTCTCGGACCAACACTTCCATTGCTGTAGCCGGCAGTCCAAAAATGCCCTTGGAAATAGCGCAATATGTGTCGAGGCATTTCTTTGAACACTTTGTATGACGAGTATCCCTTCAACAACTGCACCGCATACGAAACTGACATTGTATTTGGTATGCTGACTTCCATATGGACATGCGCATAGTCGTCGCCAAAAGACATCTCTTTTATTGCCATACCGTGTCTTTCTGCGGCGTCATAAAGCGCATCCCGTATTATCTCGACAGTTTTCGAGTTCTTGAACATTTTGTACCTGTATTTCGTAACCAATACAAGGTGTTGGAAGTTGTACTGATGGCCAACATCGTTGGCAGATGGTTCTTTATATTTTGCATTCGCTATGCCATTCATACGCTCACGTTTCTGGCAGTCGCGGTGCCGCGCAAATTTGCAGCACGCTGCTATTAACGGAATATCACAAGAAAAGAAGTAGTATTTATCGTATCGCAGTGTGCAATTCATCCACGACTTAAAAGTCGTGGTATTCTTGCCCTACGAATAAAAAGCTTGCACTATAGCTCCTTAACTTCGAACTCGTGCAACTTCTGGTCATTATCAAATATGAACGTGCCTTCCACTTTTTTGCCGCTTAGGACTTTTGGCAGCCAGTATTTGTCATCCTCCCACATAAAATCAAAAGGAAGCCTGTCTATATCAAACCATTCAGGCCTCATCTCCTCGCTTTCAGAAGGCATGCCCTTCCATTCTTTTATTATGAATACCACAACTTGTTGGTTCCAATCCGCATCGTTTGGCGTTTTCTCAAAGAAGAAGTTAAGCGTGCCAACCATCTCTATCTTTGTGGGCTCTATGCCTATCTCCTCCTTCGTTTCCCTTATCGCTGTTTCCTCTATGCTTTCGCCCTGGATCTGCTTACCTCCATAGCCGTTCCATCTGTCCTTGCCAAACCCGCGCTTTTTCATCGCAAGGAGCAGCTTCCTGTTTTCCTTGTCTATTATAAATGCCAGTGATACTTTGCGAAGGGCATCGCTTGGCGGATGGTTGCTCAAATCGTACATGTGCACAAATTAACACTCAAATTATAAATAACAATATGCAAATATGAGTGGTAAAATGGAGGCAAAAGGAGTGCTTGGCAGATTGGTTGACGCAAGGCGCAGCAATAAAATTAAAAAATTTGCCAAGAGGGTTGGGGCTGCAAAAGAAGCGTTTGGGAAGCTTTCCGATGGGTTTGGCATTAATGGCAAGGAATTAGAATACTTTGCAGTGCTAGGCATAGCGCCTACAGATGACCAGAAAACGATAAAAGATGCATATCGGGGCATGGTAAAGCGCTATCATCCTGACATAAGCAAAAATCCCGATGCGAATGCCATAACCAAGCGAGCAAACGAAGCATACGCGTTCCTAAGCAAGCATGCATACGTAGAAACACACGGAGAAAAGAGCAAGGCAATAATGATGAACGCTGCGATAACCTCATACTCGGCGCAGCTCGACAAAGATTACGAGACTCTCAAAAATTCGCTTTCCCACGGACCCGTTGAAAAGTGGTTCTACATGCAAGAAGTAGAAAACTTCCTCGATTACAAGAAGAGATCAAAAATCGCAATCGACAAAGTATTTGGCGACTTTTACAGGCTGGAAAAAGAAGTGCGCAGCCTGCACAAAGAGGCAGCTAAAATGCAGAAAATCCATAATAATTCAATTGCAGGCCAAGCCATCAGCGAGATAAACTACCTGTTCGGAGCGTGCATGCGCATCTCAAAGGATATTGAAGAGATAAGGAGCGAGCTTCAAAAGCATGCGCGCGAGAGCAGCGAAGCGCTCCGGGAAAAGTTCCCAAGATACTAGCATTGGAGCGATATGCACTACCTATGTCTATTTCCTTATTGACACGAGGTGTATCTGGAACACCAAAGTATCGCCAGCCAGAGGCGGATTGAAGTCTACTATCACTGTGGTGGCATTGATGCCTATTATCCCACCGGTCAAGCCGCTGCTTGTTTTAATAGCCATTCCCTGTTTCAGGGTTTGATTTCCAAAATCAGTTATCGGAACTGCCACTATAAGGCTCTGGTTGACTGCTCCATAAGCCTCGCTCGGCGGCAACGTAACTGTTTTGTTCTCCCCCACTTTCATGCCCATCACTGCATTGTTAAATCCCGTTATTGTTTCGCCAGCCCCTACGGTAAAGTTAAATGGAGCGCCCCCGACATTTGTGCTGAAAACAGTCCCATTCACGAATTTACCTGTGTAATAAACGCTTACGTTGTCTCCTGGCACAACAGAAGCGCCGCTTACGCTGCTAGAGAGCGCGTATATCGCGACTATTGCGACGATAACTATGATGGCGATTCCCACATATATGTAGGTATTCTTCCCGCCGCTCTTGGTTTTGGCCTGCCTTTCGGCCGCCACTGTGCTATTGGCGCTGCTGACATTATCATCCATGGAATCACATATACTGATCGGTGCAATAATTTATATCTTTGCCAGAATTCTCAAGAGCATGCAAAAGAAAGCTTTTTAGCATTTTGGAAAGAATCCTAACTATGGACGTGCCCAGCGGGCAGGGTGCAGGTTCAGGCGCCGCAGAAGCAAATGGCAGCAGTTCGATAAAATCAGAGCTAAAGTCCTTTGTTAAGTTCTTCTACATAAACGAAGTGCCTTCATACGGCAACAACTTCTTTTTCACAATTGGCGTTTACCTACTTGAGCTTTTCGCGCTGCTTGCGCTTACCGGCATAATAATGCTCGTGTTTGGTCCGTATTGGTGGGATCTCACTACTGTAGGGACATTTGTAAGGAGCATACACCTCTGGGCAGCCGAAGCGTTCGTAACGCTTATGCTAATACATTTCTTTGTGCAGCTTTCTACTTCTGCCTACAAGCAGAAAAGGCTCGTCTGGATGATAGGCGTGGTGCTTTTGCTGCTTGTTGTGCTCGAATATGCATTTGGCATAGGGCTCAGGGGCGACTTTGTGTCGCAGTGGAACGACAAGGCAGGCGCAGACCTGTGGAATGGCCTTGGCTTGGGCTATTGGGTCAACCCGCTGAACAATGGCGCGCTTCTTGGCTGGCATGTTGCAATAGTGCCTATACTGCTTGGCTTGCTGATATTCACACACTACATGCTTGTCAAAAGCAAAGGCTTAAACAAGCCCTATAGGAGCGACATACCTTATAGCATGGTGCCGGCAGATCACAAGGCAATGTACAAGCGAATGACATACATACTGGTAATCGTGCTTGCTTTTGCGGTGCTGCTTCGAGCTCCTTATGTGCCCCCTCTCACTATGCAGAGCATTGCACAGTCAAGCCCCAACGTAATGGCGGTAACGCTTCTTAGCGAGCTGAACCAGAGCTCCCACACTGCAACATATCTTGATACAATAGATCCTTACACATTCAACACCTCGTTTGTATACGTTGTTGCGCCATACGACACATACATTAATTCATCATATAATGCAAAAAACGCCATGGCTGAATACCTTTCTGAAGGGCAGCAAGAGCGCAGCATCAGCTATGCGGAAGCATATGCGTTCTTCAGCAAAAACTGGTCAATGCAGAGTGCCTTCAACTCCTCAAATCCGTTGATAGTATCAGTAGCAACACTGGTGAAGATGGCCCAGGCCGGCACGTACCAGGAGCTCCTTCAGGGCGAGGTCGCAAGCGGCCTCAATTATACTTATGTAATAAGGTTTCTCTCTGACAGTAGGGAGCTTCAAAGCACAGCTAGCATATATGGGCTCAGGACCCACCAGTGGGGCATGCTAAAAGCAGGCGGCATGTGGTGGCAGGTAGGGAGCTACTGGATGGCACCATACAACTATCTGGAGATAGCCACATCCGGCTTGCCGTGGTGGGGCGACCTGGAAAACGGGATTCTCGCCACAGCTGCATTGCTGCTGCTGCTTCTTCTTCCTTTCATACCATATCTGAGGGATGTGCCGGACAAGCTCAAGCTCTACAAGATATTCTGGAACAGGTTCACAATACCCGAAATGCGCAAAAAGAAAAAGTGATAGTATGAATGACATGCAGGCGATAGTAATAGCATCTACCTCGATAATAACGCTGCTAAGCGCTATCCTCTCAGCACTGCTCTTTTCGAACTACAGGGCAAAGAAGGGCTCAAACTACCTTTTTTGGGGCACAGGCATAGCGCTGTTTGCATTCGGCACATTACTGGAGGCGCTCTTCGCCGCAGGCGCATACTCGGGCATTTTTGCAAAGCTATACCTGTTCATAGTAGCAGCGCTTGTTTCAGCTCTTGCGGTTGGTTCTGTGCAACTGGCAAAGAGCAGGCGCATAAGGCAGGCATATTACATATTTACCGTGTTGTCATTGGTTTTTGTGCTCTACTCACTGGCAGTAACAAGCATCGGTAACATTCTTGTGGGCTATGTGGTCTACGCTGTGCTGCCTCTCCTGGTTGTGACAGCATCCTCAGTTGCCACGTTCCCGGCGGCATTGGCTATAATAGTGATGGCCGCGCTCTCATATAAGCACACAAAGAACGTCAAGATGCTGAGTATAATTGCAGGAGTTATAATAGTAAGCATTGCAGGCACGCTTTACATAGTGCAATTCCCGGCAACTCTGTACTATGCTGAAGCGATAGGCATTGTATTGCTATGGGCTGGATTTTACTCAAGGAAAAGCCGCTAGAAATTGAGTAGCGAAAAGAAGAGAGTGATAATGCCAAGCCCTACTATTATGTATCCTTGCATAAACCTTAGCCTGCCAGAGCGTACCTTGCTTGAGGTGTAGGCGCCTATAATTGCGCCGCATGCAGCGCCAATAACGAGCGCAACAATGAAAGCTATTATTCCAAGGCCCATTTTCACTGAAAAGAGATGCAATGGGGATCCCAATAGCGACGTCACGATCATTGCAGCGAGCACCGATGAAAAAGCGATCTTTGGATTCACTTTCCTTATTGCTGTCAAATACGTGCCCATGATGCCGCCAATGCCGATGCCAAAAAGACCAGCGATTATGCCTGCAATTATTGCTACTGCGCTTATGCCTGCCTTGTTGCTGGTACTTCTCCTTTTCATATAATCCCTTTCTGAGGCGTCTGCGGCGCTAAAGCTCTTGTCTAAGCCTGAAAGCCTGTGCGTATCCCTTCTTGTTGCCAAAACTGAAAACATGCCTATACTTATGCTGACAAAGCCGAAAAGCAGCTCGAACGGCTTTGTACTTATATAATATACGCTTACGGAACCCACCAGCGCGCCAATGCCTGCAAACAATGCGATCATCGCAAACAGGCTTCTGCTTATGGCTTCCTGCCTCACATTTGATACAGAGCCCACTGTTGCGCTTGCTAGTATCGTAATAAGGCTTAGCCCGCCTGCAATTAGTGGATTCAGCTTGAACAGGAATAACAGCACTACCATGATAAGCACGCCGCCTCCTATCCCTACAAGATTGCCTATTGCCCCTACAACAAGCGCTGTTATGAGCAGCAGCACAGCCTCATACACTACAAGCATAATCGTATATAAGCTACAATGTATAAAAGCTATGCTACTTTATTTCTATTCGCGTTGGCCTTGGCAAAATCCGCCAGTGCTGATATATACTTTGATATGTGCTCTTTTGTGGTTTCATCCACTACCTTTCCATCCTTTATTTTTTCTGATGCAAAAGTTATGAAAGCTTCAGGCTTTTTCATGTCTACCACTTCTAAAAACACAAAAGACTGGCGCATGTGGTATTGCGCCCTTGCGCCGCCAAGCAAACCAGTCGATTCCGATATTATGCCTACTGGCTTGCCTGCAAACACGTTGTCTTGATGGGGCCTCGATGCAAAGTCTATTGCATTTTTCAGGTATCCCGGCACAGAGTAATTGTACTCGGGCATCACTATGAGCAGCGCGTCGCTGTTTCTTATTGCATCTTTGAAGCGAATAACGCTTTCAGGCATAGAATGCTCCAAATCCTGATTGAATATCGGTATGTCTGCAATGTCGTAAAGTTCTATCTCTGTGCCTTTTGGTGCTAGCTCCTCGCATGCTTCCGCTATGGTTCTAGAGAACGAGCCTTTCCTCAGTGAGAATCCAAACACTAAAATCTTCATAATGCAAAGAAGTAAATTTCAACAAATAAAAATGTTGCCCTAATGCTTCTTTACCGGATTACTGCGGATGCTAAGACAGATGCATTATGCAGCTGCGTATTGCCGCTAAAATGCCAAATCTTTTATACGTTAATTCAGAAGTACCTACAATGGAAACGAAGGAGCTGGGCAAAACGGGAGAAAAGATACCCGCGATAGGTATCGGCACGTGGAAGATGGGGGCGCACTACAACGATGAGCTTTCAGCAATCCGCAAAGCGATAGATTTGGGCATGAGCTTCGTTGATACGGCAGAAATGTATGCAAATGAAGCTTTTGTGGGCGAGGCCATAAAAGGCAGGCAGGTGTTTGTGGCTACAAAGGTGTCGCCGCAGCATCTTCATTACAATGATGTCATAAAAGCATGCAACGCGAGCCTTTCAAGGCTGAATGTGAAGCACATTGACCTGTACCAGATACACTGGCCAAACAGTTCAATACCCATAAACGAAACGATGAAAGCCATGGAGAAGCTCGTTGACGATGGAAAGATAAGGTATATAGGCGTGAGTAATTTTTCTATTGAAGAACTGAATGAAGCGCAGGAATCGATGAAAAAATACGATATCGTGTCAAACCAGGTAGAATACAGCATAATGGTGCGCAACATCGAGGACGGGCTTATCGACTACTGCAAAGATGAGCACATATCAGTAATAGCATACAGCCCACTGGCGAGGGGCGCCATATTCGATAAATGGAACAAGGATCTTCTGGTGTTTCTAAATGACATAGGCGCAAGGCACTCAAAGAGCGCCTCACAGGTCGCGCTCAACTACCTAATTTCAAGAGACAATGTTTTCGCAATACCAAAAGCAGGCAGCGTAGCACACATAGAAGAAAACGCAGGCGCGGCAGGATGGCGCCTTAGTGTCGATGAGGCAGCATCAATAAAAAATTTTTTAATTGCGCACCGGATGAAGCTGCAATCCCTGCATAGCATGGGCAGTATTTCGCCAAGGATTGTCCCGTTTGCGGCAAAGCTGCTTACCTTTGCATATGCACTGAAATACGGCAAAAAGCGGTCAAAGAAACGCAGGACTTAACTTGGCGTAAACGCCCTTTTTGGAAACGTTTTAAAAGCTATACTACGCTTAACCTAATATGGCCAACAAACTTGGTGTCGTTTTAGGCATAATAATACTGATAGCGGACCTGTACTGGACCGCTACGAGCTACAGAGTTGCTATCTGGCTGGCATTGGGCATAATCATATTCATAGCAGACGTGATCTGGATAGCGATTGACGCGAAAGGCAAGTAGCAAAGATGGTGGGTATATGAAGGCTATTGTTTTTGCATTGGCATTGGTGCTTCTAGCAGCGCCGATCGCTTTTGCTCAAGGTTATGGAAAATCGGAAATACAGCTGAGCAGCACAAGCGTAACTGTTGCTCCTGGTTCAAGCGCGCAGCTCCAGTATACAGTGAAGCTTTACAGCGGCTCCACATGGGGCACCACGATAGGCATTGAGAATGCGAGCACGCTCTCCTCTCAGGGCATCAGCGCTAGCTTCTCTACAACATACGGCGATCCGACATATAGCGGCACAATGACGGTAAGCGCATCAAGCAGTGCTTCTCCGGGCAATTATACAGTATATGTATATGCGACTGGCGATGACCCATCAATAGCTGCTGTGCCATTGCGTGTTACTGTGCAAGGCCAGCCTGCAACAACAAGCGTGGCAACCACTACAGTGGCGCCTTCTACAACGCCGTTATTCATGCTCGTCAATTCCACGACATTGCCAATAAATGGAAGCGCAGGCGCAACGCTGTCTGTTGCGAACAACTCAATCATGGCTACAATAAGGCCTGGCACATACGTGCTTGAAAATAATGTCACCTACAAAAACTACAATTTCACCCTTGCGCTGTTTTCAGTTTCAAATCTTGGCAGCCCGCCCAACGAATCAAGTTACGTGCCAGTAGGCGCATATGCCTTTGAAGTTAACGGCAAGATCTCACCAACCATCGAATTCGTGAATGCAAGCGGCAAGCCATACGCTATAATAAGCACGGTTAAGGCAGGGGAAAACGTTACCAGCTGGACATTTTTGGGTGGCACATTGAATGGCACAGTATATAAGGGCGGAAAGTATGCATTCGCAGATACTTGGGTGCACAAGAATTCAACATCAATGGTAAACAGTGTCTTCTTCAAGCCTGTGATGTGGGTATTTGAGATGCCTGTGCCAGTAGCTACAAGCGCAAGTACCAGCGTGGCACCTTCGACCTCTGTAGCTCCTTCAACTACTATTCCAGTGGCAACGCCAAGCCACGCTAGCAGCTACTATGTGTACATATACGTGATTGTAGTAATAGTAATAATCCTTATACTGGCATATGCATACATGAAGTCCAGGAGGCGCATATAGTCTGTTTCTTCTTTTTTGTTTTGCTTTGTTCTTATTACCAGTTTTAATGCTGCATGGCGTAACTCCTGCCGCGCCATTCAATGCGTTTCATCCTTGATGCTTTCACGAGATTGTATAGATAAAGCGCTGGCATGAACGCCGCTATTACAAAAATGCTTGCGTTCATCTTTGGCGCTCTTGAAAAAGCTCTATACTCGCTTATCGCGAAATGAAGCAAAAGCACAGCGTACAAGGGGCTCACAAGCACAGCCATTACAATTCCCGAAGCGAAGAGAAGGAGCTCAGAAGAATAATACGCAACGCCCATGTAGAGGTTGCCCCTGTATCCCAAAAGCGTCAGTGCAGATTGCCTATTGGCCCATTCCATGAATGAGTGCATTGTTTCTCTTGTGTACACTATTGGCGCAGCCTCCTTTACATATGCTATTTTGAAGCCCTTTTCTTTAGTTCGCTTTGTTATGCAGATGTCGTCCGAAACCGCGTATTTCGATTCTTCGAGCAGGCGCATGAGCCTTTTGTCTACAAGATCCTTCTTGAATGCGAGCGACCCGCCCCAGCCGAAGCGCGTTCTGTTGCTGCTCATGAGACTCTGCCCTACAAGCCCCCAAAGCATTTTGGTATATGACCAAAAGCCATAGCCAACCGGCACAAAAGCAGGAAATGTGGTAGATGTACCTATCTCTGGATCGGCAAGCGGCTTTATTAGCTTTCTTAGCCATGCTTTGCCAGCCCTTATATCTGAATCAGCAATCACATACACATCGTAGTTCTTGAATTTGTTTAGCGCGTAAGCAATAGCCTTGTTCTTGCCGCTGCACTTTTTGCATCTGCCTTTGGCCACTTCTACCTTGATTCCAGCAACTGCTGCAGTTTCTGTGGCTTCGTCTTCAGGCGTATCAACTACGGCTACAATATCATAATTTTCATAATCCTGCTTAGCGAGCGACAAAAAGTTGCCCCTCTGGTCAAGGTCGGTTCCTTTTGCAGGAAGTATGACCAATACCCTGGGCTCATAGCGTTCGCTGCTCTTGAATGTCTCTCGTTTGTTAACAATACCTCTGGCATCCAAAGCGATTACGGCTACAAATACAACAGCCAAAAAATATCCATATAGCATCAACATTAAAAACATACTACAAAAAGCGCGGCAAAAGGCTTTAATCATTATATAGGAATTTTGTGGAATATGCTACTAAATCATATCGGCATTATAAGGCAGCGCGACATTAGGCACATTTAATAATTTTTCTTTCTTTATGAAATAGGTGGTATCATGGAGTATCAGATCATAGGATCATCGATGCAGATGGTGAACATAAAGCTCAATACAGGGGAGAAGATTTATGTTGACGGCAGCAAATTGGCAAGCAGAAGCGACAACATAGCACTCAACGCAAAGTGGGGCGGCGGCGCGGGCTTCCTGAAAGGCGCTGAAATGGCATTCGCAGGAACAAGCGTCTTCATGCTTGAAGGCACAGCGCAGAGCGACAACGGCGTCATTTCACTAGCAGGAGTCATACCAGGCAAGGTCAAGGTCATCGAGCTTAAGGACGGCGAATCCATATACGTCGAGCACTTTGCATTCCTCGCGACAAACGATCCTACAAAGATTAATGTGCAGGCTTCATGGAGGGGCGCAGCTGCCGGGGCCGGCGTATTCCTTGAGCGCTTTGACGGCCCATGTGTAGTGTTTGTGCACGTAAGCGGGGACATAATCGAATACGATCTTGAAGCAGGCTCCACAATGAATGTTGATCCGGGGCACCTTGCAGTATTTAGCGGAGATATGCAGATACATTTAGGCAAGGTCGGAAGCATCAAGGCAGAACTTGTTGGTGGAGAAGGCTTCTGGATGGCCAAATTCCAAGGCCCTGGAAAGATAATAATGCACAGTGTATCAAGGCTGAGGCTTGCGGAAAGCTTGGGCTCATCCAGAGGCACGGCAGGCGGCAATCCGACAGCATCAGAGGCCGGAGGAGCTGCAGGGCTCGTAGGCGCGGCATTGGGCGCATTCGGAGCAATGGGGAAGGAGAAGGGGCCGAGGTTCAAGCTATAAATGCAAAGATGAAAAAGAAGAGCAAAGCGGTCAGGCTTCCCACGCTTTTGCTATATCTTCAGAGCTTGCAATTGTCAAAAGCTTCTGCATGTTTGCAAGCGAGCGCTCGTGAGCCTCCTTGTCGCCCGATGACACTGCATCCTTTGCCACCACAGCGTAGAAGCCCCTGTTAAGCGCATCCCTTGCGCTTGATTCTATGCCTATCTCGGTCGCTATACCTGTAAATATAAGAGCTTCTATGCCTGCGTTCCTTGCCATCAGCTCGAAGTTCGTGCCAACGAAGATGCTTGCTGTATTCTTGTTGATTACTACCTCATTTTCGTTTGGTTGCACAGCAAGCTCGAACATGCTCTTGTCGTTGCTCATGGTGCCCCAGTTCTTCATTGCGGCAAGCCTCGCCTTAGATTCAAATCTTTCAGGCAGCGGCGTTATCTTCGTGAAGAATACTGGCACATCTGCTTTTCGCGCTGCCTCGATGAGCTTGCCTATCTTCTGCAGGAATTCATCTTTGTTGAATATGCGATCAACTAGCATCTTCTGCACATCCCATACGATTAGCGCGGCGTGTTCAGGCGCCACAATGTCATTCAACTCGGTATACACGTTTTTGCTTTTCGTGATATCACCTTTTGATGCTACTTTAGCCTTGCTCCACCGTCAACAGGTATGGTTACTCCGTCTACCCATTCCGATTCTTCTGAAGCAAGCCACCTTATGACACTTGCAACATCCTCTGGTGGGCACTCCGAATCGCCAAGTTTGCGCTCTTTCTTCCAATCCCGCTCAGGCTCGAAGTCGAAGCGCATTGAGAGCGGCGCAACCGCATTCACCCGTATGCCATCAAGCACAAGCTCTTGGGCGAGTGTCTCTGCGAGCTTGGCCACTCCTGCCTTTGCAGCAGAATATGCAAATGAATTCTTGCCGCTTTTATAAAGGCCAAATACTGAAGATACCAAGACTATCGATGAACCTCTTTTCATAAATCTCTTTGCCGCGTCTACCAAGAACAGCGGCGCCTTTATGTTGGCTCCAAAGAGGTTGTCTATATCCTTTTCATTTATACTCCCAATGCTTGTTGACACGTAATTACCCACAGTAAGAACGAGCAAGTCTATACTCCCAAGTTTCTTCACAGACTGATTTATTATCTCTGTAGCGCTTTTCTGTGTTGATGCGTCGCCCACTATGTATTCGACCTTGCCATACTTTGATAATGATTTTGCTATCTCTTCTATTTTATCCTGTGTCCTTGAGCATATGGCAACCTTGGCTCCGTCTTTAAGTAGCATGTACGCCGTAGCGCTCCCCAGGCCAGGGCCCACTCCAACAACTAGCGCGTTTTTTCCATTTAAAGCCATATAATCCCCCTAATTTAATATGGATTTTACTTATTTAAAGCATGTGCACAGAATTGTTACCAACGCTACCAAACTGTATTTATAATTATATCTAACTATTTAATAGACTGCAAAAGCCCCAGTAGCTCAGTGGTAGAGCGCCTGTCTCGTAAACTTCTTGGAAAGAAGTTTAACCAAGAAGGCTGGAAAACAGGAGGTCGAGGGTTCAATTCCCCCTTGGGGCTCATTACTGGTAATGAGGAACCTGCTGCTGTCACAAAAAGCTTACTGATGATAGCGCCAATCTTTTGATTGAGATATAGATATTAATAAAACGGCATAACAATGATTACGGGAATTGCATGGACAACGATGAATTATTGCAAGAACTGAAGAGGATAAGGGTGCTACTGGAGCCTAAGCCAGCACCTCCTGCTCCGAAGGGCATTGTGCAGGAGTTTATGATTTTTCTATGGTAGTTTGTAGAAGTTGCTCCAAAATGAATTATCAGTAATAAAAATTTTCAATAGCTATTTATAGGTTGTTTTTGTTATTCTATCTCAAAAAAAATGCAAAACAACATGCACATATTATGTCCAGCATAAATCCACATGAAAACATGATTCTCACGGTAGTGGTAATCGGCACTCTGATGGCTTCGATAGATTCTACAATTGTTCTGCTTGCGTTCCCATCAATGACTGCAGACCTTCATTCGAGCATTTCGACAATAATATGGGTTATACTGATCTACATTATTGTTGTGGCGATATTCTCAACTCAATTAGGCCGAATTGGGGATATATATGGAAGGAGCAGGATGTTCAATCTTGGTTTTGCGATATTCACTATTGCATCATTCCTGTGCGGCATAGCGCCTAGCGATGTGAGCCTGATCGCTTTTAGGGCCATACAGGCCATAGGAGGAGCCCTCATATCTTCTAACAGCAGCGCCATCATCGCTGATACTTTTGAAAGGCATAGGATAGGCAGGGCTTATGGGTACACATCTATGAGCTGGAACATAGGAGCGCTTTTAGGGATATTGCTGGGTGGTGTGATAACAACATTCATAGGTTATAGGTATATATTCTTCATTAATGTGCCTATAGGCATTATTGCAGTGCTGCTCGGCCTGAAATACGTGAAGGATCCGAATAGGACAAAAGATACCGTAGATATGCCAGGCATGGTGGCATTGGGTTCTGCAATTGCTCTTATTGCTTATGCAGGCATAAATTATGCTTCTGCAGGCATGACAAGCATCAACATAACGCTTGCAGTGCTTGGTGTAATTGCAGCTGCAATCTTTGCAGCAATAGACAGGAAAGTCAAGATGCCTACAATTAACTTCTCCATGTTTTCGAACAAGATATTCAGGAATTCTCTTTTTGCAGCACTATTTCAGGGCCTGGGATTTATGGGTGTTACATTTTTGCTCATAATGTACCTCCAGGGCGTTCGCGGCTATACACCATTTTACGCCTCGCTTTTGCTCTTCCCTGGATACATAGTGAGCGGAGTGCTTGCACCGTATATGGGAAGGCTGTCTGATAAATACGGCGCAAGGCCTATAGCCACAACAGGCATACTGTTCATGGTTGCAGGCGTCTTTTACTATATTGTATTGCTGGGGGTTTCTTCTCCTGCTTATTACATAATTATAGGCACAATAATAACGGGGTTTGGCGGGGCAATGTTCTGGCCTTCTAACAACAGTGCGGTAATGGCTAATGTGGTAGGCGAGCTTCGCGGTGCCGCTTCTGGAACCCTGAGGCTTTTCAGCAGCCTTGGCCTTATAGGCAGCTTTATCATAGCATTTGCAGCTGCCGCTTCTGCGATACCAAGATATCTGGCTTTTGAGATATTTGCAGGAACGTCAAAAGTCATAGGAGGCATAAGCAAGGGCTTTGTGTCTGGCATGCATGCGGCATTCATAGTGCTTTTGGCGATGCTCGTTCTTGCAGGAATCTTCTCATATATAAGAGGCAGTGAAAACAGGGGCAAGGCCATGAAAAGCACGTAGTTGGCATCTATCCAGGATTTAGAGTAAAATTGCCGCAGTATAAAAGCCAACAGCCTGCACCATAGTAGTTCCCTCACTCCATAAGCTAATCATACCAATGTTATATAATTATATAACTTTCGTTTATTAATATTAACTGAAAGGTGAGTGATTAAGTGGATCCAATAGAGATAAAGCTAAAATCGCATATGCAGGTTGCAATAGCAAGAATACAAGATCTTGCGGTGGAATCGCTTTTGGCATTGGACAGCAAGATTGTTTTGCATGGCGGTACAGCTATATGGCGTTGCTATAATGGCAAGAGATTTTCTTACGATTTAGACATATATGTATCAAAATTACAGAAGGAAGAAATCTATAATAGGCTAACATGGGAGCTCTCAAAACGCAACCTTTCTATGAGCTACAGCGCACTAATGGCCAATACAATAAGCATATTTAACAACGAAGCAAAAATCAAACTAGAGATGGCATTAAATACCAAAGTAAAGGGCGTGCCGATGGAATATGAAAGAGCAGATGGCTCACTCATGTTTGTGAATACCTTAAGCGCAGAAGATTTCATCTTGGAAAAAATAAGCGCTTACAAAAGCAGAAGATACGAGCGAGATCTGTATGACATCTACTACATTGTAACGACGCAGGCGATAAGTTCAAGGACCAAAAGTATGCTGAAGGCATTTCTAAACGTGATAGTTCCTCCGATAGATAAAGGCTCATTAAATGACGTCGTTTATGAAGGTGTCGCTCCTAGCTATAATACTTTAGTAGAAGGCATTAAGCGCAAATCAATCGTTATGCAAAACAGGACGCCACGCAAAAAGCGAATTAAGGTGTAGTTAATGAAGTATGCAAAAGAATTTGAAAAGTTGTTCAATAACAACAAGTTCCCTGTATTCACGATAGGTGACATTATGCTTGCATTTGAGGGCAGCGGTATGAGCTATGAATACCTGCGCCTGATGCTCCACAAATATGCCAGATCTGGTAGAATAAAAAGAATTAGCAAAGGCGTATATACATTCCACAACGATACAATTGTTGTCGGTTTCGCATTCAAACCGTTCTATTATGGACTGGAAAGTGCACTGAGTCTGTTGGGATTTTCAACTCAAGGCGCAAATAACGCAGTGATGACAATCAGGAGTGTAAGAACTGGTGTAAGGTCATTTGAAGGAAGGAACTATAGGGTAATGAGAATAAAAAGCAAATATTTCTTCGGATATAAACTATTGCAATACGATAGTTTTTGGGTGCCGGTTTCAGACTTGGAAAAGACCTTTATAGACATGGAGTATTTTAAGATTGGCATAAGGAAAGAGCTGGTAAGGGAGGCAATCAGCAAATTGGACATGAATAGGCTTAACAAATACCTAAAAGCCTATAATGTAAGCTTCGGCAGGAAGGTTGCTGGCTATTTTGCTGACATATTGCAGCAATAAATTCATATTTTGGCAATGTGGGAATTTGATTTAGATAAAATAAAATTTGGTTTAGTAATAAAAACCTTGCTTGCGCTAAATTTCAAAACAGGTAGGTTCCTACAAAGTGCAATTTGAACATTTTACTATAGAGCATTACAGGGATAGACATGGACAAACTGGACAAAAAGGCTATAAACGTATCAAAAAGGCTGAGAGGGAAGATAGCGATAAAGCCCAAGATGCGGATAAGGTCATTCGATGACTTTGCAGTGATCTACACGCCTGGCATTGCAGCAGTATCGCGCGAAATAATCAGCGACCGCAGCAAAGCTAGCATGTACACATATAAGTGGAACACGGTAGCAATAGTCACCGATGGCACAAGGGTGCTTGGATTGGGCAATATAGGCCCAGATGCGGCCATGCCTGTTATGGAAGGCAAGGCGCTGCTTTTCAAGCACCTTGGCGGTGTAGATGCAGTGCCAATAACGCTTGGCACAACCTCTATAGATAACATAGTAGAAACAGTAAAAGCGATAGCACCATCTTTTGGGGGGATAAACCTAGAAGACATAGAGTCGCCTAAATCTTTTGCAATACTGGAAAGGCTGCAGAAGGAACTTAGCATACCTGTATGGCATGATGACAACCAAGGCACCGCAGCTGCGGCCCTTTCAGCACTCATAAACGCGCTCAAAATTGTTAACAAGGACATAAAAAGCATAAAGCTTGTGATGTTCGGTGCGGGCACAGCAAACCTCTCTATAT
The DNA here is from genome assembly GCA_021816895.1 of Microcaldota archaeon. Lineage (GTDB taxonomy): Archaea > Micrarchaeota > Micrarchaeia > Micrarchaeales > Micrarchaeaceae > JAKAWW01. The sequence goes on along the minus strand of JAKAWW010000001.1, from coordinate 519,785 downwards.
TGCGTCTGCTTTCGAAATATGGGCTTGGCAAGTCGAATGCAGTTGTCATAGACTCAAAAGGCGTGCTTCACAAAGGCAGAGCAGATGTTGAACAGCTAAAATCTTCGAATCCGCAGAAATACGAGATAATTGGCAGTACTAACAGGTATAATGCTACTTCCATTGAGGAAGCGATAAGCGGCGCAGATGCGATAATTGCCGCCTCGGTCTCGAGTCAGGGCACACTGAAAGGCGAATGGATACGAAAGATGAACAGCGATCCTGTTGTATTCGCGCTTGCCAATCCGCAGCCTGAGATATCAAAAGAAGAGGCCCAGAAAGCAGGCGTGAAGATATTCGCTACAGGAAGGAGTGACATGCCCAATCAAGTCAACAATTCCATAGTGTTTCCAGGAGTATTTAGGGGCGTATTTGACGTCCAGGCAAGGTACATCACAGACAGCATGGCCATAGCTGCGGCCGAGGAGCTTGCAAAGTACGCAGAAGAAAAAGGCCTGAGTACAACCAACATAGTGCCAAGAATGGACGATTATGAAGCCTTCTACAGGGTTGCTGCTGGGGTAGGCGTACAGGCATTCAATGACGGTGCCACGGAAAATAAGGCAAGCTATGAAGAGCTATACGATCTTGCAAAGCAGTTCATAGAAAAAAGCAGGCACTAAAATCGTAAAGTTTCAATACCCTCTTAGAAGCTGCTTGGCCTTTTCACTCTCTACGTTGAGAGCAGCGATAATCATGCTTGCATATGACCAAGCAAGATCCTGTATTGGCTTGTAATTGTTGAGCGCATAATAGTTGCCCTGATCGATACTAGGGCTTGCTGGATCTACTATCTCCTGCTCAGGATAGCTATTGCTGTATTTCTTCTCTATGTAATCGATTATATCCTCTGCTTTTTCAATGCTCCCGTGCATTGCATAATAATTGGCAAACTCAAGGCCAAGAAGCAGCCACCTGCCTCCGGTAAAATATATGTCGCCCTTGAAGCGTATCGGCAATACATTATTCCCAAATAGCTCCTCTCGCATTTTTTGCAATGTTATTTCTTCTATTTTTTCATCGCCCAAGGTCTTGCCATTTATGCCAAAATAATTAAAGACAAATATCTCAGAGCCATCAAATCCTTTAGAGGTTTCCGGAGATTCGGCAAATGGCTTTTTCTCGCTGTAAAGCATACCGTCTTTTACAAAATACTGCTTCAAAAATCCCAACGTACCTTCCTTGAAGTATTTCCTCTCTATTCCTTCAATACTTCCACTGCTTAAGTGTATTATGCGATTGTGTGAAAGCATATGTGCAAATTCAAATGCTGAGTGAATAGCGGCAACATTATATGCATGCAGCATGTCTGCATTGATCTCCCACATGCTTGGGCATTCGGTAATATAAATCTTGCCTAGGTATCTAAGGATTGTTTCCATGTGCTTATCAAGGAAATCTTTTTCATTCTCGCTTAACCCCACCAATTCGTGTTTTTTCCGCAATGACAGCAGTATCAGTGGTATTGAATCATATTGCATAAGCCAGCTGTGCTTCACATTGCTTTCAGCTTCGTCGGCTATGGTATCGCTTTTGAAGAACTCATGGTTTGGACCGCACCTTGAAGGCATGTGGAATTTAAGGTTGAAGAATTCATGATCTTCGTAATTTATGCTTTCCAATTTGCTTATTCTTCCAAGGAATTTTCTTATCCCTTCTATATTGAAATTTATTACCTTATCGGCTGCACTAAGCGCCGAAATTGCAAGCGTATCGTCTTTGCGCATCGAATTATAGTAAGTCAATAGCGCTATGGCAACCCATGATGAATCCCTAAACCAGTGGGGCTTGTACCAGCTGTAGTTTGGGGCCGCGGATATATATCCAGTTGGTGAGATTTCATCGATAAGATGCATTGCTGCTTTTGAAGTTACCGTCACGTAATTGATATTCCATGCAGCGTGTTCATCATTTGCAGGTTTTTTGCTATTGGTCAGCGCCAAGTTCACACCAAGCTCTTAATTGCTTCAATAACATCTTTAACATGCCCAACATTGTTTACCTTTGGAAATATTTTGGCTATGCGACCGTCTTTGCCCATTATGTATGTCTTTCTCGGCGTGACCATTCTTGTGAGTTTCTTTCCGTATGCGTCGCATTTTTCATCATGCCGGAGTCTGGATCAGAGAGCAGCAAAAATTTAAGCTTGCACTTTGATCCAAATTTGTTGTGCACCTCCAGGCTGTCCTTGCCGATACCCACTATTTCAGCGCCAAGCTTGTTTATTGTGCTTATATTTTTGTTGAATCCATTTGCTTCAAGCGTGCAGCCAGGTGTATTGTCTTTCTGGTAGAAATACAACACCAACAGCTTGCCAGCAAATTCCTTAATAGTATGCTTCTTAACACCAGAGCCAACCAGCTTGAAATCCGGCGCAACGTAACCAATGTTAACCACAGCACCACTGCTAAGATAATCTGCTGCTAGGCTATATATACTTTTTCCCAAACAAGTTTGGTCGAAAACGCCAAAATATGCAAAATGCAAGAGTAATATATTTTGCGCTTATTTATTGCATCAATAGCACATTTTTCAAAAAGGTTTATAATAAGATGCGCAGAAATTGGTATTATGGATGAAGACTACCATAAAAATGCTGCCAACAATGAGGGCAATTCAAGAAACAGAGAGCTTGTGCGCCTTGCTGTGCTCATAGTGGCAAGCGCAGTGCTGATAGTAATCCTGTATTCGCTTCTTGAATATTTGAACCTGAGCAACAGCCTTAAATCATGGGTGCTCTCCTTACTATCGCTTGCATTTGGCATAGGTATAACGCTGCTCATATCAAAAGCGATAAAAGAGTATGTAAAAGCCAACGGCGTGCAGCAGGAAGCGGGCACCATATCGATGCTCTTCAGCATTGTTTCCTATACAATAGTTGCAATCATAGCATTATACCTGGTGCATGTCAATGTCACGGGCTTGCTGGTAAGCGCCGGCTTTCTTGGCATAGTGCTGGGCCTTGCGGCGCAATCTACTCTGGGCAACATATTCTCAGGCATTTCAATGATAATTGCAAAGCCTTTTGAGCCAGGCGATTATATAACAGTGCAAACATGGCAATACAATAAGATGCCATCTACGTATCCGCACGAGGAATTTATTCCAGGATACAGCGGAAAGGTGTCCAAGATAGGCTTGCTATACACAGAACTTGTAAGCGATGTGCACGCACCGCTTTATGTGCCAAACGGCATACTCAACCAGGCGCTTGTCATAAATCACCACAGGGCAGCGGAAAAAATACTAAGGTTCAAAGTGGAGGTAGGCAATGACGTCAAGTTCGACGCAATGAAAAGGCTCATCATTGCAGAGCTCAAGAAACATAATGTGCTTCAGAACAGCACTGTGATAGCGATAGAGCATGTATCAGGCACTGCTTATGGCATAGCTGTTACCGTGAGCATAAAAGACGACAAGACGGATCTTGAAAAGCTCAAGAGCACGCTACTGAGCAAGATACTGGAATACACAAAGAAGCAAGGTGGCAAAACTTGACTTGCAGCAGAAAGAATACGCCATATATTGCAATCAGTACACACGTATGTCAACTTTAAGTCTGCTTCTTGGTGTTACAGAGGAACTGAATACAAAAATTTACAGCAGTAAAGGATTGATTTAGCCCCATTAAAAAACTTTGCTGCAAAATGCTCATTGTGATATAATGAAAATCGCAATTGCTGTAAACGTGAACAAAGAGCTTGTACCGCTTGACGCAGCCGAATACATATATGTATACAATGAAGCAGACGGGAGCGTTGTCCAGAATGACAACCTGGGATTTGGAAATAAAGAAGCCACAATGGCCAACATTCTTAGGCTGGGCGTAGACGCCATTGCAGTTAAGGCAGGAACATTGTGCCCTGGATCGTACGCCATGTCACAAGGCAGCATAAGGTATTCTGTCGTGAATGGCAACACTGTAGAAGATGTGATTGGAAAAAAGGAGCTCGGCAAAGACCTAAGAGAGCAGCTTGATGCTGAGATGTATGCAGAATACGGCGAGTAGTGCACATGAAGCTGCGTAGCCTGAAGAAAATAAATAATAATGCTTGTATACTGATACAATAAGGTTAAAATGGCTGAAAATACCTCATTTGAAGAACACGTGCGACCATTTAGCGACAAAGAGATCAACAGTCTTTCAGATATACTAGTTAGCTTCATAAGGTCTAATTTTGATATAAAGATAAAACCCTTTAATGTAGAGATACTGGACGGATTGCACAATGCAGGCAGGGATGTGCTTTCGAAGCCTGAGGACAATATGATCTACATAGACGCAAATGATATCCTGGAAAAAGCACGCCACGCCAAGCAGGTCATGAACAGCGATCTCTCTCTTGATACAATATACGATGCACTCACCTTGAAAATCATGTCTGATGCTGTAATGCACATGATTCCAGGGTACAAAAGCGACGATTTCAATGCCAATTTCGTCGGCACTGCAATTGCATACTGCGTTACCCAGAAAGGGTATGTGAAGTTTGCCTTGCTTAGATTATCAAAATTGCCCATCTTGGATGAATACATTGATATGCAAAAATACTATCTTGGTGGTTTCAAGGCCGTCAAGCTTATATCAGATATGAAGGGGGATACGGAAGAGATACTTATAGAGGTAAGGAAAGAGATAATCCCGGTAACGTTGCGCACTGATAACCGCAATGATTCAACCAAATCGGATAAGCGCTAGTAGTATGTTATGCATAGAGCAAAAATTGTGCTATCTTTATTTTTCAAATCATAAAAACCGCAAAAATGTTAGTAATCCTTAAGGTTTTAGCTTATGCAAATGATCACGGCTACAACAAGAAGAAGCATGCTGATGACATAAACGCACTTTTATCGCTAGATAAGTATAAAAGCAGCACAGACGTATTCATCAAGAAGGAGCAAGCGTTTTTAAATAAATTTGTCAATCTAGACATATTCAAAGCCATGCTTAAAGAAGCCGTAGTGTTTTCCGAATACGCATCAAACGACTTTCGCAAAGGTTGGCTAAGGGACTGACATCTTCCCACGAATAAATTCTGTGGGGTTCCTCACGGTTTCAAGGTTCGTTTCAACCGTTGGCATCATTTCATAATCGCCTTCTACCTTTACAACCTGAGTTAATTTCATTTACTTCACTATCATATTATATATTTAGCTACAATTAATAATTTATGTGTTTCGCATTCATCCCACCTTTGAAAGAGGTGGGCTTTCGCTATGGATTCTGTAAGTCAAAATTTTTGTTCGCTTTTCAAAAACTTCAAAAACTTCTTAACAAATTACAAAAATTCAATATGTTTATATATCTCATTCCTCACATGCTTACTCTAAGGTGACTGTATGCCCGAAATCAGAGTAGATAAGGATGAGGTAAGAAATCAATCCAATGATATAGCGAGCATTGTAAGAGAAGTTAGAGACTATCGTTTAGATAAGGAAAAAGAGGCTGAAAAATTCATAATAGGTTATTTAAAGAACCATCGAGAGATAGCTTCTAGTTTTATAAATGCGCTGGCTGTGCGCATAGAGGAAATTAATAGTGACAAGATGAATTACGAAAAAGAGCTCGTTAGTATCATAAAACAACGGTTGCCAAAAAAAGAAGAGTATACATACGTAAATCCTGAAAACCAAAAGCTTTTAGGTGTTCTCGACAAGTATGAGGTATTATGGTGCTTTGGAGAAGCTTTCGAGGGAGATTCAAGTGATAGCATACTCGATAATGAATGGAGAAAAAATCTTAAATACAAATATCCAGGGGAGATTTGGGCAAATGTCTTATTCAAGATCGCTGAAAAGCTGCTTGTAGAATACTACAATACTCCAAGCAGTGAAGAGTAATCAAGATTTTTATTTGTGAACGACAATACTAAAAAATAATTAGTTAATCTAACATATTTTTAGTATTATTTAAATTAGTTCAAACAGCATTAAAGAAATGCAAAAATTAACAGCATTTAAATATAAGGAACGGTGTAATTTATATGGGTGAGAAAATGTATGCAAGTGCAAAAAATGCTTTAGAAGCAGAAGAAGTGAAAACTGAAATTAAATCAAAATATGCACATGGCCAGATAAGATTCAGTTTTTTCCGATCTGAGCAGGACGTGGATGTTCCCTATAAGGTAGCGGTAGTTATTGTACTGAAGGGATCGAGTGGCGAAGAAACAACTTTGAGTGACAAAGAAATTGAGAACATTGGGAAAGAAATTGTAGAAAAAACAAATGGCAATAATGATGGTTTTTGGAAAGAGCTATGGGGATCTACACGTTTCTCTAGAGATGGAGGAAAGATAACAATCAAATTCGCGTCTATTTCTAATGGTTCATATAGCGAAGAGTTATCGATGGAAAATGAAGTAGTGAAGTTCACAGTGTATTTAGTAGAGAGCGTGAACAAGCAGATTGCAAGCAGAAAGCCGCATGGTGTGGGCATAAGAAAGTAATGTTCTTAGATAATATTAGTAAATCTAATATATTTTGAGTATTCTTTTAATTTCGCTTTCCTTGTGTGCTTTCTTTGCTATGGGCATTTTTTCGGCCTGCCTTGAGATCTTCCAATAGTGCTCAAATGCGTGCAAATCTTTGTCGTCGAACTGCTTTAAATGAGTGCATATCAAGGAAAAAATGGGAGAGTGCTATAAACGTTAGAAATTTTCAATAAAATGGATAGCATTCATCATTATTCCATAATTATGAGCCAAAAAACGCCTCTCGAGGAAAAACCAATTTTCCATTGCTCTTTTGGCACGCAATACAGCTTGCTTAACCAGCAAGCCTTGTTTTCCATAAATTCGGAATGAATGCTTTTTGAAAAGCGTATTTTCATTTCATTATGATGAAACTCTATTCTAATATGCACAGTGTTGGTATTTTTTCATTCTAATGAAACCTGCTGAAAAGATCACAGCATTCCTGCCTCAGAACCCCTCCAACCATCTCTATCTCATCCTTCATGTAGCTGTGTTGTTTACGCGGCCTTAGCTTTTTCCCTGCGTCGAGTTTTGAGAGGTCATTCAGGCTTATCCCATAGACTATTTTCTTAATGCCGGCATACTTGCTGGCGGCAAAGCACATGCTGCAAGGTTCGCATGTAGAGTATAGCGTAAAGCCCAGTAGGCTTCCATGGTGTTCCAACCCGAGTTTCTTTGATGCGCTCCTTATTGCATTTATCTCTGCATGCGCAACAATGTCATGATCGATGGATGTTGTATTGTAGCCCAGAGATATGATTCTTGATCCTTTTACGACACACGCGGCAAACTTTGCTTTCTTGTTTTGCTTTACGCTTCTTAGTGCCTTGTATATTACAAAGTGCATAATTTTTTCGTAAGCCATTTGATCATCTAACACTTTCATGGAAATTCTAAAAATATTTGGTCAACATTGCCCAGGTATTTTCATTACCCTTTTTGTATCTGAAAGGTCCTTCAGCAGGTAATCTGGTTTTTCTTTAGCAAGTTCTTTCATTGTGTACTTTCCAGTGGCTACAGCTATCGTATTAACCCCCACATCTTTTCCACCATCGACACCTCGTGGAGAATCGCCTAGGTAAAAAATATTCCTCTTGCTTATCTTACCATACCTCTTCTCTGCATTTTTGATTGCATCCCTTATTATGCCTGCTCGCTTGAGGCGTGTGCCGAAACCTCCGAACTTGAAGAATCCATTAATGCCGTACTTCCTAAGCTTTAGCCTTGCTACGGGCTCTATATTACCTGTTGCTAGGCACACAACATACCCCTCTTTAGTCAATCTCTTAAGAAGATGCTTCACGCCTTTATATAGCGAAGCTTTGTGCTCTCTCATATGGCGCTTTGAATACTCTGCCTCGGCTTTGTACAATTCCTTTAAGTGATTAATGGCAATGCTTCTTTTTACGCAGGCATGCTCTGCTAACTTCAGCAAAATGAATGTATCAGTCAGTCCTCTAGTGTTTTTAGTGGAAAGATCAGGAAACATCTCCATGCTCACGTCAGTTCCAAATACTTTGTTTACTGCAAAAGGTATCCGGTTGCCTAGCGCATTGTAACTACCTTTCTTCACGAGCACTTCATCCAAGTCAAAAATTACAAGACATTTCATTCATTCATCTATTCCGTGGATTCTAATTATTTTAACATTATCAATATATCTGGTTCCTTATTTCAAAATGCCCCGTGTAGTCTATAAATTTAGGATCTTTTATATCCCACAGTATCAGTTTAGCTGAGCTTTGCAGGTAAATAAAACCTTCACACAGTCGACCAATCGCTCATAGATATTTTCCCTCTATCTGCCTTGCACGCTCCACTGCTGCATTAATAATATCGTTGTAATAATTGGCTGCGCTTGATACATCCTCAACAACCTCAATAGCTATAGGATTCAGCCTACCCACTACGGCCATAAATTCCTTGTCTTTCCACTTTTCTGCAGCATAGTATTCATTAAAATTCCTACTTACTGCCTCACTTGTAGGCTTTTCTTTAGGATTGGAAGCTACAGTTGTCACAGCAAGGTCATTAACTATGTTCTTTACTGTGTCTTTCCTGTTGATGCCCTTAATCACTTCGGCTTGGGTGGCAATTTCCAATTGCAATCGATACTTATTTTTTATGGCGTTGAACGCGTTGCCCACTTCTTCTTTAATGTTTTCGGGAGCTTTTCCAAGTATCTCACGCTCGTTTGATACATTGATTGCTTTTGCCAATATATCGTTAAAATACTCACGTGCTTCATTTGAAAGCTTTACTCCGTCCAATAATAGGGAAATGAGTGTCGTTGTCCTTATTCTATCTGTTACGATAGAGTGCCAGAACGTGAACCCTACGGCAAGCCCCAGTTCTCTATCGCTCGTGCACATCCTGTAGAAAGGTTCTATATATACTTTATTGAGGTTTATGGTTCCAGATTCCGCCTTTGAATTGTGTATTATTTCATTAGCTGGAAAATCGCCAATGCCAAGTTTGCGAATCCCCTCTATATTTGAAGTATTTGCAATAAAATCAAGCATTTGTCGCTCAGTTAATTTTGATTTTTCAGTATCTTTATTAGCCTCCATGAATGTCACAATATGATTTCTGTTTTTATTATATTTATAGATTACTATCGCTCATCTGACATACTCATGTAAGCTTCTAAAACTATCTGTGTTAATTCATGATCTTCATGGTTTACAAATAGCGGACAGATGTCATTCTAACAGATCCTTGCTACCAGGTCTCTTATGGAGGTAGCCGCAGTGAAGGCTGTCTTCTCTTTGTTACAAATATACCACAAAATGTCAGAATAGTCATTGAAGCGCACTGGTATTATTGCCCTTTCTTTTGCGCGTCTTTACTTTTTGATTGCGTTTTACGGCCGCGATCCGACATGGTACGCCAATGCCTCCTATAGTCTCTTTTCCAGGACTACTTGGTCGTCCCATCCCTCAAGCCTCGCTTTCTTATAAGCTACCCTGACAAATCCATTGTTGTAATAGAACTTCCTTGTAAGCTTGTAGGGCTCATAGCTGTGCTCGTCAGGGAGTGTCTCCACTTGTATAAGCGCAATACCGTGGCTTCTTGCCTCATCTTCCACCCAATTGAGAAGCTTTGTACCTACACCCCTACCTTGATAGCCTCTTTCGACAGCTAGCCAAATCAATTGCATTATCCCATCATAAGAACTGTAGCAGGCAAAGCCGATGGTCTCATTTCCTTCCACTGCTACTATTAAGTTATCAAAGAAAAGATCAGCCTCCATGCTTTTCACCCCGTTCTCGTTGAACCATTCCTTGAGGCTGTGTGCTATTCTCAGTGCATCCGTAATGTACTTGTTTACTCTGTTCGCTCTTATTATCTCCATTTCATCAACTTTTAAATGGTATCATTAAAACATAATATACTTCAGTAATATTAGGGGATTTTTATAAATCCTCAGGTTTATTATAATACCGGAATTATTGGACGCGGTCTGAAAGGGATAACAATTAAATATTTGAAAATCCTTACTTAATTGATTAAACTTGGTGATATTGTGTATAAAGAGAAGCAACCCACAGGCAATGAGACAAAAAGCTGGGATATATCATTACCCCCAAAAGAGAAGATAATAGATAAAGCAATTCATGGCATGCACTTAATTGATGATTTCAACAAGGCGGGCAAGGAGAAGGCCATAAGCATTATGACAGCGCTCTTGGCACCATATATAGAAGCCCCGATTTTAGAACGTGAAGGATTGGGCTCCATGCCGATTGGCAATAAAATTGAAAGCTTTTCTATAAAGGCAAGCAAGATATTCGAGATACTTAAAGATTATGCAAAAGACCCCCTGCTCAGTAAATATCAACTTGAAGCAATCATAGCAGATACATTATCCTATCTCAAGCAAAACCACTTTGTTGACTTTGGCAGCGAAACAATGGATAAATTTGATGGCAACGCAGAGGTATGGCTTACAGAAAAAGGAGGGGATGCTGCAGTGGCAATATTAGGATATGATATAGCAGTAGAATACTTTGGTTCCGAGATCCTACGAAAGCGAGACTAAAACAGTATTAAGATTAACGGAATTTATTGTATTTAGTATCAAACATAATTTTAGAAATCCTAGACATAAGAATAGGGGAGAGATTTTTATAAAGTTAACACCGTCATAGAAATTCTAAAATATTGGTAAAGATCAATGCCCAAGTATTTCATTACTTTCTTTGTGTTCGAGTTAATGCTATACGGCTGTTTATTTGGTGAAAATGCGGTTGATGCTTAATTAATCAAGCCTAGGTACTGGTAACTCGCTTACGGCCTTCTTAAATCTTTCCTCATAGAAAGCCCTAACCGTCTTTACCTTGTCAGGCTCAACTTTTCCCAGTTCCACGTTCTTCAAATATTCAACCTCTACCTTCATTTGCTCGATAAAACGTTCCATGAGGGAAGTGTCTGACTTCTTAGAGCGAAGAAAACTTGCTTTTGGTGTAATTCTCATTACGTAATCGTATGCAATGAACACTGCATGCAACGCATCACTAAAATTCGAGGGCAGACTAATTGGCTTATCTTTTGCCGACATATCGTCTATTATGGCCATCCCAGCAGATATATTTTCTACGAATGTTGTTAGCTTATCTACTATCCGCTCTTTTGATTTCACCACTGGGCTATTATCGGTCAAATAAAGAACGCTTTCTGCAAATATACCTTCTAACAATAATCTTGTGTTTGTGTCTATATCTGTTTCGCCACAGGCGCCTAATGCTTTTTGAGATCTATCAATTTCATGCGTTGCCAATCGATCACCCGCCTTATAAAACCTTTTTTGTTTAGATATTTATATGTTCGCTTTACTAAAATGCGCATAAAATTCTCTATTTAAAGCTTTTAAGTCTGGAATTCAGTTCCTTAAAAAGCTCGTTATAAAACCGCCCTCTTGAAATTCAACTTTTTGTTATCTGCGCTAATTCAAATTCGTTCTTTTACAAGCTCTTTGGGCTTCATGGTTTACAAATAGCAGACAGATGTCATTCTAACCGATCCTTGCTACCAGGTCTCTTACGCGTCTCTCCACCTGCTTTATCCTGATTTTTTCCATCCTGGAGTATTCTCCAAAGGAGAGACCGGTCTTAAATCCTGGTATCTCCCAGAACTCAACATCCCGCTTTCTAATCGCATATTTTGGTATTTCATTCTCATGTTTTTCTCTCTTGAACATGAAGATTATCTTGTTGGCGTCATCCGCCATCTTTTTGTTCAGCTTTTTTATCTTATTTTTAGATAGATCATATCCAAGCTCTTTCATTGGTACTATCGGCGGATATGTTCCCCTTTTCTCGTTATACGCATTTTTGAGCAATCCAACAGTTTTTGGCGCCACGCCAGCACTCAGTGCAGTGTTCTTTTTGGACAGCTTATTGAATATAGCTTCTGCTATTTGGCTTCTGTTCACATTTTCTATGCATACAAAAAGAATCTTCATTGAACCACATAGTTAAATATTACCTAATTAGATATTCTGATATATTAATATAAATCCTAAAACCATTTGCGTTAATTCAAATTCAACTCTTTTACAAGCTCTTTGACTTTCTCGTATATCTGGTTCCTTATTTCAACATGCCCCGTGTAGTCCATAAATTTAGGATCTTTTATATCCCACAGTATCAGTTTAGCTGAGCTTTGCAGATAAGAAGGCAGCATGTTCTTGCTTACCATCGCCACAATAATATCTGCATCGTTAGCCATAGATTCAGTAAGCTTCTTTGATACCTTATCGGATACATCCAACCCTATGTCCTTCATACACGCAGTTACATTAGGGCCTGCCTCAACTATCCTTTTACCTTCATAGCTACCTGGATCTACTCCAGCACTGCTAGATATTGCTTTACTATTAGCCAAGCTGTTGAAGATCGCTTCAGCCATCTGGCTCCTGCCGACATTTGCCTTGCATATGAAAAGCACTTTCATCAAACCAACATACTAAATATATCTGCGATCTTTGATACTAACGCTTCTCTTTCTTCCTTAACAGTGAAAGCATGATTGCCCTTCATCCTGATGCAACTTGAAGATACCTTATCGTAAATATCCATATTCTTGCGTTCAAAGATCTCGTCATGCACAGGTATTATTGTTATAAGGTCTGTTTTACGCGAATATGCAGAAATTGCCGCTTCAGCATTAAATTCATCAAGTGATTTCCAGAAAGCGGGGCCTATCTTTTGCGTCTCGCCGCTTGATCTAGAGTAGATGCTAATTCCATTATAATCCACAACTCCTCCATTACGGGATTTGATTCTCTTGGCAAGCCTTTCTGCAGTGATGACCTGACTAGAATCTGGCGGAGAAATGAAGACCGTTTTTGAAATGCCATCGGGAGACAGCAATGCTATCACATAACAACCCAGAGACATACCAATCAGCCAAATCCTATTACCGTATTTCTCACGCGCGAACCCTAGCACACTGTTGAGATCTGACGCTTCCTTGGCCAGACTTGTGTCTTCTTGCCTACCTTCACTCATGCCATAACCAGTGAAATCGAACCTCACTAGCCTGAAGCGATCTGAAAGCGAATGGGCAATATCTATGAAAAGCCCACCGCCTTCGTCTTTGTTTGTGCCGAAGCCATGAACGAATATTATGGTTGTATCTGATTCACTATTTCCTTCCACAATAAGGTCAATATCCTCGTCAAATGCATTCTTTATCTTCATAAAATCGGCAGTTTAGCTGTATTTTTTCTTAATTTCATAAGCTGTTCTATGCTCTGCAAATTTATCGGCTTACTGCTGTAGCCACTCTCCGTTTTGAGGTAAATTGCTGAGAAATCGAGCCCTTTGCCAACTTCGCTATAATGCCTGCCCATAAGGATGTATTGATTATTTGGCGTAAAGCCCCTCAAGGGCTCGTATGCAAACCATTTGCCATCAAGCTTTACGTCTACAAAAATGTGCCCCTCTACAGGTTTTGCTGGAATTTTCCCGGAGAGCCAATCTACCCACAATGTCTCTGCATATTTCGTTGGTATGCCTGAAGCCCTGTTTAGTACTATAAAAACAAGCGCAGTATCCGTGCAACCTGTAGAAAATCCCGATTCAAAAATTTCAGAGCCAGTGCGCTTCCTGAAAATGCTTAAATCAAATGGTTTCATCTGTAAGTTTGATAGAAGGAAGTTGGATATTGCAAAAACTTTTTCTTTATCACTTTTACCAGCTGTAAGCTCAAGAGCCTTTTTCCTTATGGTTTCATTTATACGTGTAAATTCTCCCTCTTCAAGAAATGTCAAATCGTCTAACATAAGCACTCCTGCCTCATTAATACTTTCTTCATTTTAAATATAATAAATTATCTTTGTACGGCTTTGGCCTCATTTCTTTGATCTCTACTCTGCCTGGAAATCGGCGTTCATGCACTCATGATCTTTTCCACCACTTTTGCATCCGCCATATTCGTGTAGCTTATACCTTTCAGCCCCAGGAGCTTGACAGCGTCCTCATGCCTTATCACGAACGGGCCTATGGACCATGTCATTTTGGTGGCAGCCATAATGTTGAGTTGTTCCCATGTGAGGCTGTACTTAGGTGTAGAATTGGTCACGGCGTAGCAGTTTTCATCCTGTCTCCAGAATGTTACACCGTTCGTGTTCCACCTCAACATATCAATAGGACGGAAGCCCCTGGCCAGCGTATTCTTGTACTCATCAGGTCGGAACTCCCTCATGTCCAGGTTAATCTTGCCCGTGAGAAGTGGTCTGACGCGTGTCGAGTCAAGGAATCTTCCTAACACAGGCAATGCCTTGGTAGCTGCGGCATCGATCGCCAGCTTGTTTTCCGTGTCAAGTGCCCTGAGCAGCATGTTGAGCGCACTCTTGGCCGCTGCCGCGTTCTTGCCCACGTCCGAGAAGGGACCTTTCATTATGCTGGCCGCCTTCCTCAGGAGCTTCGCCTTGTCGAACACAAGGTCCAGCTCATCTCTCATCCCCTTCTTTTCCTCCGCATTGAGAACTCCAACCGTGTTCTGGTACTTTTCCTTCCATAACCTGACGGCTTCGTATGCTTTGTCGAGCGCCATACTGTCGCCAGTGCCGACTGCCTTGAGCAGGTCAGGATATAGGTTCTGCCATGATTTCAGCGCCTCGTCCCTACTGGATTGCGCATCATGCTGCATTTTGTCTTTCTCTGCATCTGCCCTCTTGGTTGCCATATAATATCCCCCTTAATGTGATGTCATCCAGATATTTATGCTTTTTGCCTCTTCGGGTTTTGGGATACATGGCAAGCATTGTAAAGCTCAACATTAAAAAATCTCAATGTGGTCTCATAGGCCAAACTTGAGAGTGTCCATGACCCTCTTGTCAAGCTCACCTTTTTTATAGCTAAGGAAAGTGTTGCAATAGATAGATAAATACCAGGGAATAGTGCCACGAAAGCGAGCAGAGAATAAAGTATTATGGTCAGGTTTAAGCGTAGCGGGCCGCCGACAAGATTTGCTATGTTAACCATCACGAAGAGCATACCTACTCTGAACGCCCCCGGATACCAGCAGGGTAACCAATCCAGTACTAGTGCCTATTCATTCCGTACTGCGTCTGCATTGTATTTAAGATTTTCTCCTGTAACATCTGCCCCTATTATATATGCCAAGTCGCCAGCTAAACTGTAAAGCTCGGCTATATGCTGTCGGGTTTCTTTGCTGTTGCTCGCCTTTATGGATTTATCGTCCAGAAAGCTGACAAGGGCGGACAGCTTTTCTATGGCTATGTTCACCATATCTACTGCATTTTCACTCGGCCATGCTAAATGGGCCATATTTACCTGCTCGAACACATCTTCTGTGTACTTTATTATGTTGGGGTCAAAATTCTTTGATATCATCCAAACTTTCTCGTCCATTATCCCCTGGGATATCTTGCCCAACTTCTCCACGCTTGTATTGACTGTCGTTGTTGGCACCATACCACCATGCATATTGATTCTTACTATATATTTATAACTTCACTCAGCTTGCTAGCATAAAGTATTCATGATTGTCATTAGATCATTATAATACTCAAGGAGTATTCTGAAATATCATTAACCTTATGCTTAACTTTATGCATGCTTTTGCTGCTTTTTCCCCAAGTTTTTTATCAAATTTTATATCCTCCCTCTCATAAAACGGGTTGGATTTCCCATCAATTTTGTTAATAACTACAAATTTTTATGCTAAGGTAAAGCTTTTTTTGCTATGTTTTATTAACTTAACTTTTTACAGAGTATTGGTGAAACTATGGTAAAGGAGGGCGACAAAGCGATAGATTTTGAGCTTGATGGCTCAGATGGCAAAAAGCACACGCTTGGGGAATTCAGTGGCAAGTACCTAGTATTATACTTTTATCCGAAGGACAACACACCTGGATGCACAATAGAAGCAAATGAATTCAACAAGAAAGTTGCGGATATAAGGAAACTTGGTGCAGAGGTTGTAGGGATAAGTAAGGACGATCTGAAATCTCATGCAAAGTTCAAGGACAAGTATGATCTTAATTTTCTGCTGCTTTCTGATCCGGAAAGCAGGATCATAAAAGCATACGGCGCATATGGCAACAGGGGCATTTTTGGATACGGCACACTGAGGAATACCTACATTATAGGTCCCAGCGGCAAGATTGTAAAAATATTCGAAAAAGTATCGCCAAAAGGCCACGCTGACGAGGTGATACAGTTCATCGAATCTTCGGAAAGCGCAGCCAATTAGAGACTATGCACACTAGCTGCACTATTACAGAACCGCAAAATCCCACAAGATTATTTATAATTTATGGCACAATCTTATCTTAGTGCAGCAACATGTATACATACGAAGTAATCGAGCACCGCCAGAAGGGCAACGGCGTTGCAAACGGAAATGCTGGTAATGCAGCAGGTAACGGCAAGAACTTCTTTATAAAGGCGATAAACTTTACGGCTCCGACATGCATTATATTTTCCTCAACAATAGAATGCCAATTTGACTCTAAAGTGCAGAATGACGGCACCAAAGAGGTTTATCTAGATGGCAAAGTAGTAGGTGAAATAATCAAAAGGCAAGACAACAATGACATAAAAGTCAATTCCGATTACGACATAAAATATACAGGCGGCTATTCTAAAGATGGAAAGACAATATACATCGACAGGGATCTTCCTAAGGCCATCGCCATAGAAGGTAAAACAATAGACCTTGTGATGAGCATTGCCATACACCATGAGCTCGTGGAGAAGTGGCTTATCGATGATGCCTATGACTACCAGTATGCCCACACCATTGCCACAAAAATAGAGCGCGAGTATGTAGAATCGCTTGGTATAAAATGGGAGAGCTACGACAGCGCTGTCGGAAATGAACTAAGGCACATATTTAGCAAGAGGCTCTCCAAAAGCCCGAGGGACCTTGACTTATCCCCGTATGTAGCGACAAATGACCAAGATGCCTTGAAAGAGATAAGAGAAAGCATTGAGTTTTGACCAAAAGAGGGAAATCCTGATTGCAGCAGCCAAAAAACAGCAAGTTAACAAAGTGAGTGGGAAATCCCACACCATTTATGGGTTGGAGGAGGTCACAACTGTCGTGAATGTTATGCATGTGCCAATCTGATAGAAAAATTATTAGCTTTTAGTAGCATATGGTTTTGTAATATGGGGGTGCTAACATGGAGGTAGATGCAAAAAAAGGTGCGTGGAAGGAGTATCTGTCAATAGCCCTTGATTCGAGGCTGGCAATCCTGTCAAAACGAAACTCGGAAATTGAGAACAAGATGGAAGATAATCACATGTTTGCTACCGTAGCGGAGATGCTTGAAAAGATGTTCGGGGCAGGCGTAACACACATAGAGGTAGAGTTCAGCACCTCAAAGGCCAAGAGCGAGATAAGAGGGATAACCCTGATGTACAGGGAAAGCACAAAGGTCAGCCGGAAGCCAACGAATGATGAAGTTGCTGGACTTATAAGCCTGAGAAATATGCTTTTTGGTGAAAAGAAGGTACTACTCCCCAGGACAGAACGCCAAGGCTTAAATATGCTAGACGATGAATATGGTAAAATATTAATTGAGGGAAGCGTGACAGATAAGGAAACAGGGAAAACGCGGCCTTTGACAAGCGAGGAACTTGAAATATTAAAAGAGATATTTGACCTTATTCGTGAAGACAAGATAGGAGATTCGTGGAGCATCGACAGCAACATTTACAAGCTTTTAAGAAAGCTTGACCATCTCTTCACAGGCAAATAGCTTCCTGCATTTTGTCCATGCAATTTTTTGGCTTTATGCCAGAATGCAAAGAGCATTTAAGCAGCGGTACTTTTCCCCAATATGCCCTAAAGAAACCCAGATGCATATCTATAAATATCTATTAAATTCATATATTAACGTGATAAAATGAAAGGAAAAGTGAAAATGTTCAACTCCGCAAGGGGTTTCGGATTCATCACAGGAGATGACGGCAAAGATGTGTATGTGCACAGCACAGCAATCCTTGACGGAGCCACATTGGCAGTAGGAGACAGTGTAGAATACGAAGTCGAAGCTGGAGACCGCGGGCCAAGGGCAAAGAACGTAAGAAAACTCTAATCCGATATGAGCTATAGAATCTAGACTACCTGATTTTGCTATATTTCGCTTTTTTATTTGTGGCTATGGTATCCGGATCCTGCTAAGGTAGGGTAGTGCGCTGCAGAGCGCACTATTCTGTACACATAACGGGTAGCGTAAGCGCGGTCTTTTCTGGCAAATATTCCTTGTTCTGCCCATTGATAAAAGATATATAAAGCTTGGCATCCTGATAATAAAATATTGGGTGGTTATGTGGTAACAAAAACTGCAAAGGTAGAGAGGATCGTTTTTCAGGTAGTGGGCTATGACCGATTAGATGACAGCTGGTATAGCATAGGCTCATTCAAGACATACGAATTGGCTAAACAGGCTGCTTTAAAAAATTTTAAAGAACTGGAGAAATTGCAGCCTTCAAGCCTTTCAGGTGGGCAAACAATCATAGGAATTCAGGATGAAATTTATGTTGTTCCACCTAGTGGTGAAATGCAGCGCATTCTCCCAAGGAAGATAGGTAATTTACCTATGCGAATGATATTACCGATAGTAGATGATAAAGCAAAAGGGGTATGGGATGAAAAAGAAAAACTATGACCTTGACAGCCTGATAAAGGCGCAGGAAGAGAAGGAGCAGCGGATGGCACGAAATGCCAACCGTTTAGACAGCGAACCAAGCAGGGAGCCTGTCGGCACGGTTGAAAGGTACTTCTCAAAGCTTGGCGTGGCGGCAATTAAGCTTGAATCGGGCATAAGCGTAGGCGACATAATAGAGATAGGGGACAGGGAGGAAGCCATAAGGCAGCGAATACAGAGCATGCAGATCGAAAGGAAGGACGTAAGCACTGCCGAAGCTGGAGAATCTGTAGGCATACTCGTAAGGTGCCCTGTTAAGGAAGGAAGCAACGTATATAAGATTGCATGAGGCGCGTTAAGGCGCAGGAAGATATTTATTTTGCTAGCTAGCATACACAAGTGTATTAAGGGGTTTTCTGTGGGATCAACTATTGCTGATTTGGAAGAGGAGAAGCTCAGCAGCCACCACATAAAGATAATGCTTATATCGGGCATAAGCTTCTTTACTGACGCGTATGATCTCTTTATAATAGGCGTCATACTTATACTTATCAAAGGCGTTTTTGCAACAAATCCGCTTACTCTTGGAATGCTTGCCAGCTCTGCTCTTTTTGGTGCCGTAATTGGACCAATGGTGTTCGGCTACTTCGGGGACAAGTTTGGAAGGAGAAGGCTTTATTGGATAACAGTGTCCATTCTTGCAATTGCTGCGGTAGGCTCGGCGCTTTCCGGAAGCCTTATCGAGCTCATTTTGTGGAGGCTACTGCTAGGCATAGCTATTGGCGGCGATTATCCATTAAGCTCTACGATAGTAGCCGAATATTCCAACAAGTCAAATCGCGGCGCTCTTGTTGCATCGACCTTTGCAATGCAGGGCTTCGGCATTGTGGCAGGCATACTCCTTGCGCTTGGCTTACTCTACGGTGGCGTGTCATACGGGCTAGCATGGAGGCTTCTGCTTGCATTTGGAGCCGTGCCAGCCTTAATAGCGATACCCGTAAGGAAGAAGCTGAACGAAACGCCCTGGTACAATGAGCTTGTCAAGCGCAGGGCAGCAAAAAAGCAGGCAAGCTTTTATTCGATTGCACGAAAGAGGCCAAGCGTGCTTGTAGGCACTGCGCTTTCGTGGTTCCTTGTTGATGTAACATATTATGGCACTGGGATATTCACGCCATACATAGCCACGCTCGTAGGCATAACAGGAACACTTTCCTCGATAGAGACTTCTGCCTTGCTGCTCCTTGCATTTGCCGTGCCCGGCTATTGGGTTGCTGTGGCACTGATAGACAGGCAGGGCAGGAGATCGATGCAAATAATAGGATTCTTCCTTGTCGCATTGTGCTTTCTCGCTATAGCCGCTTTTGGGAGCCAGATGCTAAAGGCAATACCTGTCATGTTCTTCGCCATATACGGATTGTCGTTTTTCTTTACAAACTACGGCCCAAACACCACCACCTATGTTTACCCGGTAGAGCTCTATCCGACCGAATACAGGACAAGGGGGCATGGCTTTGCGGCCACGATGGGCAAGCTGGGCGCCACGATATCTGCGCTGCTCTTTCCAATAATAATATTGACGCTGGGAAAATTCACGCTGCTTGCGATTCTTGGCGGCGTGGCATTGATAGGCAGCATTGAAACGCTGGCATTGCTGCCCGAGACAAAGCGCAAGTCTCTTGAAATAACATCAAGAGAGTTTGAGCTTCACCTTGTCACCGACACGCTGTCAAATGAGCTTTCAGAACTATCCGGTCATGCCGAGAGCGCTGCAAAGATATCTGAGCAGGCGCTCTCGAACGTCACAATTGACGCAGAGAGCCTTTTCGAAATGATAAAAAACGACGAGCACAATGCAGACATGAACGTGAAGAACATTTTTGAGTCCATAACATCACTAAGCATAAACCCTTCCATATATGATGACATCTCGCACCTCGCTAAGAGGATAGACGACATAGTGGACATTGAGGAAGCTGTGGCTTCAAGGATACTGATCTACAGCATAAGGAAACCAGATTGGTACATGCATGAATTGGCGGTGCTCGTAAGCAAGTGCGCTGAGCAGGTAAGCGCCGGCCTTAAGGCCCTGGCAAGCGTAGAAAGCAGCAACAGC
This sequence comes from Microcaldota archaeon, assembly GCA_021816895.1. Classification (GTDB taxonomy): domain Archaea; phylum Micrarchaeota; class Micrarchaeia; order Micrarchaeales; family Micrarchaeaceae; genus JAKAWW01. The sequence goes on along the minus strand of JAKAWW010000001.1, from coordinate 499,030 downwards.
ATGAGCGGCATAGAAGAGGTGCATGCGCGCGCAAGCTCGCTTGAAAACGACGCCGACTTGCTGCTCAGGAAGGCGCTTGAGCACGCTTCAAAGATGGGCGCAAAGAAGATGATAGAATACAAGGAGATATATGAATGGCTTGAGCTCGCAACTGACAAATCGATAGACGTTTTGGACATAATAGAGGACATCGGCCTAAGGTATGTCTACTCCAGGAGTGCATAGGGCCGTAGCGAACATGCAATGCCCCTTTCTGCGGTCTAGTGGATATCAGCCAGGATAAGAATCTTTGCGCAATAGGTATGTCACCTTCTTTTGGACTGGCGGCTCTGCTATTATGGCGGTAAAGGTTTCATTACTGCCAAATCCGGCAAACATAAGTACAATGTGCGCAATGTAATCGTTGATTTTTTCATCGTATATGTATTTGCCCTCAAGAGGGTCCATGACCACGGGCACTATTTTTTTGCCGCCTGCGCCGGAAAATACGACATTCAGCCCGCCGTCTATTACAACCCAATGGCCTACAAGCCCAGGCAGGCGCATTATGACATGAGCGCCATTTTCGACCTTTTCGAAGATTTCATCCAGGGACAGCTTTCTATTAAATAGCGCAACCCCGCTATCGAGCAGCCTTTTCTCATCTTCTTTAAGCGCCTCGCCGTCCAGGATTACTCCGTTCCTCGTGTTTTTCCCGTTATATATGGATTCTATCTCGCTTTTGTCAACATAAGCAGAGACATTGTAATAATACCTTAGCAGTCTTTTATAATAGGTTCGGGCCAGGCTTGCAAGGGTATACGGATCCATGCCCGTCTTCTTGCCGTCTACATAAACAAGCCATTTGTCCTTGTCCATGATGAGATCCTTGTAAGCTTTTTCAAGGTATTTTTCGCTGGGTGCAAGTGAAAGCAGGCAGGTGTTGCCGCAGGTTTCTGGGCTATCCTGGACTATAGGGTATACGACATTGCGCAGCAGCCTTGCATAGACAGCGGAAACATTGTTTTCCTCTCTAATTTGCAAGCCTTTTAATAGTGATTTAGGCATGATATTATTATTGGTCTCGAGGTATATAAATCTCATTTTTTGTTTAATATCTTCAATTCCGATTTGAACTTTTGCAAATGCTTGCCTTTGGCTTCGCTGAGCAGAAGCGCGAGCTTCTTGGGCGTGCCTCCGCCCGAGTAGTTGCCTATGCTGCCGTTTGACCTTATTACGCGGTGGCACGGTATCTTTACTGGTAGAGGATTTTTCTTCAGGGCAGTGCCGACTGCCCTGTAAGCATTAGGGTGATTTATGCGCCTGGCAAGCTCCTTGTATGATATTGTCTGCCCTTTTGGGATTTTCATAGTTTCTATAAGCACTGCCCTCTGAAAGTCGGTAAGGCCATAATCCCCAAGTTTTTTGATCAAAGCGCTATGCTGCACGTCTACACCATACAAATTAAGCATCATGCAATGTGCAGCGCCCACCATCTTGTGAGTTTCTTGATGGTTATGCGCCAGCCGGTCGTGTTCTTTTTAATGTCCTTTATCATCGCCTTGTAAAGAACCTTTTCCTGTGCTTCGAGCTTGCCCTCTTTGACCACTTCCTGTTTCTTCCCGTCGACAATCTGTGTCTCTGTCTTGCTTATCACATCCTTCTTTACCATTGTGTACCATTCGTCAAGCGAGCTGCCGCCAAAATCCTTGTCCTTGAAGACTGCAAGTATGTCTTTGTCGATGAGTTGCCTGCCCTTGCTTGTCTCGTACTCATGCAGAAGTGGCCTCATTACAGCTCTTTCAACGAGATGCTCTATATCTGCAGGGGAGAACCCAGTCGTGGCCCTTGCAAGCCTGCCATAGCTCAGCCGACCGTGCGGCTTGTTCCTCACGTAAAACTTGAACAGCTCTTTCCTGTCGTGGTAATTTGGGGGGCCTATGTAAAGGGTGTCACCGAACCTGCCGCTCCTCTTCAGCGCCGGATCGATGTCCCACGGCTGGTTCGTCGTGCCTATCACATATATGCCCTCAGGATTCTTCTCTATGCCGTTCATCTCGCTCAGGAAGGCGTTTACCGCAAGCCTCATCGCAGAGCTTTCGCCGCCTTCGCCGCCGCTTGACCTTTTCACACCCATAGCATCGACCTCGTCAAAGGCGACAATGCACGGCGTGTTCTTCCTGGCCTGATCGAATACTGCATGCAGGTTCTTCTCCGTGTTGCCCGTATACATATCAACAATCTGGTTTATCTGAGCGATAATGACGTTGGCTCCTGCTTCGCCCGCAACAGCGTTAACCATGTGTGTTTTTCCCGTTCCTGGCGGTCCGTAGAGAAGCAGGCCCACACCCATCTTCTTCCCATATTTCTTGAATAGGTCTGGCCTAAGCATTGCAAGCACTATGTTGTCTTTCAGGTACTGCTTCGCCTTCTTCAGGCCTATTACAGAATCAAACTTTATGTTGGACTTGTAGAAAGGCAGCTTTTTTATCTGGCCTTCCTCTATTACAGCTGTTTCCACCGTTTCGTTCATCTTTTGCGCGGCAACTTGGCCGCCCTTGCCTGCCGGTTCTTCGGTAAAGTGTATCAGGGCGTCTATGTGCTCCAGCCTGTTCTTCGCTTCGCTATAATTCGGGTCAACCGAGAGCGCCTTCTCATACCAGTACCTTGCGCCTATAAAGTCGTTATTTGATTCAGCTATGTCTCCCATAAGCAGCGGGGCATCAGGGCTGTTGGGTTGCAGCTCCATGACCCTCTCAAGGTCTTTCTTTGCCTCATTATAGCTGTGGTTTACGCGCTCGGCAAGAGCCCTGTTGAAATACGCATCAGCATAGTCATCCTTGATCTTTAGCGCCTCGTTGTATTCGCTTATTGATTCGGCGAACTTGCTCTCTTCAAAAAGCTGGTTTCCCTTCCTCCAGTGCTCTTTGGCCTCTGGGTTTACCTCGGTCTTCTGCTCTGCGGGGTTCTGCGATGAATCGGCCATTAAGCATCCACCATTTTATAAGCAATACATAGTATACTATTAGCCAATATTTAATATTTTTCTTTTTTCCCTGTTTCCATGGTTTTTTTCGAAATGCTGTCAAGCAACACGTTTATGGCTTTGTCAACGGCAGCCACATGCTTCTCTTCCCTCCTCACGTTATTGAAGCTCACGCTGTTGAACTTGCCGGCTAGCTCTCTCGCTTTTTTGTTGGGCAGCATCAGCGCCTTTGATTTCAGCTTGTACGCGCCTGTTAGCTGCCTCACCACGAGCTCGCTGTCCGATGACACATGTAAGTTAGCGTTAGCGGCATCTGTGTTTTCAAGGCACCACTTGAGCGCCTCTATTATTGCATTGTACTCCGCATAGTTGTTAGTGGCTATTCCGTTGTAAACTTCCTTCCTGGCTATTACCCTGCCGCCCTTGATTACGATGAAACCAGATGCACTTGCGCCTGGATTGCCGCGTGCTGCGCCGTCTGTATATATAAAGTATTCTTCCATTGAAATGCCCGCCATGTTATGACTGGTTTACCAGCTGCCCGGACATTCCTATAGAGAAAGTGCCATTGCCGATGTTAAGGTACTGCACCGAATCGTTGCTTTTAACGGATATGATTGCAGTTGTATTAATTATTGAAAGGTTGTATATGTACAGCTTTGTATGCGCGACGTTGTTTGCAACACTAACAGAGCCGATGTCGAATGAATAGCGGCCGTTGTCCATTGGTACGGTAGTGTTGGTGCTGTTTATAACGGTGCGGCCATTTAGCCCTATTATAAACTGGCTTGGATTGTTAAAATAGACTGTAAGGTGCGATGGGTAGCTGCTGAATGCCAATGTGGTGCTGCTATGGAAGAGGCTATCAAAAAAGCTTATTATGCCGCTGATTATGCCGCTTGAGCTGCTTGACAGCAGTATGGCTGCTATTGCGAAAACCAAAAATGCTTTGTACATCATAATCGGAGTTAAGCAGTTTACATATATAAAGCTAACGTGCCAATATGATATAGCGCTTTATATTGAGTGATTTGACATGGCAGAAGGTAGCGGAACTTCTATCAAGGGAGGGGCGGACATAACGAACCCGATAATGCTTCAATTGCTAGAGCAGAAAAGGCGCGTCAAGGAGGCACTGAAAGGAGTTAAGCACAAGATTGGCGTATACAGCGCGAAGGGCGGAGTGGGCAAGACAACCGTATCTGTGAATCTCGCTTATGCACTGAACATGCTCGGCTTCAAGGTGGGCTTACTTGATGCTGATATAGACTGCCCTAACATTACAATGTTTTTAGGCATAGACCAGAAATATGACGAGTCATATCCGCTAAAACCCGTAGATGTAAACGGCGTGAAGGTCATATCCACCGCAATGTTCATTGATGACATAAAGAAGCCGGTTATATGGCGCGGGCCGCTGATAGCAAAGATGATAAACGAATTCCTACAAAACACGAAATGGGAAGAGCTCGATTACCTGATAGTTGATTTGCCTCCAGGCACAAGCGATGCGCCGCTCTCCATAATGCAGAGCCTTGACCTTGACGGCTTCGTTCTTGTCACTACGCCGCAGCATATAGCAAGCACGAACGCCATAAGATCAGGCAGGATGGCCAAGAGGTTGGGGATAGCACTCCTCGGCGTAATAGAGAATATGTCGGATGGCAGTGGCAATGGCAAAATGGAGGTGTCCGGCGCGCTGGAATGCGAAGTGCTTGGCAGCGTAATGAAAAATGAAAAATTCAACTACTTTAGCGACAGGGGCACCGTTCCTGTAGTAAACGATGAAAGCATAAAAGAGGAATTCTTGGGCATAGCGAAAAAACTGGCGCACCTCTGATTATTTGCGAATGCTTATAGCATAGTACATATCGTACTCCTCGCCAAGCATATTATACCTGCTTATGAAATCCTCTGCGGATAACTTGGAATTTATCATTTCAAGCGCGGTGTCAAACAGCCGTTCGGTATTGTTGCTCCTGTCATATTCCATCATGAAATACAAGTATCCGAATATCAGATTGCTGGCAACGAGGTAATCATTGTCAATATCTGAATCAACATCATCTCTCTCAAGCTCGCTTTTCAATGCCCATAATATGGCAATATCTTCTACATCGCCGTTGCGAATTGTGTCTTTGACTTCTCTGCGGTTGAATTGGCGCATGCCGTATAGATCGGCATATGCACCTGTCATCTGGTGCACTATGTCAGTCAGTGCAGCTGCAAATGATTCAACAATGAACAAGTTTACCGGATCGTACATATCGACGCCTAGCTCAAAGAACTTGCTGATTGCAGATAGGAAAACACCGCTTTTGAACATGCCCAGTAGCAAAAGCTCATTGCTACTGACATGCGCCTGAATCTTTTCAGCACTGACTAGAACGCTATCTAATATTGTTTCAGGATAGAATCTCATAGTCCTGTGTCTGGAGCCAACAATATCTGTGAGCACATAACTCTCTTCTGCTTCATACCTCATATCTATCTGATACGACTTTGTCAGCGGGTGCCTTGAAGATATGCCGAATGCAATTATGCCAAGCTCTGCTGCTTTGACCATTTCGTCGTTTTCAAGGAAAAGCCTCTGCCTATCAAAGTACTTCAAAGAGTTAAGCATTCTTTCAAGCTCTATACCTATGTCATGCATGTTGTACGCTTCTGTGCGGATTAAGTTACTTGCAGCGTTGTAGCGCTTAACAGCATGGTATCCAACATTTATGGTTTCCGTATCCGTTCCACCGATTTGATATTTAGCGGCAAACATTTTTAAACTTTTTGTACCTGAAGGCACTGCGTTTAAATATATGGACAGTCATATATCATTGGTACTATGGCTATGGAGAGGAGCGTAGATTCCACGTGGAAGAGCATAGCAGACAGCCATGTTGTGCGCAAAGAGATAGATGTGCCCATTGTGTATGCAAGATATGATGACAGGAGAGAGACCCTTATTATAAAAACACCGTGGACGTATAAGAATGGCAATTCGGTATTCGTATTTATAAATGGCATAAGCCCAGAAAGGATCTTTTACGACTTCGCACGCATGATCAATAGGGCCGGTTACGTAGACTTGGACAAGAATACAGAGTATTTTGCACATATGCTTGTTTATAAGAGGCCATCAAACAGGAAAGAATACCCGTTCACTCTTTCCGTGGACTATAATGAATCCAGCCTTATGATAACGGCATTCCAAAAGAGCTTATTGAGAAAAGACGGCCAAATCACACTTGACCGCTTCTGATTTTTAGATACCGACATTATCATAGGAACAAGCAGAGCCAAAGCTTGTTGCTATTGGTTTGAGGCCTGAATTTTGACTAGGTGAGCTTTTCTTGCCAACTCTCAGCGTGGCAATATTATTATAGCTTTATTCATATATACATACTCGGTTAATTTCTTGCTTGGCCAGGTGTGCATATGGAAGAAGTGCCCGCTCAGGAAAACGCGTATGACAGCAACCAGGGCGTCATGAAAATTGACGTTACCCCGGAAAGCCCGCTAATTGCACAGCAGCCTCATGAGGCTCAGCCGACAAGCAACAGAGGCAACGGAGCAGGCAAAGCAGGCAGAGGCAAAAGGCTTTCCATACTCATAGCTGCAATAGCGTTGATTGCCATTGCCGCGGTTCTTATAGGCATAAAACCCCCCCATGTCATACATACCACCACAATCGCCACGACAACGATACAGAGCGTGAACGCGAGCCTGATAACTCAATGTACTGCGATCAATACACCAGGAAGCTATTATCTTGAAAAAGATATCAACACGTCAATATCTAGCGGCGCGTGCATAACGGTAAATGCAAACAATGTCAATCTTGTGTGTAATGGCAATAAAATTACTGGATCCGGGCCATATACAAATGTTTCACCGTACACATACGGCATAAAGGTTACCAATAAAAGCAACATCACCATTAGTGGCTGCTACGTAAAGGACTTTTCCTACGGCGTGTATCTGAATGACGTCTCCTTTGCTTCAATAGTAGACAGCAATGCAAGCAGGAACTACATGAATAATATATACATTAGCAATACAACGAAAAGCAGGGTATCAAACAATTACATTAGCTATGCTGCAGGCACTACTGGCTCCGTCTATGTTTCCCAGGATTCGCACCAAAATAGCATAGACAACAACACCATATTATACAACAGGTATTATGGCATCTACATAGGATCAGGCAATAACAATTACTCTAATAACTACATAAATGGCACGCCTTATTCTTTCTACTGCAGGGGCGCGTACGGCCTTAAGAACTCTAGCACGGGCAGCTCAAACGTATGCTACAACAATGAGGGCTGCGGCTTTATCTCTTGCAAGGGCGAGAACATACCTACAAACCTCTCGCAGATATACCTGCCGAATGAAATCAGAAGCTGCGGTTCAATTGCAAGCAGGGGAACCTATTATCTCGAGAGCAACCTGGCCATGAATGACTATGTAAATACTTCCAATCCCCTGCTTGTTGAGTATGATATACCATGCATAACCGTTGCTTCAGGCAATGTCACATTGGACTGCAACTTCAAGACCATCAGCAATGCCACATACGCTGCAATAGCGGCCAAGGACGAAAACAACGTCACAATAGAAAACTGCAACATCGCCGATTCCAGCTTCGGCGTTCTTTCCTCGAATGTGAGTGGCATGCGCATTTTTAACTCCAGCATACGTTCCGGGATAGTAGGGCTTGCCTTCGAGAACATGACAGGGGGATTAGTAAGCAACCTGCATTCCAGTTCAAACGCGTATGGCGTTTACATAGAGAATTCAAACGGAGGCCTTTTCAATAACTTCAACGTGTCGCACAACAATGTTGGGATATATATAACTGGTTCAATAGGCAATTCATTCAGCGGCGGCTTGGCGCAGAACAACACAAAACTTGACGTGTATGCAGCAGCAAACTCCCAGAGCGCCGGTTATAACCTGATGCAGACCACCACCTGCACTTATACGAATGCTGCATGGGCCACCTGCGCCGAACACGTGTCGCCCAGCTTGGCGTACAAGCCCATAATATCATGCACTACCATAACAAAGCCGGGAAACTACTCCATGCTCGGCAACATATACAATGCGCCAAATGGCTGCCTTACTATAGATGCCAGAAACGTCGTGCTCAACTGCGGCGGGCATACGATAACCTCAGCGCAGACAGGTCAAGGCACTGGGATAAAACTCACTGGCAGTTCTAATGTTACACTGCTTGGCTGCAATGTAAACTCGTTCAATACATCTGTGTATGCCAAAGGCTCAAGCTTACTGCTGCTTAAAGGGATAAATTCAAGCGACGCCAGCTACGGTTTAGTGCTGAGCGGTATAACAAACTCTTCCATAATTGGCTCTCACATAATAAATCCAAGCATAGCAGGGGTGTATCTGGACAATTCATCAGACAATGAGCTCAGCAGCATAAATGTCACAGGCGGCGGCGTTGCGCTTATGATTAACAATTCAAAGAGCAATGGGATATACAACAACTTTGCGAGCGGCAGTACTGTAGGGATGCTTATTGAAGGGATTTCCGGGAATAATACGGTAAGCAACAACATCATGCAACGCAGCGCAAGCACAGATTATGAATGCGTGGGCAATAGCGGTGCAAATGCAGAATTGGGAGGGATAAATTACGGCACCACCAAGAAGGGCTGCGCGTGGCTTGCAGCGCTTACGCAGAGCAACCCAAACGTAGCCTGCGCAGGGATAAACCAGCCTTCGAGCATATCGCTCTCATTTGACGGCACATACCCTTATGGCTATAAGTGCTTCGGCATTTACGCAAACGATACCACCATAGACTGCAATGGGCATACTGTAATAGCTACTAGTGGCGGCACGTTCGCTGACTTCGTAAACTCACAGGGCAGCAAGATCGAGGACTGCGTGCTGAAGGGCTTTACCAATCCGATAGTGGCTGCAAACTCCAGCGTGTCAGTGCTGAATGACACAATAATAGCTAACAGCACTGGAAGCACAGGCGTAAACATAACGGGTTCTTATGGCCCCGCCGTAGAGCACAGCAACGTAAGTGCATACACAGGCATAAGCGTATCCAATAGCAAGAACGGAGTGATTGCCAACAATGTTGCTGGAGGAGGCGCAATCGCATACGCTCTTGACAATTCCACGGGATTCAAGGTCAACGGCAACATCGCGCTGCAAAGCTCAGCGATAGCCTTTATGCTCAACGGATCCGTATTCAATACATTCCAGGACAACAACTTCGAATCGGTAGGCGGCATTGACTGCGAGTATAAGGCAGCTGGCGCCTATAACAATACTGACCTTGGAGGCAACATGTGCATATCGAATCAGAACTGCAAGTGGGTGACTTCATCAGGCTGCGGTTGAATTGGATGGTTTAATGCTGTTTGGCGAGCTTGCTAAATATTACGACAGGCTTGAAGAGGTGTCTTCAAGGCTGAAGATGATAGACATACTTACAGAAACATTCAAGAAAGCAGGCCATGAAGAGATAGGGTATATTATATATATAACGCAGGGAGTTCTTGCTCCGCCTTTTGAGGGGATTGAGTTTGGGGTGGCGGACAAGCTTGTCGAAGAAGCTATAGCGATAGCGACTAGTTATACCAAAGACGAAGTAGAAAAAGCATACAAGAAGAGCGGCGACCTAGGCATTGTTGCAAAAGATCTGAAGGCCTCGACAAAACTGAAGAGCCTCAGGAATTCGCGCTATACAGTGGAAGAGGTATACAACAAGATGATTGAGATAGCGAGAACAGGCGGCGAAGGCAGCAAGGCGCACAAGATAAAGCTGCTAGCAGACATGTTCGCAAATTCAGCTCCAGACGAAGTCAAGTACCTGGCGCGCTACCCTCTCGGAGAGCTCAGGATGGGGGTAGGCGATGCCACAATACTAGAAGCGCTTTCACTCGCATATACAGGCTCAAGAGCGTTCAAAGGCGAGCTTGAGCGCGCATATAACCTTTGCAGCGACCTAAGCTATGTAGGAGTAACGCTTGCAAAGGAGGGCAAAGAAGCCATAATAGGCTTCAAGGTTACACTCTTCAAGCCTGTCAGGCCTGCGCTCGCTGAGAGGCTGCCTACCGCTAATGAGATACTTGAGAAGATGGGAGGCAGAGCCGCGGTAGAGCAGAAATACGACGGATTCAGGCTGCAGGTGCACAAGGACGGCGACCGCATACAGCTTTACTCGCGAAGGCTGGAAAACACGACAGGCATGTTTCCGGACATACTTGAAGCGGTGAAGAGAGAGATACCCGCAAAGCGCATCATTTTCGAGGGAGAAGCAATAGCATATAACGAGGTTACAGGGGAACTCTTCCCGTTCCAAGAAACCATACAGAGGAAGCGCAAGCACGACATAGAGAAGAAGGCCGAAGAGCTGCCGCTCCACCTCTTCGCATTTGACGTGATGTACTATGAAGGCAAGGACTACCTGAACGAACCCTATGAGAAAAGGCGCGAGCTGCTAGAGCACGTGCTTGAGAAAAGCTCCACGATAAGGCCTACTACAAGGATTATAACAAGCTCGCCGAAGGAGATGGAGGGATTCTTCGAAAAATCGATAGAGAACGGGCTTGAGGGCATCGTGGCAAAGGACCTCAATTCAAGGTATATTGCAGGAGCAAGAAAATTCTCGTGGATAAAGATGAAGCGCAGCTATAAGGGAGAGCTCACAGATACGCTAGACCTTGTAGTAGTGGGCTACTTCCTTGGCAGGGGAAGCCGTGCAGAATTCGAGTTCGGGGGGCTGCTGTGCGCTACGTACAACGACAAGAGGGATATGTTCGAGACGATAACGAAGCTTGGCACAGGATTCACCGAAGCGCAGATGGCAGAGCTGAAGCAAACGCTTGACCGGATAAAGATCAAGTCGAAGCCTGCAAGGGTTGATTCTATAATAACGCCAGACTTTTGGGTAACGCCAAAATATGTGGTAGTGGTGAAGGCCGACGAGATAACCAAGTCGCCCACGCATACATGCGGCATGGAAAAGCTTCCAGACGGCACTGAAGCAGGCTATGCGCTGAGGTTCCCCAGGCTTGTGGGTGATGAAGCAATAAGAAAGGATAAGAGCCCGGAAGATGCGACAACAACCCGTGAAGTAATAGAGATGTTCAAGCAGCAGAAAAAGGTAAGAATAGATGACAGCTGAGTTGCGCCCTGCTTAAACCTCCTTTATGCTGTCAATGACTTTTGCGTATTTTTGCACGCTCTTTATTATTTCCTTTATCTTGGGGTTGAGCTTGTAGCCGAGACCGTAGCCCTTTTCGGTGCGTATGTGGGTAGGCTGTATGGCATTGAGGTCCATCGATAGGTTCCTTAACGTTATAATGAGTGTCTTTCTGGTAAATGTCTTCTCCAACGTGGCGTACAGCTCCTTTGTGGTCCTAGGTGATTTCTCAAGCAGAAGCTTTAGCACAGCGTAATTGGGCCTGCTTATTACCTTCCTCAGCGCCCATATCTCGTCATTCTCCTTGTCTGGCTTTGGCATAGTTTATGCTTGTGAACTAAGATTTATAAATGTTTCCTGTAGGCAACATTGGGTAACCTTGATACAACCCAATATTTGCGAATATGCAGCGCAGCATGCTGACATATCTTATACAAAAGTATATAAACCTTTACTTATATAAAATAAGTAGTAATATAGTAAATGATTTTATGCTTGGAATAATGCGCAGGATAGTGCCGAAGCAGCAGAAAGGCGAAGGCAATGTGACTGCAAGCCTCTCTTTTATTATAGAGAAGGAGTTCCCTGATACAGTATTGGGGAAAAACGAGCACAACAATACTACAATAGGCAAAAGTGGCAGCAGGATGCTCTACGCGCTCTTCTGCCCTGAGCTAAGCGGCGAAGACGAAGTTGCAATGGCACATTCGAAGGCAACAGTCATAAACGCGCTTCTGGGCGGTGGCGCAAGCGTCAGAGCAAGCGACAGGATGGCGCTTGCAATCCAAATCGCAAAAGGCGCATTGATGGGCATGAATACAAGTGCCCCGAAGGACCTTCTTGCTTACTTGGTGGCGAACGACGTCGTGGGCTATGGCCCGATAAGTATACTGCTCGATGACGGCTCCAACATAGAGGAGATTGTGATAAACTCGCCGACTGGCAATATCGGTATTTACCACACAAGGTATGGCTATTGCGATACCAACATGCGCTTTGCGTCTGAGTCTGACTTCCTGTTCGTCATAAACAAGCTCATAAGCTTCACTGAAAGGGAGATAAACAATAGCAATCCAGTAATAGATGCGGAGATAAGCAGGGGCTCAAGGATACACGCACAGCTGAAGCCGTATGCGCTTTCAGGAGCAGCGGCATCAATAAGAATAGGTGGCAGGAAGAGCCTCGATGCAAAAAGGCTCATGGCGCTCAAGACAGCCACGCCAGAGGTTTTTGCCTACCTCTGGCTGGCAATAGACGCAAGGTGTAACATTGTCGTTTCTGGCGCTCCGTCATCAGGAAAAACCACGATGCTTGCCGCGCTTAACGCATTCGTTCCGAAGCATGAGCGCATCATAACAATAGAGGAGGACATGAATGAGATAAGCTATTTCGGGAACTTCATGAATGTGGTGCAGCTGCAGGGCTCTCAAAAGGGCCCGGTAACGACACGCGACCAGATCGTTAACGCCTTGCACCTCAGGCCCGACAGGATCGTCATAGGTGAAATAAGGGGAAGCGAAGCTGCAGAAGTGCTGGCAGGATCTAACTTCGGCGTGCCTTTCATGACTACAATGCACAGCAGCGGAAACGGCGCGTACATAATCTCAAGGCTTAGGTCAAAGCCAATGGCGATTGATGACTCCCTGCTTTCCATGCTTGACATTTCGATATTCATGCGCCAAAACTCCTCCAATACAAGGGTAATAGACAGCATAGATGAATATAGATGGCTGAGCAGGAACGAAATAAGCGCTGAAAAAGGAGAGCTTTATGACATTGTAGAGCTTGCACATGGCGGTTCTTTGGTGAATAACGCATTGGGTGGGTCTAAGGTAATAGAGAGATATGCCGGCCTTCATATGCTGAAGGCCAGCAGCGCTGTAAAGGAGCTTAAAAGCCGCGCAACTTTCCTAGAGGCGATGCTCCATAGCGATAGCGACGCATACGCCTATATAGAGAAGTACGGCGTAGCTTGATGATGGGCTTACTAGCAAAGCACTTGGTTATAACAGCGCCGGTGTTGGCGGCTTCATTCCTAGCATTTGGAGAGGCCCCGCTGCTATTCGCAAGCGCAATAGTGCTGTCTTCCACTACAGTTGCGACCATTACGGAATCAAGGGCAATGGCAAGGGCTGCAGAAGAGAAGGAACGAGGCAATCTTGCATCTGCATTTGAGCTTGTCTACATGAACATGAGGTACGGGAAGAAATCCCTGCTAGCAAGCATTAAAAGCTATTCAGCGACATTTGGCGGGGAAGCGCAGGGGAGAATATTGAAAGAGCTTTGGGCCAGGCTGAACTTAGGGCAGAAGCTTCCCGAGGCGCTAAAAGCAATAAGAAGCAAGGGAGCGCTGAAAGCCGCATTGGACAACCTGTCAGACACCTGTGCAACCAGTAGCTCGGCGATAGATTCAATCAGGTCGTTTTCAAGAAGGCTGCACAACGAGCATTCATATGAAGCTTCGAAGAGGGGCGGCGCGCTGCAAAAATACCTAACCCTGAGCATGATAGTCAGCTCTGTGCTGCCTTCATTTGCCATGTTCTCTTTTGTTGGCTATTCCATATTAGAGCCGTCAAAAGCCCAGTCGCTGGTCTTCATGCTGCTGATAACGGTGCCTTTGCCCCTTGCATACAGCGTGATCAAGGCGCGCATAGATGAGATCTATGATTACTTCTAGCAAGGCTGCAACAATAAGCATATCAAGCTCGGTGTTAGCGATTGCAATCGCAGTCGCGGGCATGCCACTGGTTGCAGTTGCTCCTATGGCGCTGGCGGTGGTGCTGAATTCACGGGCATCAAAGCGCCAAAAGGCGCCCGAGCTTGGTGACCTCAGCGTTTTTGTCGGAAACCTTCTGGCGAATTATTCCAAGGGCAGAAGCACGCTGAGCATAATAAAGGATTCGCTAGACCAGGGATTTGGATTCTACAAGAAGGCCATTGAATCGATTGACACTTACAGGCTTTCAGGGAACGCAAAGATGGCATTCGCGTGGGCGGGCTCATGCAGCTCAGCGCTCTGCAGGGAGGTGTTTCTTGCTATTGCAGAATCGCTTGACACGGGCACAGACATCATTGGACCCATGCGTGAACTTTATAAGAGGATATCGAGCTCCCATGACATTCAGGTGCGGTCGCTGGGCGGCACTGCAAACGCGATGGCCATAGTGGGCATGGGCTCTGTGGTCTTTTTCCCCATATTTGCGGGCATTTCCTATTACATAATGGGCTTCTCTGCAGGCACAGGCAGCCATGCGGCAATGGGCTATGCAGCCTATGCATTTATGGTGATTTTCTACATAGCGGAGATAAGTATATACAACAACTTCCACAAGCAGTTTGACAAGTTTTCTGCGAGCAGCATTCTCGCAAATATGGCTGTAGGAATCTTCCTTTTTAAGGCAAGCTACCTCTTTGCGCTCAACGGTATAAGGTGGTGAGATGAGCATGTACAAGAGTCAGATGGAAGCAATATCGGCTTTGCTCAAAGCCAAAAAGGCACAGAGTTCATTGGAGTACATAATGATGCTATCTGCAGTGAGCATCATAATAGTGATAGCACTAGCTATGATAACGCAGCTGAAGGGGACTGCGCTCCATGCGTTTTTCGGCAACTCGAGCCAGAGCGTATCGTCACAGATAGCGAATCAGCTTTCAAACATGACAGCAGGGTTGAAATGAGGGCGCAGATTTCGCTGGAGTTCATGGTCTACACCGCTGCAGGCATCGCATCGCTATTGATAGTGCTTGCCGCAGCTGGACCTTTCATGGCAAGAATCGATACCAGCAGCACATCAGGTTACATGAGCGCCCTTGTAGCAGAGATAAATGCGAATTCCGCCTTTTCGGAAAGCACGTTTTCTGCATACATGCCTGAAGAGCTGTGCAACGCCACAATAAACCAGAATGGGATAACATACAAAGGGGTCACGTACGGCTTTGTTGCCAACATGGCCATTCTGTCAAACCTATGCGGCTATGCTGGCCATATAGGCACCTTGGAGCTCGATCATGCGCAAAACGGAACAATAGCACTGAGGGTGGTGAATTGAAGGCGCAGATTTCATTGGCGATGCTTGTTACCGCTCTGATTTCATTGCTTTTCATAGGCATGGTATACCAGGCAATCAGCGCCTTGGCGAGCAATACTACAGACACCATTAACGCTTCGGAGATTTATGCTGTAGTTTCAGGGCTGAAAGGTATGCAGTGAGAATATGTTTGGCATAGAGGAGATTGCAGCCATTGTCATAACAATGTTGGCAATTGAGGCTTTATACGCTACTTATGCAGAGAGCGCAGGCGCGATTTCTCACACGCTCAACAATTTTGCAGCTGAGCTCAAACAGAGCGATGCTTTGCAGCAATTCTATAATTCAAGCATGCACAATGAGCCCGTGATAGAAGCACTGCAGAATGCTACAGGCTGCATTGCATACGGCATTTACGCGCAAAATGTGAGCACAGGCTCGGTCGACAGAGTAATAATATCAGACGGTCATGCTTTTGGGGTGTATTGCTATGAAAGCTCAGACAACTCTTGAGTTTGTTCTGCTGCTGGCCGCAGTGGCTTCGTTCAGCACTGTGCTGCTAAGCATTTACTCCGGCTTTATGCATGGGCAAAAAGAGGTCTTGCTAGGCATAGACAACTCGCTGGCGCAGGAAGGCTCGGCAAACACCTCTTTTTCTGTGCCAAGCCAGAAGCCATATTTAGCGGTGCTTGCCCAGAACAGGAGTTATGTCGGGGTAGAAAGCACAGTGCAGGCCGTGCTCTATGTGCCAGAGGGCAGCACAGTAGCGATGCTCGAGCTTAACGCTACAAATACATATGTGCCGCAACCAATATACAGGAATGTTGGAAGCGGCACCATACTGGAATCGTTTGAAGCCATGCCTTTGGAAGACGGTCCGATAAGGTACAACCTTACCGCGATAATAAGCGACTCAGGCTCTACTGAGAGGATGAGCGCATACGCTTATGCGTATGCTACGACTTCAGGCCAGGGAACTTCAAACAGCTCAACGCAAGCGTTTGCAAGCATAAAGAGGAACAGCGAAAGCGTTAATTATAGCGTAACAGGCAAAAGCGATATCTACACCATTGGCTCGTGGAGCCATTGCAGCTACGTAAGCTTTTGGGGCAATGAACTTTCATTGGGCCAGGAGTGCGGCAGCTCTGCCAGCTGGTACCTCTGGGTGGGCTCATGGTACTGCACATGGGCGCAGGGCTCGCAGTCTGACACCATGACCTATTGCTTTTACAAGGAGCCTACCGGCTCTGCAATATCGCACATTTCGCAAAACGCGAGCTATAGTTATAATATTTCCCTTTCAGTGAAGCTCGACAGCCTAGAATTGAACGCGTCGCTGTCAAGCAGCACCAACAAATCGCGTCTTTATGGTAATGGAGTGCCATACGGCAACGCCACAGTCACAAGCGTGAGCGGCACCCTGCAGGACCTGGGCCAGAGCTACTTCGTGCTTGAAAAAAACCAGACAGGGCAAGAATCGCTGATCAACTCAAGCCAGTACGAACCGTACTACCAGGCGATGACCAGCACGGTAGGCATGCTTGATTACTATAACGGCGAAAGCACATCGTCAAGCTCGCTTCAGTACGTGCTTCAGAGCATAAGCTCGATGGACAGCGATGCAGAAGAGCTTTCGAATGCCACAGCAGCCAAGGTAAGCGGTTGCAGTGTTTCGGGCAACTTTGTGGATTGCGCCCCGATCCCGTACCTCTATTATACGATAAGCGCATTGGCAGGGAATGCAAGCCCGCAGAGCATCGACTATGAAGGCAGCACGATAAGCATAAGCTGATGCCATGATGCAACTGAAAGCCCAGGCAGCCATTATGGAAGCGCTTGTAAGCGCGATGGCGATAACGATATTTTTGTCAATGAGCTCAAGCATCGCCTACACGGCTACGCGCAGTTCAGGCGCGTTGAAGTATTCAAATGCCGCGTTTGACTTCATCGAGATGGCATACAGCAATGGGAGTGCATCACGATGCATATGGAGCTCAAATAGCACCTGCATTACCAGGCTACTTGAGAGATTTTCAAGCATTTATGGGATAAGTTACATAAGCATTTCAGGCACGGTAGATGGCAATTATGGAAATAAGAGTAACTGCAATACCAACTACAGGGAATGCTTTATCGACAAGCAAGATTACAAAACAGAATGCGTAAATGTTTGCGATTAGCTGATGCATATGGGATTCTTCGGCATGCTTTTGGCTGTTGTATGCGTTTCTACTATTGCATTATTTGCAAAAGAAGCAGCAATGCTCAATGGCTTGAGCGCGATGGCATATGCAGAAAACGCGTACGCCAACATGCAAAGCATAAATGCATTCCACGCAATAATAGAGGATACAATGCCTTCTAATGCAACCCAATACGGGAACTGGATCAACGCGCTTAAAGCATGCGCGATTGAAAACAATATAAATATTTATATAACTAGCAATACCATTGTAATAAGCAACATTAATGCGCCCTACTTTAGGGAAGCAGTATACCTCGCATGAAAAATCATGGCCTTAGTAGTGTAATGGCCGCATGGAAGGCTGTGGACCTTCAGGACCGGGTCCGATTCCCGGCTAAGGCCTTTTTCTCTTTAGCAAAGCCTATTGCAGCATTGAAGGCGCTCGGAACATACGATACGAGCATGGGGAAACAAGGCAAAGATGCACAAAGAACGTTTATAAATTTTGGCTCCTAACTGTTATGTAATGGTAGGATACAACAAGGAGAGAGGCACTTACTTCTGCGAAATTTGCAAACTTAATTATAACACAAAGGAGCTTGCTGAAAAATGCCAAGCGTGGTGTTCCACGCATGACAGCTGCAACCTTGGCATAGCAAGCATGTCAGTAGAAGCGGAAGAAAGCAGGAAAAAGCAGGCAAAGTGAATACATGAAAGCATTGCGAGTTAAGCTTGTAGTGGATACCTTTTCACATGTGAACAGAGAAACCGTGACTGCACAGATAAAAGAGGCAGGAGCCACAGTATCAAACAGCGATTATGATGTTGTCATTATCGTTGGCGGAGATGGTACTTTGCTGGAGCATGCGCCAAAGTACAAGGATAAAAGCATACTGGCGCTAAAAGGGCCAAAAAGGGGCCGCCTTGGAAGCAGAGGGATACTAGTAAAGCATAGCGCCAATGAGGTAAAACCATTGATAAATAAGATCATCGCCAACAAGTATGCCATTAGGACAGAGCCGCTTCTTGAACTCCGCTACGATTCAAAAAGATATTTGACCGCAGGGGATTTCTTTGTAGAGAGGGGAAATATCAAACATGCTTTGAGATATACTATCTCTGTATCTGCACCACACTTCAAACTGACAAGCCATGCGATATCAAACGGATTTATTGTAACTACGCATCTTGGATCGACGGGCTATTACGCATATAAGGACATACTAGACAACAAGAGCCCAAGAAGAATCAATGGCATAGGAATTGCGCACATACTGCCAACTTTTATAGAGGACAGAAAAGATGGCGCCAAGACAGCTAGCAGGATAAGGAGGGCATTCCCAATTGTAGCATCAGTGCAGGCCAAACTTACACGCAACGATGAAGCATATCTCTACGGTATACCCAGCAGCAACAAGGGTATAAAGGTTAAATACAACAGCTTGCTCAGGTTCAGTATTGCAAAGGAAAAAATTCGCATTATCGATGTGCATTAACCATGAATTTATTATACACAGAGGTGCCTTAGTTTTTGCAAAGTATAAAAATCTTTTCTACATAGGGTTTATTATGGTCACGATAAAAGATGTTGTTGATGCCATGCGCAACTGTGTCGATCCGGAGTTGGGAGCGAACATTGTAGACATAGGGCTTATCTACGGGATAGACATAAAAGACGGCAAGGATGTGAAGGTAAAGCTTACGATGACTTCAGCCATGTGTCCAGTTACAAGCATAATACTTGCAGATGTGCAATTAAGACTAAAGGCATTGCCTGACGTGGGAAATGTTGATCTTGATCTTGTTTGGGATCCGATGTGGAGTCCGGAAATGATGAGCGACGACCTCAAGTCTATGAGATAATGCTATATCCAGAAAACTTCTGCGCACAGTAACTTTCGCCATGCAGTTGCGACAACAAACAGATTATCCAGATATCAGCACTGGATTTTGCTTTGGCGTGAGCCACATCAGGCCTTTGAAAAAACCAGCATATAATGCGTGCTTAAATCCAAAGTCTTAATAGCTTTTAATGAGCAGAGCTCAAGCTTGGTTATTACCTCTGCCTCGGAAAGCCTTATGCCCAGCGGCGGGCCAAACATCGTGTGCTCCCTTTTCCAATCAATATCCACAAACTTTCCGCCACTCTTAAGTACCCGGCTTATCTCTTTTTCATAGTTGTTTGGAAGGTCATGGAAAGAATTTGCAGCAAACACTAGGTCAATGCTCGAATTATCAAATGGTAGCGAATCTTCTTTCACTTTCAATATTTCTATATTCTCTATGCCAGCAAGGCTTTCTTTCATTGCTTCTATTGCTTCATCAGAAACATCTACACAATACAGCTTCTTTACATACTTGCTAAGCAGCCTTGAAAATGAACCTCCAC
Source organism: Microcaldota archaeon (assembly GCA_021816895.1). Lineage (GTDB taxonomy): Archaea > Micrarchaeota > Micrarchaeia > Micrarchaeales > Micrarchaeaceae > JAKAWW01. Next base: position 479,281 of record JAKAWW010000001.1, on the reverse strand, counting down.
CTGCCCCAAGGTCTATCGCTTTGTCTGCCTCAAAATACTTTCTGTTTTCATCTATTGCCTTTTCAAACTGCTTGCTAACATCATGAAAATAATGAAAAGCGTGTGAATGATGGTTATCGTTTATTTCATCACCAAGCAGCAAATGTGCTATTCAAAAAGGCAAGCACTTCAGTACATTAAATCTTCGTCTATGCGCTTATAATTGCTTATCTCGCTGTCCTTGAACCAAACGTGTATCTCGCGCTCAGCAGTCTCTTCATCAGATATATGTACAAGGTTTTTTACGGCACGCTTTCTAGCGTCTGCAAGGTCATATGAATCACTTGAATACTTGCCCCTAAAGGTAGACGGATCTGCTTTGCGCGGCTCAGTAGGGCCTAAAAGTTTTTTTGCAATAAATGGCGCTTCATTTCCTTCAAAAACTATTGCTACTACAGGCCCACTTATGATATAATCAAGAAGCCACGAATGTACTCTTTTTCCTATTTCAAGCTCACTTTCTTTGACTGGCTGCCCTTTTTCAAGATAGCTTGCCTTTGCTTTTTTGCCAGTGTTAAGAAGCCACCCCTCATCGGCAATGTAATGCTTTGCTGCCATGTTCTTGTCGGGCCTTACCATTTTTATCGCAACAACTTTCAGCCCTGCAGCTTCAAGCATCGATATCGCTTTTCCAATCAGTGCCTTGTAGACACCGTCTGGCTTTACCAAAACCAATACTCTTTTTATCATATGAATACACCAATCATTCAACTATAAGCCGTATTACTGTATTTTCATCTACAAGATCAAAAAGCCTCTCAAATGCCTCCTTTTCATTTGGCTTCATATTTTTTTCATTCAGTTTCATGTCTTTAAGCACCGCGCTTATTTTATATGGAGAGATTGTGACAAATTCATTATAGTCGTGGCCAAATTCCTTTAGTATGCTCACCACTTTCATTTGTGCCTTTTTATCTTTTGCTATAATATTCTCAAAAATTGTCAGCACGACATCCACCCCCAATACAGGATACAGCTCCTTCAGCGTTTCCCTCTTGAACGAAATCGTCATGTTGCCATATTCATCGTAGGATATTAGGTCCTTGAAGGCACCTTCATTATTCTTCACTATTGCGAGTATCTCATTTTTCTTCTTTTTAAAAATCTCCTCTTTTTCCTTAATTTCGCTCTGCAGGTTCACTGTATCGCTAAGTAGCCCTATTATTTCAGTTACAGGATTCGAAAGCGTTTCCCATGCCCTATCATTGTTTTCCGCAATAGTATTGAGTCTTGAATCATTTTTTCTAAGTAGCCTGCTTACCTCTTTACGGGATGGTATTTCAAACTTTACCGTCATCTAAACACCCCCAAAAGAATAAGACAATATCATATATATAAGCTTTGCTGCAAGATAGTTTGGAGCGACAAGCCCAGGTATGGGATTCAGCTCAACAACATCAAGCCCTACAAGTGTCTTTCTCTCGAGTACGCCTTTTATTATTTCCTTCATCTCGTTGAAGTGCATGCCGTCAGGTTCTGGCGTGCCCACACTTGGCATCTCGCTTGGGTCAAGCACATCAAGGTCTATAGATAGGTACACCTTTTCGCTGAGGCTGTTGAGCAGAGTGTTTATTATGGACTTTCGATCCTTGTTGTGCATGTCTTTCATGTAAAGGATTTTACTCCCGTATTTTTGCGCGCTCTCCTTGTCTATGCTCCTTACACCAAGCATGTACAGGTTTTCAGTAAGATCCATTAGGCGCCTCGCTACGCTTGCGTGGCACACCTTAGCGCCAAGGTAGCTGTCCCTTGAATCTGAATGCGCGTCAAAATATAAAATACTTAAATCATTTTCCTTTTCAAGCAATGCACCCACGCTTCCCAGTGTAATTGTATGCTCTCCACCGATAAGCAGAGGCACTTTGCCTTTTTCCGCTATGATGCTTACCTCTTTTTTTATCTGCTCTACCGTTGCTTCTGGCGAACTAAGGTTAGGCGCAAGCTCTTCTGTTGTAAATATGCCAATATCGCTTATGTCAGTACCTGTCTCCTCGCTATATAGCTCTATGTTCCTACTCGCCTCTATTATAGCATGGGGGCCATCCTTGGAACCAGATTTATAGCTTGAAGTTGAATCGTAGGGCACTGGTATTGCAACAACCTTCGCGCCTTCAAACGTTTGGTTTTCAAGCCCGAACAAGTTATAAGGTGGCAGCTGATTTAGCAACTCCATGGAATCAGGATTCTTTGTCTGCACACAAATTTATAACTTAGCTTTTTTGAGCTCTGCGGTAAAGGTTAAGTTTTTTGAACAGTTTCTCGTAAAATTTTTCCGTCCCGTTTATTGAAAACATGGAGAGGTTTTCTATGTTTCTGAGGTAGCTGGATTTGTCATTGCTGTGTAGCATTTCGGCGAGTTTTTTTGGTATGTTTTTCTCTTTCTCCACGATGCACATATCCTTCACTTCATTGGGAACAGGCGAATATGTTGGGAGCACCACAGGAGTGCCCAGTGCAATGCTTTCAAGTATTATGATGCTCAGGCCTTCGCGCTCAGACATGTGCAAGAAGACCTTTGACAATTTTATTTCTTTGTATAGCTTGTGCTTTTCATGTCCCTTGTAGAAATCCTTAAACATTATCTTTTTGCTCAGTCCATTGCTTCTTGCAAGACCCATTAGCTTTTGCTTTTCAGGGCCTTCTCCTATTATCATGGCATTAAAATCTTTATCCATCCTGTTCAGTTTAAGCATTATCCTTATCCACTTGTCTACAGCCTTCTCTTTTATAAGCCTTCCAGAGAATATCACCCTTCTCTGCATAGCGCCTTTGGCCTTTATCCTTTTCAATTTCAACACATCCAATACTGGCGAAAAGATACCAATTTTCGACTTGGCTATGCCCATTCTCTCAAGAAGAATGCTTGTCTTGCTGGAATTGGCTATGTATGCATCGCCCATTCTCAGAGCCATGTTTGCATAAATATATGCAAGATTGCCCAATATGCCGCCAAGGTATGTTGTCCAGTACTCCCTGTCCCACACCTCTGCGACATCAAGCACTAGCTTGCATCTTCTAATGATGCAATAGAGCTTCAATATAGGTATGTGTATTATAGGAAACTCGTTTGCCTGCAATACGTCAAACTTGTACTTGAAGATGCGAAATGCGCCTATAGAAAACAGTATTGCTTCCCTTATTGAACGCCTTCCATGCCTGTAAAAAGTATCTCTTGTGATATCATGATATGTGTGGTATGCAATGTTGTTGCTCTGGAAGCTTTCCTTCATCCCAGGCCACCTGAACGAAAAGAAGTGAACATCGTGGATTTTTGCCAGTATCTTGGCTTCAGTATGCTCTAGCGCCTCAAGGCCACCTATACTCCAGGGGTACGCTGCATCAGAAACAAAAGCAATTTTCATGCAATCAACGTATAGGTGGATATATTTTATATTGCAACATGCTATAAATATATTACATGTGATTTGTATCTGGTGCATAGTCCTCCCAGTGGCTGGCTGTAAAATCGGGGTGAATTATATGGATTACAATCCTTATTTGAGAGGCGCAGAAAGCAAGGGTAGCTTACAGCAGAGCAAGGAGGGGGATGAGATAAAGAGGATAATGCTTGATTATATCAAAGCACAGGCTGGCGATGATATAGATTATTTCAACGGCCTTAAAAGCTATGTAGAAAGGGGAGGCCACTACATGAGACCACGCATCCTGCTCGATACAGCCAGGATGTTTGGTGTGAAAATCGATCGCGATATTATGAAATTTGCGGCAGCCATAGAGCTTTTCGGCAACGCCATACTAATGTTTGACGATATTGAGGACCGCTCGCTGCTCAGAAGAGGTAAACCTACTATAGTAAATTTATATGGTAATGAACGTGGGACAAATTTTGCCACTGTCCTATATGATATCTCACGGCAGCTTCTCGAGGAGTATATGTTTTCGCTTAAAGATGAAGAAACCCGCCTCAGATTGTGGAGGACATTCAATATCATAGCAAAGGAGACTGGCTACGGCCAGGACCTTGAACTGAAGTTCATAAATAGCACAAAAAATTTCTCAGCAGTAGACAAAAGCTACTATTTTGAGATAGTAAAGCGCAAGACCGCAGCCTATTCCATTTACGGACCGATGCAGCTTGCGGCGGTAATTGCAGGGCGCGATGACAATACAGCAGAAGTGCTGAAAAGCATAGGGGAGCCGGCAGGGATAGCATTCCAGATAAATGACGATATAATGGACTTCATGACTGCAGGGCGCACAGGAAAGGAGCAGTATGGGGACTTGTACGAGGGCAAGTACACTCTAATAATGGCGTATGCATACAGCAAGGCTAGCGCAACTGAAAAAGCGTTCATAGACAGCGTTTACGCAAAGGACAGGAAGGACAAGACAAAAGATGAAATAGACAGACTTGCCAGCATTGTGTATAATACGGGGGCACTAGAAGATGCACTCGCAGAACGCGACAACCAAATGAAAGAAGCAATTTCACTATCAACAAAGAACATCAATTATTTTGGTCCCACAAAGGAAGCAATAGACTTTGCCAGTATGATCATGAATGAAGTAAGGAGGAATGTCATTGACATTAATGATGTGAGAAAGCAAAAGATATTGAACCGCTAGAGAGGATTATATGAGTAACGATATGCACGAAACGTTGGGGAGCAATGTGATACCTGTATCATACGACATTAAAATAGAGCCGGACATGAAAAATTTTGTTTTCGATGGATCTGAGCAGGTTGACGTAACAATTGCAAAGGAAACCAATGAGATAGCGATGAATGCGAAGGAATTGAACATAAGCAAAGTTGAAATTATCAATAACGGTAGGTTGTATCAGGCAGCTGTTGCAGAAGACAAGAAGAGAGAGCGCATAGTATTCAAAATAAGCAAGAAAATAAAGGGCAGGGCATCAATAAATATCACGTTCAAAGGCACCAACAATGACAGGATGTATGGTTTTTATAGAAGCAGGTATACCAACAGCAAAACTGGAAAAGAGGAATATCTCCTAACTACGCAATTCGAGGCCGCTGATGCGAGGAGCGCTTTTCCGTGCTTTGATGAACCTGCATTCAAGGCTACTTTTAGCATAGAGCTGATAGTTGACAAGGGGTTAGATGCAATATCGAACATGCCTGTGAGCAGGATAGTACATGAAGGGCAGAAGGACCGATTCATATTTGGGAAAACGCCACGCATGTCAGCATATCTTGTTTATTTGGGTGTGGGAAAATTTGAATACTTGAAAGGCGCTCTTGGTAAGCTCCCTATAAGGGTTGTGACTGTTCCGGGCAAGATTGGATATGCCAAGCTGGCACTTTCACTGACAAGAAAGTTTGTTAGTTTCTATGAGGGTTATTTTGGGATAAAATACCCGATGCCGAAGCTAGACATGATAGCAATACCAGATTTTGCGGCTGGAGCAATGGAAAACTGGGGCGCCATAACGTTCAGGGAGATTGCAATATTGGGAGATGAAAATACTTCTACGGCAATAATGCAGAATATTGCAAATACAATAGCGCACGAGCTGGCCCATCAGTGGTTCGGGGATCTGGTAACAATGCAATGGTGGAATGATCTCTGGCTCAACGAGAGTTTCGCCACATTCATGAGCTATAAGGCGGTAAACAGCGCCTTTCCAAAATGGGACATGCACACCCAGGAGTTTCTAGAGACAAATGCTGTGGCTCTTGGAGCAGACCAGCTCGAATCCACGCACCCGATAAGCGTAAAAGTAAACTCTCCAGCGGAGATTGATGAGATATTCGATGCGATAAGCTATGAAAAGGGCGGAAGCATACTCAAGATGCTGGAAGACTATGTGGGTTATGACTTATTCAGGCAGGGCCTTCACGAATACCTAAAGAGGCATGCGCATGGCAATGCCACCAAGTACGACCTTTGGAGCGCCATAAACAAGGTCACTGAAAGGGCAGGCCTGCACCTCAATGTGAGCAACGTTGCCAAGGCATGGATAGAGAATGTAGGCTATCCGTTGCTTGAAGTAGATAATGTGCATGGCAAGTTCAGCGTGTCGCAGTACAGGTTTGCACTGCTAGGCTCAAATGAAAAGACAATATGGCCTGTGCCGCTCCGCTACATGGATGCGTATGGCGAGCACTTCGAGATGCTTGACAAACCAAGCAAGCAAATCAGGGTGCGCGGAAACTATGTAAAGATGAACTATGGCCAAAAGGGCTTCTATAGGGTAAAGTATGACAAGGATATGCTGCAGCAGCTTGGCGAGATGATTCTGCATAATAGGCTTACGGGCCTTGATGCTTGGGGGATAGAGAATGATTTGTATGCGATGGCAATTTCAAGGAATGCAAGCATTGAAGATTACTTGAATTTTGTCGAACACTACTGCGTCAATGCCGAATATCCACTCAACTACAGCATAAGCGAGCACATATCGAGCTTGTTTAGGAGGTTTTACGTCCAAGAAGCGATAGCAGGCAAAGTTAAAAAAGTGGGAATTTCTTATTACAACGGCATACTTTCAAGGATAGGCGTTGAAAAAAAGCAGAACGAGCCTAATACGGCAACATTGCTGAGAGGCGCGGCAATATTAGGCCTTGAGATCATGGACAGCAATGGCGGCGTAGCGAAGCGCATGCTTAAGCTTTACAACGCCAAGCTTCATGGCAGGAACATTGACTCTAACATAAGCGGCAACGTGTATACCATAGCTGCCTGGACAGGCGATAGTGGCACATTTGATGAGATTATAGGGCTGTATAAAAAGGAGCAACTGCCGGAAGAGCAGAGGAAGCTGCTAGGCAGCACCGGCTATTTCAAAAGTGCAAAGCTTTTGAATAAGGCGCTCGACTTCTCCTTGAGCAAAGATGTAAGATCACAGGATTCCTTCATAATAGCGGCAAGGGTATCCTCTAATCCAGTAGGGAACAGCGTTATATGGGAGTGGACTGAAAGAAACTGGAAAACGCTTAAAGGAAGATACGATAGCGGCACGCACATGCTCGGCAGATTCATTGGAGCGCTTTCATGCATAAGCGACAACAAGCGCGAAGGCAGCATAAAGAGGTTTTTCTCCAAGAAGGAGAACCGCCGCGCAGATATAACCAGGGCGCTTAGGCAAACCCTTGAATACATAAAAATCAACAGGTTACTCATTGAACATGCAGAGGAAAAAGCACACTGATTTAGCTACCTGGTGTGGCAACAGATTTTTGCTGCTAGCAGGGTGATGCGATACCTTTTTATTTTTATATAATGAATAGTATTATAGCAATGGATAGGCAAAAGGTTATACTTTATGGCTTTCAGTTATACTTGTAATATGATTGTTTCTGCATTTGTTGACAAATTTGCGGAATTACAGCGCATGGAAAGCTAAAAGCAGGAATCTTCTCCTATAGCCATTGCCATATAAGTGATTGAAATGGCAAAGACTTACATTGACGTAGTAAAATACATGGTAACATGCAGATTTGAGATATCTGGGCTTGTTGAGAAGCCAGATATAATAGGAGCGGTTTTCGGGCAGACTGAAGGTCTTCTTGGCGGCGCATTAGACCTGCGCGAACTGCAGAAGAGCGGAAAGATAGGAAGGATAGAGATAGAAGCAGCTACAACTCAAAACAAGACATACGGTAAGCTCTACCTGCCGTCTTCACTTGGAAGGGTCGAAACGTGCATACTTGCAGCTGCGATAGAATCGGTTGATAGGGTGGGGCCTTTCGACACGTCGCTCAAGGTTGAAAAGATAGAGGACACAAGAGACGAAAAGAGGAAGAAGGTCATAAATAGGGCCAAGGAGCTGCTCAAGACTCTTATAAATACAGAGATCCCTGACAGCAAGGAGCTAAGCGAACTCGTTGAAGTAGATGTAAAGGCAAGCGCAATTGGCACGTACGGCCCTGAAAACCTGCCTGCCGGGCCTGATATCGCTTCAAGCAACGAGATTGTGCTAGTTGAGGGCAGAGCTGATGTGATAAACCTGCTTAAGAACGACATAACTAATTGCATTGCCATAGGCGGAGCAACAGGCAGCATACCCAAAACGATCACTGAACTGACAAAATCCAAGGACACGACGCTTTTCGTAGACGGAGATAGGGGAGGCGACATGATAATAAGGGGTATACTAAGCGCATGCGATATAGACTACATTGCAAAGGCGCCCAGCGGCAGGGAGGTCGAAGAATTAACAAGGAAGGATATAATAAAATCGCTCAGATCGCGCATGCCGATCGAGCAATACCTCATAAAGGAGAAGGAGATGGAAAACAGGAACAACCCAAACAACACTAACAGGCAGTACAGGCATGACAGGCCACATGAGATGGGCCGTGACATGCAGCAAAATCCACCAATGCAGAGAGAACAGCATGTTCAGAGCCCAGAGATTTTAAGCCCTGGAGCCATAACAAGAAGGCTTTATGAACCTTCGAACCTTGCCGGCAATGGACAAGCCAAAGAGGGAGCAAAGCCCAATATACCTACTGAAGCGCCTAAAGCAGAAGAGCTCGGCCTTGCCCCTATAGAAGACGTGGGCAAGCAAGGCATAGAATCAATACCGGCAATGAGCAAAGGCAATGAGGCACAGAAGAGATATATAGACGCACTTGCAGAACTTCATAACACGCTGCGTGGGAGGCTGTACGACAGCTCTGGAAACCTGCTTAAGGAGATACCGATAAGGGAGCTTATACAGTCAGTCCAGGATTCTTCGACTGTGCAAACCATAGTTTTTGACGGCATAATAACACAAAGGCTTGTAGAGCTGGCAAGCAAAGTAGGGGTAAAAGCCATTTACGGCATACGTGCAGGGCAGCTGATGCATCAGTATGACAACATGGTTTTGTACACGAATGAGCAGGGCACGCTCTGATTTTAGTATTGCTTTTTTTTAGCAATGTTTAAATATTTTAGTTTTATATTAAACTATATTAATTTTAAACTATTTTAGAGTATATAGCAGGAGACATGCTATCCAATGGTGGTAAGATCATGAAGGGCAATGCAGATACGGCAAAATACCGCAAATATGTAGACAGCGAGTTCAAGCACATGCTCATAAAGTTTATAGTATTGAAGAAAGTGAGCACAGAAGATATATACGCATACAAGCTACTTAAGGAAGTGGACAAGATACCGCAGATCCGGTTCTTTTGCAACGACAAGCGAAAGCTGAAGAGCGATATCTATAACGCAATAAATGCCCTCAGCAAAGACGGCTACATAAAGGTTTCGCAAAAAAAGGTAGGCAGCAGGATAAGGAATTATTATACGCTGACCAAAGAGGGCAGGAAGAGCATAGCAGACATAAAGGAAAACTTCGAAGGTGCGGTAAGGAACATAAAAAAGATACTCAAGGTATAAATCATGGAGTTTGTAGAAGTCAGGGATCTTGTAAAAAAATTTGGCGAGTTCGCAGCAGTAAATGACATAAGCTTCAATGTAAAGAGGGGGGAGATATTTGGCATCTTGGGCCCAAACGGCGCTGGCAAAACCACGACGCTCAACATAATGATTGGATTGCTTAAGGCTACTTCTGGCAGCGTATTCATAAACGGCCTAGATATTTCAAGGCACGGCACCGAGCTTAAGCAGCTTATAGGGCTAATGACGCAGGAAACGGTTGTAGAAGCCGACCTCACAGCAAGGCAGAACCTTGAACTTTTTGCCAAGCTTTACCATTTGAGCAAGAGCGAAACCGATGAGAGAGTGGCAGAGGCGCTGAAGGAGGCACAGCTTACCGAATTCGCTGACAAAAAGGCGGGCACATTCTCCGGTGGAATGCAGAGGAGGCTGCTTCTTGTAAAGACACTGATTCACGAGCCCAAGCTATTGATACTTGACGAGCCAACAACAGGGCTTGACATACAGAACAGGGCGCAGATGTGGAGCCACATAAGGCACCTGCACTCATTGGGCATCACGACCATATTGACAACACAGTACCTTGAGGAAGCAGATGCTCTGTGCGATAGGCTTGCAATAATAGACCACGGAAAGATAATAGCAATGGGGACCAATTCCGAGATAAAGAGGATAGTGGGTGAAAATATACTTGAAGTTGTTACCGAAGAGAAGTTTGCGCAGAAAGTCTCTGTCATCGTGAAAGAGGTGAGCGGCGTAGCCCCTGAAATAAAGGCAGACAAGGTTACTGCAAACATAAAGAAAGATCCTCTTGGTACAATAAGAAGGATATCTGATGCGCTTAACAAAAACAAGATACCAGTGCTTGCAATCAGCATGCACCTGCCTACACTCGATGACGTATTCATGAAGCTTACAGGCAGCACAATAAGAGACGAAACTGGTGAAATGAAGAATTCAAGAGCACAGATGAGGTTCAGGTAGAGGGGATAACATGAGCAACTTCTGGAATGACACTTATGCGCTCTTCGTGCGCGAAATGCTCATATTCAGAAGCAACATCAGGGCAAATATCATCAGGTCGATAATATTCCCTTTGACATTGATACTTTTCCTTGGCAATCTGGGAAATACCACGGTAGGCAGCACAAGCATAGCGGTGGTCAACTATGCAACCAATACCCAATCGATGCAGTTCGTAAGCGCGCTTCAGGCATCTCACTACTTGAAGGTTGTTGGCGTTACGGACCAAGCAGCAGCAATACAGCTGCTGAAGAACAACAAGGCGTACGTTGTTGTCACAATAATGCCTTCATTCCCGAAGGGCACCCCTAGTGTATACCTTTACTATAGCAACAATTTCATAAACCTTGGGGCATCGCTTCAAACCATAACATCGATAGCACAGGGCTTCGCCACTCCTTTGAGCAGAGCGGCAATAGTGCAAAATGAGCCTGCAGCACAGCAGTCGAACGTTTCACAGGATCCAACTTTTGCAACGAGCGTGAGCTACAAGAGTTTTCTCATTGCAGGAATAATAATCATGGTATCAGTGTTCGGCGCCATGTTCGGAGGGGGCATGTCGATAATAACAGACAGGCAGCTCGGATACCTCAAGGCGTTCCTCATAGCACCGATAAGCAAGCGGTCAATAATAGTTGGCAAGATGTTCTATACAATTGTACTTTCGCTCATAAACGCAACAATCGCACTTGCGCTTGGCATCCTTGACGGAGCCACTTTTGCTGGAACGATATTCGGCCTCGGCTGGGTATACGCCCTAGTAATAATGGTGAGCATAGGCTTTAGCGGGCTTTCCTTGCTGCTTGCTACTAGGATGCCCAAGATAGAGATATATTCTATAATAACAAATGCTGTCATACTCCCGCTATGGTTCATATCCGGCGCCTTCTTCCCTACTAGCTCATTGCCTTCGTGGCTGTATCCACTGAGCCAGATAGACCCGTTGACATATGCTACCAACGGCATAAGGGACGTGATGCTTTACGGCTTCTATCCCACAGGTGCGATACTGGTAGATTTCAGCATACTTGGCGCATTCGCCATTGCAATGATAATTCTGAGCTTCAAGGCTCTAAAAAATACTCTACAATAAGTGGTAAAATGAAAACTAAAAGCATGATATGGATTGTGTCACTGGCAATAGCACTCTCGGTGCCCTTAACATTTGGGCAAACCTCAGGCGCGAGCGGCGCGCTATCGTTGGTAAATGTTGGGATATACCCACAGCCGGTAACGTCAGGCAGCAATGTCACGATAACGTTCCAGCTTTACAATAGCTATTCCAACAATCTCAACAATGTGAATTTGCAGCTGACGGCGCAGAATCCGCTCATAAACGTATCTCCGACATATACGTTCCTCATAAATGCAATAGGAACAGGATTGTTCGGGGGCATAGGCTACAACAGCTTCAAGTACACCTTCCATGTGCCATCCACTACGCCGTCAGGCGAGTATACCATAGACGTCCTGGCCACGTATGAAACAACGCAGACAGAAGGCACCTCTAGCACAAGCGCCCCTGCAGAATCGGTAATGCCAATAAGCTTTTACGTATACGGGATGCCCAACATAGGGATAAGTGCATCCCCAGCACAGATAGTACCAGGCCAGGATTTTGAACTTACATCAATAGTGGAGAACGGCGGCAGCGGCCCTTCACAAAATGTTAACATTACCATTCACAACTCCACGTACTTCACACCAGTTGGGCCTATGACTTTTGACCTTGGCAATATCCAGGCAGGCGGCATGAGCCAATTTTCGGCAATGCTCCTTGCATCGCAATATATAAGGAATGGAACATACCCGATAAATGCGACAATAATGTATACAGCGCAGTCCGGAGCAATAATAGAGAAAAACGAGAGCATAATGCTCAATGTTGTAGTTGAAAGGCCCAATATTGTTGTTACATTGGAGAACGCATTGCCGCAGAATCTTTATCCAGGCGGCAATCAGACGCTGCAGATAGCAATCCAAAACACAGGGATGGGACTTGCAAGGAATGTTAGTGTAAGCTTTTACAACACCAGCGCGATAGGGCTTGGCAGCGTATCGAGCTTCTACATAAGCGAGCTGCCAGCAGGATCAGCGCAGACAGAGCAGCTTTTCGTGAGCGCCCACAAGGGGCTAAATCAGAGCACATATAGCTTGCCTGTTGCGATAAAGTACGTGAGCGCGAACTACCAAAACAGCACGATAAACCTGGCATACATGCCAATAACATTGCAGAGCTCTGCTGCCTTCAACGTGACTGCAGAGTACGGCACGCTAACACCAGGGGCCACATATGTGCCGCTTACTTTTACGGTAAAGAATACTGGTAACGAGCAGGCGCAGCAGGTGTCTTTCTCATTGCAGACAGTGTACCCGATAACCCCAGTCACGCCAAATGCGTATATAGGCAGCATTGCGCCAGGGCAGCAAGCTAATGTGACATTTTATGTAAGCATAGACCAGCAGTCCAAAGGAGGAAGCTATCCTGTCACGTTATACGAGCAGTGGACGCAGCCTAACGGAAGTGCAAACCAGGCGTTTTCCTCTTCAGAAAATTATTTCGCAATGGTTGAAAAAGGAGCAGGTCAAGGCAGCACTGACGCAGTGGAAGCAATAGTCATAATAGTAGTCATAGCAGCAATATGGATATTTGCAAGAAGCAGGAAAAAGGCAGGCACAAAACAGAAGAAGTAGCTGCATACATGGAAGCAGCTTGCAGAGGCAAAAACAATAATTATTTAGAATGTTTTTGCCATTATGCATAGGGGTAGTAGATGTGGAAAGCGTCAATAATCTGATAAATACGATATTGAAAAAATACAATGTGCCACCATGGGTAGTGCCATATGCGATGAAATACGCAAGGAGAAACCCACTCAAGACGATAAAGTTTGCAATGAGCTTCATAGAGACAAAGCGCAAGAAAGGTGCAGTGACTAGCGACCGCGTGGTGCTTCCCAACGGGCTGGAGCTCAAGCTTAGCTCTCTGCTCAAAGTGCTCAATGCGACATTCTACGAACAGGACATGATGGCCAAGCTAGCTAAGAAGTGGGCAGTATCGCCAATAGGATACGATACAAGGTACATGCAGTATGCAAATGAGCTTTCGAGCATTGAGGCGAAGCACGCAGTAGCGATAAAGAACCTCATAGAGGGGATAGGGTACAAAGTAAGCGAGCCAGACAAGCACATAAATGAAATATTCGAATATATAAGCACCCTTGATACCTGGCCAAAGAGGCTTGTCGCAATAAACATAGTGCTAAGGGATTCATATGCCAAGGCCTTTGGGCTCATACTGTACAAGGTGTTCTATTCAGTATCGCCAGAATACATGAGGGCTTTCGGCAAGGTCTTTTCGTCTAGCGAGAGCCTCTCTCAGTGGGGCTTCGAGGAGGCGAAGCGCACGATACAGGAAAAACAGATGCCGGAAAGCGAGATCATAGAGATAACAAGGAATATCGAAACGAGAGTGCTGAAAACGATAGACTTCAACATGAAGATAGCAAAAGAAGCTGGCATAGAAGAGGAGGTAAAGCTCCTCAGGGACATCGCGATAGTATATCCATTCCAGACATTGAAGGAGTTGGGCGTAGACATAAACCCAGGCAAGGAGCTTGAACTGGTCAAGAAGCTAGCGAAGAAAAAGTAGCCTTGGCAAGGAAAAGCAGACAGCTACAGCATGCTTATTCTTGGCATTCATATACGCATAAACGGAGTGTGCTTCACAAGCGGACAACCGCATAGGCAAAAGAATTAAATAATGGACTGGGCATATATAATGAATAAATGTAGACAATATATTGCACTATAAAAACCTTTTACAGACGTGATGACATGGACATGGAACAACAAAACGAAGAACGCAAAAATGAAAACACAGTGTACATAGGCAAGAAACCGACGATGAACTATGTGTTGGCGGTAGTTACCCAATTCAATAGCGGGCAGCATGAAGTGACAATAAAGGCAAGGGGCAACGCCATATCCAGGGCGGTGGACGTCAAGGAAATCGTTCAGAACAGGTTCATGCCTGACGTGAAGGAGAAAAGCATAAGGACTTCTTCAGAAGAGCTTACAAACGAAGACGGCACAAGATCCAAGGTTAGCGCAATACAGATAACCCTAACAAGGTAAACCGCGTTGCGAACATATGGCGGACACGCTTCGCTTCAAGGCCCCAAGTGGCATTTACCTTCTTTTACTAGTTTTTTTCTTTTAGCTTGAAATTTAGTATCTCAGTAGCGCTTACCATGCCGATGCAATTCATGTTGGCAGCGGTATCCACTACGGGCACTCGTTGCACTTTCCGTGCTATTACGTAGTCCATGGCTTCGTCAACGCTTGTGCTTGCCGTGATGAAGAATGGCTTCTCCATAAAATCGCCGACAACATTTGCTGATATTGCATCCCCGTTCTTCTTTGCGTATTCAAGAAGTGGCTGCTCGTCAAGCACCCCGACAAGCTTTTCGCCGTCTACTACTGGCATTGTGCCAACGCTTGCATTGCGCATCAGGTCTACTGCGGTCTTTAGCTTCGCCTTTGAGCTTATGCCCACCAGTCTGCGGTCTATAATTCCAGCATCTAAAACACTGTATCTCTTTATGCTATCACCGGTATTACAATTGCGCAGCTCAGCTATAAATAGGTTTTGCAGCCACTCCTTTGGAAGGTATGGACAGAATGCTTAGCATAGGCTGGTTCACACCAGGATGCCATAGCCTGAAAGGCGCCATCTTTTCCCAATGTTCCTCATCACAGCGATGCGCATACCTTTTTCAGCGCAGATAGGGTGCTTGAGGCTCAGCTCTATGTTGTTTTTCTTTACCTTCTGCACGTAGCCTATTGCAGTATTGGTACCTACGCCAAGTATCAGTGGCTCATTTGCGGCTATCTGCGACTCCTGCAGGTCGGTCCTGTTGAGCTTAGTATAGCTTATCGTTATTGCATTTACTACAGGAGGCAATTTTTCCAGATGTCCCACCACATTACCCACCAGGCCATCGGCTTTGGTAAATGACGGATCTATTTCTGTTTCGATGCCGATAAGACCACCGGGCAGCGCCTCATCTATGCTGTCAGTGCCATTGCTCAAACCCTTTATTACTGTAACTACACGCTCGTATGTTTCACGCTTTGTCTTTACAGATTTTATCCCTGGTCGTATCTCTATTTTGTCTCCACTCTTCAACCTGCCTTTTATTAATGAGCCGCCAAGTATGCCCCCTTTTATGTTGCTTACATCAATGCCTGGCTTGTTTACGTCAAACGATCTTGCTACGTACAGTACAGGATCGGAGTCCAGATCGCGCTTTGGTATGGGCATGTTTGCGATTTTCTCGAGCAATACGTCTATGTTTATGTTTAGGTTTGCTATTACTGGCACTATTGGCGCATCTTCTATTATGCTGCCTTTTATGAACTCCTTTATCTGCTTATAGTGCGCCCTTGCTGCTTCGCTGCCTACAATATCTATCTTTGTCTGGGCTATTATGACATTCTTTATGCCGAGTATATTTATTATCATGAGATGCTCTTTGGTCTGCTGCATCGGGCATGGCTCGTTTGCAGCTATGACAAAAATGATCCCGTCGATCAGGCTGCTTGCCGAGATGGCAGTTGCCATCAGTGTTTCATGGCCTGGAGAATCAAGTATTGAGATGCGCATCAGAGGCTTTGCCTCGCCGCCGCACTTCGTGCAGGTTGCTTCGGTTGTGTAAGCAGCAGGGCCTTCGCATTTTTCGCACTTCCTTATTATAGCGTCTGCATACCCTAGCTTTATGGTCATATTCCTTTTTATGCTCTCGCTGTGCTTGTCGGTCCACACATGGGTTATTGACCTTGTTATTGATGTTTTTCCATGGTCTATATGGCCCAGCGTGCCGATATTTAGCACGCTGTGCATTATGTCTGGCATTTTGGGTTCGCCTCACTGCTTGCTCTCATTGGCCTCCGCTTTTTTGGGGAAGAGCTCATCTACAGGTTTTTCGCCATATTCAACTATTACCATGTTCACCTGCGCCATGCCGGTGACGATTGTATTGCCTCTTGAGGTAGTACGCCTGTATTCGCCCTTGTTGCGGCCGCTGCCCGACACATACTCCAGTGTCCTTATCTTGCCCGAGCCCTGTATGCCTTTGTTCATAGGGAAGCCGCTTGTATCGCTGCCGCCAGTAATCTTAAACTTGTAGCCGTTCATATCTAATAGGGAGCCATCAAATGTGTCTCCTATCTTGAAGTTTGACAGCATGATAGCTTTTTCTTCCGCTACCTCTATCTGGGTGCTTCGCCCGCTTTTCGGATCAGAGTATACTATTTTCATATCATCACTTTCCATTTAATATCAATTTGTTCATCTGTACATGTTTTCAGGTTCTTCTTTGAAGCGCTTTATGCGCTCTGCAAGTTCTTTTGGTATTGCCGGTCTTACTTCCTGCATTGCGTAGTCAAAATCGTGCTTGTTTACCTTGTCCCTGCTGGCCCTTATGGCGCTCATTCCGGCTTCGCGGACTATGTTCTCTATTTCTGCACCGGTATAGTTGTCGGTGTCCTTTGCAAGCTCTTCGAGCTTAACATCCTTGTCTAGCGGCATCTTCTTTGTGTGCACTTTGAATATTTCGTAGCGCGCTTTTTCGTCAGGCAGCGGTATCTCTATTATCTTGTCAAACCTTCCTGGCCTGAGCAATGCCGGATCGACCATGTCAGGCCTGTTGGTGGCCGCAAGCACAACGACATTCTTCAACTCGCTTAGACCGTCAAACTCGGTAAGCAGCGTGTCGACCACGCGCTCTGTAACTAAAGAGTCGCCTTCTTCAGAGCCGCGCGTTGAAGCGATAGCATCAATTTCGTCGACGAATATTATGCACGGTGCAGCCTGCTTTGCCTTCCTGAAGACCTCGCGCACCGCCTTTTCGCTTTCTCCGACATACTTGCTGAGCAATTCAGGCCCTTTTATGGATATGAAATTAGATTCGCGCTCAGTCGCCACGGCCTTTGCAAGCAGCGTCTTGCCCGTTCCGGGAGCACCGACAAGCAGTATGCCTTTTACAGGTCTTATACCTATCTTCTCGAATGCTTCAGGGTTTTTGACTGGTAATTCGACTGCCTCCTTAAGCTGCGCCTTTACATTATCTAGGCCTCCAACATCATTCCAATGCACGTTCGGTCTCTCTACAAAAACCTCGCGCAACGCGCTCGGCTGTATCAACGCAAGCGCCTCAAGGAAGTCCGCCCTTGTAACATTGAGGTTTGCGAGCACCTCGTTTGGTATGCTCTTCTTGTTTATTATTGTAGGTAGTAGGTGCCTCAATTCTGCCATTGCGGATTCCCTGCACAATGCAGCGATGTCGGCCCCAGTATACCCATGGGTAAGGTTTGCCAATTCATCCAAATCAACATCTTTAGAAAGAGGCATGTTTTTCGTGTGTATCTGGAGTATCTCCTTTCTTGCATTCCTGTCAGGCACGCCTATTTCTATCTCCCTATCGAACCTACCCGGCCTTCTGAGCGCCGGGTCTATGGCATTAGGCCTGTTAGTAGCGCCTATAACTATTACCTGCCCCCTTGATGTTATGCCATCCATGAGGGTAAGAAGTTGCGACACCATTCTCCTTTCGACTTCATTTGTCGCCTCTTCTCTCTTTGGCGCTATGGCGTCTATCTCATCCATGAATATTATTGTAGGTGCCTTTTCCTTCGCTTCGTTGAATATCTCACGCAGCCTTTCCTCGCTTTCGCCCACGAACTTGCTTACCAGCTCAGGTCCCGATATATCAATAAAGTGGGCATCGCTTTCATTCGCCACAGCCTTTGCAAGCAGCGTCTTGCCCGTTCCGGGAGCACCATATAGCAGCACGCCTTTTGGCGGCTCTATGCCAAGCCTCTCAAAAAGCTCAGGATACCTTATAGGCAGTTCTACCATCTCGCGTATCTTCTGTATCTCATTTTTTATGCCGCCTATATCCTCGTAGTGCACCTCGCCTATCTTTATCGTTGTATCAGATACCGGCTCGGTCTTAACCACAACCTCTGTGTTCCTTGTAACTCTTACCACACCGTGGGGCACTACCTGCACAACCACGAAATTGAACGCAAAGCCGAACATTGCAATCGGCACAACATCTCCTTTGACGAGAGGCTTATCCTCAAGCCTGTTTTTTGCGTATTCCGAAAAATCAGGCGATATTGGCGTGCGCTGGTTTGCAGGAGGGGCTATTATTACCTTTTCAGCAGGATTCACTTCAGCTTTTGTGACAAACACCCTGTCGCCTATACCCACACCGATGTTCTGCCTTATGTACCCGTCTATCCTTATGAAGTCGAGGCCTTCATCCTCCTGGTGAGCCTGCCAGACTATTGCAGCGGTAGACTTGCGCTTGCCCTTTATCTCTATTATGTCTCCAGATATAACATTCAGCATCTTGCGTGCTTTAGAATCAATTCTAGCAATGCCCCTGCCATCATCAGGCACAAGAGCGCCTGCAACTGTGAGTTCTATCCCATCTGCCATCTATAACACCACTATAACGTAAAAGACCACAGGATTGCACACAAAGTCCAACGACAAGCCCATATGCAGCGTGCAAACCGTGTGCACCTTTAATACGTGCTATTTTCATATTTATATATCTTTCTAATTATTACTGCAACGTGCGCCTTAGATAAAACCAGTGGCAATAAAAACGTTAGGAATAGTACAAAACAAAAATAAATACCGCACTTCCTTACTCAGTATTCGCTGTCGTCATCTTCGTCCATGTCGTCGTCGTCCTCTGAGTCTTCGTCATCTTCTTCCTCTTCGTCGTCGTCTTCCTTCTTTGCTTCTATTGGGTTCATTGCATCACCAGCATCCCACACTCGGACAGGCCTGAAATTGCCGCCTCCCGAGGGCTTATTCTATTCTTAACAATAAAATATAAAAACATTTGCATGCTAGGAGTGCAGGCATCGGTGCACCAGATCCTGAGCAAGAATGCTACAATATTTCAATTAAAGGAAAAGCATCGCAAATACTTTTGCATCTGATACCATGTCATCAATGACAAGGTATTCATTAGGCTGGTGCGCGTTATCAGGCAATGTGGCCCACACTACTGCAGGAATACCAAGATCGCGGAAATACTTTGCCACTGTGCCTCCGCCTATGCCTACAAATCTGCCTTTCTTTCCTTTAACTGCAAGCACCGCTTTCTCAATTATCCTTGCTATCTCGGAACTGCTGCTAGTAGGCTTTGCGGGATCTTCCCTGTTATATACCTGCACGCGTATCTTTGCGCCCTTTTTCTCATATTTTCTTGTCACCTTATTTATGTCTGCTATTATGCGGTCAAGCTTATACTTTGGCAGCACCCTGCAGTCCATGTAAAATGTGTCAACTCCTGGAACAATGTTAACGCTGTCTACATTTTTCTCGTGCTTAGTCATCTCAAACGTAGACACATTGGGCTCGAAGAGAGGATCCTTGTAGTCATACTTCTTGTGAAGCATGGAATCAAGCTCCACAAGCAGGTTTGTTGCAACCCTATAGGCGTTCAGGCCCTCGCCAGGGGTGCTTGCGTGCACCTGCTTGCCCTTCACGGTAAACTTTAGCCACAGTATGCCCTTTTCGGCTATCTCTATGTCGGTGCCATCGCTATTGCCTGAATCTGGCACTACTATCATGTCATTGCGCTTGAATATCCCTTCCTTGAGCAACGCCCTTACCCCATATTTGCTCCCAACCTCTTCGTCAGCAACCAGCGCTATGCCTACCCTGTAATTGGTTCTCACATTGGTGTGCTCAAGGGCCTTTAGTGCAAAAATGCTCGAAATTACACCCTGGCCGTTATCTGACGTGCCCCTGCCATAAAGCCTGCCGCTTTTCTCATATGCGTCAAAAGGGTCATGGTGCCATAGCGACCTGTCGCCTTCAGCAACTGTATCCATATGGCTTAGTATCCATATCGTTCTTGTAGCATTTCCGTATGTAACGATAAGGTTTGACCTTGTGGCGCCGCTATCGTCTTTGTAATCATACCTGCTCACCTTGTTGTCCATCCTATCAAGGAGTTTCTTTAGCATGTCGGCGCGCCGCGCTTCGCCGAGGCCACCGCTCTCTGGCGATATAGCCTTTACCGCAATCATCTTCTTCATTGCGTCTACCATCTCGTCCCTGTACGAATCGATCTCGGCACTTACCCTCTTTTTCGCTTCGCCTATCATCAAACTACCCATGAAATCATCTCTTTGCCTTTTTATGCGTGGTTTGTACCTTAGAGTTAATTACAATGTAAAATACATCAGGTATTTATTTGTTTTGTCTCTTTAATTATTAGACCCTGTTAGTGCTAGTGGGTATCTTTTTTGGTGAGCGATTGGTTTCTGCACCTATGGACCTTATACCTAAACATGTAATAGTTAGCGCAAGCGATGCTAAAAGCATCGCCAAAAAGTTCAACACCACGCTTGACAAGTTTCCAAAGATTCTAGAAAGCGATCCACAGTCAAAAAAGATAGGCGCCAAGGCTGGCGACCTGATAAAAATATATAGGGCGGATCCCACCGGCAAGTATGTCTACTACAGGTTTGTCGTAAAAGGCTGACAACGTTGGCGCATACATATCAGGCACAAAGTGCAATATGCATGTTGTGTAGCACTTAAGTGATACAATGGACCATTATTTGCTTGAATCGTATCTAACCAGCACGTCTATGGTTCAGCAGCAAATAGAGAGCTACAACAGGTTTGTCAGGATGGGCATACAGAAAGTGCTCGAAAACAACAACATCATTGAACCTGATGTACCTAATTTTGCAATAAAGCTGACCAGCATAAGGCTAGAACAGCCAAGGGTTATAGAGCCAGATAGCTCCATGAAGAAGATAATGCCGAACGAAGCACTTGCAAGAAATCTCACTTATTCTGCGCCCATGTATATAACGTACGTGCCGATAATAAGCGGGATAGAAAAAACTGATGCAATGGGCGAAGCCTTCGTTGGAGAGCTGCCTGTGATGGTAAGGAGCGACCTCTGTTATACAAGAAATATGACAAAGGAGCAGCTACTTAGCGAGGGCGAGGATCCTTATGATTACGGCGGGTATTTCATAATAAAGGGCACCGAACGCGTTCTCATAGGAATAGAGGACCTCGCGCCAAACCGCGTTATAACTACGAAGGAGAACGGCATAGCAACAAGCAAGGTGTTTTCAACGACGCTGAGCTTCAGGGCGAGGTGCAGCATAACAAGAGACGAGTATGGCATCTATGACATCTCGTTCCCCACAGTGGCAAAGGGCACAGACTTCTTGCTCATCCTAAGGGCGCTGGGCCTGAGCAACGAAGACATAATGAAGTCGACCGATAGCAACGACGTTAAAAACGATCTTATGCTCAATATTGATGTAAGCTCAGCAAAAGAGATGAGCACTGCAGACGCATTGATGGAGATAGGCAGGATAGCGGCGCCGAACCAGGCCAAGGAGTACAAGAAGAAACGCGCAGAGGCACAGCTTGACACTTATATACTGCCCCACATAGGCACCACGCCAGATAGTAGGAAGGACAAGGCGTACTTCCTTCTAAAGATGGCTGAAAGGTCAACGCTTGTTGGGCTCGGGTTCATAAAGGCGGACGACCGCGACCATTACATGAATAAAAGGATAAAGCTTGCGGGCGAGCTGCTTGAAGAGCTTTTCAACAACGCCTTCAAGTTCTTTGTAAAGGATATAAAGTACCATGTGGAGCGCACTACTGCAAGAGGCAGGAGGCTTGCAGTCAGGACCAACATAAATCCGGATACGCTAACTGAGAAGATACTTTATTCCATGGGCACCGGAGCGTGGCCAGCAGGCCAGACCGGAGTGTCGCAGGTGCTTGAAAGGGTGAACATGGCAAACATGCTCTCGCACCTTAGGAGGATTAAATCGCCGCTTGCAAAGAGGCATCCGCACTTCAAGGCCAGGGATGTGCATGGCACGCACGTAAACAAGCTCTGCCCGAGCGAGACGCCAGAAGGGGTAGAAGTCGGGCTTACAAGGTATTTGGCGCTAATGGCAAAGGTAACGGTAGGCGCAGATGACAAAATGCTGCTGGAAAAGCTTAATGAGCTAAAACTTGTCGAGGGCTTGCAATGACTGGTGATCACGTGAAAAGTGGAATTTATCTTGATGGCAGGCTTATTGGCTATACCAAATCAGGAGAGGAATTCGCCAAGGAGGTAAGGCGCAACCGCAGGCTAGGCTTGATAAGCGGAGAGGTAAACGTAGCATACTTCAAGAAGCTTAATGAGGTATATGTAAACACAGACAGGGGCAGGGTAAGAAGCCCTTACATAGTAGTTGAAAACGGAGTAAGCACGTTTACACCAGAGATAAAGGAGAGGCTGGCAAAGAAGGAGATAGATTTCAACTATCTTGTAAGGCACGGGGTGATTGAATACCTTGATGCCGAAGAGGAGGAGAATGCACTAATAGCCGTGAGGGAAGATGCAATAACACAGAAGACCACGCATCTGCAGATAGACCCTGTTTCCATATTGGGCCTTACCATGAACCTCAGCGTGATGAACGAATACGATACCGTAGGAAAGCATTCCCTTATATCAAACTTCACGAAGCAGGCGCAAGGGCTATACGCGATAAACTTCTTGAAGAGATATGACCCGAGGGCGTTCCTGCTCTATTATCCGCAAAGGCCGATAATAAACAGCGTTGCATACAGGGCATTGCAGATGGAGAAGCATGCAACCGGCCAGAATATGGTTGTTGCACTTTCTACTTATTACGGCTACAACATGAAAGACGCCATAGTCCTTAACAGGGCCGCTGTAGACAGGGGCCTCGGAAGAAGCGAGTTCTTCAGGACGTATACAGACGAAGAAAGACGCTACCCAGGAGGCCAGCAGGACAAGTTTATGGTGCCGCCGCCTACTACAGAAGGTTACTTGGGAGAGCATGCCTATGCAAAGCTTAGCGAAGACGGCATAATAGAGCCAGAGCTGCCGATCGTTGACGGCGATGTAGTGATAGGCAAGATCTCTCCGCCGAGATTCCTGGAAGAGCAGACAAGCTTCGGCGTGGCGGTGGAGAAAAACAGGGACAACTCCATTATGGTAAGGGTAGGCGAAGAAGGCGTTGTAGACAGCATCATGGAGAGCGAGACAGCTGGAGCAACAAGAATTGTCAAGGTAAGGGTCAGGAGCGAGAAGATACCCGAAGCCGGGGACAAATTCGCAAGCAGGCATGCGCAGAAAGGAGTAGTGGCACTCATAGTGCCGCAAGCCGATATGCCTTTCACGAAGGACGGCATTGTGCCGGACATGCTGCTTAACCCGCACAGCTTGCCAAGCAGGACCACGTTTGGCCACATGCTCGAGATGCTTATGGGCAAAGCCTGCTCGCTCAAGGGAGAATATGCTGACGGCACAACATTTTCAACTGAAGGCAAAAGCCTCGTAGACCAGTACGGCGCGATACTAGAGCAGAGCGGTTTTGACAAATTTGGCGATGAAGAGTTTTATGACGGCAGGACAGGCAAGAAGTTCAATGCAAAGATCTTCAACGGCGTTGTATACTACCACAAATTGTGGCACATGGTCAGCCTGAAGCTGCAGGTGAGGGCCAGAGGTCCGGTGCAGATACTGACGCACCAGCCAACGGAGGGCAAGCCCAGGAAGGGAGGCCTTAGGTTCGGAGAGATGGAACGCGACGCGCTGGTAGGGCACGGAGCGAGCCTTCTGCTCAAGGACAGGATGCTGGAGCAGAGCGACAAGGCGCCCATATGGATCTGCAAGAACTGCGGCGCCGTTGGCTACTACGACTACATAAAAAACAAGCCGGTATGCCCTAGCTGCGGCAGCAACGACCTTGAGATGGTAGAGATAAGCTACGCGTTCAAGCTGTTGCTTGACGAGATAAAGTCGCTGCACATAAACCCGAAGATAAAGCTTAAGAGCGAGTGATTGTAATGCAGGCCGAATTTATAGACCATATAAGGTTTGGCGTGATATCGCCTGAAGAGATAAAGCGCATTAGCGTTGCAAAGCTCGTGATACCAGATACTTACAATGAAGACGGCTACCCTATTGATGGAGGCCTTGTTGACCAGAGGCTTGGAGTTATAGATCCAGGCCTGAAGTGCAAGACATGCGGCGGCAGGGCAAAGACCTGCCCGGGCCATTTCGGGCATATTGACCTGGTAAGGCCAGTAATACACCCTGAATACGCGAAGATTATATACCTGCTATTGCAGTCTACATGCTATAAGTGCAACCGCATACTGCTTAACGATGACCAGATAACAGCAATCAAGCCTGTCGTAAGCGATCTCATAGTCAAGGAAGAGGAGCTGCCCGAGGCTAGCGCCGAGCATGAGAATGACAGCATGGACCTGCTTAAGAGGATAAAGAACATAAAGAAATGCCCCCACTGCGGCGCCGAGCAGCCGAAGATAAAGCTCGAAAGGCCCACATTCTTCTACATGAACGGAGAGAGGCTGAAGCCTGATGAAATACTAAGCTGGCTTTCAAAGATAAGCAATGACGATCTAAAGCTGCTTGGAATAGATCCTACAATAACAAGACCGGAATGGTTCGTTCTGACTGCGCTGCTGGTGCCGCCCGTGAATGTAAGACCATCGATAACGCTTGAATCTGGAGAGCGCAGCGAAGATGACCTCACCCACAAGCTTGTCGACATAATGCGCATAAACCAGAGGCTTGAACAGGACATAGATGCCGGAGCCCCGCAAATCATAATAGACGACCTGTGGGAGCTTCTGCAGTACCAGGTCACTACATACTTCAACAACGAGACCCCAGGGGTTCCTGTCGCAAGGCACAGGAGCACAAGGCCGCTTAAAACGCTGGTGCAAAGATTAAAGGGCAAGGAGGGCAGGCTTAGGTACAACCTGAGCGGAAAGCGCGTCAATTTCTCCGCAAGAACAGTAATAGTATCTGATCCCAACCTCACAGTAGACCAGGTAGGTGTGCCAAGAAAGATAGCGGAAAGCCTTACAATACCTATTAACCTCACGCAATGGAACTTCGAGGATGCGAAAAAATACCTTGAAAGCACCGAGTATCCGACAGTGCTGAATGTCATAACAAAGGAAGGCATAAGAAAGAGGGTCACAGACATCAACAGAGAAGAGCTGCTCAAAGAGATACAGCCTGGCTATGTGCTCGAGAGGCAACTCGTAGATGGGGACATAGTGCTCATGAACAGGCAGCCTACGCTGCACAGGATATCAATCATGGCGCACAACATAAAAGTGCTGCCAGGAAAAGTCATAAGGATACACGTTTCTGCAGCATACCCTTACAACGCCGACTATGATGGAGACGAAATGAACCTCCATGTCCCGCAGTCAATAGAGGCCAGAGCGGAGGCGAAGTTCCTCATGCAGCCCAGGGATCTCATACTATCTCCAAGAGATGGCAAGCCTGTCATGTTTGTAGAAGAAGATGAGCTGTCAGGCTTATACCATTTGACCAAAGAAGACAGCTATTACACTAAGGACGAGGCTACCCTGATGCTAAGCGAGATAGGGATATACGAGCTGCCCAAGCCCAGCAAGAATGGCCTTTACGGCGGCAGGGACATATTCTCGCTAGTCTTGCCGAAAGACCTGGATTTCGAGAACAAAAGCAAGAGGGGCCATGTAGTCATAAAGAACGGCAGGCTTGTTGAAGGCAGTGTTGGCAAGAATGAGGTCGGCGAAGGCGACGGCAAGCTTATATTGAAGATATTCTCAGATTATGGCCCTAGGGCCACAAGGGATTTCCTGTTTGACATGGCAAAGCTCTCACTCAGGGCTGCATACACAGCAGGAGTAACGATAAGCATTAAGGATTACTACATGGATGAAGCGTTTAACAAGGCAAAAGATGAGATGATAAAAGGGGTAAACTCAAAGGTGCTGGACCTCTATTCGAAATACAAGGAGGGCAAGATAGAGCCGCTGCCAGGATATACAAAGAAGGAGACACTCGAATTGGAGGTCATGGCACAGCTTGAAGAGGCACGATCGTTATCGGATAACATGCTCAGCAAGCACCTGGACAACACCAACAATGCAAAGCTCATGGTTACAATAGGCGCAAGGGGCAACATGCTCTACTTAGTGGCGATATCTATGCTTCTCGGCCAGCAGGCAGTGAGAGGCAGGAGGACCACAAGGGGTTATTCTGGCAGAGTGCTTCCGTTCTTCAGGAAAAATGACAAAAATCCAGAAGTTAAAGGCTTTATAACCTCGTCATTCTTCTCAGGCCTGAAACCTGATGAGCTTTTCATGCACGCAATGGGAGCGAGGGACTCTGCAGTGGTAAAATACGTAGCAATAACGCAAAGTGGATACCTGCAGAGAAGGCTCATCAATGCCATGCAGGATTTCTACATAGATGAGAACCTTGCGGTAAAAGATGCAAACAATTCGCTCATAGAGACGATATACGGCGGCGACGGCGTTGACCCCACTAAGGAGCTTGAAAACGAGAAGGCAAAAGAGTGATATTATGACACAAGGCAAAAAAGCGCTCAGTGCGGTGCCTGGAGAGGCAATAGGCACTGTGGCCGCGCAATCGATAGGCGAGCCCAGCACCCAGATGATGCTCAGGGTTTTCCACTCTGCCGGGGTAAGCTCGGTCATTCAAACAAGGGGGCTGCCGCGCATGATAGAGCTTGCCGATGCGAGGAAGAGGCCGCGCTCCCCGATAATGCACATATATCTAGAAGACAGCATTAAAAACAACTATGAGAAGGTAAGGAGCATATGGCGCAAACTTGAAGAGGTAAAGGTATCAAACCTCATAAGCAGCTATGCTGAAGATTTCAGAACAGGCGTAATGACACTCACTGCTGACAGGGAGCGACTGTCGTTCTACGAGCTTACAATGAAGAACATTCACAGCAGCATAGAGAAGGTTGGCGATGTCGAAGTAAGCATTGAAGGCGACGAGATAAAGGTAAAAACAAGCAAAAAGGCTGGCATAAAAGCGATAAGGACAAAATTCGTCAACGTGTTAAGCGCAAGGGTTTCAGGCGTGCACGGCATTAACAAGGCAGTAATACAGCAAGAAGATGACGGCAGCTTTACCATAGCCACAAGCGGCAGCAACATGCTCGAGCTGATGAATATAGAGGGTGTTGACAAGGACCACATATACTGCAACGATCCGTTCGAAGTGGCAAGAGCATACGGCATAGAAGCAGCAAGAAACATAATAGCAAACGAGATAATAACTACTATAAATGAGGAGGGGCTTACAGTGGGCTTCAGGCACGTTGCGCTGGTTGCCGATACAATGACATTTACGGGTGCGATAAAAAGTGTAGGCAGGCATGGTGTAGCTGGGGAGAAGAGTTCGGTGCTTGCAAAAGCAGCGTACGAGGAAACAGTAAAGCACCTCGTAAGTGCAAGCATTTTTGGGGAGAGCGACCCATTGAACGGCGTAGCGGAAAACATACTCATAGGCAAGCAGGTTACTGTAGGCACAGGCTATGTCAAGCTGATGGTCAAAAAGGAAGATATTAAAAAGCTTAAAGAGAAATGAGGATGTTTAATTTTTGGGTGTAAAATATGCAACAAGAAAGACCCTTTGATCTGCTGAACAGGATCATTGGGCAGCAGGCTTTGGTAAGGCTGAAGAACAACATAAGCATACGCGGCAAGATCACGTCGTTCGACGCGCACATGAACATAGTAATAGAGAATGCTGAAGAGCTTGATGATGGTGAGCTCAAAGCGAAGCTCGGCACAATATTGCTACGCGGGGGCAACATACTATTTGTATCGCCTGTATAATATGCAATGCTGCTTAAAGGATGGGCTCTTGGCGCAACGGTAGCGCGCCTGCATGGCATGCAGGAGGTTGCGGGTTCAAATTTGCTTTGAATACGGCAATGGAAATCCCGCAGAGTCCATTCCTTGAGTATGTCACGCTTATTTGCCGGCACCTATCTTTTCGAAGTCTATCTTCCTGCTTGCAACAGACTCGCTGTCGCGCGAGAGCAGCACTATCCTGCTAGTTTTGTGCTCATCTGTCCATATGTAGCCGGTCAGCTTTTCAAGCACCTTAGCGAACTCCTTTATCTCTTCGTGATTAGGCATGCTTGATATGGTGAGGCCGCGCTGCTCTTCACGGGAACCACCAACAAAAGAAAATCCCTTGACTTCCACGTAATTTGGCATGGCAAGCTTTATCAGCTCGGCATAGCCTTCCGGATTTGTCATATTGAGGCCTTTGACAAGAGTCATACGAAGAACAGTCCTTGTGCGCATATTGCGCATCAATGCCAATGATTCCTTGAACCTTGGCCAGGCATTTGGTATTTTAGGCCTTGTTGTCTTCATGTATGTCTCTTCGTCTGGCGCCTGAAGGGATATATAAAACTGCGTGGGCAGCTCATCCAATTTTTTTATTGCTTCGGGTAGCGTTCCATTATGCACCAAAAAGGTGCTTACGCCGCGCTTATGGAATTCCTTTATGAGGTCTGACATTCTAGGATAGAACATCGGCTCGCCAGTAAGGCTCAGCGCCACATGCATCGGCTTGTTCGCCTCGTTCCATCTCCTTTTTTTAATCTCTGTATCGGCTACCGCCTTGTAGCCGCTGACTATGCGCCTCTGCTCTTTTATCATCCCATCTATTATGCTTCCGGGATCATCCCATTCCACAGCATTTAGCTCGTTCCACTTGTATCCGTGCTCTTCTGGTATTATGCGCCAGCAGAACTTGCAGCCAAGATCACAGCCTATTGCAGGCGTTGACTGTATGCACTGCCAGCTTCTTATGCCATAGAACTTGAACTTGTAGCACAGCTCCTTGCCTTCAAGGCCGTTCGCAGTGTACTCGCATATCTTTACTGCAGAATGTCTGCCCACGAAATGGTAGCCTTGTTTCTTCATCTTTTCCCTTAGCTCATTAGGCATTTCTGGCATAAAACCACTATAGCTTATCGAAGAAATCAAGCGTGAAACCGCGCTCCATTATCGCCTGCTTTGTAACAGTATGGTTCTTTCCTGTATTTGTCATATCGCTAGGCCTTATGAAAAACCACCCGCTGTTGTTCATGCGCCATGCGACGACCGCCTGCATGCTGCCATCTTTTTCCCAAGAAAGCAACGATTCTATCTTTTCGTTAGGTATGGAAATGCTGCCCTTGTCCCATGCCTTGCATTCGAAAACAAAAGCCTTGCCGTTCTTTGCTGCGATTATGTCAGGGCTCAATGCATTTACACCGCTGCCAGCTGCCCTTGCCACTGAGAAATGCTTTTCGTGGAATAAATTCAGCAGCTCCCTCTCGCTTCGAGCTCCCTTGGAATACCTAAGCAACAAATCGCCATATTGTTTTCGCGCGGCAAAATATAAAAAGCATGCTATGAGAGCTTCTGCTGCCTGGAAGCGCTTGGCAAAGCGGAAAGCTTGTCCTTCATGCGCATTATTATGTCGTACATCCTTTTCTCCTTTATCCTTGAAATCATCAGGTATGCCTCGTCGCGCGTTCCCAGCGTTACTAGTATGAACACCTTGCCGTATTTGAGCCTGCCTGCCCTGCCTTTTCTCTGTATATTCCTTATTTCGCTTGGTATCGGCTCGTAAAAGACCACGGCATCAACAGCGGGTATGTCAAGCCCTTCCTCACCTATTGAAGTCGTAACGAGAACCCTGAAGAGCGAATCCCTGAATTCGCTGATCGTCTGCTGCTGGTGCGCCTGTGTGACACCTTCCTTCTTGCCCACAAATGCCACTGCTTTTATGTCATTACTGGAAAGAAGCGACACAATCTTTTTTATAGTAGAGCGGTACTGAGCGAACACTATGACGCTTTCGCCTTTTAGATTACCATTCAGCAGGCTTACAAGTGCAGCCATCTTCGGGTGCTCCTCTCCTCGCTCTTCTGCCTGGCTTGCAATTTTTCTCGCAGCCACTACAGAACTGTTTGAAAGTATGCTGCGCACATTCCTGCTCTTTTCAGCTTTCTCATCGAGGCCCTTCATGTAGCCCAGGAAAGGCGCAATGCCTTCTGTAGTAATGAGATCGTAAGCGTGCGCCAAATGCAGCACATACGCATAATGGAATATTGCCATGAAGCGGTAGTTCCTTGCCTCAAGCTTCATTATATAGTCGCCTATCTCAAGCAGCCTGCCCTTTGGCATGTGCTCAAAGTTCTTGAACGGGCTCAGACCGTTGCTGTACAGCGCTTGCAAATGCTCATCTATTACTGGCTTCAACAATGATGCTATTGCATTTACAGTGCCGCTCTTTTCCACATATATTACACTTGTGTCCTTTTGCATCACATATGGCGCCACATCCATGTCTGTCGATGTTCTTACCTCTATGTTCCTTATGCCCAAAGTATCGACAAGTACGCTTATCTTTCTCTTGTCGCTCCCCGGCGACGCAGTAAGGCCCACCACCTGTATGCCCCTAAGCTTGCATTCGTTTGCTATATATGTGTAGGAATACTTGCCAACAGCGCGATGGCATTCGTCAAATACCACCAGGCCAACGTTGTCAAGCGACAAAGCGGCGCGCTTTAGGTCATTTGCAACTGTTTGCGGCGTGCCCACTATCACCTTTGCTTGCTGCTCGACTTCGATGCGCTTCTTCCTCTGCATGCTCCCTGTCAGCAGCACCATGGCGTCTGTATCAACATTCAGCAATTTTCGCATTGTTGAGAAATGTTGCTCGCTAAGCGGCTTTGTAGGCGCAAGGAAAATAGCCTTCTTGCCCTGGTGCAGCGCACGGGCCATTGCAAGCGCAGCTATAAGCGTCTTTCCAAGCCCTGTTGGCAGTATCACCAGTGTGCTATCTCCGTTGTAGATGCTTCTCGCTATGCTTATCTGGTACTGCCTTGGCTCCATGCCATCTATGTTCAGGAGCCTTGAATAGGGGGATAGCTCGTCCCAGCTGGCCAGCATATGATTGAATTCTTTGAGAAATAATATAAATATGATAGGGCAAATCATAATTAAGGGATACTATGGACACACTGACAATAAGCTGCATGGACAGGAGGCTCAACGGCATACTGGATAAGGAGAACGATGGGAGCACAATAATGCTCAGGAACGCTGGTGCTAATGCAAGCGCATTGCGCGATAGCATAAAAGACATTATAAGCGGTAACATAGGCAAGATAAAACTGATGGCGCACAGCGACTGTGGGGCCATGAAAGTCGTGCACAGCGCGCTTAAGGAAGGAGTGAAAACTAGCGATTATGTGTATCAAAACCTTGTAAAGCAGTTCGATGGCAAACCCTTTGGCACAAGGAAGGAACTGGAGGAACTTAATGAAAAATTGCAAATGGAAGAGCTCAAAGCGATATCAAACGGCATAGAGGTTGAATCAAACTTTGT
The DNA here is from genome assembly GCA_021816895.1 of Microcaldota archaeon. Lineage (GTDB taxonomy): Archaea > Micrarchaeota > Micrarchaeia > Micrarchaeales > Micrarchaeaceae > JAKAWW01. The sequence goes on along the minus strand of JAKAWW010000001.1, from coordinate 447,554 downwards.
TGATCTAAGCAAATACCATTTTGAGGAACCTAATGCGCTTATTGCGGTATTTACCTACCATTCTACTGACAAATATGAGGACCTATGCAAAAGGGCAGGCCTCGATACCGAGGCAACGTATTTTATACAAGCAAGCAGCATTGAAGAAGTTTACTCAGACATCGAGATAGCGGTGACAAAGCTAAGCATAAAGCACATTGTGCTTATGGCAAAGAAGCCTTCAGAATACAGGCCGGTATACGCGGACATGCAGAAGCTGAAGATGAAGGAGTTTATGGAAGGCACGACTGTCCAGTTTATAAAGCTCTGAGTCACAGATTAGCATCAAACAACAATAACTATGTAACTAGTCAGTTTCACTATCATTGCTTGAGAGTTTCTTTTCTATTGAAGCTATTATTTCATATAGTGCTTCATCGCTCGATTTTTCGTTTGATGGCGTTTCTGCAGGATCGCTTATTGTGACTCCGCCTTCTCCCATCCATCTCTTCCCGCCACCAGCACTGACCATCTTCTCAACATTGAAAAATCTTTTGTTTTGAGGTGAGGTAATCCTTATTTTGTTTCCTTCTATCATTGCAGAAAAGTCACGATCAGTATCAACTCCATAAAGCTTTATTATCTGCTCTGGATCTGATCTTACCAGATAGCCTATAGATCCGTATGGAATTTTGAGCAGTTCATTGAAGTCATTTAGTAGCTCATTGAGAATTTCTATTTTAGCTGTTTTCTTCTGCTCATTGTTAAGTTTTTGTATGCTGTCTTTTATATCGGGATTTTCAGCTTCTTCGAAATCCAATTCAACTGATTGCTCCCCATTCAGTACTTCTAACTTCTCTTCCAAGGTTTTTATCTTGTTGATTAGTGGATCGTTCTCTATGTTTTTGTATATATTCTCAAGCTTTCCGGAAGAGGGGTTTTCAACCTGTGCAACAGGAGGCACATTTGGATTCTTAATTACAGGCTCCGGCTCTGTTGGTATATATATCAGCATGGATTCGCCCTAGCTCTTAGTTATTGGATGCTGAATCTAACCTTATAATGGTTTTCATCTCATTTCCCTGACTTTGACTGCTTTGCATATTGAGATAATGATAACAAATATTATTATTGGTTTTGTGATCAAAAACATCAAAGAAAGCTATAAATATTTCTAAGGCTCAAAGATATGCGTGGGGCAATGGCATTTAAGACTATCAGCAAAAGCGTTTGGACTGACAGAATTCTCGGAGGGGCCGCTGATGTTGCAAAGGTCGCTGAAGACGTCAGCATCGATGTCAATAGACTGAAGGCATTTGCGTTTGATATATCGACAAAGATTCCTCCGCTCCCAAAATGGGATCTACCTGTTTTTGCTGAAAAGCCAAACAAAGACACAATTGACTTGATGTTGCTTGGCAACACAATAAACTTTCAATACACAGATGTAAGGACCAAAGAGAGGTATTTCTTTGAATACAAAGGAAAGGTATGGTATGGCGCAATGGGAATGTGGGCTGCCCTGAAAAATGCTTTTGAGCAAGGCGTACCTATACTTGATGGTGTATACTTGTCCACGCTTACGCTTGAGCAGGCAGGGAAGATATTCAACAAGGATTCCAGCATGCCTATGCTAGAGCGCAGGGTTGAAATACTCAATGAGGTAGGCAAAACCTTGATTGATAAATACAATGGCCATTTCTATAATCTTGTAGCAGAGTCTGGCGCTGAGATTGTCGAAGACAATGGCACTCTCAGTGCCAAGCAGGGAAAGCTTTTCAACAATGGGAAAGGACTTCTTGACAAACTTCTTGCAGACTTTCCATCATTTACCGATGAAGCATATTATAAAGGAAAAAAGGTCGTTTTCAGCAAGCGTGCACAACTTGGCGCTGCCATGCTTTACGAAAAGTTCCTTGGCCTAGGGCTTGAGCTGTTCACAAAATCGGAAATGCAGCAGCTTACAGTCTTTGTGAACTACGAACTGCCAAAGGTCCTCAATGGACTTGGTATCATTATATATAGTGAAAGACTGAACAGGAAGGTGCTCAATCAGATACCTTTGGAATATGGCAGCAATATGGAGGTGGAGATAAGGGCGGTGACGCTTCACGCCATAAGAATGTTGAAGGAGGAAATAGAAAAGGTTAATCCAAATTCAGGGGTCACATACCTGCATCTTGATTATATGCTGTGGGAAACAGGAAGAAACATAAATAGCATACCTCACCATCTTTGTGAAACCCCAGCATATTAGTGGATCATTGAATCAGTGGGAGCGACTGCCTCGCGTGGATTAATACGCAGGAAGGTCTTGAGATATGAAGCGAGTAACTCTGCTATAATTTATTAAACTTTTGCAAATTAATCTTACTGTGATTTAGTGGCAAAGGTAAACAAAAATATGATAGCTATCAGCCTTATAGTCGTCGTAGCAATAATTTATCGCCATATATAAAATTACTTTCAATTACATTACCACTTTAAATCATCTGAATTTATGATTTTACCAACACAAGCCCTCATAAACCTAATTGCGGTTTCTTGCCCTGACTCCCTGCTTGTAGAGCAGCAATCTTCTATAATAAATACATTAAACCCCATCTGTGCAGCGGTTACACCAGTTTCTCTCACACAGCAGTCTGTCTGTTCCCCCGTTAAGTAAATATTACTTATCTTCAATTTCTTAAGAAGCTCATCCAAACCGCTTTTCCAAAAGCCATCATAACCTCTTTTCTCAAGTACATAATCATTCTTAGTGGGCTCTAACTTAGAGATTGTTTGTGCTCCTTTTGTTCCTTTCATTGCTTGGGGTCTGTGCCCGATAATTTTGAGAATTGGATCGTCTTTTGTAAATGCACTATTAACATAAATAACAGGAACGGCTTTTTCGTGTGCCAAATCAATCACTTTTCTTATGTTTTTAATTAGCCGCTCTCTGTGTTCTATAGGTATAAATGGTTTTTCTCCATAAATATATTCTTCTACCATATCCATGACAAGCAAGGCATCCATAAGATCACCTATTCAAATCTTCTGAACAGCTAATTTATTTTATGATATGCAAATAAAGAACTTAAAAGCTATGGAAGAGCCTAAAACAGATCTAATAATGAAGTCATTCTTTGCGCCTGCAGTCGTCGTAAACCACAGTAGATTTATTTTAGTACAGGTATCCAATATTTTGTATAGAGAATCAAACTGTGCTTCCTTGCAAACTGAAAATGGGCCCGCGGAGAATCGAACTCCGGATCTTCACCTTGTCAAGGTGACGTCTTACCATTCGACTACGAGCCCCTTTCAAGCGTTATGGCCATGCCATCCTTTGCTATATAGGTATTATCGAATATAGCCTTTGCTTCTTTAAGTATTTTTGCAGTGCTCCTGTACCTGGCACTTATGTGCATTAAAACCAGCTTTTTGACCTTTGCTTTTTTGGCTATGAGCGCAGCTTCTTCGCTTGTAGAGTGCTTCCTCTCTTTTGCCAATCCTGCTTCTGACGCAGCAAACGTGGCTTCGTGTATAAGCAAATCGGCGCCTCGCGCAGCTATTGCAATGCTCTGCACAGGGCGCGTATCTGTTATGTATGCCACTTTAAGCCCTGGCTCTACATATGTGACGTCCTTCAATGCCACCTTTTTGCCATTTACGGTGATATGGCCATTTTTGAGCAGCTCTGAATACATGCTTCCTTTTAGGCCTGCAGCGGCTGCCTTTTCCTTTATGAATCTTACCCTATCTTTTTCCTTGAATACAAACCCGAATGCCGGCACCGAGTGCACGAGCCTTAAAGCTCTAACTTCAAAGTCTTCATTCTTGTATATCGTTCCAGAGCTTATTGGCTTGATATGTATTTCGAAGCCTATAATGGCTTTGTCAAAGCTCAGAAGCTGCGATGCTGCGCTTTCGTAGCCTTTTGGCACAAAGATATATAGGGGCTGCTGGCGCCTATTGAGCGCCAGGGTGCGCACTAGCCCAGCTATGCCTATTATGTGGTCTCCATGTATGTGGGATATGAATATGGCTTCAACTTTTGATATGTTTAACGAGTACTTGAATATCTGCCTCTGCGTTCCTTCGCCGCAGTCAAACAGGTATATGCTGCCTTCATATTCAAGGGCTACGCTAGGCAGATTTCTGGATTTTGTCGGAGTTGAGCCTGATGTGCCCAAAAACACTATCTTTGCCATGCGATCAGCCCCATTATTGAGGTATCTCTATCGTTACTGTTTTGTTTTTTAAATCAACATCTTTAATCCTTATGCTTTTGCAGTATCGCTGCAGCTCCTCTTTTGCTGCGTGCTTGTTCTGTGCAGCGTGCTCTATTATGCCATTTATCTCTGCCATGTTTGCAAATATAAAGTCTGCAATTTGCTTGCTTTTGCTTATCTCTACGTCAATTTCTGCAACAAGGGCTTTCTGCTTTTCGATGCTCTTTTTAAGCTCTACTTCTGCTGCGCTTTCCCTGCTCTCTGTGGGCTCGCTCTCGTAGAAAGCGGCAATGGTTGTGCCTAAAGTATCGAACTTCAAAGCCTCGAAATTTTTGTATTTGCTTAAAAGGCCTATAGAAAAATCAATAGGCCTGCCGTTTTCGTTGTAAAGGTAGAACCCTTTGCTGCCGCTTATATAGCCTTTAAGCTCTTCATGGAATTTTCTCTGCTTCTCATGGTCAAATTGAGCTTCGTGCTCTTCATCGCTAATCCCTATATTCTCGAGGATCTGCGCAACATATGGCTTGCCTATCTGGAGATTCTTCTGCAGTGCTTCGCCTATGTTGCGGCCGTCTCTTGCTGCTTCTGATAGGGCTTTGCTTAAAACTTCGCTATTGAGCATGTCTGCCGCGCTGCCCTTTGGATGCACGTAAGGCATGCCCACGTATACAGCTCTGTCGCTGAACCTGTGCTGCGTGTATGCCAGCACTATTTTGGCACTTCTATCAGCAACTATGAAATTGCCCTTTCCGAATAGCTCTATTATAACGTTAACAATCTCATCGCCTTTGGCAAGCTCTAACTGTATTATGCGGTCATTGTTGAGCCTGCGCACTTCGGTTATTTTAAATCCACCTATGCGTTTCCTTACAGCTATGGAGAAATTTGTTGGGGTTTCAACGCGTTCAAACGCATAAGCGATGCTTATGCTATATGGCAGCACGCACAGCAGGTTTGCCTGCGCACCGCTCTTGGAGAGCTTGAGCCGGAACCTGCCCTTGCCCAGCTCGTAAAAGTTTTCTATGAAATAGCCTTCGATGCTCTTTAGCTCCTTGGCTAGGAAAAAGAATTCTAGGCCGTATAGCATGCGCATTTTACTACGCCGTTCAAAGCTTTTTCTTTCCTTCCTCCCTTACTACCTTTGCAAAGGCGCGTATCTTGTTTAGCACATGGTCCGCATCCTCAAAGGCTGTGCCTATCTGCACGATGTCTGCACCGCTTTGATATACACGCCTCATGTCATTTGGAGTAAGTATCCCGCCAGCAACGATATAAGGTATAGTTATTGTGGATTTTACTGCGCGGATCATCTCTACAGGCACATGCCCCGAGTTCTGCAGCCTTGGATTCGAGCCGGTATCAGTAATTATGAACCTGTTGCCCAGGAATTCACCTGCAAGCGCCAGCGAAGCTGCGAGCTTCGGCTTCTCTCTAGGAACAAGATTGGCGTCTCCTACCCAGCCCACGGTGCCACCAGGGGCCACAACGATATAGCCAACAGGCAGCGGCTCTATGCTGAATTTCTTTATGGTGGTGCCGGAAAGCATCTGCGCCTGTATTATCCAGTAAGGGTTCCTGGCATTGAGCATTGACATAAAGTATATCGCGTCTGCATATTTTGTTATTGACGAGATATTGCCGGGAAACAGTATCAAAGGCACGTCTACAAAATCCTTTATCTCTTTTGCAATTTCGTCAAGGAACTCTCCCTGAACTTCAGTGCTGCCTCCTATAAGCACTGCATCTGTGCCCCCTTCAACGAGGCTCTTTGCGGTTTTCACTATAGTGTCCTTGCTTTCATAGTCGATTGGGTCTATTAGGCTGAACAGCATTGCACCCTTTGACTCTAGTGTCTCGTTTATATATAGTTCAACTTTACCTTTTTTCATGCTTACCAACCTATTGCCTTTTGTATTCTTTTTTAAAAGCATCAACGAGCTCTCTTCCAGCTGTTTCAAGCTTTACCATCGGCACAAATCCCAGTTCTTTCTTTATCTTTTCAATGCTTATAATCCTGTCGCTTGTGAGGAATTCGTACTCATCGTATTTTATATCGTGTGCCCTAGATGATATGATGCGCGCAAACAGCGGGTTGATGCTCTTTTTCGGCGGCTCTACGCCGAGCAGGTTTGCTGCCTTGCTTAGGAGCTCTTTAAGTGTATATGGAACTCCATCGGAAACATTGTATGTGGAATTTACATCACCTGCCTTTTCCGCACTCATGATGAGGGCGCGCACCGCGTCGTCTACATGCAGCAGCGTTATGTGATTGTTGCCGTTCCCAACATAATTAGCCTTGCCTTCCATGAGCAGCTTGAATACTTTGAAGAATGAGTTCTCGTAACCCAGGCCATATAGCTTGCTCAATCTCAATACAGTATAATGTAGATTATTGTTTGTCACGCCAAAAGCGTTTACAACCTTTTCAGCCATAAGCTTGCTTTCGGGATAGCCGCGCGCAGGCCTTGTTTCAGACTCTTCGCTAAGAATCTCACCAGTGCGCTTATACCCGTATACGCTTGTGGTGCTTGTTAATATGAAATGCAGGTTTTTGCTGCTGCCCTTGTTGGCTTCCAGGTATGCTACCACGATGTTTTCAGTGCCTACAACATTTGTTTCTATAAGGTTCTTGTAATTATACTGATAATTGTAGTTGGCACTGCCAATATGGAATACAACATCTACATCCCTGCACGCATCGACAAGCACATCCCTGTCGCTCTCGTCCTTGAGAGTAAAATCACCGACAAATGGGATGACACCTGGTGGTAGTTTGCTCCATTCGCCGTAGAGTTCAGGACCTGTCTTGGCCAGTATCCTTACCTCATAGCCTTCTTTTACCAAGGTTTTGGACAGGTTTATGCCCAGCTGGCTTGTAGGCCCTGTAATGAGCACCTTCCTCTGCGGGGGATCACCACTTTTCTTGCTGTTGCTCCCTTTAGTTTGCATTTGAACTGCCCCCACCGTTCTTTTCCCCGTCAAGAAGCGTTGTTGCCACGCGCTTTACCCTGCCCTCAGCTATGCTTGATATTATGTAAGGGACCCAATCCCTGCCATATGGGACATATACGCTCATGCCACGCGCTTGCTTATCGGTATTTATATTCTTCTCATATCCTAATGGTAGTTCAAATATTAAATTCCTTTTGCCTTGGCAGGAATTTATGACTTTTGACAGTACATGATAGTCTTTTTCAAAAACAGTTACACTGCCGACCCTTTCTGCGAGGCTTGAGATGTTTCTTGAAAATTCCTGCACCAAGCCCTTTGCATCGGCAGACTTTGCATCAGCGCGCATGTTATGCATATGGTACCTTATCTTGATATTGTATTCTTTGCGCACTTCTTTATAGCCAAGTGGCATCTCCATACCTAGCAGAGCGTGTTTCTGCACAAGCCTCTTGTACAGCTTGGGCACATCAGGCACACTTTGCTCACCTTCAAGCCACACGAATTTTGCACCTTCTCTGGCAGCATCTATTATTTCGGCAAGATTGCGCTCGCCGAAGCCTTTGTCCACATCATATCCAAGCTGGCTCAGCCTCAGTGATATGCCAGCATCGAGGTGAAGCCTTGAAAGCTGCCGCAGCAGCTGCATGTATGCATTGGTGTTGTATTTCGCTTTGACTCTGTCATGCACGTGCCCATTTAGGAAAGTAACAGTGGCGTGCAGCTTTTTGGCATTAAGGATCCTGACGGAATTCAGAGCTGATTCTATAGTAAATCCGGCAATATGCCTTTTGACAAGCCTGAATGCGAGTCTTTTTATGATGTTGTCATCAGCCACTTTACCACGTTACGCGCATAACAGTCCATTGCCCTTAAAACAGTATTTGCCTGCTACAGCCCCTTTAAACATTAATCGGTTAAAGATAAATATATATCAGCAGTATAGTTTATAATCGTTTTTGATTTGCTTTGGTGATCATATGCGCATATATAGCATTGAAGAAGGCAGGGCTTTGGTGAAAGCGGCAAGGAATGCGATAGAGCTTTATTTGCGCAACCCGCATTTCAGCAAAAACCTTGTTAAAAGCAGCATAGAACACCGCAATGAGTATTATGGTGTATTTGTGACATTAGAGCATTATCCTACGCGGACCCTACGTGGCTGCATAGGATTCCCTAGGGCGATAGAGCCCATAAAAAGCTCCCTAGTGGAAGCCGCGCTAAGCGCCGCTTTTGACGATCCCAGATTTGTGCCTGTTTCTGTGCATGAGCTTGACAGCCTTGTCGTGGAAGTAAGCATACTCTCAGAGCCCAAGGAGACGAGGAAGGACTTAAAGAGCAGGCTAAAAGAGGTAGAGGTTGGAAGGGATGGCCTGCTTGTTGAATACGGATTTTACAGCGGCCTTTTGCTGCCAATAGTACCCGTAGAAGAGAAATGGGGCAAGGAGCAGTTTCTCGAAGAAACGTGCATAAAGGCAGGGCTTCCCGCGGATTATTGGAAACGCCCTGACGTAAAGCTTTATAAGTTTGAGACACAGATATTCAGGGAGGAGGAACCTGGCGGCAACGTCAGGGAGGTAAGCTTGAAGGGCTTGTAGCTTAGCCTGGTTGGAGCGCCCGACTGATATGAACTTTCATGAGGAAAGTTTAATCAAAAACAGAGATCGGGAGGTCGAGAGTTCAAATCTCTCCAGGCCCACTTTATGGTAGCACTGCAAAGTTTGCTATATTTTCAACAGTTATTGCAATCTTTGGCCTGCTGCGGCAAATGATAAAAATTTATACTTGATGTTGCCTATCTTACATGATACAATGGCAGAGCAGGGGTTCAAATCGCTTACTGTAAGCGCACTGATAGGGAAATTGCACAGCGCCATACTATCAGTGACAAAAGCGACGAAGGAGATTACCGAGAAAAATGACGAGCTGAGCGTATATGATATACGCGAACTCAGGGACCACATAACCAATAGGCTCAAATCAAAAGAAAATATAGAAGATAATGAGAAGCTTCTGCTACTCCTTAACATGTTTGCCACAAACAAGGAGGTGCTTGAGCTTATCAGGGATGAAACCGAAGATTGGGCGAGGCTGCTTCAGGCGATAGAAGAAAGCCTTATCAGGAAGCAGGAAGGGCTCACTCCAGAAGAGAGGTCAGAGCTGGAGGGCATAATAAGGCTTACCCGCGACATAAAAGGCATGATAAGGGGATAATGCTTACTGGCTTGGCGGTGGCGGCGGTGGCAGGTCGCCGCTGTCGTTTTGCTGCTTACTCTGCCCCGTTCCCGATGGGACATTAAGTGGAGGCTTATTGCTGCCTTTCTTGCGCTCGTTCTCGATTTCTTCCAGCTTCTTTAGTATGCGGTAGTACAGCTCGCCCCAGTATTCGCCGTCCTTTACCCCTATTCTGTTAGTCATCTCTTGTATTTCCTGGCTGGCAAACCCTAAATCGGAATACCTGTGCTTTGCGAACAGAGTCAACTCTGTGCGCCAAATAACCTCCAGCTCTTCTGTCGTTGCATTTTCCGAGCGCTTCAGCATTGCCTCGGCTTCGCTCCTGTCAAGAGTTGTCTGGTTCTGCAGCCACAACTTGTTTATCTCATTCCATACCTTGAAGCCATCAGCCACTGTAGCGTCTTTATTGTCATTAAGGCCCTTAAGCATGGCGTCTATATTGCTGTTGCTTATCCCTGTCTCTTCCTTAAACTTCGTCCAATACTGATCTGCTTCGGCAACCCATGCCCTGTCAAGGGTTTTGTCACTTTTTATTGTGAAGTTTGGCTTCACACTGATTGGCTGATTTGCATTGATTGGTTGGTTTGCATTGGTTGTCTGATTTGCGCTAGCGCCTGCAACCGCATTTGTGGCGCCAGTTGTCTTTCCTGTTTGCGGCGCGCCCACTAATTTAAGATATGAAGGGAGATAATCATCAGGGCTAAATTTGTCGAAAAAGCCAGTTATACCTGTTATGCCATTTTCATGTATGCTGTTGGCTATCTCCCCAATTACGAGTTGCTCGCTATGGGTTGAAATTAGCCTTCCTATGAATTCTTCTATCTCTTTGCGATGTGCCTGTAATTTTTTCAAGTCGTCAATTACCTTCTCTGCAGGTTCATCGATGCTCAGGGGCAGTGCCCTACTGACAAACAGGGTAAGTGCACCTTGATAGTGTCTTTCGTTGGTAAGTTTCTTGGCGTTCTTAGTCGATTTTTCACTACTAGCTATTATTTCATCTAAAATGTCGCTTTTATCAACAATTTTGCTGAATTGATCATTCCACTCTTCGCTCAGGCTTTTATAATTTTTATCGTGCAACTCTTTTGCCCTTTCTTTTAAATAGTTGTAATAGCTGTCTTGGGTCCCTATCCTAATGCTTTCCGTCTTTTTCTTCAGCTCTTTAACCGAATCCTCAGTGAGCTTGATGGCTCTATTGTAATTTAATGCATCATCGAAGAACCCCTTCACATTCTCAAGCGTTCCAATGTTGTTTTTAAGCTCATTTATTTCATCATCAAGCACTTTTATATTATCATTTATCCCTTTTATTTCGTTAGATACCTTATCCACTTCCTCTTTCTCCTTCTCGTTTGATGATGGAAGTCCTTTCAGGATGACTTCAAGTCCATTCTTCTTTTTCTCTTCGTCTTTTTTTTGCTCTTCTATGGTAGCCAGTGACCTTTTGTAAGATGGCAAAAACGTGTCAACAAAAGAGCTTATCTCTTTATTATAAGCATCAACAAATGCATTTAGTTTTTTTATAATCAGATTGGTGTCTATGTGGTACTGCTGCAGCCACTTAAGCTCATATCCACCCAATCTTTTTGGTACCTCTTTTTCTGCCATAATATCACTATCAGAACTATTATTGCTTAGGAAATATTTATAGCTTGTTATCAGCACGGCTTTGTGAGAAAAAGATATATATGTTTCTGTGGTGGGCTCATATCCCACATCTAAAGAGCATGGGTTTTACGACCGCGTAGATAAAATAGCTTACCTTAGCCTTATCGAATCAAGGTTCATAGGCGCCCTTGCCTCTATATGGAGCATTCTCCCTATGGACCTTGCAAGGTCTTCGCATTTCTGCTCCTCGCCATGCATCGTGTATACATTCTTAGGCTTGGGCCTTAGGTTCTCCATGAAGCTCATAAGCTGGCGCCTGTCGCTATGGCCGGAAAAGCCCTCCATTGTCACTATGTTCATGCGCACATTCACAGGCATCATCTTGCCGTCTTCGTCAGGAAGCGGTACCTCCCTCAAGCCATTTTGTATCCTTCTGCCAAGCGAATTGGTGCTGTTATATCCTACAAAAAGCATCGTGTTCCTCGGATCATCAGCAAGCAAGCGCAGATACTCAAGACTTGCGCCGCCGTTTAGCATGCCTCCGCTGGCAAGTATTATTGCAGGCCCTTTGTCATTAATCTCGGATCTCTCTCCTTTGATCACCTCGAAGATTTCGCTCTCGAAAGGCGACCTGTTGTTCAGTATGCGGTTCCTAAGGCTTTCCTTAAGGTATTCCGGGTATGCTGTATGGATAGCGCTTGCTTCGAGGATCATGCCGTCAAGGTAGACGGGCACGTCCATCTTGTATTTCAGGTTGTTGGCTATGTAGTTTTCCAGAACAAGCTGCAGCTCCTGGCTCCTGCCCACCGCAAACAGTGGTATGAGCACCTTGCCGCCGTTGTCTATGGTGCGCTTCACTATGTCCATGAGCTCTATTTCGGCGTCGTTCCTGTTCTTCGTAATGTCATTTGCGCCGCCATACGTGCTCTCTATGAACAGCGCGTCTATTCTCGGGTATCTTGTATTTGCAGGGTCGAAAAGCCTTGTAAAGCCGTACTTCATGTCACCAGTGTGCACTATGTTGTATACGCCTTCGCCTGCATGCAGGTGCACGGTCGCGCTGCCGAGGATGTGCCCCGCATTATGGTATGTGAGCTTCAGCTCATCGGTTATGTTGGTGACCTCCTCATAATCCCTTGTTATCATGTGGGTAAGCATCTTCCTTATGTCCTTCTCGTCGTAAAGCGGAGTGCCGCCGCTTTTTGCGACAAGCCTTATATAATCGTTGAGCAGCAGCGCGGCGAGGTCCCTTGTAGGGGGAGTGCAGTACACTGGCCCGTCATAGCCGAACTTGAATAAGTATGGCACAAAGCCTATGTGGTCCATATGCGCATGCGTGAGCACCACGGCATCGAGCTCGTTTATCGATATGTTCGCATTTTCAAGGTACGGAAATGCCTTGTTGATCTCTGAATCGCCATTGGCGTCAAGGCCTTTTATCGAGGGCTCTGGGCTAAGGCCGCAATCGACTAGCACCTTTGAATTTGGCGTTTCGAGCAGCAGCGTGCTCCTGCCAACCTCGCGGAAGCCGCCCAAAGCGGTAGCCTTAAGCCATTCGCTCTTCATTATGGTCTTGTTTATGTTCTTGCCTACGCTTACAAGGAACTTCTTCCTGAAATCTGCTTCGTTGAAGAGGAGCTGCCTCACGCCTTTTATAGTTTCGCTGTTCATTGTTGGAGTTCTAAGCACCTTTGGGGTCCAGTTGGTCTGCGTAGCTATGTTCTTTAGGGTAGAGCCACCCTTGCCGATCACAAGGCCGGGCTTGAGCGCCTCTATGTATACTTCGGAGAACTCCGGGACAAATTTAACGTTTGCCACAACCGCCTCTTTTGGTATGAGAGTGCCTATTATTTCGGCTGCCTTTTCAGGAGGCATGAGCACCGAGCTGTCGCTCCGTATTATGAGCTTTTTCTTTATTGCTGAAGCTACATTCCTTATTATCGAATCGTTTTCGTAGAGCGGTCTTGGGTTCTTCATGTACACTACAATGTCAGGGCCCTCGAATTCGGCCTTGACAAAGCCGATCTCGTCTGGCAGCATTGACTGTATCTTGCTAAAAAGCTCTTCTGCACGGGCCTTGCCGTTTTCTTCTGAGTTCTTTGACTCCAATAGATCACTGAGAGACTAGAAATTTAAAAATGAAATGATGTAACAATCTTTAATGGGCATTCATTTGCCGGCCAGGGCCTTTTCAAGGTCTTTGCCTGCGTATTCCGCATAGCCTTCCTTCGTTATGGCTGCGATTATCATATTGTCGCCCGTAGCGGAATCCCTGCGCATCGCAATGCTTAGGGCTCTTGCTATGCCTTTGACGGCTTCTTTTGTCGTAAGGCCCTTTTTGTACATGTCTTCTATGTAGCCCAACGCGGTAAGCGACCCTGAGCCAGTCGCTGTGAACTTCGTGTTTTCTGTATAACCGCCGAGCGGATCCATGTCGTACAATTGAGGCACATCGCCATCCATGCCGGCCACGATGAGCTGCACGTAGAACGGCATCATCTTGTTTTCCTGGAGTATTATAGACAGCAGCGATGCAGCTGCCTTTGGAGACATCGGCCTGCCCTCGTTCATCTTGTACAGGTCGCTCTGTGCCTTGATTATGCGTATTAGCTCCTGAGCATCGCCAACTGCGCCAGCTATAGTCATGCCAAGGTTATCTGATATCTTCCACACCTTTTTGGCTTCAGACGTCGATATAAACGTGTCCATAGTAGCCCTCGTATCAGCACCTATTACAATCCCATCGCTGCAAATCATGCCTACGGTAGTAGTACCTTTCATTATCTTGGAATAGCTTATATTATCCATTCATACACCTCTGACAAATGCAAAGCAGAAGACAAAATAGTCGCCACCAAAACAAAAGGAATTCATATACTATCCTACCAATAATTATATAAGGTTTTCTCTTTATTTCTGCACTGTGGTTCGCATTTATGCTGGAGCGCTAAGGTCTACAAGGCTTCCGCTTCCGACGAACTGCCCTTCGCTGCTATCAAGCTCGCCGTAACCAAAGGTACGATATGCTTTTGTAAGCTTTATTTTGTAGGTGTTGCCAACCCTTGTCTTGGCGTTCTTTACAAACACCACAAAGTCGCCTATCCTGCCTATTCCTTCACCACGGGCCCCCTTTGCCACGATTTTCAGTTCGTATACTAATCCTTCCATTACCTGTTCTCCCATCACAAAACCACCTCTGGTCAATATATGCTTCTTAAAAAAGCTTTTTAAGCCTATTCTGCAGAATCTCGGATTTTAGGCATTTGGCTAACGCGACCGAAACTTTTTGCTCAAAAAGCCGCATTAACGCCTGTAATTATTGCGCGCCTGTCTGCTGGGCCGCATATACAGGTATATCAATATTGCAAGCGCTACTGAAAAAGCAGCAAGCGCCACCACAGATTCTGTCCTGTACCTGTAGATGCTTGAAAGCTGCACCGAGGCGCTAGCCTTTGCATCCGCCAATAGCGCGCTTGCACGCTGCGGATCGGTGCTCGCAGCCTTCTTCGCCTCGCTCACATAATTGTATGCAGCGGTAAGGTTCGGGTAGAATATTATGTAGGCACTCTTGTTCACCATGCTTATGTAGCCCATGGTGGCATTGAGCTCTGTGCTAAAGCTTGCGCTTGCATTAGCTGAATGTGCGTATGGGAATGCCATAGATACTGCAACGAGTGCCACGAACGCAAATACAAGCAGGTGCATCCTCATTGGACCACTCGGCTCACAGGTTTACGTCTATGTTCAGCTGCTCCTTTAGCTCCCTGTACCTGTTCCTTATTGTGACCTCTGTCACACCGGCTACGTCAGCCACCTCTTTCTGCGTTCTGCGCTCGCCAGCAAGTGCTCCGGCTATGTATACAGCCGCTGCACTCACACCCGTAGGGCTTCTTCCTGAGATAAGCCCGCGCTTCATCGCGTCTTTGAGCAGCACTATGGCCTTTTCCTGGGCTTCGCTGCTCAGCTTAAGGGCGTTGACATACCTGGGAACATATGCTATTGGATCTGTAAGCGGTATCTTTAGGTCAAGCTCGTGCGATATCACCCTGTAGGCCCTGCCTATCTCTTTCTTGGGCAAGCCTGCTATGCTGGCTATCTCGTCAAGGGTTCTGGGCATCCCTGCGGCGCGGCATGCAGCGTATATCACGGCCTGCACCACCGTTTCTATGGGCCTTCCGCGTATAAGGTTGTTCTGCACGCACTTTCTGTAGAGAAGCGCTGCGCTCTCGCGTATGTTTTCCGGCAAGCCCAGATAGCTAGAAACGCGGTTGAGCTCCGGAAGCGCTATCAGGTAGTTCCTTTCGCTTGAGCTTGCGATGCTCGCGCGCTTGTGCCACTTGCGCATCCTGTAAAGCTGAGCCTGCCTTTTCGATGGTATCCTTACCCCGCGGATATCCTTGTTATAAAGGTCTATCTCCGTGACAAGCCCCCTGTTGGATTTTGTATACTTTATCGGTGCTCCTGTTCTGGCCCTTGAATTGCGCTGGTCAGAATCGAAGGCGCGCCACTCCGGGCCTGAATCTGTCATATTCTCTTCTATAACAAGGCCGCAGTTGTTGCAGATGAGCTCGCCGCGCTCATTATCATATACAAGGTCTGTGCTGCCACAGCTCGGGCATTTCTTTATCGGCTCGCTCAGGCTCGGTGTGTTGGCAGGTGCTCCCGGCTCTTCCCCGTATGAATGCTTGGGTCTGCCCCTGCCCCTCTTCGAATCAAGTTCTTCGACGTTAAGCTTGTTGTCGGTAACCACTATGCGCTTTACATCATCGCCCTGCTCTTGCGCTGGTGCGCTTTGCTTTGACACGGCGCTCTTGGAGCGCTGCCTTTTGGCCCCTGAGGCCTTGCTGCTTGCAGCTGCATGTCTTTGCTTGTGAGATGTTTTTTTTGCCATTTCTACCACTTCTGGGTTAAGTGCGCTTGTTAAGAGACGCGCTTAAAGTGCAAAACATTTTTAAATCTTTCTAAAATAAGACAGATATATTACGCACAATTAGATATTTAAATCTTTCGGTCTGACTTACGCCTGTAAACCGTGTAAAATGTCGCGATTAGCGGCGCGCCTTTGTGTTGTATGGCATATAAAGCTCAATGTGGCAGGCCGTAGCCCCCTTTTTGTTTTAGGCAGCATTAGTCTAAGCGGCTTAGCCTTGCATGCTCATCGTGCACGCACCGGCGCGTTTCACCCATACCAATGCGCTCGTAGAGTCATCGCCTTTGCATTGCAATGGTATCGTTTCTATTCCGGATTAGGCCTTGGGCCATATGCACTCTGCATGAGGGGAGCTTCCTCCTTTCGGTAAGCTGCCCGCCTGCCACATATATGGATAAGCAGCTCATCTTTTTATTGATTGCCTTGCAAAATTGATAGGTTCAAATGAGCATTTTCGGAGGGGCTATCGCCAGCGAGATCATACTTGTGCTTGCCATAGCACTGGTAATCTTCATAATATTCAAGGTAGGCAAGCTGCTGCTTAAGATCATATTCGGCATCATAGCAAACAGCATACTTGGAATTATAGCTATATTTGCCCTTGACTATTTCTTTGGAATCGGCATACCCACAGGGATACCAGAGATAGCATCTACTGCCATATTCGGTCTGCCTGCAGTCGGTACCATGGTTATACTAAGGCTGTTTGGTATACCAATATGAAAAATGTTTAGAAACAGGAGGCTTTTTAAGGGGCTTATTCTCTTCAGCCCTTATAATCGTTGTATTTAAGCGTGTCAGAAACAGGCTCGTCAGCATATACAAGCTGCCACATGTTGGGCCCTATCTCTACACTCTTTATTGGTCTATTTTCATCTTCATATGTAACTGGGCGTTTCCTCGCAAACAACATTTTTATGTTCATGCAATTTCACCAAAAGAGACAGAAGCATTGTTGGGTGGGCAATCGTCTGCTTCCGTCAATATAGTATGCTGCAGAACCCATATAAATACCTTGTTTTTTCTTTAATTTTATTCAACAATGTTTGAATTTTTTAAAAACCTTGCATTTTCAGTCATTATAGGATATTTGAAAGGCACAGCAGCATGAAGCGCCAAATTGCTAGCTTATGGCCAGTTTTATATCAGAAGTGTCTACTGTCTTCCTTTTCGCGTGCCTTGAAAGCCTTACGGCCTTTTGCGCTACGCCATAAGCAACATTGTTTACGTATTCCTGCATTGTCTCGACCGCCTCGCTGCTTGTCCTTGAAGCTCCTGCCTCTTTTAGTATTTTCCTTATTGTAGAGCCTGATATGTACACAAATTCACCCCTGAATGAAAAGCGATAAGCTTATTCATTGGAAAGGCATAAAAAGATGCCTTCAAAGTTTGCATTAATGGAATTCTATGCCATTCTCCCTGAATATCATTTCAGCGGTTTCCTTGCCTAGTATGAGCTTTACCTTTTCAGTGCTATTGCGAACGTCGCTAACGCTCGTTATACCATTGTCGAAGAGGAGGCGCGCCCTCACCCTGCCTACTTGTGCAAGGCGCACCAGGTCCATAAGCTCTTCCTTTATGCCGTATCTGAGCCTGACGCGCATGTCTATCATGGCATTGACCCTCTTGCGCAGTATCTTTGCTATCTCTATTGCAGCGTATATGAGCCAGTCCGCATTGGTTATCTTTGAATAGAGGGCCCCAGGAGTCACAGAGTATTTCTTTACTATGTCCTGCTCCTTCGTTTCGCTGGCCCATTCATTTAGCATCAGCGCAGTGCTGAACGCACCGACAGGATCCATACTTTCATAATCGTACGCTCTGAAAAGGCGCTTGTGCCTGTGCATGTATATTGCATATTCTTCCTCGGCTTCTTGAGTTACCCTTGCATAAGGCCTCATTTCCAATGTATTGGCGACCATGAATAGCGTGCCTATGCTGTCAAGCTCGCCTTCGAGAGCCTCAATGATGAGCTTAGCAGAAAGCGGGTCTATGTAGAGCTCGCTTATACGCTTGCCAAGCCTTGTTGCCGTATAGGACACGCCGTTTTTCAATATGAAGCTCCACGCTTGCAGGTCTTCAAGCACATCGTCAATCATATTCTCTATGTGCAGCTTGTTGCCGAACTGGTAGCTGTAGAACGTCTTGAACATGAAGTCTAGAATGCTCTTCCTTGAAGTAAGGAAACCTTCGGCTATGAACGAAAGCACGTGAGACCTAAGCACAGGAGCTATGCCGAGCGCCGACTCTATGGGCTCTGGCTTTGCAAGTATGTATTGCGCCGTTAGCTCTTCCATGCGCTCCTTGGTGCTTGCGAGGAGCAGGGCCCTGCCTTCCTTGTCGTAAGAGGGCCTGCCAGCCCTGCCGAAAAGCTGCATCACCTCGTTTACGCCGAGCCTTTCGCTCATGCCGTTTTCATACCTCGTTATGTCCCTCACTACCACAGTATGCGCCGGCATGTTTATCCCTAGCGACAGGGTTGGAGTCGCGCATATAACCTTTATGAGATCGCTTTTGAACGCATGCTCCACCTCTGCGCGCTGCTGGTTTAGCAAACCTGCATGATGGAATGCGACGCCGCTCCTTACCAGCATGGAGAGCTTCTTGCACTGCTCGGTGGGCCTTGAAAGGGTGTTTAGCACCTTGTTGCTTATCCCTTTTAAAGCGCCTGCTTCGCTTTCGCTTAACATGCTGGATACATGATCCGCAAGCTTGGCTGCTCCTGCCTCGGCATTTCTCTTTGTAGAGTAGAAAAGCAGCGCCTGCTTGCCCCTCTTGAGCGTATCCTGAACTATCTTTATTTCTGGTATTCCACTGTCGCCGTCAATACTTTCGCGCCTGTAGTCGTTGTCCTCTACATAATATGCCTCACCATTGTACATTACGCCCTTTAGCAATGGAACCGGCCTGTAATCGCTTGTGACAAGCCTTGCATCGAGCCACTTTGCGATTTCTTCCGCGTTCCCCACTGTGGCGCTGAGTGCTATTACCTGCGCCCTTGTAGTCTCTTTCAGCTTGGTTATCAGCAGCTCCAAGGTAGGGCCGCGCGAAGTGTCACCAAGCATATGCACCTCGTCGAATACAACGCAACCCAGGCTGTGCAGCCAGTTTATGCCGTGGCGCATAAGGCTGTCGAACTTCTCTGTTGAAAAGAACATCATTTCGTACTCGGAAAGCCACGGGTCATCGGCATCAAGGTCGCCGATCGAGATGGCTGCCTTTATGTACGGATAGTTGTGCTTGAATTCCTCGAACTTCTCTGTTGCAAGGGCGCGCATCGGGGCTATGTATACTGCTTTCATTCCTTTCCCCAGTATGGCATTCATGCACGCCAGTTCAGCGACCAAGGTCTTGCCGCTTGCCGTAGGGCTTGCAATAAGCATGCTCTTGCCTGAAAGCACGCCATTTTGTATCGCAAGCTCCTGTGGAGGGGTAAGCGAAACTATGCCCCTGTCTTGCAGCGATTCTACCACTTCGTTAGGCAGCTTTCCCTGCAGCGCGCGAATCTGCATAATAGTTATTGCAAAAGAGATTTATTAGACATTTTTGTTTGCAGTGATTTCGCGTTATTGAAGTTTTGCTTTAAGGCGGCGGTTCTTGAATATGAGCATGTCTCTTTCTGGGTTGAGGCGCGCCCTCTCTGCATAAGGTATAACATTACCATATGCTTCGTTGCTTTCTTTGCTCTCCGCACGCTCTTCGCTTGTCGCAATTGCGTTTATGTAGCTATTGCGCGCGCCA
The DNA here is from genome assembly GCA_021816895.1 of Microcaldota archaeon. Lineage (GTDB taxonomy): Archaea > Micrarchaeota > Micrarchaeia > Micrarchaeales > Micrarchaeaceae > JAKAWW01. The sequence goes on along the minus strand of JAKAWW010000001.1, from coordinate 427,901 downwards.
AACTGCCCGACCTTGCGTTCAATACTTATTGGCACTTGGATGGTACTTAACTGCGCCGAAATGGCAAGCTGCTTTGTGAAAAGGTGTGCATTTTCGCGCACATTGCCAGGATCGCCGTTGACGCTGCCTAAAGAAGACATGCTGACATACCCGCTTGCTTGCTTCACTACACTTTCAGCACTGCGTTCATCGGCATCTACACCCACGGCCATGCTATGCTTTGCTATAGCCATTGGCTGGTCGCGCCTCATCATTCTGGCAAATCCAGCCTTTGAGCTTTGGTTGTTGCGCTCGGTGCGATTTATCATCGCAGCATATATCATGCTGTTGGCCTCGAGCTCTTCTACAACTTGGCTGAAAGAATTGGCATTCTTATCTAAGATTGCGGGCGGCGCGCCTGCACTGCCCTGTGAAATGCTGTTGTATATCATGTTCAGCTCGCTTTTCATACTCACCTGGTTGCTCAGTATGCTAAATACAGCCAGTGCCTGCCTATTCATGGCGAAGTTCATAATTGACTTTAACCTTTTGCCCTCTAATGAAATCACAACTTTTGATCCGATTGCACCTTTGTGGACCGATACCTGCGTTATGCCATTGTACAATATTGATTTATAACCGGTAAGGAAGCCGCGCCTGTGTACAAGCAGAATCCTCTTGTTAGTGATAATAACCCAGTTTGCAAGCGGCAAGGCAGGAAGGCCGCGCCTAGCCTTGTATAAGACGTGTTCGCCAGGAAGCAGCAATATCTCTAGGTCTTCTTCGTTATGAAAGCCTTTATGCATGTAACCCTCTTGACCCCCAAAAAAGAACGGTCAGGATATTTTTACGGTAAGATATTTATATCTTTCTAAAATCTGGCATTATAGTAAGTTGACACTTATATCAATGTGCTTTTTACTCTAATAAAACATTCCATCTACTACCTATATTTGTCCATGCTTAGGGCATTTAGTCATTTGGCATGTCGCTTTCAATACGCCATGCATCGCATATACATGCCGCATGGCTGCAAATTGCGATATATTTTAATTACTTTTATGCGATATAGTGGTAGATTTCATGGTATTTGACAGCGACAAGGCGCAGATAGCACTAGAATTCCTTATAGTCTACTCGTTTGTGCTCATTGTGTTCGTAATACTTTTCGCCCTCGTAGCAGCGCAGAGAGCAATAACCCTTAACCAGCAGGAATATTCGCAGCTCCAGCTGCAAGTGCAAAACATTGCAGTGTATATAGACCAAGCAGAAACATCTGGAAGCGGTTACTATGCAACAATACCTGTTGTTGGCTCCATTGGCACAATTCCATACAATATTTCCATATCAAATACCGGAGCTGTGATAGGCCAGATGAAGGTTGGAACACAAATAGTGAATGCATACAGCTTCAGCACTGCAAGAGATCTTATAGTAAATGGAACGCCCCAGCAAAACAGCAGTGGCACATACGTTTACCAGATACCAATATACAAGGGCTATATAACCTTAGCAAACGAAAACGATTATGTATATATAGATCAAAAACCGCCAAGCCAGTTGAGCCTCTTCGAAAATGTGTATGTCAATGTGCCTACAAATGAGAAGGCTGGCATCTTCAACGGTGCGAACTATGCATATGGCAGTGTCACCTCATATTTCGGCGGCAATAACCCGCTCACAGCAGTGGCATGGGCGTATATAACACCAAGCGCAAACGGGCCGATCTTTGGGGTTACCTCTTGTCCGCCAGGAAGTTGCTGGAATATGCCATTCCTAAGCGAAGAAGGACTTGTCGTGTTCGGATGGATTTGGGGGGTAAATTCTAATAACCCAATAAGCTACGGAGTGCCTCATCCAGGCTGGTATATGCTTGCTATGACTTACAATCCCTCAGGTTCTGGCACCGAGACATTCTATGTTGATGGAGCGGCAGTAGGCACAGCCTATGGGCAGTATTCGCCGTCAAGCGCAACAGACTATTGGACTACATACATAAGCGGCGCTAAACCATTAGGGATGGTTAACAGCTACAACAGCCTCATAGCAAATGTCCAGGCTTATTCGGTAAATCTTACATCTTCGCAGATCATTGCTCTATACAGAGAAGGCATAAACGGCGCGCCAATCATGCCAGCAAAATTAATTTCATGGTGGCCGTTGAACGGCAACTTGAATGATTACAGCGGCAACGGCAACAACGGCGTTGGAAGCGGAATGCAGTATGGAAGTGTGATGCAATTTGATGCAAAAGCCATAAACAAGGCGGGCACTAATGCAACAGGCATACCAATAGGCTTTGTAACAAGCAAAGGAGCCATTGGCACAATAAGCAGCTTCATAGCAAACGATACAAACAGTTCAGGAGTATTGAGCGAATACTTAACAGCAAACGCAGCAACAATAGGAACTGCTAATGTGACTATAACACCGTTCAACGGCAATGCAACGATAGCCGCAAACCTTATAGGATGGTGGCCACTGGATCTTGGCTACGGAAGCAACGCATATGACCTGAGCGGATACGGGAACACTGGCACGATGCAGAACGTGCAATGGACGCGCATGCCAATGCCTTCAAGCCTTACTACAGCATACTTCAACGGGCAGAGCAGCTCGATAACCGGAAACCTGCTTTTTGGCACCACAAACCTGACAATATCAGCGTGGATAAACAACACAGGCAAGGGTGCATACTGGCAGAACATAGCTGAAATCTATGGGAACCAAAACACTCACGAAACGCTCGATATAGGAGTAACAGGTGCAGGCGGCAATGCGGTGATAAGATGGAGCAACCAAGCAAATACATTCCAGAATCAGCCGGCCGGAGGGACAATATCCCCAGGCAGATGGTACCTTGTAACAGGTGTATGGAACGGCAACAAGAATACTTTGAGCGTTTATATCAACGGCAATCTTGTTGCAACAGGAGTAGGCAATGGCACTATAGGCACGTTTGTGAATGGCTTTAATATAGGTGGCTCATATCCAGGTATGAATATATTTAACGGCACCATAAGCAATGTACAACTGTACAACACTGCCCTCTCGCCGCAACAGGTGATGCAGCAGTATAAAAATGGCATTGGTAGCCTGCCAATAAGCAATGCAGGGCTTATAGGCTGGTGGCCGTTGAACGGCAACGCGAATGATTATTCTTCAAATGGCAATAATGGGATATCAAGTAACATTGGACAAAAAGGTATTACATGGAACAACACGAATAGCAGATACGCAACACAATTTAACGGACAAACTGGCCAGTACATTGCGGGGGATATGCCACTTAACATACCAAATACAAATCCAGTAACTGTAACCGCATGGATATACTATAAAGGCAATACCGGCAATTGGGAGGGGATATTTGGCGTAAATTGGAACTGTCCTTTTGAGCATCTTGCAGTATTAAATAATCAACTGTACTTGGATGACTGTGGAAATGATGGGGGTAATTTTGGTTCATTTCCAGTACCAAAAAATACGTGGGTGTTTGTTGCTTACACACTTTCTGAAACTAATTTGGTCATGTATGAAAATAATAATAATCAATCCTTTACCTTATCAGGAGCATATCAGATAACGCCAAATGCTTTTGATATAGGGACTGAAGGTGTTGACTTTGGTAGGCCTTCTTTTAACGGCTCAATAGCAGACGTGCAAGTTTTTAATGCTGCACTTACGCCAAGAGAGGTACAAATGTTATACCAGCAAGGCTTGCCGCTGGTTGAAAAGTTTAATGTTTCGCTGGGATAGAATGATGAAAGCGCAGTTTTGGAGCTTTGATGTCATATTCGCGATAGTGATATTCAGCATCGCGATAACAATATTGGCGTTCACGTGGTACCAGATAAATTCCCAGCTTTCCATCGCTTATGGCAATGGCGCTACCGTTATGCAGCTTCAGGCAAGCTCACTTGCCTCAACGCTGCTTTCGCCAGGCTCGCCAAGCAACTGGAACAGCTATGTCAATACTACAAACCAGAGCACATGGAGCGATATAGGTATTGGAATAGGCTCAAATACAAGCAGCATAGATTCAAACAAGCTCTACACACTGATGTCCATGTCAAACTACAACTACCAAGCCACAAAGCAGGCCCTTGGCATAGGATTTGACTATTATATAACAATAACGAGCCAGACTAGCAGCGGCGGCGCATTGAATATTTCAATAGGCGAAAACCCTGGAACGCACAATGCGCTTACTGTATATGTGGAAAAAAGAAGCAGCTATATAGATGGAACGCCAGTGCAGGTAACGATAGAGCTTTGGACCAATACGCCGTTTGGTGTTGAATGATGAAACTACAAAACATGAAAGGGTTCATATTCACGCTTGATGCAGTGTTTGCGCTGATTGTCACTGTTGCAGGCATTTCAATCCTGCTTTACGTCCATTCCATTACGAACAACGCTGCATCAATACCCGCATCAGAAGCATCAAGCATATTGAACAATCTCTTATACTCTACGCCATCGTCACTTTATTACTCTCAAGAAATACAGAGCATTACGGTAAATGGCACAGAAGCATATACATGGCCGCAGGCAGGCCACTATGCCAACATGAGTTCCAATGCGCAGTACGGACCGAAAAACGCGTACACGCTCTTTGCCTTTAACACAGGCAGTTCGGTTATAAACACTGTTGTTGCCGCCAAAGGCATGGTGTTTGCAGCTTCAGGGGACTACCTCTATGCACTAAACGCAACCAGTGGCAAATTGGAATATTCTGTAAATGCAGAATCCCAAATAGGGGCAGTACCTGTCACATATGAGAATGAAGTGCTGCTAGCAAACAGTACAGGGTATATTATAGCTGCAAACATCTATAACGGCTCGAAGCTTTGGTCTTCTGATATAGGGGTAGCGCCCGAGTCATCTTATCCAATACTGATAGAGGATGGCTATGCCATCTTGACTAGCGGCATAACTTTTTATGTCATAAGCCCAACCAATGGAAGCATTATTGCAAGCAGCTCTGTCAGCGCCCCATTTTCAGCGATGCCGCCAATCTACGCTGATGGCGAATTCATGGTGGCTGTAAACTCTTCGACACAAAACTACTTATACTCTTTCGCGCTGGCTGGAAAACAGCTCGTAAAGGTATGGAGTACGCCGTTATCTGCTGGCCCCATAACAATGCCAATAGCAGTAGGGAACAAAATAGTAATTGGCAGCGGCACAAGCTTATATACACTTAGCACAGGCGGCAGCATAATTGCATCAGCATCTTTGAGCGCTCCTGTTAGAGGGATTGCATTTGACGGGTCGAATGTTTATGCGGAAACAGACAGCAATATATATGCCTATAATGTTAGCGGCAGACAGATATTTTCATATCCTACAGCATTGCAAAGCCAGGACACTGAGCCTTCTGTATCGGACGGCAACTTATACACGCTTATAGACGGCGATGCTTTCCAAGCCTATAACATATCAGGCGACAAGATGCTTTGGAATGCTACGCTGCCCTCATCCAGCCAGGACCAATTTGCGAACATAGCGCTTGCATATGGCAATGCTTATATAGCGAGCGGCACCATAGTGTATGCCTTTGGCAGCTACGAGATTAAGCCTTATACGAGCATTCTTAGTGCTCTTGCAACAATGTACCTAAATGGTCAGGGCGAGATTGCAAGCACTGTGCTGGGCAATATTTACCATTCCACTAATGTAGGCTTGTTTATAAATGATACCTACGCACCTGCGCTCAGGGTATCAGCTTTCAATGGAGCATACTCCTCGAGCTCCTTCTCTTCAACAAGCTACGTTTATGGCACCAGCCACAACATAGGCGGCACGAATTACAATTTTACCATAACAATGTGGGTAAAGCCGCAGCCGAATCCGAACACTGCGGACAGCTGGACAATACCTTTCTTTTCAATGCAGAGTTATCAGGCTTTCGGCTTCTTGAGCAGCGGAACAGGATTGGTACTGCACAGATGCAGCTCAGCTGATACAGAAGGCTATGTAAAGGGAATGACGCCATCTAGCGTTTTCAACAATCAATGGCATTTTGTAGCCGTATCGGTGGCTTATCCGAATTATTACTGGCAATTTGATGGCAATAGCACAAACGACACCAACACGAACAACTTCAATAGCAACAGCCATATTTCAATAGGAGCCCAATACATGCAGTGCGATGGCAACCAGTTTAATGGCCAGATAGCTAACGTGCAGCTTTATAACAGCACACTTACTCCAAAACAAATCGCTCTTATAAGGCAAGAGGGAATTTACGGCGCGCCTATATCGTATGCGAATCTCAGCGGATGGTGGCCTATGATAGGCAACGCGAATGATTACAGTGGCGAGTACGGTGTTTCAGTGCAAAACAATGTAAATTATACCGAAGGCCCTGTTCCGCTTTCATTACATAGCGCGTATATAGTAAGCAAGGCTTCCACTCCACTGAGCATAAATGTAAATGGCACTAATCGCATTTACAACGTAAGCGTGGTGCTATGGCACTAAAAAAACCGGCAAAAACAAGGAAGGGTATATTGCTCACGCTTGTAACGATAGTGCTCCTTGTGCTCATGATTAGTGAGCTTATTATGTATGTGACGCTAAATATAAACTACAATACGCTAGCTTCACAGTCCCAGTCGCTTGGCGGTATGAGCAGCTTTATAAGAACGCTGAGGGCAGGCTCTGCCGCATTTGTTCAGAGCAGCCTCTCAAGTGCGCTCAATGCACTTATTGCATATGAAGGCACGCCTTCACTGAGGCACTACCATTTCGTGAACAACACGGCTCAAGCAATCGAATCGCTCATGTACAACGGCATCATATACGGCACAAACATGAGCAGCACGATGAACGGCACAATGCAGAGCTTTGCCACGGCAATGGAGCACGAAGCATCAAGCAAGTATTTCAATCTCACTATAAGCAATGCCAGTATTAAGGTGTTCCAAAGCGGTCCTTTCACATTGAGCGCGCTTTATACAGCCATGGCGAGCATAAACTCAAGCTATGGCACATTTACATACCCAATAAACAGCACTGCCAGTATATCCCTCAACGGCAAGCCCGATCTATACAGCGTGGAAGCAGCCAATCCGCAAATTATACAGGAAGCAAGCGCACTGCCAGAAGCAACGCTGGTAGGCAATATGTACGCGACAAGCGCCAATACATTGAGCAGCGCTTTTGACTATGGCACCATAATTATCAATAATGGACCATCATGCAGCAGCATACCATCGCAGTTCCAAAACCCTTACTTCATACTTGCAATGCCTGATGCGGCTGATATAAACAGCAACCTGTGCAACATGGGCGGACTTGTCACTTCTACGCTGAACACAACGCCGCCGTCCAAGCCGTATCTTGTATACTCTTCAAGCATATTCAATTATTTAAACAACGGCACAAAATTGCTGCTTTCCGGACCTGGCAAATCGCTTCTCAATATAACACCTATAAAAACAGCGATGCAAAATGGATATTATTACCCATCGCCATATGCGCCTTCGTATCTTGACTGGGCGAACAGCACCTTCAAGAGGTCGCAGAACGGCATACTTTCGTTCAACATATTAAATAGGCTAGTATCACAAACAAATAGTGGGGCAGGCAGTTATGGGTATATTGCAAATCCTACCTTTAATTACACTGAAACATTATGGTTCTTTATTCCACCTTACTCAACTTCAACCTGGTATCCGCTTACAGATATATATAATGCATCGGCAAATGGAGGCAATGGAGGCAACCAAAATTATGATTATGGCGGCCTGTGGGTAAATGGAGGAAAGATATGCCTCCTTATGGAAAACTGGCCAAATTCCGTGCAATTGAATGTGTGCAGCCCTTATACAGTAGTGCCCAACACTTGGTACTTTGTTGCAATATCGGGCAACTGGACCGATGAAACGCTGTACGTTAATGGCAGCGCTGTTTCATCTGGGTCAATGTCGAGCTCAGCGGTTGCCCAGGCGCAGGCAACTTTTACGAAACCGGCTATATCTTTCTACACTAATCCGCCAGGCGGACTAGAGGAGGCGGAAGCAGGGACTAAGCTTGCTGATGTGCAGCTGTACAGTACAGCATTATCTGCAACCAATATACATACGATATATTTAGAAGGCATAAATGGCATTCCGCTAAACACACCCCACCTACTGGGATGGTGGCCCCTAAACGGTAATTTAAGGGATTATAGCGGCAATAATTATAACCAGACAGTTGCCACAGGCGGCTCCATCAGCTATGTTGGACCATACAACTACAGCGGCGACTCTCTGCTTTGGGGCACCTACTATTCATTGCCGAAACAGGTAGAGGGCATAAACTGCATGAACGCGACGCAATGCGGAAACCTCCCTGAGCAGAGCCTCTACCTTGGAAACATCACGCTTTGGTCGAACATGACAAGCGTCAAGAACGAAAGCACAGCGCTTGGCCTGCAGAACGCGATAAGATAAAAGCTTCTTTAGCCATAATGCGCGATGCCGCTGCAATTTGATAGCACCATTTGCGCAGCACTTGATTATTCGATACGCGATATCAGACGCCAGTGCCTATGCTGGAGAACAGCGTGCCTATCGCATAATGCATCACTAGAAAGACTACCAATCCCACAACAATGAACACAGGCAGGTACTTCAAGCCTTTTACCACTGATCCTGACGAAATGGCACTCATTATAAGTGCCGCAAAGCCCGTTATGATTATTATCGCGGCAAGAGAGAAATCATGGTACACAACAGGTCCTATCTTTGGTGGGCTGGGCCTCAAGAATGACAGCCCAGTAGTAGGCAGCCCGCCAGGGTTGCTTGCAAGGATGCCTTTCCACACAGTATCCGTGACTATTATCATCTGGCTGGTGAGGCCGTAAAGCACCGGCGCCGCTATGAGCCCCGCAAAAGCTATGAATATGCTGTACATGAACAGCTGCCCTGCAACCTCCTTTTGGACAAGCTGCTGGTTTCGCATGTCCTTTGATATCTGCTCTATCAGGTCTGCCATTGCGCCTCCGTAGCGCAGCGCTTCTACCATCATGCGCACTGCATGCGTAAGCTGGAATGACCTGTACCTGCCAGCGAGCTTCTTCAGCGCGTCCTCGAGGTTCTCGCCGCCGAAGATGCCCCTGCTCATCACCTTTATGTCGCTGCTAAGCGGTTCATATTCAGGCCTCGCTGCCAGCAGCAGAGCCCTGTCCAGCGCTATTCCGCTCCTCAGGTTTGCGGAAGCAATCTGAAGCAGGTCGGGCAGAACCAGCTCCATCCTTGTCTTTCTCTTGTCTATCATGTATTCCATGATCATGTATAAGATTACAAGGTATACTGCTGCAGAAGCTACTCCGGCGAAGAATGCTATTAAAGCGCCGAGCTTCATCGCATATACAGCTAACGCTGCCACTATGAGTATTATTATCGCGCCTATTATCGCTATTCTCAGGAACTTCTCAACGCTGGTCTTCAGCCCCGAAAGGTCCAGCTCGTTTGATACGAATAGCGCCATCCTTCTTGAGACAAGCCTTTCGAAAGATATATTTTTAACATTCATCATATCACATGCTAAATACAGGCCTTGAGCTTCTTATCAGCATAAGGAATATTATCTGCAGGAACAAAAGCCCCACGAGCACAAACATTAGCAGGGTAGTCGTGACTGTGAACAGGGCTATGAATGTAGTAAGTATAGTGACAACAGCTATTCCCATGCTCGGCAGTATCACACCGAACAGCATGTAGAACATTGCTATAGCATTGAGCCTCTGCCCGTATCTGCGGAGCTCTATTATGCGCTCCTGCGACACCTGGTCTATCACACTCTGCAAGGCAGACACAACGTCAGCGCCGGCCCTTATGCTTACAGAAGCCTGGAGCATTATTCTCCTGAACGATTGGCTTTTTGTGCCTTCCACGACATTGTCTATCGCATCCTCTAGGGGCATGCCCAGCTGGACAAGCTCCACGATCTTTGCGAACTCCTTGCTTGCCGCGCCGTAGCCGGTGCTTATAAGCACTATCGCGTTGAAAAGGGGCATGCCTGAACGCAGCGATATTATCATGTCCCTCGCAGCAAAGAGTATATCACGCTCAACGCCCTTCGAATCTGAAACGCTCTTGCGCGCAGGGAAGTTGAGGAAATTTATGAATGCTATCCTGAATATTACTACACCTAAAAGCACTGAAAATATGGCATTGTACGCAACGGGAAGATGCAGCTTTCCAAAGAGCAGGAAAGCAGTGAATGCCAATATTACGCCAAGCATTGCAGAAGCTATTAGCATTCTTTTTATGAAGTCGTAGACCGTGCCCTTTATGCCGCGCTCCCTGAGGGCAAGCTCCAGGCCCTTGTGCTTCGCGCCTACACCCTCTATGTAAAGCCTGATCCTGCTCGGTTTTCCAGGGCCTGCCCTTGATACAGGCTTTGGTACAGGCTGAATTGAAGGTTGCTCGCTTTGCATGTTGCTGACTTGCTGCTGCTCTGCCGCAGTGCCCGCAGGAGCTCTTCGCTGCTGGTTCCTTGACCTGCCGAAAGAGAAAAGACCGGGTTTAGGCTCAAGCTCTATCGTTTCATTACCGACTTTTATTACCCGCTTCTTGTTGAACATCAGGACACCTTGGCAAGCAGCGCCAATGCCTCGTTAAGGTGCTGATCCCTTAGCTCGAAGAGCGATTCCTCGAGCTCGCTCTTCGGTGCTGGCCTGCCCTGTTTGTTGCTGGCGTTTACTACCTGGCTGAGCCCGCATAGCTCCTCCTTTACTATTTCAAGGTGCTCGCTGTCAAAGACGTTTTCCCTCAGCCCCTCTATTATGCGCTCCAGCTCTGATATCTGGTCTGCCAAGGTAAGATTAGGAAGGACAAGCTCGCTGACATTGACGCGCCTGACTTTCATTGATGGCGCCCTTGCGACAGAACCAAGCTTCTTAACTATTGATTCGAGATCTGATTTTGCACCCTTTTTCTCTCTTTTGATTGCAGAGCTAGGCAATTGCTCTTGCTGATTTGTCTCGCCCTGCGGCTGCGGCTGGGCCTGCCTGTAGACTTGTGGCTGGGAGTATGCTGCTTGTGCAAGTCCTGCGGTCACGATGTGCGATGGCTTGGGCGCTTCCCTCTGCACGCGCTCTTCCCTTATCTTTCCTCCATAAACGCTTGCTATTTTACTCAAAAGCTCCTCATACGAAATTGCACCATGATCGCCTGTCTCTACTTTTGATAGGTCTACAAAGCTTACAGTGCTCTTAACTGCGCTCTTTTCTATCTCTTCCACGATGCTTAGCACGTCTTTGTATTCCATAGCTTGATGCACCATCTATTACAGCTATTTGAACATGTTCTTGTCATACTTGACATCGTTGTTTACCAAATCGAGTACCTTCTCCTTGTGCTTGTAGTAGTGGGCTACTACAAGGCCCGATTCGTTGACATCAAGCACGTTATTCTTTACCATCCATTCCAGCACTTTGCTTTTCTCGGCTATCTCTTGGAGTATCTCGCTTCTCGTGAGCCCTCCATAAAGGCCCAACGTTTCAACAAGCCTGCTCATGTCGTTTACATGTGAGAATGTGTCATCCCTCATGTTCCACTTATACAATACATTTACATCGCCGTCACGCAGCACTTCCCCGACCTCGAGGACGCGCCTTATTCCCTTGCTTCTGTGTCTGAATAGTACAACAATGCTTCCTATGGCGTTAAGCATTATCTTAGGCACGTTTATTGGGGGGTTTGTCATCCTTTCTATCGTGTCCTGCGCGTTGTCTGCGTGCACAGTGCCATACACGGCGTGGCCTGTATGTATAGCCTCGAAAAGCGTCTCGGCATCTTTTCCTGTCCTTATTTCACCCACTACAACTATATCAGGCCTCTGCCTCAGCGCATTTATCATGAGATCGTACAATGACACTTCGCCCTTGCCTTCGGGATTGGGCTGCCTGCTCAGCATAGGCACCCACTGCAGGAAAGAAGGCAGCGTAAGCTCCCTTGTTTCCTCTATTGATATGACTCGCCTGTTTGCAGGGAAGAATATGCTAGACGCGTTGAGGAAGCTGGTCTTTCCGCTGGCAGTGCCTCCCGAAAACAACAGGCTTATCTCGTTCTGTATGGATAGCCATACCAGCGCAGCGAGCTCTGAGCTTATTGTGTGGTTCTGTATCATAGCGGGCATTGTCCAGGGATTCTTTGCGAATTTTCTTATTGTTATGGTATTGCCGCCCTGCGATACTGGAAACAGCGTCGCATTTACTCTTGATCCGTCGGCAAGCTCTGCATCCATGAGCGGGGCTAGGTTGTTTATCTCCCTTCCTACACGCCTGCCTATCTGCTCTGCCTGCTCGTATATGATATCTTCATTAAGCGGCCTTATATTGGTCTTGCACCAGCCGTATATTTTGTGGAAAACGAAGATGAAGCTCTTTGAGCCGTTGACAGTTATTTCTTCAAGGTTCTCATCTGCAAGCGGGCCTTCAAGATCGCCCAAGCCCAGCATCATGTTGAGTATGTATGAAATAAGCACTTTCTTTGTCTCGCCACTGGTGCCGGGCAGGTTCTTATCTATAAGTAGATTGCTTGCTGCGATATACTTGTTGTTGAGCTCCTGCACATACTCCTTGTTGTCTATTCGCATGGGATCAACAGGCACCATGGACATGAGTTCCCTCCTGAATGACATAAGCAGCAACTTTGTAGCCTCGCCTATGCCAGGATAGGTAAGAGCGTATTGCGGCATGAAGTCCTCCCCGCGCGTAAGCCTGACATGCACTGTCATGCCATGTGCATCAAGATCGTATTCTGCAAGCAACTCTTCTTGCTCTTTTTTGCTACTATCATCATGTTGCTCGGCCATTATACCAATACCTCAAACGCTAAAGCTTTTTGGACAGATTATCAATATCTTTCTTTATGCCGCTTACCTTGCGCTTCATCTTTTTGCTTTTGTCTATTGTATCATTTACCTTTTTCACCTTCTCCACAAGGGGCATCTTCGTGAGTGTATCTAGCGCCTTTAGCTGATTGGACAGATCGCTTATCTCGGCCTTGGTCCCTTCAACCTGCTTCGCCAAATCGCCTGCTTCTTTCTTGAGCTCGGTGAGCTTGTCGTACAGCGCTGCCGCATCTCCGAAAGAGCTTTTAAGCGTGTTAACCTTGTCGGAAAGCGCTTTTGCTGCGCTGCTTATCTTGTTCTGGTTGTCCATTATGAAAGTGTGCATCTTTGCATACACATCGTTAAATTCCGACTTCTCCAAGTTCAGATCGCGCAGCGCCTTGTTGCGGTGCATTTTGAAGTCTGAAAGGTCCGAATTTGCAGCTCTTACCTCGTTACTGTGCTCCTGCAATGACTTGATTGCTGCTTCCAGTGTTGCGCTGCTATCCTTGAGCTGCCCTATTATTGCTTCGTTCTTCTGGAGCGCCTGTTTCCTAAGCTCTTCTGCCTGAATGCCTATATTCTTGAGTATTGCTTTGAATGCTTCGTTATTGCTTGATTCTATGAGCCTTATGGCTTCCCTCGCCTCGTTTGCGCTCTTAAGTGCTGCTGCAACCTTCGCATTGCTATCCTCTATGGCCCTGTCGAATGTGGTGTAGCCCAGCGTATCAAGGCGCTTGCTTAGCTCTTCAAAGCGCTTGTTTATAGCATCATAGGTATCTTCTGCCTTTTTTGCCATATCTTCTGTTTTCTTTGTGCTGCTGCTTGAGGCTTCCTCAAACCTGTTTATCTGGGTAAGCAGGTTCTCTATATCGGGCAATGCGCTTTTGTATTGCTTCTCTAGCGCCTCTATGTTAACATTTACGTTGTTTATGGCCTCGGAAAATCTGTCAAGAGTAATTTTTTGCGATTCTAGCTCTGCTTCTGCCGCGCTTTTCTCGTTTTCAAGCTTTCTTTCTGCAGCTCCAAGCTCTTCCTTGCCCATTTGCAAGATCTCTATGTACATCTTGCCCATTTCATAGCTTATTTTCACTATGCCGCCGCTTTCCAGGACCTTTGCCCATGTTTCAACTATATTCGGAGCTACTCCGAGCGACAGGGCAGTGCTATTCAAATCAAGTTTTCCCTTTGATTTCAAAAGATCAACAAGCGAATCTATCGTGGTCCTTGCTTCGCCATTTGCTTTGTTTTCCGCCATTGTGGTCACATCAATATTTACCTGGAAATGTTTTTAACTATTGCCTTGTTTGCCAATTCATCACAGCACGTTTCTGTAGAACAGCGAAAACATCAGTGCGATGAACACCATCAGCACTATGCTGTCCAAAGGTATGCCAGTAAACACGAACATCAGCACAAATATTATGCCCATTGTCAACAGGTATATGCGCGAATTCCAATGCAGCACTTTGCTGCCATCCAGTGGCGGCACAGGAAGCATGTTGAAAAACGCGAGCAGGATGCTTATGAATATGGTAAATGCGAACATCTCGTAGAGATAGCTGCCTAACGGCGGCCTGATGAGCAAGAACGCTACAAGGAATGCAGCAAAAACCACAAAATTTGTAAGCGGGCCTGCAATTGACACCAAACCCTCTTCTTTGCGCGTGAATTTGCTCGTGTATATCATTGTGGCGCCAGGTATGCCAAGCAGGAATCCGAAGAATCCAGTGGCAAGCGTTATCAAAAGGCCCATGTGGGAGGTGCGAAACGCTGCTATGGCGCCATAGCGCTCTGCAACGAACTTGTGCATAAGCTCATGCAGCACAAAGCTGAGGCTTACGCCCATAGCCACAATGGGCAGCAGATATACGAAGCGCTGGGCGAAAGCAGCAAACGGCGCGGCGTGCTCTATGCCCCCATCTAGGGTAAGCGAGAATGCAAGTATGAGCACGGCATCCGCTATTACAATATCTTTTATCTCCTCCCTTCTGGAGATATTATCCCTTAACATAAGGGATTATTCTTAACAAGCATATAAAAAACCTTCACACAAATAGTATTATGCAATAGCTCCATCGTCTAGTGGTCAAGGATAGCAGGCTCTGGACCTGTTGACGCCAGTTCGAATCTGGCTGGAGCTATCTAAGGTGCTTTTATGCAAGAGAAGGAGAAGGGGGATATCTTCCTTATAAAGGTCAGTTACGGAGATCTAGGCTCGTTATATTTCTCGACAATCAAGGAATTCCAGCTTGATGAAGTGTATGATTACATAAAGAAGAATGAAAGAATCAAGGAAGCCTTAGTGCTCTGGACATGCAACAGGTTTGAGATATATTTCTTTCCAGGAGACAGGGAAACGTTAGAGTTCCTTGAAGACTACATAAATGACAAATCACTGAAATACACAGTAGTCCACGGCCTTGATGCAATTAAGCACCTCTTTCTCGTATCGGCGGGCCTTGATTCAATGGTTATTGGGGAAAATGAAATACTAGCCCAGATAAAAAAGGCGTGGGAGATCTCAAGGAAGAAGGACTTATCTGGTCCAAATCTCAATGAGGTGCTGAAGAAGTCCCTCGAAGTAGGAAGGAAGGCAAGGAGGGAAAATGGCAACAGCAGACGTGCAAGGAGCATAGCAAGTGAAGCACTTAGCATGATAAAGATACTGCCGGGGCAGAAGGTACTGGTAATAGGTGCTGGTGATCTCGGAACCCAGATATCTAGCTTCCTTTCAAGAAATGGTACAAGGTTTTCAATATGCAACAGGAGTCCTGAGAAGGCCAGGGAAATATCAAAGGCCTTCGGAGCTTCCATAGAGGATTTCGACAGGAAGAAGTGGAGGTCTTACGAAGTTATTATCACTGCAACCAAATCTGGGGAAGTCTTGCTCAAACGCAGCGATATTGCCAGGTCAAAAATCAAGGCGGTATTGGACCTGGGGGTTCCCCCAAATGTGTCAAGTGATGTTCCAAGGGGTGTAAAGATAGTCAACATGGAATCACTAGCTGAATCAATTGTCCCAATTAATGACAAGGCGAGCGATTATGCCATAAAGAGCCTAAAAATTGTGAATACAGAGTTTGAGAAATTTTCTAAAAAACTGGTGAGTGTTGAAAAGAATGAACTCTTGAAGAAGATATTCGAGTACTCTAACAAGATAATTGATGAAGAGATGAAGTTCTTCGAAAGTAAGTCAAATGAAAGAGCTGACTCTGAAACAATAAGGAAGGGGCTTGAATCCACCAGGAACAAACTCCTTGGATTCGTTATCAATGGCATAAAGAATGCGAAGGATATCAGGTCTTCGGAAACAGTGACTAATATGGAGACGATATTGAACGAGAACTTTTCTAGACATGAAGCTAAGAAAGTTAAGAAAGTCACTTGAGGCAAGGGATGGATTGTTCTTAACAAGCATATAAAAAACCTTCACACAAATAGTATTATGCAATAGCTCCATCGTCTAGTGGTCAAGGATAGCAGGCTCTGGACCTGTTGACATCAGTTCGAATCTGGCTGGAGCTATCTAAGGTGCTTTTATGCAAGAGAAGGAGAAAGGCATGAGCGGCCATGTGATTGTATGCGGCTTCGGCATCCTTGGCCAGAAGATTGTCGATGTGCTTGCAGAGCACAACGTAAAATTTATAGTGATAGACAGCGATGCTAAGGTTGCGACATTGGTGAAAGAATACGGCCATGACTGCATAGAGGGTGACGCCACGCGCTCTAGAACCCTAAGGCTTGCAGGCATAGAAAAGGCAAAGGCGATAGCAATAGCGCTGGACGACGACGCGAAAAACCTCTTTACGGTGCTAACCGCAAGGGACCTCAACAAGAACATATTCATAGCTGCCAGGGCTAATGATGAATTTGTAAGGAACAAGCTCATAGAAGCCGGCGCAGACTATGTAGTAATGCCGCAGAAAGCCGCAAGCAAGGAGATTGCAGATGAATTGTTGAAATGATAGCATGGCCATGCTCAGCCCATCAGAAGAGGTCACTACGAGGCTCATTGTACTCGTTGTGGCAGCGGTAATGATCGTGCTTTCAGCTTCGGTGTACTACCTTTATACAATTACAGGAAACACGTACATAGCAGCGTACTTCACGCTCTCCACGCTTTTCGATTACAGCACGATAACTGGCGCTAGCAGCTTGAATCTCTCCTCGCTTTCGGCACCGCAGTTTGACTCCACTTTAGCGGTGTTTGTGATGGACGGGCTCGCAAAAGCGGTTCTTGTGGGTTTCGTCATAGCCGCATTTATAAATGCACTAATGTCAATAGACATACGCACCAAGATGGGCAGCATAGCTGCGAGGAGCATAAGAGGGCATATTGTGCTCTGTGGATATTCGCAGCTTGCCGAAAGGCTATGCGTAGACATGCAAAAGCGAGGCGCCAAATTCATAATAATAGAGAAATCGCAGGATAAGGTCGATCTGCTTTCTGACATAGGATATAAGGTCATAGCCGGTGACTTCACAAGCGATGAAGTGCTGAAAAAGGCAAAACTGGAAACTGCACGTGCCGCTGTCTTCGTTTCTGACGATGAATACACAAACCTTTTGGGCATAGTGACTGCCCATCATCTCTATCCAGAGTTGCGCATTGCTGCCAAGGCAAAGGAAGAATCCACCATACCGAAGATGCATAGGGCTGGCGCAGAACTGTGTATAGTTCCTGAGGTACTAGCAGGACTTGATATGGGCGACTTTATTTTAGCAAAGGTGTCTTGATGGCTTCATCACGCAGGAGCAGGTATGAGCTGCTAGGTATTGCGGCACTGCTATTTTTACTATCTATAATACTCACGCTGCTTGCAGGCGTCAGACTGCAGACCGCACTGATAGAGAACATATTCGGCTCATTGGAGATAGGCTATGCAATCGTAAGCTTCAATGTGGCCGAGAACATCTTTGTGCTCGCATCTGCATTTTTCGATACGATAGTATTTGCGCTTATTACTGTTGTTTTTGCAAGCGCGTTCTTCAGCGCCATAACAAAGATCAACATAAGGGAGCGCAGGATGCTCATAAGGATAAAGAAGCTGCAGCACCATTCCATAGTGGTGCCATTCAATGGCTTTGCGATGGAAACTGCCACTGAACTAAAAGGTAGGGGCAAGCAGGTGGTCGTAGTTTGCAGGTCAAAGCACGATTTTGAACATGTCTATCGCAAAGGCATGATACCAATAATAGGAGATGAAAGAAGCGTGGAGCTATTCAAGGCCGCCAACATAGACAGCGCAGATAACGTAATAGTATGCGATGAGAATGACATAAGCAACACGCTTATAACTATGACTGCAAAGACGGCCAATTCCAGGATAAAGATTGTATCTAGGGTAAGCAGCGAGGGCAGCATACCCAAGTTAGGAATGGCAGGAGCGCACAGGATGATAATGCCGGAGATAACAGCGGGAGAGGAAGTAGGCAACAAGCTGGTCAAGATGGCGTTCGAATGAAAAATGCATGCATCAATGCATGCATTGGATTGGCTAGAAGGCTACGGGTGCTTGACTGGTCTCTTCACTATTGATGACCAGTTGCTCCAGTAAATCTCCTTTTGGATGTCTTTTTTCTGACGGGCGATATTTGCTGCATCGCCCATCCTGTTGTAAAGCCTTTCTGCCAATTCGTCGGCCCTCGCAGACATAGGGTTGCTGCCGCCGCGGCTAAGCGCTTCTGCCCTTAATTCCACATTGAGCTGGCGCACACCAGACGGGGTGTTTGAGCTAAATACCCGCGGGTTGAACTTCTTGTTGAAATACTTATATGATTTGTCATTCATTGCTTTGGTTTTCTTGTCTTCCATCCTCTCCATCCTAAATTCAAGCCATTCCTCTTTTTTGTAGCCCCCTTTTTTTGCATTGGCAAAATTGACATTTTGCTTTGCGGCTTCGGTGGTTGCTTTCTTTATTGCGCCCGGAGCCGCCATAAGGGCGAATATATCGCCAAAAAATGGCGTCTTTGTACTTCTGCTTTTAAATTGGTCCTTAAAGTTTTTCTTGGATTCTTCCCTTGCATTATGCTTGATATTTTTCCATTCGTTTCTCCAATTTTTGGAGTCGAGCTTTGCCTGCCCTTTTGAAAGCCTTTTTATCTGGCGAGTGGCTTTTGCAACGTTGCCTTTCCCGGTGGATATTACTTTTTTTGCTTTGTTGTATTGTCGGAGCTTGCGCGCGCCCCCTTTGCCGTTGAAAACTGAAAGCCTTACGCTGCCGTTTGATGGCGAATTGAGAGGCATCATCGGATTGTTGATTTTTGCATCGAGATCAGGAATCATCTGCTTTGCCCTCTCTCTCCTTTCATCAGTAACCTTTGCCTTGGCACTCTTGCCGGAAGTGCCAAATAACGTGCCAGACATTGCTTTTCCAGGTGTGCTTCTGTATTTGTTACCTGCTGAAAGGCCTTTGCCCGCGCCTCTGCCTGCTCCGCTGGCCATGCCCATTATTGTGCCTATGCCAAGTAGTGCGAAAATATCAGTACCGCGCATTAGGCCTGCAGCAGCGGCGATAAGTATGATTATGATTATTATTGGTATGAATGCGTATATCGCGCCTATGCTTAATACTATAGGCACTATTACCAGCATGGACCCACAGTATAACTATGCATTTTTTAATATATATTGCTTTTGGTAGCGCTTATCGACAATAGGCTGCGCACTGGCAAACGGCTTTTAGCGCACATGACATTAACACACACGTAGGGCTACCACCGGAGCGGCCTTGCTCCTTTCCTGTGCAACATTGTATATAAAACTGCCATGACGATGCTTGCTTCAAGCGCAAGCAAAATGATTATGTTTATGTCGCCGATGCTAAGCATGAAATTGCCTATCTGCGTGTTTGCCACGAGCATTGACGGAGAGGTTGTATAGTTGTATTCAAGGGCGTTACCCTTCGTGCCGCCGCTTCCTGGCGTTGAGAAGCTTAGACTTGGCTGATTTACATATATTGGCTCAGGCGGCGGGTTGCCGTAATATTGCGCAATGAGCCTTGTGTCCTCTGTGCCGCAAGCGGTTATTATTGAATTAAATTCCCCTATGGAATTGGTGCTTACTACTTTGGCGAGCCCGAGTTGCGAGGTAAACATTCCTGTTCCGTTGGCGAAATAAGGAAGGCAATATTGGTAGTAGCCCAAAGTGGTATTGTACCTTGCCGCTTGAAGGCCGTTGTAGCCGTAGATGTTGCACTGGAAAGCAACGCTGCCTGTAGCAAGGAGACTTTTTGGTTCAGGAGGGCATGACCCGCTAGAGTTAAACTGCGGTGAATAGCCTATGTAACCTGCTTCATATGGGCCGCTCGCGCCACCCGTGTTTGCATTACCAGGCTGCGTTATCGTGGCAAGCGGATTTGCCAAGGTGCAATTGTTTGCTACACCAAAGGCGCATTGCAGGTCGTGGGTAAAATAGCCATTGAGATTTTCGCTGCTGAATAAAGACTGCGGCGTGGTGGAGTTGTAGTAGTTTATGTTTGCATCATAGTATATGTATACCTTGGCATTTTGCACCGGCTCTATGCCGAATGGTGTAGTGGAGAGAAGGGTGCCGTTTATATCAATTTGGGTCTGGTTTGAATTAGACGTGCTTACTATAGGTGTCACGTTCATTGAAAGTGTGGTGATGTTTGAAAAGTCAACATCGAGAGGCATGTATATGGTATTGTTGAACATGTCTACATATGTGAAAAGCAAGCGGTTGTAGCCCAGTATGCCTGTATCATGGGACATGTTGAGTATCATGCTGCTCAGGAATGCCGCCTTTTGGTACACATCAAAAAGCTGTGCAAAGTTCGCAGAGCTTGACGAGCCGTAAGAGAAGCGGCTGCCGCCGTTGAAAATGTTTTGGGCATAATAGTATGGCGAAGGGCACGATGAGCCGCAGTCTGCTCCAAGAGCAGGCGAGCTGAGCGCAGTTTCAGTCATGTAGCCAGGGAATATTTTACCACCAAATGCGGACTGCCTGTGTGAAACGGCTTCATAGATGTAGCTTCTGCTCGCATTTATGACAAGCTGCGGCGAAAGCACGCCAGATGAGACGTTTACGGTTTGGTTTATGAATACCTCGCCGTAATTCCTGTTAGTGGACATGTGGTAATCTATGTAAGGCAGCATTATGGCGCCGGCATCAGATTCATTTGGTATATAATAGAGATTTTGAGCCACATATTGAAGATATGTTGGGCCGCCCTGTATTGTCTCGTTAAGCGCTATGGCATGTATAGGCACCTGCGCTGCGGTATAGCCCGAATATGGGACATTTGATGTAGAATCTATGCTCCTGCATGAAGCTGGATTGTCATTTGTGTCGCTTGGCGTGCCTATAGATTGGTTTGTTACGTCGAACCATTCAGCGCTTGTCTGCTGTATGTTTTGGTAGAGATAATAGCTGTAGTTGTACGGGATTAGTATATAGCCGCCGATGTTGCTGTTTATGTATGTGTTTGGCTGTTTGAAGAAATTGCTGCCAAGGTTGTAGCTTCCGCTTGCGATGCTGCCCGGTGAAACGCTGTTTGAGCCCAAACCGCTGCTTGCCTCCTGGTTGGCGCTTGCTGCAGAGGATGAGCTTGAAGTCTGCTGCGGGAAGAGAGCAGAAAGAGTGTTGGTAAGCGTGAGGTACGCTTCAGGCGAGCCCTCGCTAGCGACATACCTGAATGAGCTAGGCACAGAAAGGAATGGCGGCCATATGTTGTTTATTGTCTTCGCTACAATTGAGTTGTATGCACATGCGCCATTTGCATATTGGCTAGAGCTTATATAGCACGAATACGGGGTATATGCGCCCATTGATAATTGGGTATAGTTTTCTATTTTGGGCTGGAAGGTCAGGAATTCTGTATAGAGTGGTGGACCCTCTGTAACCTGTGTCACATAACCGAATTTCAGGCAAATGGGGCGCGGGCCTGTGCTATGGTCTATGCACTCGTACACTTTCGAGGTGCTCCAGCTGTTCATATGTGCAACCATGTTGAAAGTGCCATTGAAGCTTGCAGATAGGCTTAGGTCCTCTGGGTTAACAGTGAACGAGCCGCCTGCGCTGATCCATGGACCTATTGGCGGATAAGGCGTGCCTTCTAGGGATCTGGAATTCGGAGTATATGTGCACCCTGCAGCACAGTATGACACATAACCATTACCTGTGCTTATGTTTGCCGAAAGAACCCATCCGTATGGCGGCCATTCTGCTGAAGGGGGTATGCCCTGGGCGGTATTAATCGCTTCGCTGTTTGCAGGAAACATGGTGGTATAGTTTTTCCCGTTGATGGGCAGCTCGGTATTATTGGCAGAGAAGACGCGCATGGTTAGGAATGATGAAGGCATTCCATTTATAGTAAAGTTCCACAGATCGAATACGTAAAGCAGCCCTTTCTGGTCTATTATGTCTATCGGATGGTGGTATGCTGCCATATCATTCACAGGAGGAGCACTGGCATATGCGCTTGCTACTGCACTGTTGTCGAAAGGACCGCCATGTGCAAGATATGATGTGATGTTCATGTTGTATGTTGAATTAGAATATGACATGTTGATTGCGCCCTGATAGCTAAACGATGGGCTTTGATAGAGCAGTATGCTGCCAGGATAGTACTCGTTCGCGAGGTAGAGCTCCTGGCCACCCGGAGAAACGGCAAATTCCTGAGATGGGGTAAAACCGCTTGGCTGGGTTTCACCTGTTCCAGATTTTGTACCGTTAGAGAACAGCGCACCTATGAAGAACTTGCTATTGGTCCATGCATAATCCCCTACATAGAATACATCGTCAGAGTAATCAGAAGTCACGCTTGTCGGTATTACGCCATAGTTATAAAAGCCCCACCATGTGGAACTTGAAGTGGTAAGATCAGTTACATTTACAAGGTAGAGATTGCTTGATTGCTCCTTGAGAGCGTTCTGCCAGTAGCTGGCCCAAATGGCATTCCATGTGCTCCATGTTGGAGGGTTCGATGTCAGCACGATATTTGGTTGGTCGTTTGAAAGGTTGTAATAGCCAGTAGGTATGAACCTGAATGTGTATAGGTATGCATTTGAGCTGCTAGTAAAGCATGCGAATCCGCATGTGTTTGTGTAGTTTATCACATATATGTAGTCGTTTGGCGATGCGGCGATGAACTGGGGGCTGGGCACATTTAGGTAAGCATAATTGCCTGCAGGCTTTACTCTATCGAGTATGTTATTGAATATGCTGCTTATGCTTAACAGTGTTTCTGTTGTAAGTGAGCTGAGGAACAGGTTACCCAACGGCTCAAAGCTCTTGATGCTTGGGCTCAATGATGCTGCGCTTGAATTGAAGCTTGTAAGCGTGCCGCTATAGTTCGCGAAGAACGCGGAATCGGTATAAAGCGGCAATGGATCAAGGTAGTTTGCCGGTGCTAGGTAGTTGTGCGTGCTATACATGTCAAAGGAGAGATTCAGGTATTCCATGCTGCTGCTTACTGTACTGTAAAGGGCAGGCATGGTAATATTATCAAGTAAGTATGGCAGTGCCGGCACATATGAATAATTAAGCTGTGTGGCGTTTGCTTCAACAACACAGATATTTACACTACAGGAATAAGAAGCAAAATATGTATTTGGTTCATTTGTATCTGTATATACGCTTACTCCGCCGTTGTAGTATCCTGTGTAATGGAGGTACCCAGTACCTTGATAGTTCCAGTTTTCCGGAGGGAAACCCAATCCCAAAACATATGTATTATAGTAATGGACAGGGTAGTTATACTGTCCATCATAGAGCAGGTAACTTCCAGATGGCACGTATACATTTGATACAGGTATCGTTATATTGGTGTTGTTCAGTAGGGTAAGATCAGATTTATATTGGTAATTGTATGTATATTTGCAATACCACGTCCACAGAGTGTTATCTGTTACAGCACTGAACGGTCCGTCCTCGTATTCCAGGCCGCTATATGATTTGCTGTTGTAGAAATCGCCGCCTTTTATTGCAGAACCAAATTTAGACAAGTTTGCATACCTTGCATTCCATGTCCATAGCATTGACTGGTTGCTTGATGGCACGCCATCATATATGTATGAATTTGAATCATAGCCGTTAGATATGTTGTAATTAGATTGCTGAACTCCTGCTTGGCCAGAATATGCCAATGCAGTTGCAAAAGCCTGCGCAATATTGTAAATGTTGAAATTTATAGAAGTAGAGGCAAGAGAGTGCAGAGACCAATATGTGGAAGTTGAGAGTGCGGTAATGGTAGGCAATGACTGCGAACTCGCAAGGCACCTATTGCCCACTATGAACGAATTATAGCTTGAAGAAAAGTATTCTGTTGTATTCACCATGTTTGGCGCTAAAGGACATGTTACGAGCCATTGACCAGAACCTGCATTGGATTGCAATATCCTAGAAGTAATGGGGAGAGCGCTTTGCTTTGAAGTTACTGCAGAAAAGCTCCCAGAACCTGCATAGTTGTTATAATATGTGGTTGCCATATACGAATCAATGTTATGGCACTCGCCGTATGTGCTCGTGTCTGCGGCGCAGTAATATGATGCCACCATTGGTATTAAGGTATGCGCGCCATTGTTTTGCTGCGGGCTAGCAAAGCCGAGCTGAGCAAATGCAAACAGCATAACCAATGCAGCAAGTACCAGATTGCTGCGCATCGTCATCAGCTGTTATTTACCATAAACACATATTTATTCATATTGCTTGCTTGCACAAGAAGCACCGTATACAAAAAGAGCATAAAGGCATAAATACGTTTTATGCGAGCACTGTTTAACACATATGCGCGTAGGTGACAAAATGTTTGAAAACCTCAATTGGATAGGACACGCGAGCTTCTACATAAAGAGCGGCGGCTTTATCATATACATAGACCCTTTCAATGTTTCGGAGCGCATTGCAAGCAGCAACAAAGCCGATCTAATATTAGTTACGCACGCGCACTTCGACCACTTCAGCAAGCCGGACATAGAGAAGATAAAAAAGGAAGACACGCTCATAATAACATCCACGCAGACAATGAATGAAGGCAAGAACGTAAAGATTGCAAAGCCAGGCTTCAAGCACAACTTCAACGGCATAAGCATAGAGGCGGTGCCCGCTTACAACACAGTAAAGGAAAGGCTAGGATTCCATCCAAAGGCAAACGAATGGGTAGGCTATGTGCTCGATGTTGACGATGGCACAATATACCATGCGGGCGATACTGATTTTGTGCCAGAAATGAAAAAGCTCAAAGGCATAGACCTAGCGCTATTGCCGATGGGCGGCACATATACAATGAATACTGACGAGGCAATCGAGGCGGCAAACGCCATAGACGCAAAGAAAGTGGCACCCATGCACTACAAGAACCTTCTAGGCAAGGACGGCTCCGCGCTTGCAGAGCAGAAATTCAGTAAAAATGTGAAGAATGCGCTTTTGCTCAATGAGGTGCAGGAGCCCACGTATGCATTCAAGTAATTGCACTCAACGCTTGAGCATGCTGCTTATCTTTGCGGCGACCGCTTTCAGGGCATCTGGAGGCAGCTTGAAGACACGCTCTTCGGCTTCGGGCAGCGCATCTGCCAATTTGCGGGCAGCACTGTCGGTTATGCCGAATGCGTGCCTTGAATCTATTACTGCGTTGCGCAGCGTTTTCTTCTTGTGCATCATCAGCGCTGCCACAACCATGCTGACATTGCTTGATATTTCAGCGGACTTTGGCTTCATGAACACTATTGTTGAATCGACCTTTGGCCTGGGGTAGAAGTTGCCTGCCTTTACATCCATTATCTGGTATATTTCAAAGGTAAGCCCAGCCATAACGCTCAGCTTCGAATATTTCCTTGTATTTTGCTTTGCAAGCATATGCTCAACGAATTCCTTCTGCATGCACAGCAGGGCAGGCATCTTGTGACCGGCAAGCCACGATATGACCTTGCTTGACAGGTTGTACGGTATGTTGGAAACCATTATGTCGCAACTTTTTGCGTAAGCGTCGCCCATTTCAAAAAAGTCGCCATTGACGAGCTTGGCGTTGCCACATTTGAGGCGCGCTTCTAGTATTGAAAAAAGCGTGCTATCTTTTTCTATTGCAACGACATTTTTGGCCACTTTGCAAAGCTCGCTCGTGAGTATTCCGAGGCCAGGGCCCATCTCTAGCACGTTCTTCCCTATGCCATAGTCTGCCTCTGCCTTTGCTATCTCGCTGTTTATCAAGAAGCTCTGGCCAAGGCTTTTCTTCGGCCTTATGCTCCTTATGAGCTGCACATAGTCGCTGGTCATCTTGCTCAACTATTATTTGCAACAAAACTTTATATTGATTGCATTGCATATATGAGTATGCTAACAGCAGGCTTGAAAGGGCAGAGCGCCATTGAGTTCCTGAGCACGTACGCCTTCATGTTCCTGATTATAGCTGTAGCGGTGCTTCTGCTCTTCATGTACTTTTCGCTTCCGAAGAACATACTTCCGAGCGCATGCAACTTCTACAGCGGCTTCAACTGCGCCGATGCTGTGTATGCCAATACAAGCACAGGCTCCGAGCTGCTCATAGTAGCAACTGATATGATGCCCGGCATAGTAAACACCAGCTCGTTCGGTGCGTATCTCGGCTACATAAATAGCACCAGTGGCTACTGCGCTCCCAGTTTTGCCATCGCAGGGCAAGAGATGTACTGCATTGCTTATTTCAATTCAAAGGCCGTTCTGGGCAGGTCTTATGGCGGTACGTTCCACATAAAGGCAAACTACTGCGCTGCTGGAGCAGCAAGCATATACAATGCAAGCTGCCCTGCGAGCAGCAATTTCACCTATTCAGGCTACCTCACGGTAAGTGCATCGGTACTTCCAACCAGCTCGGTCAGCAACACATATTATGTCCCTATCAACATAACAAACAGCCAACATGGGGCTGTACCTGCACACTTCCAGCAAATGATACAATTCGCGCCTTCAACTTATGCAACATATGAAAGGCCTGACCTTGGAAACATACGCTTCTATTATGGCGACAAGGAGCTCTACAGCTGGTGCGAAGCAAACTGCATGAGCTCATCTGCAAGCAACGCGATATTCTGGGTAAAGCTGCCAGTGGCAATCCCGCCCAACCAGAACAGGGTGATAGACATGTATTTCCTGCCATACAGCGTTGACTATGATGGCGTTTATGCAGGCGAAGCGCCGCAACTTAGCCCTGTTTACGGCGAATACGATAACGGCGCGAATGTGTTTTTGGCATACTGGGGATTTGAAGGCAAGTCGCTACCGCAATCATTGACGCAGTATGCCTCAAGCGGGGCAACAGTAACAGTAAATGATGGCTTGACCGTAAGCACGGGCTCTGGCAGCTGGGGGGGCATTGTATCAACATTAAACTATACGACCCCAGTGATATCAGAGGCTTATGTGGCATTACAGAGCGGCGGCGCGCTGTCCGGTGGCATAGCGCAACAAACAGGGCCGTTACCAAGCTCTCCTGGCTATGATTTCAATGGCTGGAGCGGCAGCATAGGTGAAGGAAGCCTTTCTGGGGGCATGTCTGGCACGCAGAATATAAACTTGCAGATTGCAGTGCCAGGCGAAAATGGCCAAACGTGGACAGCACAAAATTCACAGACATATTACAAAGGCTATTTAGCATCTACGGCTTCATCTACTGATTTAAGCTTTCCAGGCAGCATATACGTATCTGCAGGGGTTTATTGCTGCAGCGGCGGCGACACTATAACATATGACTGGCTTCGCGTGCGCGAATACCCGCCAAATGGCATGATGCCAGGCACAAGCTTCGGCAGCATAACAGCTAGTTAGGCGTTGCTGCAATACAAATCTCTTTAAACCTTATTCGAGCAATACTATTGATACAAATGCCTGAAAAAGTAAAAGTGGGCATGGTAGAGCACTACTATGAAAAGATAGGGGTCGCTGCAGTTGAGCTTGAAGGCGAGATAGCAGTTGGGGATACACTGGTATTCAAGCAGGGCGACAAGGAAAACGAGCAGAAAGTGCTCAGCATGCAGATAAACCACATAAACGTGGAAAAAGGCTTCAAGGGCGACTCAGTGGGCATAAAGGTAGATGCTCCGGTAGATGAAGGCAGCGAAGTGTACAAGGAACTATGATTATTTTGCCCCAGTAGCTCAGTGGCACTTTTGCTCTGCTGATGGAGCAGAAGCACTAGAGAGCGTCTGCATGGTAGCAAACCATAAAGCAGAAGGTCGAGGGTCCAATTCCCTCCTGGGGCTCTTAACCCATAGTAAGGAACCCTTATAAAAAGATTTAAATATTTATCGGTTTATATATTATTATATACTTTAATACACATCTGTGTAGTTAAGTATATGAGATGACCGACATTATGGAGGAGAAAAATGAAATCCTAGCGGAGGCTATCGGGTGCATAAATAACTACAAAACGACTGAAGCAGGTAAAAAAAGAATGCAGGACTTTGCCTATTATTTGATTTCTTTAGGCATAGAGGAGTTCTCAATAATGAGGCATCTGGGCAATATATCCTACTTTTTTGAAGTGCTCGATTTGCCGACAAAAAACATTGAGGACATAACAAAAGAAGATGTGCAGAAGGTTATAGCAAAACTGATGGTAGATAAGAGTGTTAGCTTGCATAAAAGGAGAAGGTTGTTATTATCCGTGAAGAAGGCCTTCAAATATCTTTTTGGGAATAATGTCACTTATCCTCCCTCTGTTGCTTGGGTGACGACTAATTATTCGCAGGATAAGGAAAAGCTGCCAGAAGAGCTATTGTCCGAAGATGAAATCAGGCTAATGATTGATAATGCGGATACCTTTAGGGGTAAGTGCATAATAGCCTTATTGTGGGATACTGGAATGAGGATAGGGGAGCTAACCAATATAAAAATAAAGGATGTGGACCTAAATGGCAAGATTGGGCATGTACAGGTATTTGGCAAGACTGGAGCAAGAAGAATACCGTTGTTCTTTTCCGTGCCTTATATCGCCCAATACTTAGAGGAACGCAAGAACTCTAAAAACGATGATAGCCTCTTTGTTTCAGAGGGTAGTTGGACAAGCCTAAAAAAGCCTTCAACAAGAGATGGCATAGCAAAAATGTTGTGGGTTACTGCAGAAAAAGCAGGCATAAAGAAGCATATTTATCCCCACTTATTTAGGCATAGTAGGGCTTCTTTCTTGGCAAATAAACTCACTGAGCCACAAATGAGACAGTTCTTCGGATGGTCTAAGGGAAGCAATATGACAAGCGTATATGTGCATCTTAGTGGTAGGGACTTAGATAATGCTTTCTTGGAAGTGAATGACCAGAAGCCTATGGAAAGGCAGGTAGCTAAATTGACTGTTGCTATATGCCCAAGGTGTGGAAAAGAGAACCCTGCTACAAGCCTTTATTGTACCAGATGTGGATCGCCATTGAACTTGTCTGATGTATTATCCGATAATGAGGATAAAAGAGAACTCGATGAGTTAATCATAGAAATCTTGAGAAATCCGGATATAAAAAATGAACTAGTTAAACTATTGAAGAAGCAACTTGTGCATAAATAACACCTTACAGTCGTTTTTTAATTCTAAGCCCTCAAACAAGGCTTACATTAAGAGATTGGTGTTGGGCTTATAACTTATTAAGGCGGCTTGACATCGTTTAATGTAGCTTAAATGTAGAGATTTTTTCTTATCATCAACCACTATAGCCCTTTGATAGCCCTCAAAAACCGCTTTAGGACGCTCTGTGGCGTTAAATCGGGTTGTTAAGAGGTTAAGGTTAAGCCCCACAAGAGAAGCGTGTGTAGGTTTATTTTGAGCATTTTCTTTTAATTCCAAAACTACAAATAAATAAAATGTAAATTTTATTGTGTGTATGTCAAGGTTATAGGGTTAACTATAGTTACGGTATCTTGGGTAATTATGCCAGGATCGTAAAACACTAAAGTGTATTGGCCTGGAGAAAGTGCTGCATTTATTGTTGAACCTTGAGTATCTCCATAAAAATATTGTGAAGAAGATATAGAGCTAGGGTTTTGGGTAAACATGCCATATTGTGTTGGTGTAAGTATGGCTACCTCTATTTTGCCTTGTGACGTGTAAGAACCTGTAACACTAATTGAGTATGCACCAGTCGGAACAGTAAAGTTAACAATATTGTAGCTACTTGGATTTATAGAAAATACTGTTCCTTGGGAAATAAGTGCAATATTTTGTACTTGAGGCACGGTAGAAGATGCATAGCCACCACCAGGGCTTGTTGTTGAAATTGATGATTTATTGCCCATGAATAAAAATATCGCAATAACTATAATCACAACGACTATGACTGCTGCCCAACCACCTTTACTTGAATTCTTACTTGAATGCTTCCCCATAACACAACCATACAATAATTAGACTATAACTATTAAAAAGTTATCTAATGTGATGCCTATTGCTTTTTGGTACGAAATATATTGATATTTTTATGCAAAGAGTCATTAATACATAGGTAAAATGGCAAATCTTCTTGTTAATCTTTTGTAGTCCCTATCCACAAGTTTACCTCATAAAATATGCAACCTTATTTCTTAAATTAGGATATAAGGTTTTCTTATGAACAGGCCTTCTTGACCGTCCCACAGGGATAAGTAAAGGGCGACAAAACCTTATATTCTTTAAACAGATAAGGTTAAGAGAAACGCAAATTTTCACATTTTTGACATGTTTTTGGACCATATTTTTGACCATTTTTTACCACCAAAAATAAAGCCCAAAAAGACTTATTAATTTGACCTTTATATACTTAAGTATAAGTTCTTATACTTGAGTATAATGTTATAGAATTAAGTTTACCGTCGACAAAAGCTCATAAAATCATATATTATATATCTTATATATCATATAAAAACCTTATGACGCCTTAAATTTTAACCCTAAAAGATAAATATTTATATTTTATCTTTTTAATAATATTGATTATAAATTTATAAACGAATAGGTTTATGACCCATAAAAAGTAGGCCTCCGAGGGCGACAGGCGTCTATGATACCTTGAACAGTGTTATTACCTATAGGGGAGAGTAGGTATCTCACTTTTTGACTAATTTTTAGCGACTATAACAATCTTCAGCTATTGCTATGGTCTCGGAGGGTTTAGTGTTGATGTTTAGTGTAAACTAGGTGAAGTCATGAATAAAGAACTATGGATAGAGAGAGATGGCGTTTTTTACGCAAAGAAGCCAAACAAGTCTGGGAATTATCTTGTATGCACTTTTGTTGATGGCAAGAGAGTATTGCTACCTCCTGTCAAAAAAATACCTATTGATGAGGTGAGTAAATGAGTAATAGCAATTGTGAAGAAAAGATATTCAATAAAATGGAAGAATTAGCTAGGGAAGGTCCTGTAAAAAGCTATGTTCTCTACAACGATGTGTACTATTTCCCCTTTGACAAGAACAAGGATACGAAAAAAACAATTGCAGTCAAGAGGACTAAGGATCCTGAGTTCAAGTATGAGGTTATTGGGATTATTGATAACAACAAGCTACCCTTAGAAGTTCAGAAAGCTATCCCAATTTTAGAAAAGAGAGTAACATTGTTGCAGTATAAGAGGATATTGAAGCGTCTGAATAAGCAAATTGAAGAGCAACTCAAAGATTTAGGAAATACAACTAATTTGTGATTGTGTGTAAAAGGTGAATAAAATGAATAGGCTAGATGTAGGAAAGTTCGCAAGGGTTGTTATGAAGGATTCCTTTGTGAAAACAGGAACAATAGAGGAGATTGGAGAAAAGTCTGTGACTTTGATTTATAACAGTGGTATTAGGGAGGAGATATTTTTTGATGCAATTGCATCAATTAGGATAGGTGAGAAGAATGGAAGAAAATAACGAGAAAATAGAAGAACCAAAGAAGTTCAATGTAGGTAACTACATATCAAAGGTAGATGTCTTTCGTGAGAAGATGGAGAAGTTTAAGCCCGACTTTTTGGTCGACCAGGTTTTGCCATCTAATACGGTAGATATGCTTGCTGCAGAACCGAAAGCAAAGAAGTCGTTTTTGGCTATAAGTATGGCAGGAGCAATAGCAAGTGGGAAGCCTTGGCTAGATGTATTCCCAACAAAGCGAGTTCCAGTTTTGTACCTAAATCTTGAGATAGCTCCAGCTTACTTTATGGAGATGGTTAATAAAACATTGGGATACGACTACTCCGGAGATTTATATATAGCTCACAATAACTTTATGAATCCATTCAGATTTATGATATCGACAAATAAAATCAGTAGAAATACTGGAGATGAGTGGATTTCAGGTATAAGAAACAATAAAATAAACGACGAAGCATATAAGGGAATTATCCAATTTAAGAAGGAAGTCCCAAACCTCGGCTTGCTGATTATTGATTCGTTTAGGCGTTCAACAACAGCATCAGAAAATAGTAGTGATGAGGTGTCATCATACTTTGATGCCATAAACGGCATAAAAGCATATTATGGGAACTTAACTGTGCTCATTATTCATCATTCTACAAAAGAATCCAGTCAATCGCCCAGAGAATCAAACCCGATGAAAGCAGTTCGTGGCTCTGGTGATATATTAGCAAGTATAGACAACCTGTATACGCTCACTCCTCAAAGAAAAAGCAGTGCTGTTGGGAGAGAACTTCTTACTCTTAGGACAGATTATGGGCGTATAAAACTAAAAAGAGGATTAGGTTATGCAGAAGGGATCGATATATCAGTTTATGACTACAAAGAGAACGACGGAAAAGAAAGATTAGGGTTCCATTTTGTTGGTGCTGCATACGAAGGGACTAGTAAAACAGAGAAGGCAAAGAACAAGATACTTGAGTTGCTAGAACTCGAGAATGGTCCTATCGCTTATAATGTGCTAATAGCAAGTACCAAAGGAAGTGCTGGAGTTAGTGAGGGAACCTGTAAAACTGCGTTGAATAACCTATTAGAGGTTGGTAAAATAATGAAAAATAAAAAAGGTGATTATGAGGTGGTCAAAGAGGAATAAGGTTGAGGGTTAAGCGTGGACGGGTTAAGGTTAAGGTTATTTATATAACCTTTAACCATTAACCCTACCCCTGTCCCTTTTAGGGTTAAACTCAATTAACCCTTTAACCCTCACCGACGTGAAAGTTAAGGTTAAACCTTTTTAACCCTTTAACCTTATTGGTCAGAAAATTAAGGTTAAACGTGTTTCAGGTTTTTGTCAAAATCAGTGTTTTTAGGTAATGAAAAAGTAGGGTTAATCATTTCAGACCTTTTAACCTTAGCGGTTTTACTGGGGACTTTTCGAATAATTACGAAATGTTAATAGTGACAATGTTGGTAAAAATAGGTGTAAAAATGAGAACAGAACTAGACATTTTGAATAGGATAGCTGATGGGCAATATATTCTATCTGAGGGAGTGGGTGGATTCAACAAGTACGGCAAGAGAATAACAAAAGAATACCTTGATAATGTAAAGGGACAAATCGAGGCCTTGAAGTGGGTCCTGGACAGAATTTGATTTATTCTGATTAGCTACCTGGTGCATAAATGAATATTGAGTTGTTAGTGGAACGAATCGAGGATATGGAAGCTAAGATGCTTGATGAGATTTTTATGCATGAAGTAATAGAAGAGCAAGTAAAAGAACAAGAAAAAGAACAGGAGCTAAAGAGGTTGTTAGAAAAAATATGGTAAGTGATAAGATGGTAGATGGCTATGGCATGGGAGTGGATTCTGAGATTGTAAAGGAGTTTGAAGGGAAATACATATATATGCGAAAATATGGAGGTGACAGAGTTATCATAGCCTACTTAAAGAAAGCAGGGGATAGGTCGGCATTATTTGTGTCTCCAACAAAGCAGATTACATTTGTAGTATTATACGAAGACATAAGCATGATATCTGTCCATAACGGGATGGTAAACCTGCCAGAAGGCAAAGTGGATGTCGTTAATGGTATAATAAAAAATGAGTGTGTGGTGACAAAATGAGCAAAGAAGAGAATAAAGAGCATAAAATTGCTGTTTGTATGGACGTAATGGACGTAAATGCAGAGACATTGAAAGAATACAGAGGCAAGTGGATAGCAGTTTCTCAGAACAGTAGCGAGGAAGATAGCGACTACATGGAATTTTTCGTCCCAGAGGAAGGAGATTTAGAAGAATTTGCCGGAGAAGTAATCAACTTAACTGCTATGAGCAATGAACTTGCCATATACGAAGATATTGCAAATCAAATAAAACATAATGCATAGATTTAATTAGTGCATAAATGCGTGCATAAAAACTACGGATTAAAGGTTAAGGCATAAGTTTGAAGACAAAAGAGTGGGGCGGTTGATTGGAAGAAAAACAAGTGAGCGTGAGCAAGGTATATGAGTTTAGAGCAGGTGCGATTGGTGTCATTAAAAACTATGACATTATACAAAGGTTCGGACAGAACAAGATATTCTTTTATGTTGAACATATTGAGGAAAGAAAAAAAGAATACTATGCCATTTGGGTAAGTAATTATACAGAAGAGCTTGTAGAAGGAATCCCGTATAACAAAATACATCCTCTAAGGTATGATAACAAGCCTGCTGTTATATTCGCTGGTATAAAAACAATATTAAACCCACCCATAGAGGAAGGCGATATTTTTACAATAGGTTTAGGCATAATTAACAATAGACCGAGCTTTGTCTTAAAAGTCGTCAAGAAGCACGGGACTTTTACTCCCCATGTTCAAAAGGAAACAAAGGTGTATAAATGAGTATAACCTCTTATATAGGCAACGCAATAGGAAGCTATCTTTTTCACTCTGCTACAACAACAGCCACAGCAGCAGCAAGTAGCTGGGCATCTCAATTATTCACAATGTCTCCACTCCTATTGATGATAATAGGCATATTGCTGATAGCTTTTAGTGGAGCGGCTAAGAACTTAATGATATTGATAGGTGTTGCCTTGATAGTTATAGCAGGCTTGGCCTTCTTTGGAATCAACGTTTTAAGCGGGCTTTGATGGGTTATAGGGTTATTAACCTGAAAAAAGCCTCTGCATTTAACGTGTAGAGCGTTATCGCGACCCTTAACGGCTTATTATAAGGGTCATGGAATCGTTTAATGTAGGTTAAATTTGAGCGTTTAGGTGAAAACTATGATAGACTTGAATACAATAGTGGGATTCATTAAAGGGATTATGGCAGCTTTTCAACAGCTGTTACAATCTTTATTTTGAATTGTAAGGCATACTTACCAATCCGCCATTTTGTTGGTAGGACGGAGAGTCAATTCTCCGTGGGAGTTATCTCCCAAAGTTCACCATATTAGGACGGATAAGGGAAAATTGCATAGTAGTGATATTATGCAGTCCCTAATTGAGGTGTAAACATGCCCAAATATAAGCTAGATGAAAATATAAGTGGAAGAGTCGTGAAGGAGGCTCTAAAATCCGGAATACCAAGAGATGCCATAAAGTTGCATATGCTTGGTGATATAGAAGTAGAGGATAAATATCACGAAAAGTTTGAAAAGATAATAGAAAGGTATAATACGAGAAAGGACAACAGCAATGGCGACAATGGTGACAGTGGTGCTTCTAATGAAGAAGTTCAGCAATAGATGGTATAAAACAAAATGCGATATAATACTTAAATACAAAGACAACATAGCACTTAAAGAAAAGGATCCGCTATTATATGAGTTTATACAGGACTTGATGGAGGAGGTGGAGGAATAGTTTTTATTATATTTTATTTTATTCTTTGATATTTTGGTCAGTCAACTGTGCTCTTCTTCTTTTTTCTTTTCTTGGAAAAAAGCTTTATACCAATAATAATAAAAATAATAATAAATGAAATAGCCGAAATTATATAAGCTACTTTATTAATAAAAATAACTCCAAAAGTTAGAGATACTATACATAGGATAGAAAAGTTTACAATAAGTTTATTGATAAACGTCCTAGTATAAAAATGCTCTACCAAATCAAAGAAACAATATATAACTAGTATATTAAAAATTAGAAAAATGGCTAATAGTATAAAAGCATAATACAAATAATTTATGGAATCTTTTGTACTACTAACTAAGTTGTTGTATGTTGAATTTATATAAACAGGAATGTAGTGTATTCTGCTATTAATGAAATATGAACTATTAATTAGTATTACACTTCCATTTTGTGCAACTAAATGCAATGTGTTGGCATTTATTTGAGTGGTAAAATACGAGTTTACTACACTAAAATTAATCATACCATTTATTGAATAAAATATTGATAAAATTGTAAAAATGAATAATAATAATGCAGCTATTATAATTAAAAAATAGGCTAGCCATTGCGGCGAATTTTTTATTCTATATTTTTTTATAAAAGCAGTAAGCCGTTTTGCTAACCCAATAACTAACCCACCAAATAAACCTGCTATAATACCGGCTGCTATTATTATGCCTTGTAATAGAGATGGGTAAGTGTTGTTATAATTTATCGGCATTTTACCTATTTCAATATCAAGAATCTTTGGTGCAATATCTAAACTTATATATAAGAAAATTGAAATCAGAATTATTACAACAACTATGGCGAATATGGTATAAAAATCAGATATACTATACCTTCCTTTCTTTTTCATTTTATACTCCTATTTCTGTTAGCAATCCATCTAGCACCTTTGGGATATGCTAAAATCAACCCTATGGCAATCAATACTGCACCTATAAGTATGCCCACTAAATCCCAGAATATGCCAGAGAATAAGAAGGTGAAGTTAGAGGTGCTTATCGTTTTATGGTAGCTAGTTATGTAGGCATTATACGATAAAGCAAGGATAACTATCGCTACGATAATGAGAACAAGGCCTATAATCTGTTTAAGTCCAACCATCAAGCCACTGTTTGTGTTGATACCAATTTTAACCTTCTCAAAGTAACTTTTTATATGTTCTGCTTGTTTAATGAGCAAGTAGAAGATAGCTGACTAAAAAATGCATTCGTTATTTGGAACAATGCACTAATTATTGTGCGATTTTTTCGTGCTATATATATAAAAAACTTTTGGTTAAACTGCTTTCTCAAAATTATTTTGTGTTCTAACCAAAAAATATAAAAAGCCGCAAGTAACCTCTATAATGTCCTCATTAGAAGGACGAAGTGAGAAAATGAAGAATGAAAAACGAAATGGAAAAGACGAAGAGGTAGATGAATCTGCCTTGCAAAAAGTCACAGACACAAGTATCACAGAGGAAGACAACTATCTTATTAAAGAAAATCTTCTCAATTTTTGGAAATCCCTACAATTAGTAAAAGAGAACCCAACACTCCTCTACTCATTAGAAGCAGGAAAAACATCTGAAGATATTCCCCTAGTTCACAGGATAGATATTGGTGGTTGGTCACTAATAATGAAGCCTTCAATTAATAATGAAGCTCTATTCGGATATGGCGAGATTATACAGGAAATCAACGATGCCATCAAAAACAAAAATTATGTTATAGTATATGTTGATGGTAATTATGCTAGCCTGTATGAATTTAAAGAAATATTAAAGAGCAATATTAGTGATGATGCAATTATCATCGACAATCCAACAAAATTTCCTCCAGAAGAAGACAAATTTTTTGAAGAATATATAGGAATAATTAAAATAAGAAACATAAACATTACACACGAACACCTAGAAATTGTAGAAGCAAGAAAAGCACAATAGCATAAAAACTTATAGTATTTGGCTTGATTTTGCTCCTTAGAATTTAAGGAGCCTTTCTTTTTATATTATCATAACGGCGGGTTCCTTATCGAGAAAAGGGCGCTCTCCTGGGGCTACCTACCAGTTATATGGCATACTTCCATCAGGGGCTATTGCCAAAAACAAATAAGCAGTAAAGAAATTATGATTATCTTTCCTCATAAGATCCTTAAAATATCTGCCATTCTGTCAGATTGACGCAAATCTATAAATATCTCCAAGGCGCCTACATTATTATGTTCGGGTATAAGGAGAAACCAGGAGAAATCCCTTATGCGAGCAACGCCGCTGATTTTCTTAGGCAACTTGCCTCTGGTGAAGATTCCAAGGATTTCAAGCTTTCTTCCGTGCTCAATAACATAAATGAGAGATTTGCCGATCAAACAAGGCTTATTGTAGATGGCATGTTCAAAAGTTGCGTTGAAAACTGGAAGGGCATGCCTGATTATACACTAGTAACACCGGATCGCTATGCGCAGATGACCAATCACAAAGGAAATTATCCTAGCATGTACATACCGCGCTCCTTCTTGAGCAGCGGGAAAGGCGCATTGCTATTTAGCCATTATGTGCCAAACGCGATAAGCGCCAGGATGCCTTCGGCCATTGAGCTGTATACGATAAATTTTTTGAGCCTTTTCCACGAATATGTGCACATGGCCCAAGACGCAGTAATTCCCCTTACTGCTGAATTTGTAGCTAAAAACCTTTTGCTTGTCGAAGGCTTGCCTCCTGTGCTTTCAATGCTTTTTGAAAAGGAAGTGGCAAAGAAGATCGGAATCGAAGGTTATACCTATCAAAACAACAGGGAGCTTTACAGCATTGTTGAACAGTATGCGTCAAATGATGCGAAAGCGCGTGAATTCTTGGATTATGTAAATAATGAGCTGGGCGAGGTAGAACTCAAAATTAGGGGCAGGCAATTCCATGACATAAACAGTGTAGGCTATGCAAGAGATGCTTACAACGGGCATTTCAATGGCATACGCAGGATGGGCTTCGTGGACAATTATTATGCCGTGGGCGCTGTGCTCTTCTACATTATTTACAAAAAAGAGTTGCCATTCAAGCGGTTTCTCAATACTGCAATAGGCATGCACACGCAGAGGGAGCTACTTGAAAGGGCTATTGGCGAAGTTGGCACCTTATAGAAGAATAACTATCTTTTTGACCCGCCATGCCTATTTGAAAGCCAAACAATTTTATTGGTTGCCTGCGCATAGGCAAATATGTTCGATTACGAGTACTGGGGCAATAATACACTTAGCATAGGAGCGAACATGGCAATGGAAGAATACATGCTGCAAAGGTCTGAGGATTCAAAGCTTGCAACGGTGAGGTTCTGGAACGTGGAAAAAGATGCCATTGTGCTGGGCTACAGCGAAGCGACTTCCGCGATTAAAAAATTTGACAATACGTTCGAAGTAGCGCGAAGGATTACAGGCGGCTCCCATGTGGAATTTGACGAAAATGCGCTTGCCTATACGTTCACAGTGCCGCGCGACGGAAGCTTTGGGCATTTTGAGGATATGAGAAAATATTTTGCCGAAAAGATAGGCGATGCGCTTGCGGGGCTTGGCATTGACAGCACAAGCGTAGACAACAGGGCCTCAACTATAAATGTTGATGGCAGGGTGATAGCAAGCCATGCCATGTTCTGGGGCGTGAAAAGCGCGCTGATGCACGGGCTGCTGCTTATAAAGCCCTATGACGTTGACAAGATTTATGAGCGCGTTGCCCTTAACGAGAGGAAGATAGGCAGGAAGGTTTATACAGAATATGATGCGCTTAAGAACGCGCCTGCAGTAAGCGCGTATATAGGTGCTTCAGGGCATGCCGCATATATAAGCAAGGAAGACAAGGCGGCATATGTAAAAAAGGTAGTGGCAGAAAGCATACTTGAGCAGGTTACGAATGGCAAGCACAGGGAAGTAACGCTTAATTCCAACACTGTTAGCGCTGCAGAAAAGCTTGTTGCCGACAGGCACATTGGAGCTCCGTGGTTCAATCACCGCATACCAAACTATACGGAAAAGGAAGTTGAAGCGATACCTGGCGAATCGCTGGACGGCGCACTAAAGGGAGGCCTTGGCTACTGCCTTTACATACAGGTGCCCGACAGGGCTTTTGCCAGGATGGCGCAGCCAAAAGAACAATGAGCAAAGCTTGCTGATTTTGCCTTCACCAGCTACTGCTTAGCGGAAAGCACCGCTTCGTCTATCACATACAGGCCCACAAAACCGTCCCACTCCTTGTGCGCTTTCTTGATTTCGATGCGCTTTTTGAACATTGGCGCATCGAGCACGAAAGATTCGGCTTCGCCGCCCTCGAAGAGCATGTTGACACCGTATTTCTGGTTTAACAATTTCAGCCTCTCTACCATGCTGCCGTCTATCCTTGCGCCAAGATATGAATCATCAAAGCCCTCAGCGGCCACCTTTGTGACTATCGCATCGTAGCTTTCGCAAAGCTCGCGCAGCTCTTCTAACGGATCTGTGTGCCAAAGAGGGGCAATGTGCGTTATGCCGTGGGCTTTGCAGAGCTGGTCTATCCTGCTCTTCTGGTATTCGCTTGCAGTTGCCCCTGTGACAAGCTCAGTCACATTGTTTTCAACAAGCGCCTTTTCCAAATCCAGCAGCTCTGCCTCCTTTTCGCCCTTGGTCTCGAATATCTTCTGCTCTATGCCCATCGCTTCCGCCTGCAGCTTTGTGTATCCTATGTTTGCCTTGTGGAACATGTAGCTGTCATCATTCTGCGACAGCATCGTTATCAGCAGCTCGACGCTCTTTTCCGCGCTTGCCTTGTGCAGTGCAAGCGTTGAATCTTTGCCTCCGCTGAACAGGCAGGCCTTCATTTGACCACCTTTACGGTGCTTGAAGGGCAGATGTCGTTCAGCACGCACCTTTCGCAGAGCTTTGCCCTTGCAGTGCATACGTCCCTGCCCAGGGCTATAAAGAGATGTGTTATATTGCCCCACTCTTTCCTGGGAGTTATTTCCATCAGTGCCTGCTCTATTTTTTCAGGGTTCTTTGTACGCACAACGCCAAGCCTGTTCGATACGGTTATGCAGTGCGTGTCTATGGCTATGCCCTCGTTTATGCCATAGGCATTCGCAAGGACGACATTTGCAGTTTTCCTGCCCACGCCAGGCAGTCGAGTAAGCTCGTTTATGCTTTTTGGCACTTTCGAGTTATATTGCTCTGCCAGCATCCTGGCTGACTTTATTATGTTACGGCTTTTTGCCCTGTAAAGGCCTATGCTCCGCGTGAACTTGTAGAGCTGCGTTGGCTTTAGCCTGGAAAAATCCTTTGGCGTCTTGTATGCCTTGAAAAGGCTGTGCGTCGCCTTGTTTACCGTGGAGTCCATTGCTTGGGCGGAAAGCATGGTTGCCACAAGGAGCTGCCAGCCTGTCGAATGGTCCAGGCGCGTCTTCATCTCGCTTGAATACCTTTGCTTCAGCCTGCGTATTATTTCCGCGATGTATTGCTTTTTACCTGAGGCGTTCATTTTGACCATATCTTTTTCTCAAAACGTGTATAAATGTTTTCAGTAAAATTGATAGTATGGCTGCACAGAAAGCAAAGCTGCTTGGGGAACAAGACGCTCAAAAAGTGGTAGACGAGCTCGAAAGGCTTTACAGGGATGCAAAATATTTCCTGCATTTCGATACTACTGTAAACCTGCTTGCAGGGGCCATAATAGAAGCGCGGACCAAAGATGAAGTTGTCATAAAAGTCACATCGGAGCTGTTTAAAAAATACCACACAGCAAAAGATTATGCACACTCTACGCCAGAAGAGCTTTTAAAGTACATAAGGCAGGCAACGTTCGCAGGCAACAAGGCAAAGAGCATAATAGGAGCCTGCAAGCTCATAGAGCAGAGATATGGCGGCAAGGTGCCTTCCACAATTGATGAGCTCACGGAGCTTCCGGGCATAGGGCGCAAGACCGCCAATACGATATTGATAAACGGCTTTGGCATCGTTGAAGGCATGCCCATAGATACATGGGCTATGCGCGTTTCGTATAGGCTTGGCCTGACAGACAAAACAGATCCTGATGGCGTCGAAGACGACCTTAAAGCCAAAGTGCCAAAGAGGTACTGGGCAAACTTTGCGTATGTGCTCAAGGCGCACGGAAAGGAGATATGCAACATAGTACCCCAGTGCGGCAAATGCCCGCTAAACAGCATCTGCCCAAAGAACGGCGTGTAAGAACATCGTGGTTCAATGCAGATTATAGCAGATTTACATACGCACTCGCGCTTCTCCAGGGCGTGCAGCAACGACATTACGATCAGGAGCATGGAGGCTACGGCACTGCAAAAAGGCATATCGCTCCTTGCTACTGGGGATTTTGTCAACGCACCGTGGCTTTCAGAGCTCAAGCTCAATCTCGAGGAAAGCGGCGCAGGCTTATACAGGATAAAAGGAAGCCAGTCTAACGTAAGGTTCATGGTCGGAGGCGAAGTGTCCACAATCTATGAGCATTCAGGCAAAATAAGAAAGGTGCACCACTGCGTATTTGTAAAGAGCATAGAAGAGGCAGAACAATTGAGAGACATTCTCAAGAAGCGCGGCTCGCTTGACTCTGATGGAAGGCCAACGCTGATGATGAGCTCGGCAGAGCTTGTAGATGCCGCAATAAGCACGGATAAAAATGCATTTGTATTTCCTGCGCACGCATGGACACCGTATTTCGGCGTTCTTGGATCCATGTCAGGCTTCGACTCCATAGAAGAAGCGTATGAAGACAGGGTTGATCACATATACGCACTTGAAACAGGGCTCAGCAGCGATCCGCAGATGAACTGGAGGCTGTCAAAGCTTGACAGATTCGCGCTAGTATCGAACAGCGACATGCACTCACTGCCAAAAATGGGCCGCGAGGCTAACGTATTTGACATAAGCGATTTCACTTACGATGCAATAGTGGATGCGATAAGGAAGAAGGATCCAAAAAGATTCCTGCATACAATAGAGTACTACCCGGAAGAGGGCAAGTACCACTATGACGGCCACAGGCAGTGCAGCTATTCTTCCGACCCGGAAACGCAAAAGAGCGACATATGCCCCGTATGTGGCAAGAAGCTTGTCATAGGCGTGCTTCACAGGGTCAATGACTTGGCAGACAGGCCACCTGGCTTCGTGCCGAAAGGCGCAATACCGTACAAGAAGACGGTGCCGCTGATAGAGATCATAGCATATGTGCTTAGGAAGAGCAGCTATTCCGCTGCAGTAAAGAGCATGTACAATGACATGATAAGCAAATTGGGAAACGAGTTCAGCATACTGCTTGATGCGAGCACGGAAAGCATAGAGGGCGCATCAAATAAGGGCATTGCAGAAGCGATAAGCAACATAAGGAATGAAAGGATAAGCATAGATGCAGGATATGACGGGGTATTTGGAAAGGTGGACATGCTAAATAGGGAGAGCCATAGGGCCTTTGAAAACAGGCAGAGGAGCCTGTTCCAGCAAGGCTGAAGCGCCGCAAAGCCCTGTACTATTTCACGTGCTTTA
This sequence comes from Microcaldota archaeon, assembly GCA_021816895.1. Lineage (GTDB taxonomy): Archaea > Micrarchaeota > Micrarchaeia > Micrarchaeales > Micrarchaeaceae > JAKAWW01. The sequence goes on along the minus strand of JAKAWW010000001.1, from coordinate 384,912 downwards.
TCTTGAAAATTGCAGCGCTTACCCTGTCAACTATCTTGTTGTAGTATTTCATTGTTATGAGCAGCGCCACTATTATTCCGGCAACTACCACCTCTATGAATATGAGATAGTCGCTTACCATTAGCAGCGAGCCGAAAGCCTTTGTTTGCTCATGCACTACAAAGAAAGTAGCTATTGCGGCAAGCACATCGAACCCTACAGAGATATAAGCGAGCCTTTCCAGCATTTTTTCTACTGTCTTTATCTTCGCAAACTCGCTGTAGTACAGGTAACCACCACTTGGCCGCGCTTAAACTTTCTTGGGAAAAGCTTTTTAGATTTTGTGCGCATCTGAAGTTATTGGAAGTTTTACGGTTTGCATGCAATATGGCGCGCAAGCGGCAAACAGCAAGTAATATATAACTAATGCCTGCATAGTTATAGGTAAGCTATACATACATTTTTCACTTACATGGCAAAGCGTGTTTTTATGGATGATAAATTACTAGATAAAGTAGTGGCAGTGGTAAGAGTTAGAGGCAGGATGCACGTGCGCAGCGACATCAACGAGACGCTCGACAGGCTCAATGTGCCTCGCGTGAACAACTGCACAGTAATAAAGTTAACGCCCTCTTACATGGGAATGCTTGACAAATGCAACAATTACATAGCATTTGGCGAGATAAGCGAAGAGACGATGAAGATACTCATAAAGAAGCAAGGCATAGAGGTAGGCAGCGGCGACCAACCAATAGAATCAATGCTTGGAAAGATAAATGACCATGTGCCGATAAGGCTGCATCCCCCGAGGCGCGGCTATAGGAGCATAAAGCGCGGATACAAGCAGGGGGGCGCGCTGGGATATATGGGCGCAGAGATAAACGGTTTGATAAAACGCATGGTGTGAAGATGGTAGTAAGGCACGGCAAGAGAAACAGGAAATATTTTGGAACGCGCAGGTGGGGAGCCGGCAACATAAAGAACGCCAGGGGCGCGGGCGACCGAGGCGGAGTCGGCAAGGCAGGCGCGAGAAAGCACAAGTTCACCCACATGACAGCCAAGGAGCCGTGGCTCAAGAAAAGCAAGGGCTTCGCCCCATGGAGGAGAAAGAGGCAGAATTCAATCAGCCTGGATGGCGTCAACAGGCTTGCAATGCTAAAAGGGGAAGAAAAACCCACTGTGGAGCTGAAGGGGTACAAGGTGCTTAGCAACGGCACATTGGAAAAGCCTGCTGTAATAAAGGCATCGGCCTTTTCAAAAGGCGCTGCTGAAAAGATAAAGAAGCTCGGTGGGGAAGCCATTGTAGTATAAGGCAGCATTGCTTTAAGGTATAATAATGGAGACCCTCAATATCGCATTTTATAGCGATACCTATTTGCCAGCCGTTGACGGAGTGGTAACTTCTATAATAAACACGCGCAACGAGCTTGAACGCAGGGGCCATAATGTTTACCTGTTCGTAAGCGGCAGCAAGGACACCAGAGCTGCTGCAAAGAAGGACAGCCGCATTTTCGTGGCGCCGAGCGCAAAGTTCAACAAGTACCCGCAATACAACATAGCGCTGTTCCCGTTCATGACGTACTTCAAATTCAAGAACATGGACATAGATGTTATACACGCACACACGCCGTTCACGATGGGCTTCTACGGCCTGCTGCTGAGCAGGCTCAACAAGCTGCCGATAGCGGGCTCCTTCCACACGATGTTCACTGAAAAGGAGGTAATAAACGAATACATGCCAAACAGCAGCTTCATGAAGCGCTACGCCCTAAGGTATTCGTGGGGGTATGCGCGCTACTTCTACAAACGGTGCAACTACACGATTGCACCTACCAGAACGGTAAGCAGCATACTGAAGAAAAGGCGCATAAACAACAGCGTAATAGTCCCAAACGGCATAGACCTGGAGAAGTTCAACAAGAATGTTGACGGAAGGAAGCTGCGCGATAAGCTCGTAGAAGGCAACAAGAAATTGGTGCTGTATGTGGGCAGGCTCAGCAAAGAAAAACACCTCGAGGTGCTTATCAGGGCCATAAAGCAGCTCGATGACGGTTATGTGCTGGTAGTCGGGGGCACTGGGCCGCTGATGCGCAGGTACATGGACCTAAGCGCAAGATTGGGCCTTAGCGGCAAGGTCAAGTTTGTGGGCTTCATAGACGATGACACGCTTCCAAACTACTATGCTGCCGCGGACGTTGTGTGCCTGCCTTCCACGTTTGAAACACAAGGCATAGTGCTGCTCGAATCGATGGCCACAGGCACGCCGGTAGTGGGGGCAAACAAGCTGGCGCTGCAGGAGATCATAAAGAATGGGAAGAACGGCGAAAAGTTCGAGCCAGGCAATGTAACGGATTGTGCAAGAAAAATAGAAAAGGTTATAAATAATGTTGATGCATATAAAGAAACGGTAAGCACTGCAAAAGAGTATTCGATAAAGAAGGTTGCAGACAGGCTTATCGACCTTTACAAGGAGCTTTCAAACAATAATGCTGCACTTAATGGAGGATAGGCGATTCCCTGAATAGCATAGACGAACAGAAGACAGGCATCAATAAAGACGCAACGAATACGCAGGAAAGCAGGCAGAATGCGGGGCAGGCTACTGCACAGAGCCGTACAGATGCACAGCGCCCAAAGACAGTGCCGCTGAACGAAATAATAAAGGAGTCGCACAACAAGGAGGCAGAGGCGATAAAGGTAAACATAGACGGCCTCAAGAAAGAAAGGAGCTCAATGATATTTAAGGTAAAAGACCTCAGGAGGCGCATCAGCTATAAAGAAGCGGAACTCACAGCCACAATGAAGCTGCTCGAGATGAAGAAGAGCAGTGGCAGTTTCGATACAAAGAAGATAGGCTACTTGAAGCACCAGAAGCGCAGGCTTGAATTTAAGATCTCTACCGAGGCTTCCTCATTGTCTGAAGAGAAGGAACTCGTTATGAAAATCAATCAGCTTGATGCAGAGCTTGATGAAGCCTTCGCCCTTGTCAGGCTTGAGAGGAAAGTGCAGCTCATGAAGAGCGACATAGAGAGGTACACAGCTGATCTTGCAAAGTACAACTCTGACATAGCTGATAAGGATGCGAAGATCGATGCTCTCTATACTGATCTCAGGAAGGTCCTGAAGCTTGGCAGGTGGCAGAACAAGCGCAAGGTAGAGAGGCAGGCACACAAGGAGAAGCCCATGCAGGAGATAAATCTGGAGGACATTGCAGTGATAAAAAGGAAGCCTGCAAAATAAATGAGCGCGGTGCAGATTGCACAAAACGTGTTTTAGCCCGTGCATGCAATGCTACAGTGGGCGCAAACGCAAAATACAAATCAATATAAATAAAACAAAACAATAGAAAATAAAGGTGTTAGATTGAAGATCTCTTTCTATGGAGGTGCGGGCGAAGTAGGCCGCAGCTGCATAATGATAAGTACAGAAAAAACAAAGATACTCCTCGATGCAGGAGTAAAGCTTGGGGAAAAAGAAGAATACCCACTAATAGGAGACAGGATGCTGAACGAAATAGATGCAGTGCTGGTAACGCATGCCCATCTGGACCATTGCGGATACCTGCCTCATATATACACTGCAGGATATAAAGGCATGGTCTATGCGACAAAGCCCACTGTGGAGCTAATAAACGTGCTGATAAGCGACTACATGCACATATCAAATCCGAGCAACGTCACGAAAAACGGCATTGAAAGGCTGCACAAGAGCTACAAGATAGTGGAATACAACAAGAAGATAAGGCTTAACGACCTTGAAGTTGAATTCATACCTGCAGGGCACATCGTGGGCAGCGCAATGATACGCGTAAGCGACGGCAGGAAAAGCGTGCTTTATACAGGCGATGTGCACCTTGCGCGAACAAGGCTGCTTGACGGAGCCGATGTCAAAGGGCTAAGCAGCGATGTGCTCATAACGGAAAGCACATATGCGAGCAAACAGGACGTGTTCACAAGCGAGGCCAAGATTGCGAAGGACATGCTGAAGAGCATAAACGAGACAATAGACATGGGCGGCAAGGTCATAATACCGTCTTTTGCGGTGGGCAGGGCGCAAGAGGTCTTGCTTTTCCTTGACGATTACATAAATTCCGGAGTAATGCGCAAGGTGCCTGTCTATGTAGACGGAATGATAAACAAGGCAATGCGCATATACAGACACAATGTGATATACTGCAGGGACGAGCTGCAGAAGAAGATACTGATGAGCGACTACGACCCGTTCAAAAGCAGCAACTTCGTGCCCGTTGAGAAGAAGGAGATGCGCGGCAAGATAGCAACAGAAGACCAGAGCAGCATAATAGTGACCACGAGCGGCATGCTCACTGGCGGGCCCGTATTGTATTACATATCGAGGCTTGCGAAGAATTCCGCCAACAAGATGATACTTGTTGGTTACCAGGCCGAAGGCACATTGGGAAGGAGATTACTAGAAGGCAACAAGACAGTGCACGTCAACGGCAAGGAGATAAGCGTGCAGATGGCTGTTGAAAACTACCATCTTTCTGCGCATGCAGACAGGAGGCAGCTAGATACGCTTGTTTCGAGCATAAGCAACCTTAAAAGCGTGTTCATAGTGCATGGTGACCCAAGCAAATCTGAAGAGTTCAGGAACGACATATCAGGCAAATACAAAGCATACACGCCGAAAATAGGCGACACTTTCGAGGTGTGATTGATATAAGCGATGTGTGATGCATTATGCGCAGTATTGTGGGCAGATTGTCAAAAATCTTTGGGCACACAAACGCCGATGTAATTATAGTAATGAACACGGGCATAATAGACAGCAACTTCCTGTACATTAGCGGCTTCACGAGCGGCATCTTCGAGGATTCGGTGCTATTGCTCAAGAGAAAATCTGCAACGCTTATTACTTCGGAATTGGAGTACTACACAGCATTGCAGCAGAAGCCAAACAACATGCGCGTAATAAAGGAGAACAGCAAGGATGCAATAGACAGCATTATACGCGAGCAAGTAAGTGGCAGAACGGTGGGCATAAACGGAAGCTTTCTGCCTTACGGCTATGCAAAGCGCATACTTGAGTTAGGCGCGAAGCGCATAATAGACGCAAGCGGTGCATTTGCAGAAGCAAGGCTCGTAAAAGATCCCGGTGAAATTGCGCTCATGAGGAAGGCAAACGCAATCGCGAAGAAAGCTTTTGCCGAAATTCCAAAATATTTCAAGGAGGGGATCACGGAGAAGAAGCTTGCTGCACAATTCGACTACCTTATGATGCTCAACGGAGCAGACGGGCAGTCATTCCAAACCATAGTCTCGTTCGACAAGAATGCGGCGATGCCGCACCACATGCCAGACAGCACAGCATTGAAGCCAAACAGCATCGTACTAATTGATGCTGGCGCCAAGTACATGAACTATTGCTCTGATATCACCAGGACGTTCATATTCAAACCCGAAAAAAGCTCTGAAAAATATGCAAGGATCATTGATATGTACAATACAGTAAAGGAGGCGCAGGCAAGAGCGCTCAGAGAGATAAAGCCAGGAGCGCTTGCCAGCGCGCCGCACATCGCCGCTGAGCATTACATAAATACTGCAAGCAATGGCATTTACAACGGTAAATTCATCCACAGCCTGGGCCATTCCATAGGCATAGACGTGCATGACGGCCTAGGCTTAAGCAGGGGCTACAAGTTCAAGCTTAGGCCAGGAATGGTGTTTAGCGACGAGCCAGGCATATACATAGAAGGCTTTGGCGGAATAAGGATAGAAGACGATGTAATAGTGACAGAAAAAGGCGCGGCATTCATGTAACGCGGCGCTAATACGACTTCCAAAGCACTTCGAAGTGGCTTTTCAGCTTTGCTATGTAAGCCGCATCGCTTATTATCTCTATGTGCTCTATGTTTTTATGCATGCCGCTGAAGGTAAGGTTTGCACTGCCCACGATTGCAATATTGTCCCCTATGTACATCTTCTCATGGATAAACTGCTTTCCTGTAGACTTGACTTCTATGTTTGAATTTGAGCCTTTTCTTGCATTATGGGCAAATACAATTGCAATGCCAGCAACAAAAGCAAGAGAAGCAAGTGCCGCATAAGCTATTCGTATGTATGCAAATATTCCTGCCAGAACTGCAAAATATATAATGGCCTGCGCGTAGCTTCGCCATTGGGTTTTGTGCAATGATGCAAGGAGCTTGCCTTTTGCAACAGAGCCTTCAGAAGTTATTACGCGTATCCTCTTCCTCTTCTGCCTTAGGAGCTTCCTTGTGTAGTAGTCGCTTATGTATGGCGATATGATAAGCAGCTCGCGGTCATTGCTGGCTATGAGCTTATCTATGTGCTTGAACGATTCTGCGCCGCTGTATTGCTCAGGCAAGCCGGCCATGATTTACATTTATGGCTATAAGTATTAGTTTGTTATGCTGTCTTGGCAAGGGCTATTATAAACTCTTCGTCGAATATGCTCCAGCCTTTTTCATATGCGCCGCTGGGCATTTCGGCGTTGAGCTTTGCATGCCTTATGCTAGCCTTCTTTTTTATTTCGTTGATGTATGTATCAATAAGCTCAGCATACTTCACGGGCATTTTTGCATATAGGTCAACCTTTTCGGGCTTGCTGAGCTTCATCTCCTTTCTCATCATCTGTATGCGCCTTATGAATTCCCTTTTGACAAGCTCCTTGCGCAGCTCTTCTGTCTGCTCGGCGTTAATGTCAACTATTATTGAAGAATTGTTGTACTGCACAGAAGTCCCGCTTTCAGCTTCGGTATTTTCCACCACCGCAAAATGTCCGGCTTCGATGTTGAAAACACCCTTGCCTGTATGAAGCTCATAAAATCCATTTGCAGCTATTTCGTTGTTTACTGTGTCGGCATCCTGCCTTGACAGCTCTTCCGCGACCATCGGAGCATCAGCCTTGAAAGACGGGCCCAATTTCGCGAATAGGGGCTTTATAAGCTTCTTTGATGTTGCGACTTCTGAAGTCTTGAGCATCTTTGCATTTGCATACATCTCTATGAACGGTGCGAGCTCGCTTACCGCTTCAAGCACCGATTCATCGTTAGTCTTGACTATTACCTCGCTGATGGGCCACCTGAGCTTGGCGCCCTTTTGCTCCCTAACCGACAGAGCTGCATTGCAGACAAGCTTGAGCAGCTTGAATTTTTCCTCTATCTCTGTGCTTATCTTGCTCTTCATTGGCTTGGGCCATTTGTTCATGAATATGCTTTCGCCGCTGCTGAAAAGCTCCTGGTATATGTGCTCGGCAGCAAATGGCACCACTATTGAGGATATTACAAGCGCATTTCTCAGCACATATGCAAGCAGTGTAGCGACCCTCTTTACGGTACGCGCAGAATACTGCTCGGCGCGTTGCTTGGCAAACTTCAGGTAGAACCTGCTCACGTCTTCGAGAAGGAATTCCCTTACATTCCTTACCATGCTGTCTATCTCGTACCTGTCAAGGTGCACTGTGGAATCGAGTATTAGGCTGTTGAGCCTCGACACGATCCACTGCTCCTCAAGCTCAAGGCCTGCCGGAGGCCTTAAGATGCTCTTTGCATCTATGCCTGCGCGCTGGAAAAGCTCCTTTGCAAGTTCCGCTATGTTGTATATGGTAATCATGTTGCTGTTTGCCTCAATGAGCTCCTCCTTCTTAAGCCGCAGCTCCTCCCACCTGGGATGGCTTTGGCTCCACAGCCTGAAAGCGTCTGCAGTCGATATCTCGAGCAGCTCGTTTGCGCTGATGATATTGCCGAGGTGCCTGTGCATTTCCTGGCCCGTCTCGTCCTTTACCATGCCGCCAATGCTAACGCTTAGGAATGGTGTTTTGCCATATAGCGCTACGCCAGTCCTTAGCAAAGTAGTGAACCAACCGCGCAACTGGTCTAGGCTTTCCGATATCCAGTCTGCAGGAAAGAGCTTTGCGAACTCATCATCGGAAAGGCTAGCTGTATGGGCTACGCCAGAATCGTACCATACATCAAATATGTCTGGTATCCTGCGCATAGTGCCTCCACACTTGTCGCATTTAATTTCAATTCCATCAACGTGCTGCCTGTGCAGGTCGCTGAGCTCTTGCTCCTGGCCTGAAAGTTCTTCAAGCTCATTTGCTGATCCTACAACCTTTTCATTGCCGCACTTTTCGCACTCCCACAATGGTATAGGTATGCCCCAGTACCTCTGCCTTGAGATGCACCAGTCGGGAGAGCTGTTTATCGCGTCTTCGAACCATTTTGACGAATAGCCAGGATACCACTTTACCTTTTTGTTTTGCGCAAGCATCTTGCCCTTGATCTTGCCGACGTTTATGTAGTACTGCTTCGTGGCCACATAGATGAGCTTGCTGCCGCAGCGCCAGCAGTGCGGGTAGCTGTGGCTCACTGTGCCATGCAGTATGAGCGCCCCGCCCTTCTTGAGATAGTCAAGCACTGCCTTATTGGCCTCAGAAGGCACCTGCAGATTTGCGAAGATGCCGGCTTCTGCATTGTAGCGCGCATGCTCATCTACAGGAGACAACACGGGCATCTTGTGCTCCCTGCCGAGCTTAAAGTCTTCGGGGCCGTGGCCAGGGGCGACATGCAGCAAGCCTGTGCCTTCCGAAGCAGATACGAAGCTCTCGCTAGTTATGACAATATGATGTTTGCTTATTCTTGATTGAGCAGGCACATCGTTGCCAAACAAGCCCAAGTATTGAGTTCCTTCAAGCTCGCTGCCATAAAATTCGCCAGCCACGACAAGGTTGATGCCAGTTGCGGAAGCGAATTCGTCAAGCCTGCTTTTTGCAATTATGAAGTTCTCGCTACCTGTGCCTGCGACTACATAAAGCTCCTTTGGATTTACCGCTATAGCGACATTTGACACCAAGGTCCATGGTGTAGTTGTCCATACTACCAGGTAGGTATTGTCAGGCAGTGATACATTAGAAGTTCCTTCCTTTACCTTGAATTTTATGAATATTGAGGGATCGTTCTCCATGCTGTATTCTATTTCAGGGCCTTGCGAAAGCACGGTTTCGCAGTGCGGGCAATAGGCAAGAGGCTCCCTGCCTTCATATACGAGCTTTTTGTCATATATCTTCTTGAATATGGCCCAGCTTCTTTCCATGTATTCCTTCCTGTGCGGCACGTACATGTCCTTGAAATCCATCGAAGATCCATACCTAAGGAACGTGCCCGTTGCAAGCTTTACCTGTTCATCGGCAAAGCTCTTGCATTTATCTATGAAGTTTGCAACCCCTATGCGCTCCTGTATGTCCTTCTTTGAGGCAAGGTTCAGCTGCTTTTCCACCTTGACCTCTATAGGCAACCCATGCACATCAAAGCCTGCCCTGTCATGGACATCAAAGCCGCGATAGCGCTTGTAGCGCAGCACAAGGTCTTTTGTTACTACCACCCACGCATGGTAGAACCCTGGCTCGCCAGAAGCATAGGGCGGACCGTCAAGGAAATAGAACTTTTTATTGCCCTTGTTCTTCTGCTTTAAGCTCGCGTTTACGTTTTTTTCAAGCCAGTACCTGAGCACCGAGTCTTCAAAAGCCTTCATGTCCATTGACGCACCACGAGCCTAATTGCAAGCACGGCAAGCTTTATGCAGTAGCAGCCTGCGCCTTTGCCTCAAGAACTTCTGCGCTGTTGTTCTTGAAGGCTCTCCTCTTTTTCATGTCTCCCCAGCAGTCCTTGCAGATTACGAGCCTCACTGTCTTATGGTACCTGCGACTGCTCTTTATGCAGTCGTAGCACACCTTCCTGCCACAGTAGTTGCAGGTTTCGTAGCGGTATGTCTCCCTCTTACATCTTTCACAAAGTATCATTGTTACACCTTGCAGTATGCATTAATCGCTGATTTTATTAGGAGTTATGGATTATAAACCTTTTCTTTGAGTGGGCAGTTTTTTTGGATCTGATGGCACACACAAAGAAACCTATTTATTATTTTTTAATAGCATTTGTGATAGTGTGAAAAAGCAAGCAATGTACTTATCGGATCTTCAATCTAAAATAGTGACATCATACCACGATTGAAGTTGTGGGCTTCCAATGGTGGCTTTTTGATTGGTCATCTTGAACCACCAATTACTATTTTGTGCATAGTTATTTATAGAAAAGTATAAATATCTTGCTCCATAATGTTAAAATATGCGCTTTATGGATGTTTTGGATGAACTTTCGCGCGCCAACAAGAAGGTTTTCACAACTTACGATGCCGCGAAATTCATGGGCAAGCCGATAGCGTACGCGTCGCTCATGCTCTCGAAAAGCAGGGATGTAATTAGGATAGAGAGGGGCGTTTACGCGATAAAGGGTGCTGACATGTATGAGATAGCATCCAACATAATGTTTCCATCCTATGTGAGCCTTCTCGCCGGAATGCAGTATTACGGGCTGATAGACCAGAACATAATACGCTACTCTGTGATAACGCTGGAAAGGCACAAGGGCATCGTATCGGGCAGGAACGAGATAGAGTTCAGAAAGGTAAGGAGGCAGCTTATGTTTGGCTATGTGAAGAAAGGCGGCGCATACATAGCTGAACCAGAAAAGCTTTTCGTAGACTGCTTGTACTTCAACGTAAGGCTGCAGCTGCTGCTTGACGCGATGAAGATGGCCAATGAGGAAAACATGGTAAGTGCAGAAAAACTCGAAGAATACGCCATAAGGGCTGGTAGGAAAACCCTTGTGAACAAGCTAGGCTTTATCATGGAAAGCGCAGGCTTGGCTACGGAAAAGCTGGAAAATCATATATACAGGAATTATGTTTACACTAACGCAAACGGCAAAAAAATAAACAAAAAATGGCGCATTGTATATGATTGACGAAGCTTCACTGCTAAAGTTCGGGAACCTGTTCAGCGATGAGCGCCAGCTAGAAAAGGACTATTTGCTAAACTTAATGCTCAAGACTATTTCAATAAACAGGATATCTAACTACTTAGAATTCAAAGGGGGCACTGCACTATACATGCTGCACGGGCTTGACAGATTCTCGGAAGACCTTGACTTCAGCTACATGGGCGATGCATCAGGAATAGGGGCAAGGATAGACAGCCTAATAGAGCCTGTAGTAAAAGATTTTGAAAGGAGCTACAACATAACAAAGAACAAGGGCAACGTTCTTGTAAATGATGAAAACGGGTTGCTAACTAGCATAAGGAGCGAATTCTTCGTTGAGGGGCCGTTGTTTGCGAAAACTGGCAAAAGGCACAAGATAAAAATTGATATAAGCGTGAGGCACGATCTGATCCTGAAGCCGGAATCTTTAAGCTTCGTATCCAAATACTATGACATAGGCACAATGGTAATCTATTTGATGCCTGTCGAGGAGCTGCTTGCAGAAAAGCTGTGTGCAATAATGGAGAGAAACGAAACTCGTGATATATACGATGCATACTTCATGATGCGGCGCAAACTGATAAAATATGACAAAGCATTGTTCAATAAAAAGCTAAAGCTTAGAAATGAAAAATACAATGAGAAGCAGCTGGTCAGCAAGATACGAGCTATGAAAGAGAACAGGTGGAAGGAGGAATTGAAATATCTGGTAAAAGGTTTGCCCAAACTGAACGAGGTAAAGAAGCAACTGATAGAAGCGCTAACAGGCGAGAGAAATGGGAAGAGCACCAATGCCTGAGAAAATGTTGATGTTATGATATAAGGGCTGCAATGCCAACGACTACAGCGGCAACGGCAACAATGGCCAAGCAACAGGTGTTAATTATGCCTCTAACTGGTATTCTGGCTACACGCCACCGTGAACAGGGCTTATTTTTATAGGTTTTGTGCAAAATAATATTGAGTTTATGAAAGTGAGCATAAAGATATACGGCTGCACGCTCAACCAAGCGGACAGCATGCTCATGGGCAATGTGCTGGCAGATGCAGGCTATGAGGTTGCATATGAGGACAAGCTGGATGGGCTTGGTGTGGCACAAAACAGCAAAGACATTGTAATCATAAATACATGCGCAGTGAAGAAGCCGACTGAGCAGAAGATACTCTATGAATTGCAGAAGCTTAGCAACGCAGGCGCGAAGGTTGTTGCCACTGGCTGCCTGGCATCGGCAGACCAAAGCCTTATAAGAAAGTATGCTCCGAACGTGAGCATAGTAACCACGCCGAACATTGCCATGCTGCCAAAAGCCTTGCAGCTCGTAAGCTCGGGCAAGAAAGTAGTCTTTGATACATACACCAAGAACAACAGGCTTGAATTCTTTAAGCCAAATAATAGCGTTATTGCAAAAATACCTCTTAGCGACGGCTGCCTGAGCAACTGCAGCTTTTGCGAAACGAAGTTTGCGCGCGGGCCACTGAACAGCTTTCCCGAAGAGATGATACTTGAAGCGATAAGGCTGAGCGTTGCAAGAGGTGCAAAGGAGATAGACCTCACTGCACAAGATACGGGCGCATATGGCGCTGACAGGAATACAAGCATCGTAGGGCTTTTAGATAAGGCAAGGCGCATTGAAGGGGACTTTATGATGCGCGTGGGCATGCTAAACCCCCAATTCCTTGATAGGTATGCCAAAGCGCTCGCCGTGCTCCTTAATGACAGGCACATATACAAGTTTGCCCATATACCGGTGCAATCAGGAAGCAACAATGTTTTGAAAGCAATGATGAGGCTTTACACGATGGAGAGCGTTTACGCGCACATTGATGAATTGCGCGCCGCAGTGCCATACATAACAATAGAGACCGATATAATAGTTGGATTCCCAACAGAAACAGAAGAAGACTTCAATGAAACGCTGGCATTCATGAAAAAGGTTAAGCCCGAAGTTGTGAACATATCAAAGTTCGGCGCCATGCCGCATGCCGAAGCATCGAAGATGAAGCAGCTTGGCACCGAAACAATAAACGAGAGAAGCGCTGAGCTGAGCAGGCTCGTCAGAAAGCTGCAGGCAGAGGCAAACAATAGGTTTATAGGCAGCACGCAGGATATAATTATTACAGAAGCCAACGAAGGTTCGTTCTGCGGAAGGGCTTCGAATTACAAGCAGGTGATTGTAGGAAGCACGGAGCGCGTGGAGCTGGGAGGCAGGTACTTGGTAAAGATAGAGAAGGCAACGGCAAACGCGCTTTACGGGAAGGTGGTGCAGTGACCGACATAGAGGCAATGTTGAAAAAAGCAGGCATAAGCGTAGGCGATACGATAAGCATAGAATCTGGCTCCCGCAACATGAAGCTAACGGGAGAGCTAATGCCGCGCACCGAGAACAACAAGAGCGACATAATAGTGATAAAGCTTAAAAATGGCTACAACACTGGCATAAGGTACACCAGTGACATGCGCTTCGAAAAAATCGCGCAAGGCAAGAAGGAATTCACGTTCCCAGAAAGAGCCGAAAAGCATGCTGTTGAAAAGAAGCCTTACATACAACTGCTTTATACAGGAGGCACCATAGGGAGCAAGGTAGACTACAAGACAGGCGGGGTGTACATGCTGCTGAAGCCGTCAGAGCTTTTGTATGAGGTGCCCGAGCTCGAGGGCATTGCAAACATCGAGGTAAAGCAGCTTTTCAACATAGCGAGCGAGGACATGTCATATTTGGAGTGGCAGGAGATATCAAAGCATGTTGCAGAAGCGCTCAACAGCGGCAAGCACGGGGTCGTGGTAACAACAGGCACAGACACAATGCACTATATCTCGGCGGCGCTGAGCTTCATGCTGCAAGGGTTAAACGCGCCGGTGGTAATAACAGGAGCGCAGAGGAGCAGCGACAGGGGCTCTAGCGATGCATTCCTAAACCTTGCATGCGCAGCGGAGCTTGCCGCCTATTCGGACATAGCCGAAGTCGGCATATGCATGCACGCATCGAGCTCCGATTCAAAGTGCGCGTTTATAAGGGGCACGCACGCAAGGAAGATGCACACATCACGCCGTGATGCTTTCAGGGCCATAAACGACAAGCCGATAGCGTATGTAAGCAAGGACTTAAAGATAGAGTATGCTTCTGGCTACAAGAAGATAGCAAACCAGAGCAAAGAGCTTAAGCCTTTGACAGGCTTTGAAAGGAAGGTCGCACTTGTAAAGGCTTATCCAAATTCAGATCCAGGCATAATAGACTATTACGTGGGCAAGGGCTACAAAGGTATCATTATTGAGGGCACCGGACTAGGGCACACGCCGGTTTCTGTGCAGCACGAGGGCTTTTCATGGCTGCCTCAAATAAAGGAAGCGGTAGAAAAAGGGGTAGTAGTAGGCATGACTTCGCAGTGCATATACGGCAGGGTGAATTCCAATGTTTACAGGAACCTGAGGCTCCTTAGCAACGCAGGCGCCATATATTGCGAAGACATGACGCCAGAGACCGCTTACGTGAAGCTGGGCTGGCTCCTCGGAAATTACGATTCTGAAAAGGCAAAAGAGCTTCTTGGCAAGAACCTTGTTGGCGAGATATGCAACAGATCAAATTATGATGAATTTATGATATAATGTGGTAGCATGGACAGCAAAAACATTGGCATCGTTTTTTTCATCGTAGGCATAGTGCTGCTGTTTTTTACGTTCTACTTGGCGTACGGCCTGTATGGATATCTTACAGGCAGCCAGCCAATTGTAGCTGCAAGCAGCACTGCGCCAAGCGCAGTTGGCGCAAATAATACGATAACAGTAAGCGGCGTAGCCCAGGCGGTTGCAAGCAGCATTATAGGAGCCATACCGATAAACAGGTATGCGTCAATCTTTCTTGGCATACTTGTGCTTTACGTGCTTGCAAACGTGTCTTACAAGATAGCCAAGCTCGGCGTTGAAATGATGAGAAGCTCTGGTAACAATGGAGAAAAGCCAAAATCAAAGTGATTACTATAAGCAGATAGGCTTCCTGTGCGGCCTTGAGATACACCAAAGGCTCGCCACAAGGGAAAAGCTCTTCTGCTCGTGCAGCGCTACGCCTGTAGAGAAGGGCACAGAGCCCGTGGCAGAGGTTACGCGCTACCAGAGGGCAGTGGCGGGTGAGCTAGGCGCGATAGACAGATCTACGCAGTTCGAATCCTCAAGGCGGAGAGCATTCACATATAGGATTTTCGACAGCCACACCTGCCTTGTCGACATAGACGAGGAGCCGCCTCACGCGCTCAACGCAGAAGCGCTCGCGATAGCGCTTGCGGTAGCAAAAGGCCTTAATTGCAGCATTGTCGACGAGATAGAGCCGATGCGCAAGGAGGTTGTAGATGGCAGCGACCCCAGCGCATTCCAGCGCACCATGCTTGTAGGCAGCGACGGCTTCATAGAAGCAGAGGGAGAGCACATAAGCGTGCCTTCCATATTCCTTGAAGAGGAGTCGAGCGGCATAGAGGAGAGCAGCAACGAGCATGTGTCATACGATACCGACAGGCTTGGCATACCGCTTATAGAGATAGACACCGACAAGTACATACCAACGCCGAAAGCTGCAAAGGAGGTCGCACTGCAGATAGGGCTCACGCTTAGGTTAACCGGCAGGGTGCAGAGGGGCATAGGCACGATAAGGCAGGATGTCAATGTTTCAATAAGGGATGGCGCAAGGGTGGAGCTCAAGGGCATACAGGAGCTGGATCTCATAGACAAGTTCATCGAAAACGAGGTGCTAAGGCAGCAGAACCTCATAAAAATAAGGGATGAGCTGGTAAATAGGAAGGCAAGCACAGGAAAGCCAGTAGAAGTCACGCACATATTCAAAAATACAGAAAGCCCGCTTTTGAAAGGCAACATCAAAATGAAAGACGGCATTATAATGGCGCTGCCGCTGCACGGCTTCAAGGGTTTGCTCGGATATGAGGTAAACCCCTCGATGAGGCTTGGCACTGAGATAAGCGATTACGCCAAGATGGCAGGCGTAAAGGGGCTTATACACAGCGACGAAGACATGAACAGTTACAACATATCACGCAGCGAGCTTAAGATGCTTGCTGAATCGTTGGGCATCAAAGAGGGAGACGCATTCATAATCATTGCAGGGCGCGGCGAGATTGTGCAAAGCGCGATGCATTACGCCATTATGCGCGCAGAGCATGCCATGAAGGGTGTTCCCGAGGAAACGCGCATGGCATATGACACGAAGCTGTGCACCTCCAGGTTCATGAGGCCGCTGCCAGGTGGCTCAAGGATGTATCCGGAAACAGACATAAGGCCTGTAGAGATAACAGCAGCCATGCTAAAGAACGCTGAGGATAGCAAGCCCGATATAGCGAAGGCGAAGAGCGCACTCAAGAAGAGCTTAGGGGAGCAGCTTGCCATGCATCTGCTAAGATCTACCAGGCTTGCCCAGTTCGAGCGCATTTCGGGAATGGCAAGCGCAGACAGGAGATTCATCGCAAACATGCTATTGCAGCAATTCACAGAGCTCCGCAGGAATGGGTATGATGTAGATGCAATAAGCGACGATAAGCTTGTAGAGCTCTTGAATTATTATGAAAAGGGCACTATTACAAAGCAGGCAGTGCCCGAGGTGCTCAAGGCTCTTGCAAGAAGCGACATGGCAGTAGAGCAGGCGATAAAATCCAACAATTTGGAGAGGATACGCGGCAGCAAGCTTATGGCGCTTGTAAGCGGCGCGGCCAAGGAGCTAAATAGCAAGGATAGCAAAACGCTGCTGCAGTACATAATGTCAAAACACAGGCTTAACGTCGATGGGAGCGAGCTTAATGAAGCAATAGAAAGGCTTTGAGGCAAAAAGCAGCATCAAAACAAGGAAAAAGAGCTGTTTTTCTAAAAGTATATTGGAAAGTTCCACAATAAATTTAAATATAAGTTACTGCACAACTATTATTGAAGAGGGTAAAGGGGTATAAGAGAAAGGGTGGAATATATGGGAGGTCTATCGAAGATAGGCAAACAAAAGGAAGAGGAGATCTTATCCGAACGGATAAGAAGCAAGGCAGCGAAGGCAATGGAGGGGAGCGACTTCTCCGAAGTGCTGGAGCTGATAGGCGCGAAAGAAAGCAAGGAGGTGGCAGCCGCACTGAGGATAACGATGGCTGACAAGCTGTCCGAGTACACGATGAGGAGCGCCAGGATAGCAAGGAGACGCGGAGGCAAAATATCAGCGTCGGCAGTAATAATGGCTGCGGGAGAGCAAGAGTAGAAGCAAGGTGATAGAGATGGAATTAGGATATGACCATGTAGAAGGCCGGCCTGCGGATAGCACAGACGTTCAGCCGTATTACAATACAGGCAGCATGCCCGGCACTGCACACGTAGCGCGCGCTGTATGCTTTGATTTGACCTACAAATAATTGACGCTTAAGCCTATTCCTAGGACTCCCATTTTTTATGCCGCAACCACCCTTTCGTGCGGCGCTTTTTTTTATGCTGAAACACATTACCACTGCATTTTACATAGCTATTTTTATTGCACTGCTTGCAAAAGTATAAAAAAGGTGCAAGTAAAAGAGTATCATGCATGCGATTGTAGTCTAGCCTGGTAGGACTTTGGCCTTCCAAGCCAAAAACTCGGGTTCAAATCCCGACAATCGCAATGTATGGCAAGCATGGCGGGATAGCTCAGCTGGTAGAGCGCTAGACTCATAGGCATAGCCTCATGAGTGATGAGCCATTGGCGATGAAGAGAAATCTAGAGGTCGTGGGTTCAACTCCCACTCCCGCTAAAGCGTGGGCGCATGCAGCGCATTGAGAGAGAAGCAGCAAGGAGGAAGGACCTTGAAAACCTGCTGGACAGGCTAAGATCAGGCATCGCCATTGTAGAAGGCCTGCATGACGTAAAGGCGTTTGCCGCGCTTGGCGTAAAAGCAGTGAACCTTGATGCCCTGCGCCTTAAAAGAGAAGAGCTGCCTGTCGACAAGCCTGTTTTTATAATGATGGACGGCGATCGCGGCGGGAAGGCAAAGGAGAGAAAAGCCATTGATACAATTGCAGAGCTTTATCCAGGGCTTCAGGCAAGCACATATGAAAAGAAACAGCTGCTGCAGCTTTTGAACATAACAACGATTGAAGAGGTATCAAAAGCTTCCCGCGTACTTAGAAAGGAACGCTGATCCAGATAAACAACTGATCTATTCCAACCACATTACTATTTTATTTAGCGAAATGCTTAAATATGTATTTAAGTAAATAATATTATACTTTAGTAACAGGTGGTCGAATGGGTTATAAGTTGAAACATGTAGCTAACATAGCGATAAAGTATATAGCAATACCGATGCTTGCAATAATGCTTGCCAGCAGGACGACAGTAGCAGGAAGCGTGCAGATACTTACTACGATAAACAGCCTAAAGGTTGTGCTTTCACAGGTTGGGCCGGCGCTTAGCGCAGTATTGTTCATAGTGGCAGGCATATTCTACGCCGTGGGGCAGATGCTGCCTCCTGACAAGAAGGCAAATTTCCATACAGCTTCGATAAACATAATCATAGGCGCAATAGTTGTAGGGGCGCTAAGCGTTGCGTCGACTTCGCTTGCACTTGCATCGACGCACCTGCTCAGCAATTTCACAAACGTAAGCTAGACAGGTGTGCTGGATGCTGCCTGCGGGTATGTACACGATAGCAATTGTGCTGCTCTCGATAATGATATCTGCAGGGGGCATAATATTGGGCATAGGCTTTGCTATTGGGGATAAAAGGCTGAAGGAATTCGGCCAGAACGAGCTTTTGCAGACCGCGATAAACGGCGCCGTATTAGGCATTATATTCGTGCTTTTTACCCAGAACGGGCTTATAGGCACATTGATAAGCAGCATGATGTCAGGGTTGCAGATCAACGCAGCATGCGAGCAGATGCTGGCTTCAAATCCTGCTATATGCTTCGCTTACGAGTACCTTGCTGGAGCATCCACCGTGACGATAAACGGCACGGCATACCAGTCGCTGCTGAGCATATCTATGGAGATGCTGCTTTCAGTATCTTCTGTTTATGCAGCGATAGCACTGCTCAGCTCAATAAAATTTAGCTTTGTTATAGGCATATCGCTCGCCTCGTTATTCTCTCCGCTACTTGCACAATTCAGCAGGCTCATATCGATGCTAACTACGGCAATTATAGGCATAGAGGCGCAAGCAATTCTGCTCAAATTCATAGCGGTTTCGGCAATATCGATAATGCTTCCTGTCGGCATGGTGCTGCGTATAGTGTACTTTACGCGCAGGCTTGGCGGCGCCATCATGGCTATCGCAATAGGGCTTTTCTGCGTGCTGCCACTGACATACGTATTCAACGCCGTGCTTGTGTCAAATTATTCTACATATGCAAGCAGCACCGCAATCACCTCGCTTGTATCGCTCCTCAACAGTACTGGCCAGAGTGCTGGCATAGACACACAGATGTTTAGCACATCGAACAGCACCAACAATACCAGCGGCATCTTGCAGGGCATTTCTTCTATGGCAAAATCGCTGGTGTCAAGCTTGCTTGGCATATTCGTCAAGCTGTCAAACATCATAGCAATGCTCATAGTGGAGGTGTTCCTGCTGCCGCTGCTCAGCATAGCGCTAACTGTGATAAGCATAAGGGAGCTTAGCAGGGCATTGGGATCCGAGTTTATCACTTCGCTGCGACTGGGATATCTATGAAAAAAGATAACATAATACCAATAATTCTGCTCGCCATTGCTTTGCTAGCCCTCGCTGCTGGGATAGCGTTCCTCAATGCGTGGCTTATAGCGCTTTGCGCAGTCTCAACTATAATAGCTGTTGTAGCACTTAAGTCGTGGTACGTGGTGGAAGCGCTGATATTCTCGCACAGCGGCCTTGTTGAAGTATGCAACGGATACGAGCTTGGGGGAAGCAGGGAAGCAGCCATAAAACGCGAAGGTTATGCATTCAGCGCAACTTCTGCTGCGCTGGTTGAAGGGGCTTCAAAGCCCATAGACAGGGATATTATAGAGAAAATTATAGCGAAAACAGATTTTCCATTCAAGATAGTAATGCATGTAAAAAATGTCAGGGCAGAGAAGGTGCTAGGCGAGCTTAAGACAAAGCGCGCTGCAAAGGAGCTAGAGCTCGGAAGGCTTGCAGGCTATTCAAAATATGAATCTAGGAGAAGCGCGTTGAAAAGGGAGATTGAAGCCATAAACAAGGATATCGAGACGATCAATAGCAGCAGCCCAAAGGAGCTGATAAGATACGTAGCAACTACAGCAGCAGCCCAAAACAGGATTGCTGCAGAGGAAGCTGCCAAGAGGCAACTGCGCGAATTGATGGGCGACTTCGGCGCAATCACAGGAAGTGCCGCAAAGGAGCTAAGCGGCGAAGAGCTCCTTGAAGCAATAGGCATTAGCGCTTAATCGGTGCATTGCATGGCCATATGGAGCCTTTCAAATGCGAGGTATGCAAGTAGTAGTGCATGCTTAGACGCAATGTCTGAGCCGCATGGCGAACAAAGAGGCATATACATAGGAAGGACCGCAATTTATGGGGTACCATTCTTGCTTGACCTGCATGGCAACGTAAACCCACATGTTGCAATAATAGGCATGACCGGCTCAGGCAAAACCTACTTGGCGAAGAGCATGGCGCTCAGGGCTACTATATGCGACAACTATACATTGCTTATAATAGACTGGAGCGGAGAATACGCGCAAACCGTGGATTTTATCGGAGGCAAGCGGCTGCGCCTTAGCGGCGACTTAGATAATGTAGAGAAATGGTCCGCTTTAGTGAAAAGTTTAGGGCTGGATACAGAGCTATTGCGGGATAGCATCTGCATAGACATGTCGGAGCTAAGGGATTCCAAGATAAAGGCAATAGCAAGCAAGGCCTTGCTGATTGCAGTAATACGCGCAATGCACGAAATTAGCCTGGACAAGCATGGAGATACAATGATCCTTATAGATGAGGCCTGGCAGTCGGTCTCTAGTTCTAGCGAGATATCAATCCTGTTCAGAGAAGGAAGAAAATACGGGATAAGCATGGTAATAACCACCCAGATGGCATCAGACATAAACAACGCAGTAATTGCAAACGCAGGCTGCATAATACTCTTCAAGCTGCAGAATCCTGATGATTACAAGCTGCTGAGCAGCGCTGGGATACTGAGCGGGCACGATATGGAAGACTTGACGGGCCTTGGGGTTGGCAGTTGCATAGTACATCAAAACAAGAAGGATGGTAACGGCCTGCATTTTAGCATATCGCATGTGGATGGCATTGATACGGATATTGTATTTGTCTATGGTGATAAAATGCAGGTCTATGTACCAAGCAACAAATTTTTCAATGCTGCGCAGGCGTTGGGTGATGAGGCCAAGGCAGAGATAAGCAATCTTGTTATGGATAGCAATAGGCGCTTGGACCTTGTTTCGCTGATAAGGCTCTTGCTTATGCTCAAGATTGAAAGACCTAGGATACTTGAATTTCTTTATTCTATAGGGATTGATGACATTTCGATAGTGATAGCGTATGAGAAAGCTGAACTTTCCACGGAAAGTGCAAAATGATAACGGCAGCAGGATGCTGCTATGCTCTTCGTTCCACGTTGACGCAACGCTGGAGACGAACCTCGCAGCAGTAAAGAGGAGACTTGCCATGCTTCCCCACATTTCCGTCATTAGAGAAGGATCAAAAATAGCATGTAACATAAAAGGGCTGAAGAATAGCGCCGAAATAGCGTTTGAAAAGGCGCATATAGAGTATAGATTCTACTTTGAAAAGCCAGATCTGCACATTTACATAGATAACTTGTTGGCATTCATGGCGATGCTAGGCCTGCTGAGAAATGACTATGATGTAAAGCTAAGCTGCATGCACAGTTACATAGCGTATGCGCTTTCGGAAAGCACTGGCGCAATATACAGCAACAGGGAAGCGCGCATGGATAACCTCGCCGACCAGGTAACTGCCTTGAACAGGATAAATGTCTCCCTTGCAAGGGAGCTAGTCAGCTGCCATGCATTGAACATGCAAGTCAGCAAGGAGAATGGCATCTTCAAAAAGTTTGCACATGAAGTACTCGGTGCTGCCGCTTCACATGGCGCAACCAATCTGCTAAAATCTATAGGGGTAGACGAAACAACGGTAAAAAGCGCAGAACATATGCTAGGAGCAAAGGGTGAACAGTGATGCAAGAGGTCATGGCGGCCATAGGCGCATTTAACATATTATATGTTTTCCACTTTATGCTGCTAGCAGGCATTATTCACAATTGCAACGGATTTTGCGTACTGGTAAAAAATGATGGCTCCCGTGTACTGTTGCACGCGACACATGATGGATCGCCACTCAAAGATGCTTCGGTCCTTGTAGCCGTGAATGGAGTGGCATCTTCATTTACCACAAACGGCACTGGTGCAGCCTCATTTTTTGCGCCTCTGAAATTTGGCGCAAACAACCTTACGATAAGCTCTGCATATGGCAGGATATCGCTGGATGTTTACTATCTGGGGGACCTTTCGGGGCTCATATTCCTGCTGATAGGAGCTGCATCACTTTTAGTTATAGTAAAAATCTCCGATTTTGCCAGCAGCAACAAGAAGATACTAGTGTATTTTAACGAGTACGATTATGCATATGGGAACGCAACAATGCCTGAGAATAGACCTGCAAAGGCTAGATTCAAAATAAGTAGCAATAGCGAGCCTTATGAGGGCTTTATCGCTGAAAAGATGCTTGTTGAAGCGCTCGCTCGGGGCACATACAAAATTGGCAATGCAGGCACAACAAAGGAAGTTATTGAAAACAATGGAGTTTTCGCTCTGAACGACATGAAGCGGTTTAAGCACCATGTCAATGACGGGCACATTAAGATTGCAACGCTTAATGAGCACCAATATAGATTGGCAAATTACGCGAAATACTATGATTCCAAGCTTGGGTATGTAATGCTTTATGTTCATGCTACTGGATCCTTGGAGGTGATCAAATTTTTTGGTTTGTAAAGCAGATTGCAAATGATGGCATATTCGCTGGAATGCTTCTTATGTCGCTAGGCATCCTTATAAGGCTCCATTTTCCTCAGAGCAGCAGGACCAGCGAAGCAGGCAGCAGCTTGCTTTTAGGCTCAGTACTGCTCATGATTACATGCATAGCGACATTGTCGCTGGTGGTTTTGTGATGGGCAATATAAAAGCATTTTACAGGTCAAATAACATCTTGGAATATGCACTTGCGGCACTTTTTAGCGGCGCCACTGCTGTTTTTATCATTACAGCAATTTTGCTCTTTGCAGCAATAAGAATAAGCTTTGATAACGTCATTGTGGCACTCTCCGCGGTCATTCTTGCTTCTTTTGGGATAGCAAGGCATAGGCGCACAATTATGCCAAAGAAGTTGTGGTATACGTTTATCGCATGTCTAGTATTGATGCTTTTGTCTATGAAGTTTGCTATGGTGGTTTGAATGGAGTTTTATAGAGTCGGCAGTATTCCTGACAGTGAAATTGACAAAAGAGCCATTTTCGACGCGATGATGGGCGGACCATTCGCAATTGCATATGATTTTGCAGAGCGTTCCACATTGATAGGCATTTCTGAAAACCATGAAGTAAAGGTTCAGCTTATTCAAAGCTTTATAAAAGGGATGAAACTTCTGCACGCCAATTCTATATCAAACAGCGAATTCAATGCAGACATAATATCCTTCTATAGCAATGACCCAAACCATGCCTTCCAAGACATTTTCAACCTGCCGCTTCTCGAAGGTTTTGCAATAGTCGCATTTATACCTGCGACTGAAAAAGAGTTGTCGTTCTCTAAAGAGTTCATAGAGCGGATTTTGAGCAGTAAAAAGGTACGCGAAACAAGCTCAGAGCCGCAAAGCTCGATTGGAAGCAGGAGCACACGCTCGACGCAAAGAGAGGTGTATGATGATTCAGAAGAGACACTTGCCTTAAGTAGCATGCTAAACCTTGTCAATGAGGCGATACTCGGCGGCGGGGTATCCTATAAGCTTTTCATTGTAATAGCGCATGGAAATCAGATATTGGACAATTATATAAAATCGAGGTTCCTTGTATTGAGCAGCAATAGGATCAAAAACTTCAAGATGGCAGAATTATGGCATTTAAACAGGTATATTGCGCTTCCTTTTGGACCAAAATATCTTTCTACACTAATATGCTTCAACGGAAATATGAAAATTAACTACATGGTGCGCACGCTCGAACCAGAGGCAAAAGGAGACCTCAAACTGGGTTATTTTGTAAGCAATGGCGTAAAAACAACAGAAATGAGTATTGAAATTGACAGCTCGCTACTCAATTTGGGATTTATAATTACGGGTCTTCCAGGTATGGGCAAAACCACAGAAGCGATGGTTATAGCGGATCAGTTGCTGCGCAGGCAGTCCAGGCCAAAAATGATCATAATATCTCCAACAGACGAATGGTCGGGCTTTGCAAGAGCACATAAAATGCACCTGGTAAGGCTCTACAAAGATGCTGTGCCGCTGAACTTCTTCAGGAGGCCAGAGTGCATAAGCAAGGAAAAGTTCTATGAGAACCTTGCGATGATCCTGGCTTCGGCGGCAGATGCAGGCCCTTACCAGAACCCAATGGAAAAATGCATGTTAAATGCATTCCGGAAGGTATATGGCAACACAGATATTCCTGATCCTGTAGATGTTTATGATAGCATAGAGGAATCAATAATTGAGCTGCATGCAAAACGAACCAATGCCGGGATAAAATATACAAAGCACGGCGAAAACATAAAGTCTGCATTGGAGAATCTTAGGGCGATACTTGGAAGGCCAGAGTATGCAGCCAAGGAGGGCATTTCTATAGAGGAACTGCTTGAAGGTGGAGTGGTATTCGACATATCAAATGCCAGCACAAGCACGAAGCAATACCTTTATGCGCTCATACTCAACCAGGTATACGCAATAGCATCAAGTTTTGATACCAATGGGGACAATGAGCTAAGGCTTGCCATATTCCTTGAAGAGGCTCAGACAATTTTTGGAAACCGCGACTCTACTGCGGTGCAGGACATAAAGCAAAGGATACAGGATTTTAGGAAACAAGGGATAGGCCTGATAATGCTGGCGCACAATGCAAGTGACATAGAAAGCGGAATAAGAAGGCTCTGCCAGTTAAAGCTTTATTTTAGGCAGGCCGCAGATATAGCGCCGCTAGCCGTGAAAGACCTTGCCTTTGCCCTTGCCGATGATGACAATACAACCCTAAAGATCAAGATGCTTGAATCTAACATTGGAGCCCTGAGCTATGTGACGCTTGATGGCAACGCAAAGGTGCCACATGATACGGTGTTCATACATACCATTGGATACCAGATCATAGCAAAATACGATGCTAACAATTCTATTGGCCCTATAGCAGAGACTACCACTGGCTACGTGATACCACAGCCTATAGAAACAGAAATTTATTTGATGCAACATGAAGCAGAAGGGAAAAATGCCGCAGCTTTTGTAAAGGTGATATTTTTGGGAGAGTGCTTAGGCACATATAGAGTGCCACAGAAAAACGATGAAGCCATAAAACTAAGGCTTCTAAATGGCAAGCATTACACCATACAGGCGCTGAACAGGCAAAAACACATAATAAAAGAGATAAAAATAGAAGCAAAACCAAAAATTACATTGAACATGGACCTTACATGACATTAGGCGGCAAACATATGGGGCTATTGCCCCATCAAGATTGCCAGCTTTGTATTGCTGTTCAGAGCTTGCCTATATCTGCAACGACGTTTATGTCAAGCGCCTTCTTACCCGGCTTCCAATTTGCAGGTATTACGCATATGTGCCCTTTCTTGGCTGGCGTATCGTGTATGTATTTCAAGCCCATAAATGAATTGTATATGTGCTCTATGTCCTTGCCAAGGCCGTCGTTGAAAACAGATATATATTGCACATTGCCATCAGGGTCTATTATTACAAGGCCGCGCCTTGCTGCACCGCTTTTGGTATTCAAGAAGCCGTACACAGAGCTTATCTCCTTGTTGAAATCCTCTATGAGCGGGATCCTGCTCTTTTTGACTCTGGGCGAAGTTTCAGTCCATGCCTTGTGAGAGTATACGCTGTCTGTGCTTACGCCGAAAATCACTGCGTTGTTCTTGATGAATTTGTCGTAATGCTCCATGAAGCCTTCCAGATCTGTCGCACACACGAAGGTAAAATCTCCCGGATAGAAAGCCAATATGACCCATTTGCCGCGATACTGCTTCAGGTCAAACTCCTTTATGTCCTTCTGATCTGGAAAATATGCGTTAGCTGATATTTCTGGTGCTTGTTCTCCTATCTCTATCATGTTTTCACCCCAATTATTACAGATTATCATTGCATGGGAAAATATAAATTATTATATAATGCAAAAGAGGCACCGACATAAAAGTATTACTAGTCAGCTCACTTTTTGGACCAGTGTGCCTACGGTGGTATGGGGAAAGCCGGTTTGAAGATCCGTGTAATTCATTATGACATAGCCATGGAATATGCTTCCGACACTGCCTGAATAAGGCCCGCTGCCGCTATAGCACTGCACGCTTCCAAAAGAGTAATTGCCGCCTATGGGCACGTATATTGCACTGCTCCCCACATATGAGGTCATGTGTGCCAAGGACACGTTTGAATTGCAGCCTATCCCCGTGATATCTATCGGTGCCTCGGTAGACTGCTCTATGTTTATTGTTAGCACGCCTGAGGTGCTCATAAAGTCCTCGAGGCAGCTAAAGTCAGCAGGGAATATGCATGTGCTAGACACATAAGAGCTAGGGCTAAATAGCCCCATCATGTAGAGCGCGCTCAGCGCTATGCTTATTATCAATATGGCCCAGCCGTAGGTCATCAAATACTCCATAGCGCTCTGCAGCTTCAGCGTGCGCATGCAAACACGGTAATATAGCGCAACTACATAATAAATTATTATCGCTTAGCCCTTTACCACACCTATGGGCACTAGCCTTGCAATTATGTTGGATATTTTTGCTCCTGCTATGCTTGCGACTACATCATCGACATTCTTGTAGGCCCATTCAGCCTCCTCGCTTATGAGCTTCCTGTCCCTAACGCGGAACTGTATGTCCTTGCTCTGCAAATCGCTGATAGTCTTCGAAGGAGGTATCTCCCTTATTGCCTGGTGCCTTGACATCAGCCTGCCGGAGCCGTGGCACGAAGAGCCGAAGGTTTCTACCATGGCTTCGTGCCTGCCTGCAAGCACATAGCTTGTAGTGCCCATGCTGCCTGGTATGAGCACAGGCTGGCCGTATTGCCTATATTTCCTCGGCACGTCGTCAAGCCCAGGAGCAAACGCTCGCGTTGCACCCTTCCTGTGAACATAAAGCTTCATCTGCTTGCCTTCGACATTGTGCGTCTCAAGCTTGGCTATATTGTGCGCCACATCATACAGTATTTCCATCCCGAGCGCGTCTGCGCTCTTCCCTAATACTGCAGAAAAGCTTTCCCTTATTAGGTGCGTCATGATCTGCCTGTTCGTAAAGGCGTAATTCACAGCTGAGCGCATTGCCCCGAGGTAGTCGTCTGCTTCCTTGTCCTTGGTGTATGCAAAGCTAAGCTCCGGATCCGATATCTGTATACTGTGCTCTTTCCTGTAGTTATCAAGCACGCCGAGATAGTCGCTGCATACCTGGTGGCCGTAGCCCCTTGAGCCGCTGTGCAGCATTATAACTGCTTGCCCTTCAAACAGGCCGAAATTTTTTGCTATCTCACTATCGAACAGTTTTTCGACACGCTGCACTTCGAGGAAGTGGTTGCCTGCGCCAAGCGTGCCGAGCTGCTGCTTGCCGCGCTCCTTTGCAAGCCTGCTTACCTTGTCTGGATTGGCGCCTTCCATCGCGCCGTGCTCCTCTATCAGTTCAGGGTCATCACTCCACCCGTAGCCCTTGCCTACGATGTATTTAACGCCCTCTGTTGCAACGCGCTCCAGGTCGCTTTCCGTAAAGCCCAGCTTCAGCTTGCTGCCAACGCCGCTTGGCACATTCTTGAATAGCGCATCCATAAGCTTATTCAGGTGCGGCTTGATGTCTTCAACGCTCAGATTCGTCTTGATAAGCCTTACGCCGCAGTTTATGTCAAAACCTATCGCGCCTGGCGATATTATGCCCTCTTCGGCATCGAATGCCGCGACGCCGCCAACAGGAAAGCCGTAGCCTTCGTGGCCGTCAGGCATTATAAGCATGTTCTGCACTATTCCAGGAAGCGAAGCAGCGTTCATGGCCTGCCTCAGCGTGCGATCCCTGCTTATCGTATTCGCAATGGCATCATTCGCATATATACGCACTGGCACATTCATCCTGGTATCTTCTTCCTTGCCAACTTCCCACAAGTAATCCTTGATTTTTTTCAGCATGAAATTACCTCATCAGTGCAAGCACGGCAGCAAACTCAATCAATGTTTTGCAAAGCGCATATTTGCACTATTGTATTTGATCTGCTTTTATATTTATTGTGCCTCTCATATTTATATAGCTGTATTTTGCCATAATAATAGGCATTGACGCATTGATAGATGCATATGGACAAAGATAAAGGTTACAGGAAGCTTACTAAAGAAGAAGAATATGTGATAATAAAAAAGGGCACTGAAAAGCCATTCAGCGGCGAATATGATCGCGAATTCAGGAAAGGCACATACGTGTGCAAGAGATGCGGCGCAAAGTTGTACAGATCAGAGGACAAATTTGATGCTGGGTGCGGGTGGCCAAGTTTCGATGACGAAATAAAAGGGGCGATAAAGAGGGCACCTGATCCCGATGGGCGCAGAATCGAGATAGAATGCGCCAATTGCGGCGCGCACCTTGGGCATTTGTTTGAAGGCGAGCACCTCACCAAGAAAAATGTAAGGCACTGCGTTAATTCCATATCCATGATTTTTATACCTGATCAATGAAGTGCTATTATGGAGCCTAAGGTAATATATCTCGGCGCGGGCTGCTTTTGGTGCACCGAAGCAGTATACAAGCTTTTTGACGGTGTTATAAGCACGCAACCGGGATATGCGGGAGGCCATACGAAGAATCCCACATATAAGGAAGTATGCAGTGGAACAACGGGGCATGCAGAAGTCGTAAAAGTAGAATACAATCCTTCAAAGATAGCATTGGAAAAAATCCTTGATATATACTTCAGCATGCACGATCCGACATCGAAAAACAGGCAGGGAGAGGATATAGGTGAACAGTACAGGTCCATAATACTCTATTCTGAAGATTCCGACAAGAGCATAATAGACAGCTACATAGAAGGGATTAGGCCAAAATACAAGAAGCCTATAACAACAGAGGTGGTAAAGCTAGCTGCATTCTACCAGGCAGAGGCTTACCACAAGGATTACTATGAGAATAACAGGTTGAATCCTTATTGCGCACTGGTCATATCTCCAAAGCTAAGTAAGATCATGAAAGAATTCGGCATAAGCCACCAATAGGCAGTTTATGCTTTATTGAGCTCTGGTTGTAATTTATTTGGCATACTTGATGGAAAATGTGTCAAGACTTTTTCATCTGCACCGGTTTTACGCCCCTCTCCTCTAAAAGCTGCCTCAGATTTGGGTACAATATCCAGATTGTCTCTCCCACCGTATACTCTGTTTCGTAATCCACATCCATAATCCTATCTACAAGATCCAGCAGATCTGGATGTTTCTCTATGACTATTTTTGCATATTCTTCCTTTGCTTCAACTACTGCAACAGCTATCTTTGCGGGCAATGGATAATCAAGCGATTCTCTCACCTTTTCATTTTCAATTATCTTTTCCAGTGCCAGATCAGGGTAATGCGCCGCTATGCCTTCACCAAGGTAGCCTTTACCGAAAAATTCTAGGTTTAATATTTCTGGATATTGCATAAGCTGCTCTGCGAAGCCCCGATCAGCATACGCCTTCTCGAAAATGTCACTCATGCGGAATACCTGCTTGCCTACGCGTATCCTTGGGCTTGGGAGTTCTGTCGCGTACCTTAGCAACGCATTTAGAAGCTTGTCGAAATCCTCTTTGTTTTTCTCTGCCATAATTACACCCCAATTAATTTTGGGTGCAAAAACCTATATTCCTTTGCAGATTATTCTTTTCTGAAGTAGAGAACAATAAGCAACCTTCGGCTTGGTGCCTATTATTCATTTTGGAAGTGCTGGGGTTATATATAGATTGAAGAAATGTCCCCCTATTTTCTTCGACGACAGCGATTTTTGTCGTCGATAAATTCCATGTTTCTTAGAGGCAGGATTCTAAAATAGTTTTAGCACAGGAGAGGGTCAATGATGAAAGACTACACCAACAAAACTCTTAAATGAGCTTTTCAACCTTTTTTTAGTTTGGACAACGTATACTGCCGTTTATTGTAATTGAATGGTTTAAATAATAATATAACTGTGTTCCACATTGTTCAACATTCTCAGAAGGGCTTATAATTTTATTTAAAACTTGTTGCTTGCAAAGATTATTTGTTTCATTATCAATAGAAATGTAATACATTATATTAGTCTTAGGATATATTATAGAGTAAACACTACGTTGTGTAAAATTAGTTCCACCAATACACCTCCACTCAGTCATTAAACCACTAAAATACTTTCCATTGATAAGGTTGGAAGTAAAGAAACGGGCACCATAAGAGGTAATATTTATAGCGGGGCTTCTTGCTGTTGTATTTGTATCGTATGCAGAAAGTATAACCTTATTACCAATTATAGACATGTTCAATAATATTGTATCGTTATTGTTAACAACCCCAACAAAATTTTTAACACACGCTTGATAGCCACAACCAATATTCAGTGGTTTATCAGTAGAAACGTTCCAAACCTCATAGATAAATCTGAATCCACTATAGTTATCCACGTTTTTATTATTCGTATAATTAAAATTATAACCAAGCCCCGCTTGAAACCAATAGCCATTATTTGTAAGACCATTTAGCAGATAAGCTGGTCCGTATCCACTACCAAGATTACTGCTTTCGGTTTGTGCTATTGCCTTGACATTTACATTGAGATGTGTTGCGTTGTTTTGAAAAACTACGTTATACTGTGCATGTATAGAATTATTAGATGGTATAAAATTTAACAATGGCAATAACAAAATAAGTGTGCTCAGAATTATCGTTAGCACTATAAGAAAAAAGAAGATTGTGATCAAAAAACTATCGCGCATTATAAAGGACATTACAAGTATCCCACCTATGCCGATTATACCTATAGCAATCGCACCTGATAAGACTGCTTTTGGAACTGAAATGCCGTAAACTTGTACTAATGTAAATATAGAAATCAGTAGAAAAATTTCAAATGCTATTAGATTTGTCAAATAAAACCTTTCCGTTTCTTTGTTAATGGAAGGTAACCGAATTTTTTTCCATTGTGGCATAATATCACTAGGCTTTAATTAATTTCTTTCGTTCTCCTTTTGAGACAGCTTATAACCTATGTAAATTATTACGATCGGAGATATTGAAATCGACAAATCTATTCCTATCTGTAGAGGGGTGCTATTGGGATTACCTATGCCGAAAAAGGCAATCATCACGATAAATGCATAAGGAATTGCTAGAAGGATAATTATTATCTTTATAAACGGATTTGCAGTTCTGCCTTTTGTCTTAAGCAGTTTTGAATGTTTACTCGCAATATGAGCTCTCATTTCTTCTTCTGTATTGCATTTATACCCGCAAACTTTGCATTTGTAATTTGCCATAATGTTACCTAGTTTGCTATCACTACATCGTTGTCAATTTATTTATCGTTTTCCTTTTTAATACTATTTTCTTTCCTTCTTTTATCTTTTTCTTCAACCTGAACAACTGCCTTTTTGATAATCCGATGCGTTTAGCGTCTTTCGTTGTCATATTCTTGATAATATCCGTTATCTTCTGCTCCATTTTGTTATCATAGATAACGTAATCGTTATCTGAAACACCGATAACCTCGCTTTCTTCAAGGTTATTTGACTCTTTCCCGATGTGTTCAATGTCATTGATAATGATTTGTTTCCTTCTTAGCTCTCCTATCTCTCCATCGTACTTGTTATCATTATGATCCATGTAGCCAAAGAGGAATTCTGAGAACGGTTTCCAATAAAATTGTGTATTTTCACTGTATTCTTTGCCCGTTTTGTAATCCGAAGTTAGGAAATACATTAATTCTGTTGGCCTTGATCCATCAATAAGCTTCTTGCACGAGTTATTAAACAGCAGGGCATCGCTTGTTTATGACATCCAGGAGCTTTATAGGTGGTTGGTCGACTTGTCAGTGATACAACTATTAGAGGAAAAGAAGCTGAAGAAGGCTGATTTTATCGTAACAGAGAACTACAACATAAGGCTAAGAGAGAATACTGCAAAGGCATTGATTGAGACGATAAAGCAGAACTTCAACGCAAGGGCGTTATACAACGGCAAATATTACAGCTACCAGAACATTCTGTATGAAAACGTCAGGTTGCTTGCAAGCTACATAATAGGCAGGTCTGGCAAGCTTAAATTCGATATACCTGAGTTCAAGATAAACAGGGTTGATAGTACAGACATTCGCAGTAAGGTGCTTAGCCTAACGCCACAAGACCGCAAAAGGTTAGGTATAAATAAATCAACTCTGTGGTATATGCAGAGGCACATAAAAGAGGGAAAGAAAATAAAGATTTATGATAAAGTTGCTTCTAAGATAGATAGGTAGATAATAGTGAGTAAAAGTGATAAAGTTATATCGGTAGTCATTGGCACAGGTTTTGTAGATGGCCTTTTGGCACATATAAAACTAACTACTGGACAAGATGTTTCTGAAACAGGCATTCTGTATACAATAATGAATATGTTATGTAAAACCTTTTCTACTGCGCCGAGTGGGTCGTTAGCTGCGTCAAGCTGCTATACTAACTTATTCTGGTATGGAATTTTAATATTTGTAGTTGG
This sequence comes from Microcaldota archaeon, assembly GCA_021816895.1. Taxonomy (GTDB): domain Archaea; phylum Micrarchaeota; class Micrarchaeia; order Micrarchaeales; family Micrarchaeaceae; genus JAKAWW01. The sequence goes on along the minus strand of JAKAWW010000001.1, from coordinate 352,210 downwards.
GATAGTAATTACACTTGGAATAATACTAAGTGTTGGAGATTGGAAATTAGGCACCATTTTATACGTAATTGGTTTTGCATTTGGTTTCGGAATCCTCTATCTGTGAGATCGTATGAAACTTATCTATGCAAAGCTTTGGATCAAGAAATACATCAAATACAATCATAATAATTTAGACGAAAACGAGCTGAATAGAGCAATAATCAATCTTTCTCATAGAGTCTTCAAATCACATGGGTTAAAGGGCCACAATACCAGGCAGAAAATAAGACAAATCCTAGTAAATTATAGTAAAATTGAATTAGCCAAATATAACGTTTCTTTTCAAAGGCCTCTTAAAGCACAGTATATAAACCATAAATACAGATATCCAAGAGTACAGGCTCGTTGGGCGATGAGCGCTGTCAAGCGTATTTTACTATTTTTAGCAAAAATTGCCGGGATTATCATAGTGGTAATTATTATTATCATAGTGGTAATTATTATTTTGTATATTATTTTTCATGTTATCTAATAGTTTCATTTTCAACATTTACCCAATTCTAACACCCCAAGACTACAAAAGGTTAGGTATAAATAAATCAACGCTGTGATATAATACAGAAACATATAAGAGAAGGAAAGCGGATTGGTCTTACAACAAAGTTATAGGTAAAATCAAATAGTGATATTTATGGGTTTATTCAATTTCTTTTTATGGCATCCTAAGGAGGAGCACCTATATAAAAGCTGGAATCATAGAAAATGGACTTGGGCTGGTCAGAAAATAGAACAAACAATATCAATAAAAGAAGCAGTTGTTCGTATTTACTATGATCCTACAACGGTATATAAGTGCACGTTTAGGATATCTAAAGGAATATGTAAAATTAGAATAAAAAATTTTATTGACCAACTAAATAAATTGCATAAAGAATATTGGTTAACTACTCCTATAAATAATATCAAATTTGAGAAAAAAACACTTAGAAAGATAATGCAAGGACAAACATATGGTGGAAAGTATTCCTATCCAGTAACTACTTATCTGTATACATTAAAAATTGTAGATAAAAATAAACTGAAAACTGAAAATATGCAATCTCAAATTGTAAGGAGACGTGGTACGGCAATAGTGGATACTCCAAAGGGAATACTTATTGCATCTCATCATAAAACTTGGCTGCTACCAGGTGGAGGTGCAAATAGGGGGGAAAGTAGAGAAAGGGCAGCTATACGGGAGCTAAGAGAGGAAACAGGATTACGAGCAACAAGTTGTAAATATCTATTTGAATATGATGAACCAGATGATGGCAGAAGGATTAGGAATCTGCATAAAGTATTTTTGATTGAAGCAGAAGGTAAACCCAGGCCTAATCATCGCGATGTTCACCATTTAGCGTTCTGGAAATCAGGCTCAGATATTGTTTTGAGTCCCACTACAAAAACGATTGTAGAGAGGTACTTGAATGAATTTAAAAAATAAGCAAAACTCAAGTCAAGGCACATATAAAAAGGGAGTTGAATGCTTGCTATAAATACTTCTAGAAGACTAGAACTTTATTTGACTTCACTGTTTTTTGCTATAGTGGGAACGGTTATAGCAATTCTCGTTTCCTCAAGTATATCTTCTTTGAATAATGAATTACACATAATGTTGTACATTGATGGATTTCTAATACCATTTATGCCTATCCTATTCAATTATATAAGCAACATATTTGAAGAAGAATTCAAGAATAAATTTGTTATTGAATTTATACTTATTGAAGCCTTCTTTATATTCTCTTTAATTTTTACAATCTTTGCCCTTCCCTCTTTTAACTTTATAACACTACCCATAAAACTCACGCAGTTAAATCTACAGACAGATATAGCCTTGTTATTTTTGTCATTGTCTTTCGTGTTTCTTTTATTGCCTCTCATAGTGCTTATCGGGATATTATATAAAATTAAACGGGCTATCCAAACCGCATCGTTTGATCTAATAAGAGAACCAATACGCACAGAATTCACTTATCTCCCAATTTATTGTGTGGAAGAACTACCCGACATAAAATTTATAGAGGAGGACTTAAATAATAAAGAAGGGATGCACTGGTACAACAAAGAAGGATTAAAAATTAGAATAGGACTTGCAGATCAGAGGCTGGCTTCAAAGCAAGACAGAGAAAAAGCTCAGGGTCTGATTGATGGTTTTTGTGTAGATTTTAACTTGCTCGTGCCAAGAGTGTATGAAGCCTACATAAATGTAATAAAAGAATTGGACAAGATTACCAATGGAAATAAAATTTTAGAGACAGCGTTATTTGATACACTTATTTCTTGTAAGAAAGAGTCATGGCCAAACATATATTCAAAAATAATTTCAAATTCAGATCTTAAAAGAGAATATGAAGAACTAAAAGAGAAATTAGATGGCCCTGCTTTTACACATTTTAAAAAGATTAGGCTAGAAGCCATCGAATTAAAAGACAAATATGTAAAGGAAGTTGATAAACTAGTAAAGTCTCCAATATAATGTTCAAAATCTTTGATTTATATATAACCCCATTTTGGAAGTGCTCCCGCCGGGATTTGAACCCGAGTTCCAGGCTCGAAGGGCCTGTGTCCTTGACCGGGCTAGACGATGGGAGCCTACTTATATTCGCTCAAAAATCAATAAATGTCTTTCTCTGCTATATGCATTTACAATGCTTCAGATATTTAGGGCTATTTGATTTATATATTCATCCCATATTGATATGCGTGGTAGCATGATACTATCAGACTTTGATCTTTTGAATATGATAAAGAGCGGCAGGTTGAAGATAGAGCCGTTTGCTGAAGAGATAGTGAGAGAGAACGGCATAGACTTCAGGTTAGCCGACGAGATAGCCCATCACAAAGAGATGGGTGATAACTTCGTGATGGATCCAGCTGATGAAAGCAGCATATCTAATAGCTATTCCTTGGAAAAGGGGGTAAAATCAATGATTATAAAGCCTCATGAACAGGTGCTGCTTTCGACTCATGAGAGCATATCTATGCCAGATGACATAGCAGGTATTGTTGAACTGCGGAGCACATGGGCCAGGCACGGCCTATCGATGCCACCCACGATAATAGATGCAGGATTCAGCGGCACTGTCACGTTGGAGGTGTTCAACAATGCGCCTTACAAGATAGAGCTCAAGCCGATGCTCAGGTTCGCGCACGTGATATTCCTGAAGACAACAAGCAAGGTGCAGAAACTTTACAAAGGTGCATATAGCAACCAGAACGGAATAAAGCTGCCAAAGGCAATAAAGGAATAACGCTAGCCTATTGTTGTGCCCTTGTGGCTTTTTCCATTTATCGCTTTCTCGAGCTCGGCAAGATTTTCATCTACAAATTTAAGCACTATGCCAGAGCGTTTTGCAAGCTTGCCCGCTATGCTGTCAAATATGAAGTTTGTGCCAGGCAAACGCTCATCTTCTTCGTTGGCTCTATTTATAAGCAGGTCATAATCGGCTTTTTTTATGGGCTTTGCATTGCCATATCTTGGATTTTTCGAGTACAAGTAACCATCACTGCTCACATTTATGAGCAGCCTGCTTTGCAGCGCCTCGCATGCCAGTACAGTTACTGCGTCGGTGGTTATGCCAGGCAAAAGGCCGCCCATGACAGCCACGTTTTCTCCAAGAAGCGCGGTTTTTGCATCTTTAATATCTTCTACAAAAATTGCGCCGCTTATAATTTCGCTCAGAACAAGCGCATTTACTCTTGTCACCATTATTCCAATCTGGTCAAGGGCATAGGTGTTGCTTACATGTGATTTAGCAGAGCTTACGAGCATTCGGCTTACAGCACCGCCACCAGTAACAATTACAAATTTTGACTCTTTGTGCCTTTCTATTATACCAGAGAAGCCTTTCAGGTATGCAAAATTGTAACTTTCATTCCTGAATATCACGCTCCCGCCAAGCGATATGCATATTGTTTTCATTGCATCAATAGGCATACGCTGGCAAATAATAAAAAGTTACGTACTCTGGCATACTGATAATCGGAGAGCGTGGCAAAGTATAATAATTGCAAAGCACAAATGCAAATTAGGTGCGAAAAACAATGGCCAATGCTGTGAACCGTAGTAGCAAGCCAGCCGCAAAAATGAAGACTTTGAACGAAGTGTTTGACGAGCTAAAAAGCAGCAAAAACGGGCTTACGGATTCAGAAGCAAAGGCGAGGCTGAAGAAATACGGGTATAACGAGATCAAGGAAAAGAAGCAGAGCCGCCTGCTGAAGTTCCTAAAGAGATTTTATGGACCGATACCTTTCATGCTTGAAATCGTAATGGTCATAACTTTTATAATACACGACATGAAGGATTTCTATGTAATACTCGCACTACTTATTTTTAACGCAATAGTCAGCTTCCTGGAAGAAAACAAAGCTGACAACGCAATAGAGCTGCTTAAAAAAAGGCTCAGCGTTAGCGCAAGAGTGCTGAGATCAGACTCTTGGAAGATAACCGAAGCCAGGGAGCTTGTAAAAGGAGACATCATACGCATAAGGATTGGGGATATTGTTCCTGCTGATGTGCGCATCGTTGATGAAAGCAGCCTCGAAATAGACCAGTCAGTGCTCACTGGCGAATCGATGCCTGTGAAGAAAAAAGCAGGTGACCTGGCATATTCGGGGTCTATAGTGAGGGAAGGAGAAGCGACATGCGTTGTCGTTGCCACAGGGTATGACACCTATTATGGGCGCACAACGCAGCTTGTCCAGATAGCCGGGACAAAATCTCATCTGGAGAGCGTGATAATGAAAATTACACGCTATCTGATATCATTTGATGCCATAATAGCTGTAGTTATATTTGCTTTTGGCATATTCGGGATCCATGAAAGCTATGCAACAATGGTGCCTTTTATACTGATAATATTGATCGCTTCAGTGCCTGTTGCACTGCCTGCAGCTTTTACGGTGACAATGGCATTGGGCACCAAAAGACTGGCAGAAAAATCTGTTCTTGTGACAAAATTGGACTCTATAGAGGAAACATCCACATTGAACACTATATGCTTTGATAAAACAGGAACGCTTACCGAAAACAAGATGGAAGTCAAGGAGATATTCCCAATTGGCAAGCACACAAAGGAAGAGGTATTAAGGGCTGCGCTCCTTGCCTCAAGGAAGGAAGACAATGACCCAATAGACAACGCGATAATTCAGTACGCTAGGGAGAGCAACGTTTCAACTGAAGGCTATGTGGTAAGGGAATTTTTCCCTTTTCAGCCAAAGACCAAGATGTCATCAGCTAAGGTGCTCTTTAAGGGAAAGCTTATTACGGCAATGAAAGGGGCGTACAGCGTAATTCAGAAAGTGGGTAACATTGATAGCGGATTGCACAAAGCAATGCAGAGCAAGATTGACGAATTTTCAAGGTTCAACTTTAGGACAATAGCAGTAGCAAGTGGCCAAAAAAAGCCAGAAGTGCTCGGCATCATAGCTTTGTATGATAAGCCACGTGATGGAGTTAACAGACTCATAGCAGAGCTGTCTTCATTAAGCATTGACATAAAGATGCTCACTGGCGACAATCTACAAATAGCAGAGGAGATTGCAAAAGAAGTTGGCATTAATAAGAGCATAATAGACTTTTCTGAGTTGAAAGGGAAGAGCGCAGCGCAGGTTGAAGCTGCAATAGAGCGCTCTGGGGGCTTCGCTGAGATATTCCCTGAGGATAAGTATCTTATAGTTAAATCGCTGCAAAAAAGCAATCACAGGGTCGGAATGACTGGAGATGGGGTGAATGACGCTCCGGCACTAAAGCAGGCAGAGGTTGGAATAGCAGTAGAAAACGCCACAGATGTTGCAAAAAGCGTGGCTGGCATAGTGTTAATCAGAAACGGGCTCAACGTGATAATAGACGCAATAAAGGAAAGCAGGAGGATATTCGAGCGCATGATGACATACGCGATGCTCAAAATTGTTAGAGTTATACAGATAGTGCTCTTCATAATGATAGCGTTCATGTTGCTAAAGCAGATACCCATATTGCCGTTTGAGCTTATACTGCTTATTTTCACCAACGACATAGTCAATATAGCAATTTCTACCGATAATGCAGAATATTCGAAAAAGCCAGATACATGGAATATGAGGAGCATATCCCATACGTCGCTTGTGTTAGGAGCCGTGTTTCTCCTGCTTACTCTGGCATTCATACCAGTAGGCAGATACATTGAGCCAACAATAGGGGCATTTCAGACTTTCATATTCTTTATGTTTGTAGTTACCGATAAGCTGCTCCTTTACAGCCTGAGGAATCGCAAATATATATGGAGCACAAAGCCAAGCAAGTGGCTTGTGGTTTCTTCTCTTATAGGGGTATTGGCAGGCGCCCTGATAGCGTACTATGGCTTTTTCATCACACCTATATCGTTGCTTTCACTGCTGGTGGTAATAGCGCTCAGCTTCGCACTGATACTGGTTTTTGATCTTGTAAAGAGCATTGTATACAAAGGCATTGGAATTAGGCACCATTTCATTTGATTAGTATTATACTAATTTTATTAGTAACTATTAAATATTTTAGCTTTGATATATAATCATGGAACTCACGCGAAAAGAGAGGGAATGCCTCGTGATAATAAGCGGATTGGATTCGCCGTTTCCTTCAAGGCTGATAGATGTAGCAAGAAAGGCCAACATAAAGCCACCTACAGCGTATAACCTCGTAAAGAGGCTTTCCAGAAAGGGCCTTATAGAAGAGCGCAAGGGAGCCATAATAGTGACGGCAAGAGGCAAGGAGGAGTATAGCGAAATCATTAGGGCGCATAGATGCATAGAAACGCTCTTGAGCAGGGCAGGACTCGATAAAGACTACGCGTGCAAGGAGGCCCAGAAGATAGACTACATGCTTTCAGAAAAGGATGTGAAGTATCTTCTGAAATTCCTTGGAAACCCGAAGAATTGCCCGCATGGCAGGCCGATAGTTGTATAGGTGTTGCAATGTTGCCTTATATTGGATTTGTATTGCTCAACATAAATTTGAATCTGTGGAACCCTACAAACGTAACATTCATAGAAGCCATAATACTTTCGTTCATACTTGGACTCGTCCATGGTATAACACCTGACGAGCACACATGGCCGATTACATTCTCATATGCAGTAGGTAGCTATAGCACAAGAAAAGGGATGAAGGCAGGGCTCATATTTTCAAGTGGCTTTACCTTGCAGAGAGCACTGCTTTCCGAGATAGCATACTTTGCTCTAATTGCTATTTTCACTACTTCGCTAGCTTTTGGCATCACTTACGTTGCAGTGGGCGCGGCGATGGCTGTAGCTGGGCTTTATTTGTCAAAGAAAAGCACTTACTTGCACTGGCATTACTTAGAAAGGGAACTAGGGCAGTGGCTTGGCATACACAGGAAGCGCAGCAAGTACCAGGAGGAGGAATTCGAGCATAAGATAAACCCGATAATGTCAAAGGACGCAAAACCTGAATTGAGGGACGTGCCACTAAAGCTAGCATTTGTACATGGGCTTATTGCCGGATTCGGCTTTGGCGCTTTTGCACTGATACTTTATTTTGTAATGGTACCGGCAATGCCCAATATGTATCTTGCTTGGCTGCCTGGATTCCTTTTTGGAATAGGCACAATGACAATGCAGATAATTTTCGGCGCGTTCTTCGGCACTTTCCTGACAAAGAAGAAAAACCTCACAAAAGAGGGCATAGCCTTTATCTCCAAATATATAAGCAAGAATGTCCTCTATTATGGGGGCTTGGCTTTTGTGGTAGCTGGTCTTGCAATAATAGCATTTCCGAATCTGCTGAATCTGGGCATAAGCACAGGATTGAAGATCCACAACCTCGATACCCTTAACATAGGCTTCTTCCTTGTAGTATTTGTTGTGGTAATTATAGGGATAGCTTCGTATTATGCAGGGATAAGAAAAGCCGTAGGCCTTAGGTATGTGAACGCCGAAAAATTGGCACATGGTTAGCAGATAAATAGCAAACTAATTTATAGATGATTTTTATAAGCAATATTGGTATATTTTATGGCAGTCGCTCGTAGGTTTTCAAGGGTAATAGAGGATTTTAAATGCGAGAATTGCGGCGAGATCGTTCATGGCAATGGCTATACTGACCATTGCCCAAACTGCCTCTGGAGCAAGCATGTTGATAACAACCCAGGAGACAGAAGCGCTGAATGCAAAGGCATGATGAAACCTATGTATACGGAACCATTGCGAGGAGGCGGATTTGAAATATATTATAAATGCGAAAAATGCGGAGAAAGGAAGCGCGTTACTGCTGCAGAAAATGACAACAAGAAGCTTCTTGAGGAACTTTTGGTGAGGAGATGAGCGAGGTTGTAATAAGGGTAGCGGGAGCTAATGGGGATGGTATTGAATCTAGCGGCATGCTACTGCTTAAGATTGCTGCAAGGAGCGGCAGGTATGTATTCGGATACAGAAGCTACCAATCCGTAATCAAAGGCGGCCACGTATGGTACCAGATCCGCATAGCAGACGAAAAGCTTTACAGCCATGGCAGCGATATAGATATTCTTGTCGCGTTGAACCAAGATGCAATTACATATCAGTTAAAACATGTAAAAGAAGGAGGCATAGTAATTTATGATCCAAGCAGGACAACAATAAGCGGCGCGCCGCAGGGCACCAAACTGATAGGAATACCGCTGCTTGATATAGCAACAAAGGTGAGCGGCGACCCCATAATGAGGAATACAGTGGCGCTGGGCGCGGTGCTCAGGCTTGCGGGCATTGATATCGCAGTTGCAGATGAACTCATCAATGAGACATTTTCAAAGAAAAGCCAACAGATTGCAGATCAAAATATAAAAGCGGCAGCAGAAGGATACAATTTTGCAGGAGTGGAAAGGACTTTTAATATTAAAAATGACAGCAGAAGACGCTACGTGCTTGATGGAAATACTGCGCTATCTGTAGGAGCATATGCTGCAGGCTGCAAATTTTATGCGGCGTACCCTATGACACCCGCAAGCGGCATACTGCACTGGTTTGCTTCCCATGAAAACCTTGGAGTGGTGTTCAAGCAAACCGAAGACGAGATAACCGCCATAAACGCGACCATCGGCGCGGCAAGCGCAGGAGTAAGAGCGATGTGCGGCACGAGCGGAGGGGGCTTCTCCCTGATGGTTGAAGGATTAGGCTTGGCAGGAATGATAGAGGTGCCGATAGTGGTCGTAGAAGCGGAGAGAACGGGGCCTAGCACGGGGCTTCCAACAAAAACAGAGCAGGCTGATTTGCTGTTTGTGAACCATGCCGCACAGGGCGAGTTTCCAAGGATAGTTGTGGCACCAAGGAGTGCGGAAGAGAGCTTCAAGATAGCCTCTGAGGCGTTTAATCTTGCAGAGATGTACCAATGTCCTGTGATAATACTTAGCGACTTGTACATGGCGGAGCATATAGAAGGAGTAGAAGAGATTGACGCAGATGGCGTAAAAGTGGAAAGGGGCAGGGTGCAGGCAGAAGCCACCAATGATGGCAGGTTTGACAGGTATAAGATTACTGATGACGGTATCTCGCCGCGTTCTATACCTGGCACGCCAGGCTTGGAGTTTGTTGCTGCCAGCGATGAGCACAATGAATACGGTGACCTGATCAGTGACGTTTTTGCCGGGATAGACGAATACGTGGAGAAAAGAAAAAGGATGCATGAGAAAAGGATGCGCAAAATCGATACAATGCTAAAGAATGAGGACCTTTTTAAGCCCGAATTGGAAGGAGGGCAGGCGGATTACTTCTTTGTGACGTTCGGATCGGCAACAATGCCCGCAAAGGAAGCGGTAAAGCTCCTTAGCAATGAAGGGCTGCGCTTTGGTATAATATCGTTCAGCTATCTGTTGCCTATTGATGCAGAAAAGACGCTTAAGATATTAAATGGCAAGAAGCTCATAGATGTTGAATACAACTTTACGGGGCAGCTTGCACAGCACATAAAGTCTGCCACCGGCATCAATATAGAAAAGCGCATATTGAAATATGACGGCGAGGCGTTTACACCTAAAGAGATTGCAGAGCAGGCAAAATTGATTGCGAATGGGTGGTAAAATGGCAACAAGTTATGCATCTGATATAAAACCTATATGGTGCCCAGGCTGCGGGGATTACGGCGTGCATGCGGCACTGAACAAAGCGCTTATTGATCTCGGCATAGACAAAAGCAAGATTATGATAGTTGGCGGCATAGGATGCAGCTCTGCCATGCCGCACACATTCAGCACATATGCGATACACGGCATACACGGCAGGGTTCTTCCGATTGCAATGGGTGTAAAGCTTGCAAATGACGAGCTTACAGTAATAGGCGTAGGGGGTGACGGCGATGGCTACGGCATTGGGGGCAACCACTTTGTGCATACTGCAAGGAGAAATCTTGATATAACATATATTGTCATGGACAACCAGATATACGGGCTCACTACAGGCCAGGCTTCTCCTACAACGCTGATCGGGACAAAGACCAAATCTACGCCTTTCGGCGACATTGAGGAGCCCATAAATCCCATTTCAGTAGCAATAAGCGCCGGGGCAACGTATGTGGCAAGGGGCTTTTCTGGAGATCCTATGCATCTTGCGGAGCTTATAAAGAATGGCATACTGCACAAGGGCTTTGCAGTGATAGATGCATTGAGCCCGTGCGTGACGTTTAATGCTCTAAACACATATGACTGGTTCAGGCAGAGGGTTTACAAGCTTGATGCCAGCTACAAAGCCGAAGACAAAGCAAACGCATTGCAGAAAGCCATAGAAACGGAAACAACAAACTGGCAGAAGATACCACTTGGGCTTATCTACAAGGAAAACAGACCGACATACAATGAGCTCGACATAACGCTAAAGCAAGGTTCGCTTATAAAGCAGCCTTTGCCCACAAAGGACCAGGTTCGCAGCCTGCTTGATGGCTACGCGTGAGCTTACATTAAAGCATTCCAAAGAGCAGCTACGCTATAAGGAAGTCAGATACAGCGCCAAGAAACTTGCCTTCGCCCTCCCACTTGGATAACGCTATGCGTGGCCTTCTGTTCACAATGTATTTCCCCATATTTCTTATTATCGGATCCATTATCAGCTTGGGGTTGTTGTATGCTATTCGCCCTCCTATTATAACGATTTCTGGATCATATGCATTTATCGCATTCGCCACGCCGATGGCATTTAGCCGACCTATGTCATTGACTATTATCTTGTGGGCTATTTTGTCTTTCTTGTCTAGGCCGAACAGAGCCTTTGCACTCACATTTTTCATGCTCCTCAGCTTTGTTGCACTGCCCTTGTATTTCGTGTCAAGCAGATACCTGACAAATTGTGGTATACCAAAGCCAGAGCAATACGCAATCCAGTGTCCATAGCTGCCACAAGAGCATTTCAGGTTGCCCTCTGAACTTACAACAATATGCCCTATCTCGTGCGCATTGCCTTCCTTGCCGAGAAGCACGTGGTCGTTAGTAACAACACCGCCACGAATAAGGGTGCTTAACGACAGGTACACCACATTTTTGAATCCTTTCCCGGTGCCGAAAAGCACTTCTCCAATAACAGAAGCGACAGATATGTTGTATAGTGACACTGGCACCTTGTATCTTTTTTCTAATATATCTGCAAGTTTCAAGTTTCTGACTTTGTTGGTTGTGGTGCGTTCTATTATGCCCCTGTTCTGCTCTATTATGCCCGCTGCCGCTATACCTATCGCCCTGAAACTGCCCGCAGAATCGAGAAATTTGAAGATCTCGGAAGTGAGCAAGGCATTTGTAAGTTGGAACTCCTTATTGTAGAGCAGGCGCAAGGCGCGTGTTTCGCTGTCAACCTTTGCGATAATAAGCCTGTCTGAACCTGTGCTTATGCTTATCAGATCAAACATTGTCATTACCTGCTCAAGTAGCTGAAAGTCTTTGGAGTAGGCGGCAGGTGTTCTTCTACTTGCGGATTCCTAGACATAAGCTGCTTGGTAAGATAGTTGAATATCGCTATTGCATCATTGTATCTCAAGCCGTCTATCCGCTGCGTAGTTTCGGACTGGCTGTAAGCCCACGTTGAGAGTATAATAGCATTTGACGTTATGCCGTGCTCTATCTTGACGTTCAATATGTTGCCAAAAGGTATAAACTTGTATGACATCCTAAGTCCGAGCTCGCGCTTCTCTCCTATAATAATACGCTTGTTTGTTATTATGACCATTTCTGGATTGATCAGCGCCCCGCCGAACCCGACGCGCTTCTGCATTGCGACGATGATAACATTTTCATCGTTGCCGAGTATGTCCTTTATGTCGCGCGGTAGCAGCGGCATATAACTGCTGGTATATTGGGTTTGCATCATTAACACTTCAATGCAAAAGCTTATATATTGTTAATATTAGAGGAGCCCCTAAACATCTTAACAAGTTCTGCTCCACCATCAGTTATGCTTACCTTTGGCGTGAAACCTAGCTCTTTCTTTGCCTTGCTTATGTCAATCTTACGGTTGCTTGTTATAAATCTCAATTCATCAATGTCAAAGCCCTTTGTTCTTGCAATGATAAACGCAAGGAGCTTCCCTATGTGCTTCGGCGCGCTGTTCACGCCAAGCAATCTGGCTGCCAAGCCGTATAGGTAGCTCTGCGTATAGTACATGCCATCGCTCAGGTTGTATATTCCCGACTTCGCGCTACTATCCTGAACGGCAAGCATGTAAGTGCTTACAACATCTTTTATGTTTATTAAAGCAAGCACGTTGTTGCCTTTGCCTATTATGTACGCCTTGCCTTTTGCAACGGCATCAAATACCTTGAAGAAAGAGGCTTCAAACCCGGGGCCGTATATGGTTGCCATCCTGAATATTGTATATGGAATGCCAGATGCTGCGATAATGCGCTCCGCTTCCGCCTTGCTCTTCCCATATGCATCGGCAGGCTTTAGCGCTGAGCTTTCGCTGAGCACCTCCTTCCTGCGCTGGCCATATACTTCAACAGTGCTGGCAAATATTATTCTGGTTATATGATGGGCCTTGCACAACTCTACCACGTTTCTTGTACCTTCAACGTTTACCCTGTATATTGTCGCCTTGCCGAACCGATACTGGCTCACTATTGCCGCAAGATGCACAACCATGTCCACATTTTCAAAGGCGCTTTCCATAGAAGCCTTGTCATTTATATCAGCGAAGAAGGTCGATGCGCCTTGTACTGCTTTGTCGCTTTTCTGCACCAGCGCATTGACGTTGTAGCCATTATCTATGAGTGCCTTTACCATTGCGCTTCCTAGCCTGCCAGATGCTCCTGTGACAAGTATGCTTCCCATTTAGATACCGAATTTGCTTATTGTGTGCAGCCTCTTGCTGGCAAAAGGCCTGAACTCCCTGCCGTTGCCCGTATAGAACTTTGAAAAGAATTCCACATATATAAGCCTGGCCCCTTGTATGCCTGGCTCGAATAGCGCTATAAGCAGGGTAAAGAGTTGGCCTACTATAAGTATCGCAGTGCCTACAATGCCAAGCAACGGCGAATGATACCACGATCTTATGAATATGAAGTCAATCACACCGGCAAGTATCACGGAAGCAAGGAGTATACCTACAAGCCTTGTATATGATAGTATGTGGCTTAGCAGTGACGGCACTTCCATCAATGCGCCAGTGCCTTCGCCGTAAAGCACAGTGCCCAAGCCTACTGCAAGGAGCACGTATGCCGCCAATGCAACAGGGTTGCTCTCGCCAAGCGGCATTTTGTAAAGCACGGAGAGCCCTATTGCAACTATTGCTATTGCAAGTGCCAGCCATCCCAGCTTTGCCAAGGCGTGCTTCTTCTCTCCTATGCTCAACTTGTTTATGAATCCGAGCACGAAGCCGAACGCGACCATGAAGAAGCCCACCCAGCCTGAAATGAGCAAAAGCTTTGAGACACCGAGCTGCACGTTGAACAGCGCGGTATAGTATGGAAGCTGGAAGCCAAAGTATTCGTTGAACATGATGCCAAGCGCTATCGCAATTACCGATCCTGGAATTACAGCCTTTGAGATGACAAACAAGCCGTTGTTGCTTATGATGGTATGTATGAATGAGCTGAGCTTCTTTGGTATCCTGCTCTGCAGCGGCGGGTTCTTCAGCCTATGCTCCAGCCAGAGGAAAGTAAGAAGCATAACTGCACCATAGCCCGCATCTCCAAGCATGAAGCCGAAAAATATTGGGAATGCGATCGCAAACATGAGCGTTGGATCTATCTCGTCGCTTTTTGGCAATGAGTAGAACTTTATGAAGAACTCGAAGAATCTTGTGTGCTTCGGATTTGACAGCTTCGTTGGTGGCAGCTCATCGGTCTGCACAGAAGCAAATACCACGCGGCCTTTGCTTACGCTTCCTATGAGCTTTTCAAGGCCCTTGCGCTCCTTTGAAGGCACCCAGCCCTCTATGGCTATCACTGACTTGCCTATCCCTATCTTTGTCGTTACATCGAGCTTTTCCATTTCTAGGTCGAACTGCTCCCTGAGCGCGCTTACTATATTGTAGTATTTCTTTGAAAGGTACTCAAGCTCGTTCTGGAGCCTTGAGCTCTGCTCGCCCAGCTCCTTCAGCTCTCTTGAAAGTGTAGCATGCGCCTCATCCTTTGTTCCGCTTAAATTTGGTATGGACTCTAGCTGCAGCTTGTACTTTTCGATAGCCTTGCCAAATTTTTGCTCGTCTTCTTTTGGCACGCTTATTATTGACGCGCCCTTGCCATACTCTACAACAGCGTCAACCTCCTTCTTAAGGCTTGAAATCTGCTCCGCAGTGGCGCCGCTCACCATAAATGATATTACATGCTTAGAATTGAGAGCGGCAAGATCGAACTTTATGTCAGGCATTCTTTCCAGGAGCTTGATCTTGTAATTCGCATCCTTTATCCGCGCATTTAGCAGGTCCATCTGCTTCCTTATGCTCGAAACCCTCTCATCGATCTCAACACTTGCTGCGGTTTCCTTCAGCTCGTCCATTGTGTTGAAGACGTGCTTCTCTGTGATTGGCTGTGGTATAAGCAGTCCTTCCAGCCCCCTAAACCTTTGGGCGAGAGAGACAACCTCCTTATAGGGCAGTTCCTCCTCGTTGCCAAAGAACTTTGAAAAGCTGTCAGGCAGCACCTCTACCTGCATGATACCCATGTCGTGCATGGCAGAAAGCGCGTCATCGGCATATTCCTTTGAGACAATAATGCGCAACCTCTCCATCTTTTCCGGCTTGAGCATCTACACACCAAATTCCTCTTTCAGCGCCGCTTCAAATGCCGCTATCGCATCATCCCTGCTTATGCTTTTCATTGAGGAAGCCTTCTTTTTTGCGCTTGCAATTATCTTGCTGTATTTGACCTCTGCTTCCTTTTCCGCGCTTGCTATTGCTGCCTTGTATTGTGTATCTGCCTCCGCCTTGGCTGCTGAAAGCATAGACACGGCCTTGGCTTTTGCATCGTCTTTCACTTTGGCGCTTGACTGCCTTGCCTCGGCTATCCTTGCCTCTGCTTCCTCCTCGGCCTTCTTTATCTTTTCTAGTATTTCAGTGTCGCTCATGAAAGCACCACATACAGGGCGAAAAACACCAGGGCCATGCCCAGTGCAAGGTTAACAGCCATGAATAACAGCCTAATCCTTTTGAATTCACTCTCCCTGCTCATTCAGCTTACCCTTGACAAACTTCAATGATACAATCTGGTCGCGCTCCATGTCATCAAGACGCTGCTTTATGTAGGCGGCGCTACTTATGAGCCTTGGCATTGTCACGTTCTCGAGCGCGTTTACCCTCCTGTTCAGCTTCTCTATCTCGTAGAGCAGCTTCCTCAGCGAATTCTCCTTCTCTGCTATCTCTATGAGCATCTTGAAAAGCTGGGAATAGCTGAGCTGCGCGTCATATATGGCAGCGGGCACGCTTATGAGCTCGTATGCTGCCGAGAGGGAGCCCATGCTCACGCTTATGCTTGGTATCTTTACGCCCATTACGTTCTTCGCTGTCACGCTTGTGCCTATCTTGGACTGCTCGGCAGCGATCCTTTCCAATGCGATCTTGCCTGCCGCTATCTCTGCAACCTTTGTGCTCTCGTAAGCCTTTTCGACGCTCTTCTCCATGCTACCCTTGAGAAGCTCTATCTGCCTGGCAAGGTTGAAGAATTCGAGAACAAGGCTCGACCTCTTGAGCTTTAGCAGGTTGAGGCCTTTGCCTGCTACCCTTATCCTTGACTTTATCTTTATCAGCTCCATCCTTGTTGTCTTAACGCTTTCCATCCCACTTACCGTACTTTGCTATAAATTCATCCTTTATGCGCTTTATCTCTGTCTTGTCTATGCTAGACAGTATGTCCCATCCTATGTCGAGCGTTTTTTCTATGCTTCTGTCCTCGAAATAGCCCTGGTTCACCAATTCCTTTTCGAACCTGTCAGCTACATCAAGAAACTTCCTGTCCTTTGCGCTCAGCGCTTCCTCGCCCACTATCTCGGTAAGGCTGCGCACCTCCTTGCCCCTGGAATAAGAGGCAAAAAGCTGGTCCGCAACGCCCCTGTGGTCTTCCCTTGTGGCGCCCTTGCCTATGCCCTGGTTCATAAGCCTTGAAAGCGAAAGCAGCACGTCAACATTTGGATATATGTTCTTCCTGTACAGTTCTCTGCTCAGCACTATCTGCCCTTCCGTAATGTAGCCAGTAAGATCAGGTATTGGGTGCGTAATGTCGTCGCTCGGCATTGTCAGTATGGGAAGCTGCGTTATGGAGCCCTTCCTGCCGCGTATTCTACCGGCGCGCTCGTATATGCTTGCCAAATCCGTGTACATATAGCCGGGATACCCGCGCCTTCCTGGCACTTCCTCCCTTGCCGCTGATATCTCCCTTAGCGCTTCTGCATAATTTGTCATGTCAGTAAGTATCACAAGCACGTGCATGTCCTGCTCGTATGCAAGATATTCAGCTGCAGTAAGCACCAGCCTTGGGAGGATTATTCTTTCCATTGAAGGTTCGGATGAAAGGTTTATGAACATCACTGATCGCTCAAGCGCCCCGGTTTCCTCGAACTCGCTCCTGAAAAAGTTTGCCTCCTCGCTGTTTATGCCGATGCCACCGAACACCACGCTGAAGCCTTCGTCGCTGTTGAGCAGCTTTGCCTGCCTGGCTATCTGAGCGGCGAGCCGGTTGTGGGGCAGCCCGCTAGCAGAGAAGATAGGCAGCTTCTGCCCCCTTACCAAGGTGTTCATGCCGTCTATCGTAGATATGCCTGTCTGGATGAATTCTGAAGGCTGCTGCCTTGCATACGGGTTTATCGCGCTGCCCACTATGTCGCGCTTCTCGCCGAATATCTCTGGGCCGCCGTCTCTTGGCCTCCCCATACCGTCGAATACCCTGCCAAGCATGTCTGTGCTTACGGAAAGCTCTGCAGTATGGCCCTGAAACCTCACGCGCGTGTTGCTTATGTCCATGCCCCTTGTTTCTCCGAACGACTGCACAATTGCAAGACCGTCGCGCGTGTCGAGAACCTGACCGGTGACCTTTGAGCCGTCCGCAAGCTCTACATCGACAAGCTCGCTGTATGCGGCATCCTTAACACCTTCGACAAACAGCAGCACATTCGTTATCTGCTTAACCGTTTTGTAGTATATATCGCTCATTCGAACACCATCATTTCTGCGCAGTGCTTATCTGGCCTACCTGCTCGATCATCTTTTCAACTTGGCTATAGTAATTATCAATCTCCTCCTCTTTTGTGAATTTCATTCTTGCTATCTTCTGCTTTGCATCTATGCTTGAAAGCTGGTCTGCTGTAACTCCGCGCTCAATAGCCCTCATCTCCTCGTCGCCAAGCTTCAGTATCGCCTTGAGCATCAGGTACTGCTTGTGCATTGTGGTGAATGCGTCTACCTCGTCAAAAGCGCTCTGCTGCAAATAGTCTTCCCTTATGCTCTTCGCTATGTCAAGCGTCACCTTGTCCTTTTCTGGCAGTGCATCGTATCCCACAAGCTGTACTATCTCGTTTATCTCTGCCTCGTTCTGCAGTATTGACATCGCCTGCGCATAGAGGCCGTGCCATTCATCGCTTGCGTTCTTCGCGTACCAGCCGGTAAGATCGTCTATATAAAGGGAATAGCTGTTGAGCCAGTTTATTGATGGAAAGTGCCTTGCGTTCGCCAGCGCGGCGTCAAGCGCCCAGAACACCCTTGTAACGCGCAGCGTGTTCTGCGATACCGGCTCAGAGATGTCGCCTCCGGGCGGCGATACAGCGCCTATCACAGTGACAGAGCCGCTGTTCCCATTCAGCAGCGTGCACCTTCCCGCTCGCTCGTAAAATTCTGCAATCTTCCTGCCCAGATATGCTGGGTAGCCCTCTTCTCCCGGCATCTCCTCGAGCCTGCCAGATATCTCCCTTAGCGCTTCTGCCCATCTTGAAGTGCTATCAGCCATGAGCGCCACGTTGTAGCCCATGTCCCTGAAATATTCCGCTATGGTTATGCCAGTGTATACGCTGGCTTCCCTTGCTGCCACGGGCATGTTGCTAGTATTGGCTATTAGCACTGTGCGCTCCATCAAAGGCCTTCCGGATTTTGGATCCTTTAGCGTTGGAAACTCGGTGAGCACTTCAGACATTTCGTTGCCGCGCTCGCCCGTGCCTATGAATACCACTATGTCTGCATCGGACCACTTTGCTAGCTGGTGCTGTATCACAGTCTTGCCCGACCCGAATGGGCCTGGCACCGCTGCGGTGCCGCCCTGCGCCACAGGGAAGAACGTGTCTATTACGCGCTGGCCCGTTATTAATGGCACTTCGGGCCTCAGTTTCGAAGACACAGGCCTTGGCGACCTTACAGGCCATTTTTGGGCGAGGTATACGGCTTCGCTGCCCACATGGCCTATCGCGTCGCTTACCGTGAATTCGCCCTCGTTAAGATCTGCAAGCGCGCCTGCAATGCCGTATGGAACAGTGATCATATGCTTTACCAAGCCCGTTTCCGCCACATAGCCGAGTATGTCACCGCTTTTGACCTTTGCGCCCTTCTTAAGCGCGGGAACAAAATACCATTTCTTCTTAGCGTCAAGCGCATCGGCATTTACGCCCCTTGCTATGAAATCCCCGGCAGCAAGCTTTATCTTGTCAAGAGGCCGCTGAATGCCATCGTATATGGAGCCTATAAGGCCCGGCCCCAGCGTTGCGGAGAGCTGCTGCCTCGTATCCGAGACATGCTCTCCTGGCCTTAGGCCGCTTGTATCTTCGTATACCTGAATTATCGCCCTGCCGCCATCGAGCTTTATTATCTCCCCTATAAGCTCGCTATCGCCAACCTTGACAACGTTGTACATGCGCGGCCTGTCAAGGCCTTCCGCTATTACGACCGGACCCGATACCCTGTATATCCTTCCTTCCATTCGAAACACCTATGCCTTGCTACCCTTTGCTATGTTTACGCCAAGTATCCTTCTTGCCATCGATTCCACGGATTCGCCCCGCTGGCCGCGCGGCGAAATGAATATTACTATAGGCTTCAATGCAGTTTCTACAGCACGCATTACAGAAGGGCTAAGCTTCTCCCTTATCTGCTCAGTCGCTATTATGAGGCTGTAGTCCATGCCGATCATGCCAGTCATCTTTGCGGCACCCTCTTCTGCGCTGGCTATGAATACGTCCTTTATGCCTATAAGCTTGAACCCGAGCACAGCCTCGCGCTCTCCAATTACTGCAACCTTTTCGAATTCCATCAGTTTTCACCCAATACGTAGGTGGCAACTTGCATCGCCTTGTAGCGCTCGCTGCTTATGCCGTAATACTTGCTGAACCATATGTTCCTTAGCTCGTCGCGCTCCAGCTCGCCCATGAGCATGTATGCAAGTATGAACGCAAGCGAAAAGCCCGAGCGCCTGAATACTTGGATGTATTTCCTGTAGAGCTCTCGCTTCTGCGCCACCTCTATGTAGCTTATGAACTGCTCCCGCCTGTAAAGCTCTATGGCCTCGCTGATCTTGAACGGAAGCCGCTCTATAATCGCATCAGCGCCCTTTGCAACTGCATCTGCTATCTCCTTTTCGCTTATCTTGCCGCCTTTTATTATGTACTGCTGCGGCCTGTCAAAGCCGAAGAGCAGCGCCTTCAGCATGTTTGTCATGTTCCTTACATCTATGCTCTCTGCTATGAAGTCACCCACATTGCCTTCTGCATTGTTGTGGAGCTTGTACGCGCCGAGAAGGGCGTCATAATAGTATAGGTCAAGAGCGAGTATCATCTCTGATATGTCGTTGCTCCTTTTTGCTGAATCAAGGTACTTTAGCAGTATGGTGCCGTAACCGTACTTCACTATGCTGTTTACTACGCCTTCTATGTCTTTCTGCGCTATTATGTTCTTGTAATCGTCGCGTGTTATTATGCCAGCGAGCAGCCCTGCAGGCACGTCATGCTGCACCATCAGGAACTTTTCTGTCTGCTCTACAGGGTAGCTGAGCACCTTTGCCGAGAGTATGAGCTTTATGTTCTCTATGTCCCATTTGTTCAGGTAGGCCTTCACGAAGCTGCGAGCGCCTGGCGGTACCGCGAACATCGCGTTCTCCATTATGCGCATCATGTGCGCATTGAGCACTACGTCTATCAGGTCAGGGCCCCTGTAAAGTGCCGAAAACTCGTCTATTTCGCGCCTGTATGTGGTGCCCGAAAGGATTTTTAGGAAGTCGTCCCATTTCTGCTCCAAATCGTACATAGCGCCTTTGCCAAGCAATTCGGTGCCGAGAACCCTCAGCTGCCCATACTTGCCGATATATGTTGAGTCCATTACCTACCTACCTTCAATTTTTTCACCAGGGCATATGATACCTTCTGCTTCAGCGTGGAGAATATGCTTTCCAAAGTATAGTCAACCTCTTTTGAGCCGTCTTTCGATACCGCCTTTATGCCGCCTATGAATTTTTCATTTGCCTGCTGCGAGCCAGGCACCGCCTTTAGGTCCTGCTTCTGCACGTATATTGTGCACTCTCCGAGCTCTCCCCTAGCTTTATCGGCAATAACGCTAAGCAGCTTTGCGTATCCGTCTGTCTTGGCGTAATCCTTGAGGTTATCCGTTATATAATTGAGAGCCTGGGAGAGCCTTTCCATTGTGGCTTCGTCTATTATGTGCTTCGCATCTATGTTCGCCTTTGAGGTTTCACTCGCTATGATCCTCGATGATTCTGCTGCTGCTCTTGCTTTCGATGCGCTTGCGTACTCTTCTGCCTGCTCTGCCGCATGCTTTTCTATCTCGCTGATCTCTCTGCTATTGCTCTCTTCTATTGCAGCCAACTCGCTTTCCGTGCGGCTATTTATGCCGCTAAGGATTTCTTCAAAACCCATAACTATACCTTAGAGTATCTGAAGCAGCAGTATCAAGCCCAACACGAAGCCTATTATCCACAGTGTTTCAGGGATAACAAAGAAGAACAGCACCTGGCCGAACTTTTCAGGCTTTTCTGCAATTATACCCATGCCTGCCGCACCAATGCCCTGCTGGGCCATGCCCGTACCTATAAGGCCTCCTGCTATCGCAATAGAAGCGGCTACCGCATATAAAGGATCTGCTACAACCATTTTTGCACCACTGTAGTTGGTACTACTACCATATATTTTTTATACGACTTTAAATATCTTGCGGTGCTGAGCGCGCTTGAAAAAATTTGACACAGGCATGCATTGCTATTCGCTTGCAAAGGCGCGCGTGTATTTTACCAAAGCGCCGGTAATGCTTGAGAGCTTGAGCCGCTTTCCCACGCCCATTATGAATTCGAGATTGCCTTGCTTTACAACATGCAGCTTGCCCGCTATGGCAGGATACAGGAGCACAGTTAGCACAGCATTGACAAGCAGCAATAGTTTCCCGTGAATGAACATGCCTGGGACAAGAAGTATAATGCCAAGTATTGCAGAGGCCGCAACAAGCCCGGCGAGCTGCCTGTACCTTAGGGATATTCCGAAACTTCTCTTTAGGGCGCGCACATATATCGCATCCATCACCAATGGGCCGATTATAAATACGCTAAGCAGGACCCCGAAAACCTTTATGAACGGCGTAAGCGCAACAAGGAGCAGCAGCTCCGTTGCCACTACTATGAGCTGGTACTTGGTGGTGCGCTTCGTGTCGCCCTGGCTGATGATTATGTTTATGCCGTAATTGCCGGCTATGCCTATCGTTATGCCTAAAACTATTATTATGAAATACATGGGTGTCAGTGCATATGCGCTAGAGAAAAATAGGTATATCAGGGGCTTTGCCGCAGTTATAACATACATGACAATGGGAAGCAGGAACAGCAACGTGTAGTATATGCTGTTGTTAAGCATCGAGCCAAGCTTCTTTGAAAGGCTCTCGCTCGACATCGCTTTTGAGAACATGGGCAGGAGCATCAATGCTATTGATATTATTATCACCTGCGCGAAGCTGCCCAGCTTGTAAGCCGCGTTATATTCGCCCACCACGAACGAGCTCACAAACAGGCCCAGCACAAGCACCGCTACGCTCATACTCGCATTTGAAGCTATCCCAGAGACAACAAGCGGCGCGGTGAACCTGCCCAGTTCTTTCATCACCTTCCTGCTAGGCCTTACAAGCATCAAGCCTATGCGCCTTATGATAAATAACACTGCCGCTGCCATGCCTATCGCTATGCCCAAGAGAGTGCCCAGCATGGCACCAGTAACACCGAAGCCCAGCTCTACAAGCAGCACGACAAGTGCGAGCTGGGCGACCGAATACATGATCACGCTGTATGCGGAATCCGACACCCTTCCTATGCCAATAAGCACCGATACGGAGAGGTTTGACATCACGCTGAACAATATCATCAATGCAGCAAGCTCCAGAGGCAATGTAAGGGAGCTGTTTCCATATGCGTATGATGCCAGGAAGCCGCTTATTGCTACTCCGACTATTACAATAGCTGCTGTGATTACTATGGAGAGCAGGTAGGCATTGCCGAGCACAGAGAATATTTCACGCGGGTCCTTGAGTTGCGGAAGCCTCCTGCGCATCGCAGTCGCCATGCCGAAGTTGCCTCCCGCATGCAGCGTCGTTGAAAACGCAATCGCTATGGCGTATATGCCGTAATCAGCAGGCTTGAGCACCCGTGCCAAAAATATGAGCAGAACCAGCGTGACTATCGCGCTTATAACCTTGCTTGAAGTGAATACTACACCACCCTTGGCAGTAGAGGTGCCGAATTCTAGCACTTCGCTGTCGGGCTCGTCGGCTTCCATGCAACGCACTCAATCATTGACAATGAACTTGCCTAGCTCGCTGCGCATGTGCTCCTTCCTGTTTTGCAGGTGGCTCACGAACTTTGTCACGCGCTCCGTAAGGTCGCGCTTGTGCTCGCCTGCAAGCAGCGTGCCATTGCGCTCGCCTTCAAATATTGCATTGAGCTTCCGGTCATCGGGTTCAAAGATGTATTTGTAGTACTGGCATACAACGCATTTTTCTGGATCGCCGCCATATTTGTGCTGCAGTTCTGCGGTAGCCTGCTGGCCAGTATAGGCGCGCTGTATCTTTTTTGCAATAGTTTCAGGAGTGTCGTTAAGGTATATTGTGTCAAGCGTGTTGCTTGACGACATCTTGGCTTTTCCGGATAATCCAGGCAGGAACTTTGCATATATTATAGAGGGCTTGTAATAGCCAAGCTTCGACATCACATCCCTCGCTATGCGAAAGTGCACATCCTGGTCTATTGCAAGCGGAATCAGGCATGGCACATTATGTCCTTCTTCCACAGATTTTAGGAATGCGGGAACGGCCTGCATGCTCGTATAGAATATAGCGCCGATGTTTGTCTCCGCAGTGAACCCAAAGGCATCCTTAATCATCGAGAACGTTATATGCTTAGCGACGCGCACAGCCTGCTTGTACAGCGTCTTGGCATATTCGGTATCAAGGAATATCTTTGTCTTTTGCTTCTTGAAACCAAGCGCCATTATTGTAGCCGCATCGTCGTAGGCGTACTCCTGTATTTTCTCAAGCGTCAGCGATGGATCTTTTTTTGCAAGGAATTTTTCCTCGTTGGGTATCTGTATGTACACATCAACGTCGAACTTTTCCTGGAGCCATTGGGTAAGCATGAAAGGTATGAGATGGCCTAGTGTCATCGTGCCTGAAGGCGCTATGCCTGTATAGATATAGAACTTGTTTCCCTTTTCGTATTCGTCAAGCAGCCAGTTGAGCTCCCTGTGTGCGTAGAATATGCGCCTTCTAAGTAGGGGATGAAGCGTGCCCGTGTATTTCAGCAACCGCTTCTCAAGCTGCCCGTCAATTTCTTGCATGCCGTATGTTTTGGCAAATTTTTCATAGTCTATCCTGCCTTCTACCTTGTAAGGATCTACATGAAAGCTCTCTGCCATGCACCCACAGTAGCTTTATGCATGTAAGCTTTAAAATAGATATGCCATGCATTTCATGCGAAGCAGCTCTGGCCGAATGCAGGTTGCGGATAGCTCGTAGCAGCTTGCCATTGCCCCAAGCCGGTGCCTGTGATGCTGGCGTAGTAGACGCTGCTTGTGGGCCCCGTAGAGGTGAAGCCGCCTATGCAGTACACATTGCCATTGTATACCGTGCAGCTCGTATCATATATTGGAATAGGATAGCTTGTGGCTGCAGCCCACTGGCCCAAGCCGTTGCTGGTAAACGGCGCATAATAGACAGAATTGCCGCTTCCTGAGCCGCCTATGCAGTATATGTTGCCATCGCCCGCTACGCAGCTCTGCTCGAATGTCGCAGTTGGGTAGCTTGTGGTGGCGTGCCAAGCGCCGAGGCCTGCGCCTGTTATGTTTGCGTAGTAGACGCTGCCGCTTCCAAAAACACCTGATACGCAGTAAATGCGCGAATCGCCCGCAACGCAGCTTTGGCCGTATACAGATATTAGATAGCTGCTTGTCTGCTGCCATGTGCCGAAACCCAGGTTAGAAATGCTGCTATAATATGCAAGATTTGTTGCAATGCCAAACAGCGGGTTTGTTATGCCTCCTATGCAGTACATTTTACCGTAATATGAGGCGCAGCTTTGGTAATACGTATCGACAGGATACTGGTTTGATTTCTGCCATGCGCCAATGCCGTTTGACGATAGCTTTGCAAAGTACGTTGAATTTGAAAGGCCGCGATAGTTCAAGCCGTCAGCGCAATATACATAGCCATTATATTCTGAGCAGCTTTCGGTAAATGCCTTGCTGGGATAGCTTGTGGTGGCGTGCCAAGCGCTTATGCCATTGCTTGTTACCGCTGCATAATAAGATGCATTTGCATATTCAAAATTGCTGTCTCCTGCAACGCAGAATATAGCTGCAGGCGGCGGCTGCGGCGCTATGCTAAATATGCTATTGGTGCTGATGTTGCCGTATGTTACGGTCAAAGATACGTTTGCCGGAGAGTAGCCGTGGAGCAATGCCTGCGCTACGCCTGTTTCGTTGGTGCTTGCGCTTCCTGGCATGACTCTGCCTGCAGTTGCGTTAACTGAGAAATTTACTATCGCATTTCTTACTGGTATTCCGGCGAATTTGACTATTGCATATATGGTCTCGTTGCTCCCTGCAGCCAAAGTCGAATTAGAGGCCTGAAGAGTTATTGTGGCAAATTGTTTGCCGATGCCGTAAGGCTGTGCGTGGGCGGAGAATTCACCGGTATAGGTTTCTTCCTGGTATACTGGGCAGCTTCCTTTAGAGACTGGACTGCCTGGCAGGCCGCAGTACTTAGCATTTAGGTATACCTGCCCGGTGACAAAAGCATTGAGCGATGAATTCAGTGGAAGCGCAACTATGCAGAAGAGCTGTGAACCAGCATTCGCTAATGACGGTTCGCATGAAGCAACAGAGGTATTTACACCATTAATCTGCGCGTACATGGAGGGATTTGCTATCGGATAGGGCTGTGTATTGGTCATTAACAGTAGCAGCTTTGTAGTATGTGTTGAAGTGTTGGCTGCGAGTATTATATCATTGCAGTAAACTCCGTTCTCGAAAGAGCATGCGGAAGGCACAACTGTGCTGGGGGCACCTATAAACATATAGAGCAAGATCAGCACAATGGCGATAATTAGGAGAAGCCAGCTATAGCTTGTAACAAACTCTATTGCAGACTGAGCCCTATAACTTGTTTGACTCTTCATCGCAACCCACCCAATAGGTATATTGCTTTTTTTATATTTAAAGGTAGCTGCAAACTTATCGATAAGCTTTTAAATCTTTCCATAGTATGCCTTTGGCTATATATTGCTCTCAATTATGGAAACTATTCTGTCGTGCACTTCGCCTTGGCTTGCGCTGCTGTCTACAATGAAATAATTGCGGTACTCGCTTGCCATGTCCTTGTATATAAGCCTTATCTTTGACAGGAAGCCGAGCTTCTCATAAAGAGATACTTTTGACTTGCGCGTATCGCTCCCTATGAGTTGGGGGTTCTTTATGTATTCTTCCATTCTGGAATGAATGCGCTTCATTGCAAGCCTCGGGGATATGTCCAGTACTATGGTCATGTCGGGCAACGGGAATTGCTCATTTATCTTGTAAAGCCACTGCCTGTTCAAGCCGGATGCGCTCCCGTATGCAAGCGTCGAAAAAATATACCTGTCGCAGAGCACAAACTTGCCTGCGCTGTCCCACTCTTTTATGAAATAATTAACGTGGTAGGCCCTGTCAGCGGTAAAGAGCAGCTGCATTGCAGTGACATCAAAAGGCTTCCCCTTTTTAAGTATTCTCCTTATCAGCTTGCCCGTCGCACCTTCAGTAGGCTCGCTTGTGACCACGTTGTCTATAGATTCCTTGTCAAGATATTCATGCAATAGGCGTATCTGGGTGGTCTTGCTCGAGCCGTCTATGCCTTCAAAAGCTATCAGCATATATACCCATTTACCAGAAACAGTTAATATATTTATATCTTATACTACATAGGGTAAGGATAGTGAGCAGATGCTAGACGAAGTGTATACGGCAGTAGCCACACCGAACATAGCGCTTGTAAAGTATTGGGGGAAGCGGAACGACGAGCTCATACTGCCGCACAATACATCAATAAGCATTACTCTTGACGAAACGTTCAAAACCACCACCAGCGTAGCCTTTTCGGGCAAGCTGGACAGGGATATATTCTTCATAAACGGCGAGGAACAAAATCTGGATAGCCATGAAGTAAAGGAGAGATTCAAGGTGGTCGATGAAATGAGGCGCATGGCAGGATCAGCAGAGCATGCTGTAGTTTATTCGGTAAATTCGTTCCCCACCGCAGCTGGGCTTGCTTCAAGCGCTTCCGGTATATCTGCGTTGGTATTTGCAACCTCAAAGGCGCTTGGCCTTGACATAGGCACAAGCAGGCTCTCCATAATTGCAAGGCAGGGGAGCGGCAGCGCCTGCAGAAGCCTCATGGGGGGCTTTGTGAAGTGGAAGAAGGGAGAAAAAGACGATGGGAGCGACTCTTATATAGAGCAGATAAAAGGCAATGGTTATTGGCCTGATATCGTTGCATTTGTGGCAATTGTTTCTGAAGCGAAAAAGAAGGTCTCATCAAGGGCAGGGATGAAGCAAACAGTAGAAACAAGCAAGCTATACAGGGAAAGGCCCAATGTTGCAGAGGAGCATGCCAAGGAGTTGGAAAAGGCCATAATGGAAAAAGATTTCCCCACGCTGGCAAGGATTACCATGGAAGAAAGCAACAGCATGCACGCCGTAATGCTTGACACATTTCCCCCGATAATTTACTTGAACGACATATCAAAGGAGATAATACATGCGGTACACGAGCTCAATTCAGGCGGAAACATCGCCGCATACACTTTCGATGCGGGCCCAAATGCGGTAGTGGTTACTACAGAAAAGAACAAAGGAGACGTTTATAACGCCCTCAATAGCATAGGAGGCATAAAAGATATAGTGGAACTAAAAATTGGCAGCGGCCCAAGAATTGCAGACAGGCAATACGAGGCAGAAATAAACGCGATAATAGAAAAAAATAGATGATTGCATGGGCGCGTATGTCGAGGCTGAGGCACCAGGCAAGGTTCTCTGGCTAGGAGGCTATTCAGTGCTAGAAGGCAACAGGGCCCTTGTAACAACGGTTGACACCAAGGTTCATGTGAGTGCAAAAGCCATTCAAGAAAAGAAGATTGTTATAGACGCCCCGATGCTTAATGGAAGCGCCACCGGAAGCATAGACGAAGACGGCTCAATAACCATAAATACAATACCAGAGCTCAGGCTGCTTTTGAAGAGCACAGAGATGGCGCTAAAATATTCAATTGCATTGGGGAACAAGGTTACAGGACTGCACATAACGACAAGAAATGACGATCTAATAGCGTATAGGTCAGTGAGATTTGCCGGCGGCACCAAGATCATAAAAAGCGGGATGGGAAGCAGCGCCGCGCTGGCGGTAGCCACAGTATCCGCGATATTGGGGCTTTTTGATAGTCATGAAATTGAAGCTGCGCATAAGATAGCACAAATCGCGCACAGCGTCGCCACGGAAAAGATAGGAAGCGGATTTGATATCGCGGCCGCGAATTTCGGCAACATAATATACAGGAGGTATTCCCAGTCTTTGCTGAAAGACTTTCCTGAAAAGTATACCACTGAGGATTTTAAAAGGTACGTCAAAAAGGAGTGGGATTACAGGATAACCAAGGTAGAATTCCCCAAAGTGTTCATACCTGTATTCGCGCATTTCAAGGACGAATCTGCCATAACCACTTCGATGGTCAAGAGCGTGAACAGGTTCAAGGAAGAGCAGCCAGGAAGATACCACGAGATCATTGAAGAGGCAAGAGCAGGGGATGATGAAGCGATAGACGCAATGGGCAAGATCAACATTGATGCAAGCAGAGAAAACTTGGAGCTTTTCAGGAACGGTTTTGAGCGAAGCAGGATGGCACTGAAGACACTAGGGGAAGAAAGCGGAACTCAGATAGAACCTAATGATTGCACGTCACTGATAGAGGAAAGCAAGAAGCATGGGGCTTTTGTGGCTAAGCTTCCAGGCTCTGGCGGAAAGGATTCAATAGCCGCGATTGCACTAAGCGCAGAAGATGCCGAAAACCTGAAAAGGTTCTGGAGCTCTTCGGGCATGCTCGAGGTGCTCAATCTTGGCATATCAGGAAAAGGCGCAAGCTTTACAAAAAAAATAGCGACCCGTGCTTTATGAATTGAACTTCTTCAATAGTTCAAGGCTGCAAATAATAGCATTGGCATCGACTTCCTATTTTATTGTCTATATTGTCTATTATGCCGACTAGAAAAGAGAAAAGATAAGAAAAGAAAAAATAAAATTAGCCGTGTTTACTTCCTGTATTCTGCCATTATTACGCCGATAAAGGCTATTATGAAGCCTATCAGCGTAAGCGCCAGGTAGCCTACGTTTGCGAATGTTAGCGCAACAAGCGTAAATCCAGCTATTGCCGTTGCCGCTCCATCAATGGTGCAGCCTGACAACTTTATCCCTGTTCTGCCTGGTGCTAGGTATGTAAAGCTGTAGAAGAACAGTATTATCGAGGTAAGAACAGACAGGCTAACGAATACCGGAAGCCAGAACGCACCCGTGCCGCTGAACAGCGCATTCATCCCTACCGCGCCGCTTATCAGTTCGTACACAACGAACAGATAGAACAGGCTGCCTATGAACTCCAATGCAAAAACTCCTCCGTTTGTTTCTTTCTTTGCCATGGTTTTCACCGCTTATATACTCAAAGTAAAGCTTTTTAAATATAACTATACGGTTTGACATTAAAAGTAAAAATTTATATCAGCATAAATCTAAGCATACCCGGATACTAGGTAATTTATGCATTATTCAGCAACAATCCTTTTGTTGTGCTCGCTCTTGCTGCTTTAGCAACAATAGTCGTCGCCCGATGGGTATTGAATAAGGCAATACCACAGGCTTAAAATGGCAAAGCTAATACATTGTATCTTTGAGAAAAAGGTTGACTGGGCAGTTAGCAAGGCAAATAGGTATTTGAAAGGTAGAAAAGTAGATGATGGCGCCATTGCCAGACTGACGTCGTAGAGATTTACACTCGCGGCTTTAAAAGGGTGAAAGAGATAAAAGGCAAACTTAGCATGTGCTTGCTAAGACAAACTTATTTCTTTGTCCTCATTATTTTCGTTATCTTGTCATTAGGAAACTCTAGAATAATTGATGTGCTATTTAAACCCACATTGCCTTCTTCTTTTCTAACGGTGTCTAGAATGTCGCTTCTCAACTTAGAAGTACTAGTTATGTCATCGTGTCGCTCTTCTCTGGTTATCTCCTCGCCTTTTCTATTTCTATAAGTAACTATTGCATGTATGGCCATACTATCAATAGCGTTTCCCATCTAAAAGTTTAAAATACTTTTGACAGGTTGGGATTTAGGGAGTTGGCATTTACCTAAAAATTTATATATTTAAAAGAAACAAACTACTTATTACTATTTACAACAGGGGGTGATAGTATTACTAGATCAAATAAGGAGAGTAAACAAACTTATGATAAAGAAACAGAAGCTGCCAAGGACATAAAGAAGATTGCTGAAGTGTTATTGGAAAGAGGTATTAGCAAAAATGGGGCGTATGCGGATATCAGGGACATGATTAGAGAAGATCTCGCAAATGGCTTCATTGCTGATGCCGCAAAATTGCGAAAACTGGAGGATAAATACCCTCAGAAAAATAAATTCCATCCGCTTTCGAGAGAAGCCTTTGAGGAAAGGGAATCTGCAAAAGAAGGCATAGCAAAATTCATGCTGCGCGGAGGGAGCATGAATCAGGTGCTGTTTGCTGCATATGACCACAATGTCCTGCTAGAAGATCTGCTTCCAGAAGCGAGGGAAACATTTGAAAAAGTAGTAGCGGAGGGAAACTATGACAAGGCAGGCACCATAGCCAAGCTGTTTGGATTTAACAAAAATGAAATAGAAGAGCTGGTGCATAAGGCGCTCTTGGATCATTTAAGAGTAAATCGCAAAAATGGCGATATCGCTAATATAAAAACATTAGACGACTTCCTAGAGTGACATCCCCCACCCATAAATGGTATGGGATTTCCCGCTCGCGTTGTTAAACCTGATTTTGCTATCTTTGCAATAAGGCGCCCTTGCCGGGATTTGAACCCGGATTACAGGCTCCGCAAGCCCGCGTTCTATCCAAGTTATACTACAAGGGCACGCACATGGTATTTAAATTTAATCACATATATTAAGATAACCTTTTAGGTTCTTTTAGATGATCCGGTGTACCACACATATCTTACAATACTCATACCTGCAATTGTGGCCTTTGCAGTAACCGTAATTGCCACATTATTTATAAAAGGATATATGCTTGAATCAGGTGTCATATCGATAGACCATAACAAGAAAAACAAGCCAATTGTGCCAAGCAGCGGAGGTGTTGCGGTCGCATTCGGCTTCGCTTCTGGATTGCTTGTGTATATTTTTGGGGCAAGCTTCCCGACACCCGCCCACCCGTTCTACATACCGGTTGCCTCTCTAACCTATATCTACGCAACGATACTTGCAGTGATACTTATAGCGCTCGGAGGGCTGCTTGATGATATCAATGTGAAAGGCAAGATGGAGAAAGCCACAGGCATGAAGGATATAAGGAAGGGGCTGAAGCAGTGGCAGAAGCCTCTGCTCTCCCTCATAGGCGCGCTGCCGCTCATGGCCGTAAACGCAGGCAATGCATTCGTTGACGTGCCGTTCATAGGCATGGTCAATTTTGGGATATTCTACCCGCTTGTGATAATACCGCTTGCGGTGATATTTGCCGCAAACGCATTCAACCTGCTAGGCGGCTTTGACGGCATTGCTGGAGGCTCTGCCCTGGTGATGATGCTCGGATTCCTTGTTTACGGAGCGCTTTACGGCTCCTACATAGGCACGCTTATAGCTGCTGTGACGATAGCTGCACTGATAGCATTTCTTGCCTTGGGGGCATTTGCGAAAAAGAACGTGCTGCCCGGGGACAGCTTCTCCTATGCCATAGGTGCGATAATCGTTGCCCTGATGATTGTTGGAAACATGGAAGCATTTGGCATAATAGTGTTTATACCATGGTTCATAGAATTCATACTGCACGCAAGGAAGAGGTTTGACGTTACGGATTTGGGCACGCTGCAAAAGGACGGCACGTTTAAGCCACCTTACGGCAGAAAGATATACAGCTGGACCCACCTGATAATGAATTTCAAGCGCTGCAAGGAATGGGAGGTATCGCTTTACATGTGGCTTATAGAAGCTGGCTTTGTTGTGCTCGCATTTGCCTTAAAGTTTGTCCATCTGCTTGTATAGCATCGAGCGCCTTGAATTAACTGCGCGCCTTCGCGGCTTCCTTGCATTGTTGCTAAGGGAGATTACGCCATTTGACCGGCCGCCCTTTGCGCCTACAAGCTCTATGTCGCTGCACTTTATAAGGCTTCTCCTGCCAGCATAATTTGCATAGATCGCTGCCTCGTTAACCAGCCCTTCAACGGTCTCCTCAAGCTCCTTCTCGAAGCTTATTAGGGCCTTCTCGTTTACCCTTTCCGCGCCTGCTTCCTTAAGATATGCCTCAATGTCATAAAGACTAAATCCTCTCTTCTTTGCTGAACATGCCACAAAACGCACCCAGTGCAGATAAATAGAAAAGTAACGTTTTTAAATAGAACTTTATTTAAGCGAATAGTGGCATTCCTATTTAGGGATTGTACGCAGCTTTGCTTGGTGGTAGCATGAAAACAAGATTTGGATTCCACCTGTCGGTACGCGGCGGGGTGCTCAATGCCGCGAAGGAAGCTGAGCTTAAGGGATATGGCGCGTTCCAACTTTTTGTCACAAACCCTAGATCATGGAGCATAACGCATTCGCCGCCTGGACAGGCAGGGCTCTTTGCCGAATCAAACATCACACACGATATAATTCCATTCGCACATATGCCTTATTTGTGCAACCTTGCATCGCCCAAAAATGAGATAAGGGAAAAAAGCATGGAAAGCGCAATCGGAAACATAGATGAGTGCAACGCACTAGGCATAAAGTACCTAGTATTTCACATGGGCTCGCACCTCGGCTCTGGAAGCAGGGATGGAGTTGCAAATATCGTAAAGGCCCTTGGCTATGTGCTTGATAACAGCAGGCACTGCATGCTGCTGCTCGAAAACTCTGCCGGCTATAGCCACAGCATGGGCTCGAAAATAGAGGAGATAGCAAAAGTGCTTGATGAAGCAGATGCGAAAAGGCTTGGAGTGTGCCTTGACACATGCCACCTTTTCGCTGCGGGCTATGACCTTCGCGACAAAAAGGCGGTTGAAAGCTTTGATGGCACTTTTGACAGGCTTATAGGCATTGAGAGGGTGAAGCTGGTGCATCTCAACGACTCGAAGTTCGGGCTGGGCAGCGGCTTGGACAGGCACTGGCACATAGGCAAAGGCCACATCGGCAGGAAAGGATTCGTCAACATATTCAACAGCAAGTCGTTGGGCAACGGCCCTTTCATAATGGAAACGCCTTACGAGGACGAGCAATCAGAAGACTCAAACATGCGAGCCGCGCTAGATTTTTACAGTGAGGCGCACGCGCTTGGCTAGATGAGCGGCGATAGCAGGTAGAATGCCACAATAAGCGCGAAAGGCACTGTTATGTTGTCGTCAAAATGTGTGCTTACGCTTTCCACGAAGGCGAGCGCAATCGCAAGCGCTATGCTCAGCACCAAAGCCCCACCGAATGCATAAAACGATACCGCGCTCACTGCTGCGAAAGCCAAAAAGCCTCCTACTGACTTTCTTTTGCTGTATGGCAGCCTTGCAATGCCAATGTGCATGCCTATTATAGTGGCAAGCGCATCCCCTATGAATAATATAGCAATCGACGCTTCAAGGAAGGCAGTGCTGCTTACGAAACCGACCAGCATAGAGGTGCCTGCAAGTATGTATGCAGCACCTATACCATATGTGCTACCGCGCCTTTCAAAGCGCCCCAGCATGCCATATAGCACAGAATTGCTTTTTGAATTTGGAATGGAGTTGTTCAGCGCGTATGCAGCTACCATAAGCACTGCGAGCAGCGGCACGCCTGCCCTGCCTATCGCAATGATAAGCATTACCATTATGCCCAATGCTATCTGGAAGAGGTCCCTGCTTGTTTCTACGTGTGCGTTGCTTCTTTTGCCCATGCTTTTTGCGCTTGATGCTTCCTTGTAAATGAGGCCGTATGCCGTTCCTATGCCGAATACGCCAATGCCGTAGGCAAATCTACCCATTGCGCCGTAAAGGAACATGCCGTATATGAGCAGCAGCATCAGCCCTATGAACATGCACGGCCTGCGGATATATGAATATGCGAGCATTACTGACACAAGCACTGTGCCGAGCGAAATCACAAGAAGCGGGTAGAAATAGCCATTGTAAAATATAGCCGTGCTATGTGCTCCAAGAAAGAATAACACAAAAATAGAGGTAAGCAAGCCAAGAAAGGCCATTCCTTCAAAAAGGTAGCGCTTGCCTATACCTTTATGCATTATCGTCATGCCGAAAATTGCCGAAGCGGCTGCAAGCTGAATGAGCGAAAGGTACAGCAGCACAAAATAATACATGGGCCCCACTAAGGCTTAACCCTGTTTATCATCCTTGGGAACGGTATCGCGTCGCGTATATGGTCAAGGTTAAGCAGCCATTTGAGCACGCGCTCAATGCCCATGCCGAATCCTGCATGGGGCACAGAGCCATATTTCCTTAAGTCAATATACCACGAATAATTGTCCATGTTCATCTTCTGCTCTTTCATGCGCTCCAAAAGCTCATCAAGCTTCCATATTCGCTCGCTGCCTCCTATTATCTCACCGTGGCCGTGGGGCGCCTGCAGGTCGGCGCAAAGCACCGTCCTTGGATCCTTTGGATTTACAGGCATGTAAAATGCCTTTATCTCCTTAGGCCAGTTGTATATGAATACAGGCTTGTCTTCATCGATTGTGAGCAGGCGCTCCTCCTCGACGCCAAAATCGTCTCCCCACTGCAGCTTGCTGCCTTTCTGGTTGAGCAGATCTATCGCCTGCTCGTAGCTTATGCGCTTGAATGGCGGCTTTATCTTCTTTATAGCTTCTATGTCAACGTCAAGCTTCTTCAGTATCTCTTCATCGTTCTTTGCCAGCTTAGAAGCTATGCTGCTCACAAGCTTTTCCTGGAACGCCATGTTGCGCTTGTTGTCGAAATATACCATCTCGGGCTCAAGGTGCCAGTACTCGGCAAGATGCTTCGTTGTCCTGGATTTTTCTGCCCTGTAAGACGGCGCGAACGAGTATACCTTCTCCAATGCGTATATCATCGCTTCTGCGTAAAGCTGCGATGATTCTGTAAGATACGCCTTGCTGTCAAAGTAATTTACTTCAAAGAGGTTTGCGCCTGTCTCTCCGCCTGCAACAGTTATGAGCGGCGGCGTTATTTCGTAAAAGCCGCTCTTGTCCATGTGCTCGCGTATATACCTGAAGAGATGCGAGCGCTCCTGCATTATGTACTTCATCCTTTCGCTCCTCAGCCACAGGTGCCTTACGTCAAGCAGGAACTCTGTACTTTGGTATTCCGTTATTGGAAACTGCTCGCCGCTGTGCAGCACGGTCAGGTCACTTACCTCAAGCTCCTTGCCGCCTGGCGCCCTCTCGTCAGTTTTGACTGAGCCTTGAAACACGACACTTGATTCCAGGTATGCGCTGTCTATGCTGTTCCACGCTTCGCTGCTAACCTTGCTCCTGTCTATTACGCACTGCATGGTCCCGCTGACATCCCTTACAACGCAGAATATCTTGCCTCCACTGCTTCGCTTCCTGTATATCCACCCTTTTATAAGGACGCTCTTGCCGGGGCTTTCCATCGCTTCGCTTATGTGCTTGCCTTTAGCGTATATGTTGAGCATATATATCACAATCATAATCAATATAGCATATTTTTATGCATTTTCTACATGGCGCGCTTTTCATACTACAAGTATTACCAGCGATGCAACTATAAATGCCCCAGCTATCACAAGCGGCACCAGCACCTTCGCTATTTCATATACGGAGCTGAGAATCGCACTTATGCGCTCCCTCGCGTTCGGCCCCCATACCTTGAAGTTCTTTATCGCGTGCGCTTCGTGTGCAACGCGCACGCTCTCCATGCTTGAGAGCGCCTTTTTAATTGCTCTGTCAACATTCTGCAGTATGCCGCGATGGCTGGAGTAAACGCCGAGAACGTTTGAAGCCCCAAGGTCAAGCGTGTTTACCGCGTGCGTGTCCGTGGTGCATGCTTCCGCATCCATGCCAAATTTATTTTTAATGTGAGTTACTATTTCCTTGCGGAGCTTGGGCTGCATGTTGTTGGCATTGAACTGCAGCAGCGCGTATTTGAACCCGTTGAAGCCGAACACAATCACGTTAAGGTTGCCGTTTGCAAGGTCCTTCGGCCTGCCCATTGCATCAAATATATCTATTGATGCCGAACCTATCTTCAGGCTCCTGCTCCTGTGCAAAGGCTTTGATATCAAGTCTATTGCTTTTTGGTACTCGCTTGCAGCTTCTGAGCCCATGGTCACGCCCGAAAGCTCCTCCTCGCTGGCACTCTCATAGCGGGAATTGTGGGCATCTACAAGCGCAACAGTTCGGAAGTTCCTTTCAAGCCTGCTCTTCAGGAGTTTTGCCACAGAAGGATCGATGTCTTCAGTAACCCGCGGAGCCCTTGTCAATATCGCGATTGCCGAGTCGTTGAAAGATATCACAGAAACCTTGGAATGGCCGTATGAGCTTGAATAGAATGCAGCCGTACCATTGCCGCGCAGTGCCATACATTTCTCCACGCCCGAACTGAGCGCGCTGGCAAGCAGTGAAAGCTGCGACTGCGACACAGGATTGTTGTCTATGTTTACAGCTGTATGCATTACAAACACTGGCGCCTTGTACAGCAATGACGCGCGCCTCTCCAAGAGGTATGGAAAATTGCTGCCGCCTATAGTGCCCATTGGGCCGTAATGTATCTCTGGTATGAATAGCACAGCCTTTACCTTTGAGCCCGTGCTGAAAACGAACGTGTCAGTGCCTACCTGGGTGTTTATGCCTATGCTGGAGATGCCAAAAGGCGGGTTCACGTCTATGTTGAACAGCCAGTTCTGTACGAACTGCGACATCGTGTCTATTGCTTGCATGCCCATGTTTTTCCTGAACGGCCTGTTGAATATGTAGAGTATCATGTAGCTCATTACAAGGAATATGAACATCGCTGCATAGAGCTTGAAGAGAAGCACGCGCAACGGTGCAGAAAACATGAACATGAACTTGCTGTATGGAACATATATGAGCACGTTGAGCGTTGGCTGTACCAGCGAAAGGGTAAGGCCGCCCTTTTGCTCGCCCAGTAGTATCTTGGTTATGAAGAACCACCACCCGAATATGCTTGCGTCACCGACGAGTATTATCACCGAAGAAATGGCGTAGTTGTGGAACAATGCATATATAGCATTGCCAAGCAGCAGGAATACCGCGTAGCTGCCCATGCCTACAAGCGTTATGAACAGTATGTGCTTGAGCTGCACGTGCCTCTTCGCGACCTTGAATATGATTGCAGTGAACAGAGATGGCACAACCAGCACGAGCGTGCCTGTTATTACGCCTATCAGTATGGCGCTCTGCAGCGGATATGCTATTGCGCTGCCCATTATTGCTATTGCAGCCAAGC
Organism: Microcaldota archaeon; assembly: GCA_021816895.1. Taxonomy (GTDB): domain Archaea; phylum Micrarchaeota; class Micrarchaeia; order Micrarchaeales; family Micrarchaeaceae; genus JAKAWW01. The sequence continues at coordinate 314,596 of JAKAWW010000001.1, read as the reverse complement.
CTGCCGCAAAGCCTATCGAAAGCATTACAATGAGCAATACAGGGGTTGGCGGGATGCTTTTTAGAAAGATGCTGTTCTTGAGCGGGTCACTTGGGCTTTCTGGCATCTGAACACCCAGGCTACTTTCCAAACCTCCTCTCTCTTTTGCCGTACTCACTCACGGCGCTCTGCAGGTCGCTCCTGCCAAAGTCCGGCCAGTATTTTTTTGCAAAATAGAGCTCCGAATAGCAGGTCTGCCATGGCAGCAGCCCTGATAAACGCATCTCTCCAGAGGTTCTTATGACAAGGTCGACATCTGGCACTTTGGAAGTTATCAGGTGTTTTGCAATCGCGTCTTCGCCCAAGCGCTTTGCATGCCTCGGCACGCCCTCCAATGCATGCAGCAGGTCGTCCCTGCCGCCGTAGCCGATAAGCAGGTTTATAGTGAAAGACCTGAAAGACTTTGTTTTGTTTTGAAGGGAGTACAAAGCCTTCCTCACACTAGCAGGTATGAGGGCCAGATCGCCTATGATGTTGATGCGAGTATCATTGTCTTTCAGCATCTTTAGTATGCTCTTGTCCTTTGCTGCCTTTATGTAAATCTTGTAAAGCACGCCGAGCTCCCTGTTGTCGCGGTTGCGCACGTTCTCCGTAGACAGCGCCCACACAGTGAGCACTTTTATTCCCATGTTTTTGGCCCATATGCTGAATTTTATGAATTTCTTGACGCCCAGGTCATACCCGTGGAAGAAATCCAGCCTATGCTGCCTCGCCCATCTCCTGTTGCCGTCTGGTATAAGGGCTACATGGTATGGCGCTTTGCTTTTCTGGTTGCGATATGACTGCATTATTGGCACCTTTGATTGCATGCAAACCGGATATGTAGTATGTATGAAAACTATTAATACTAAATAGTTATAAATATAAATGCTGTACGGTCCTGTGGTTTCTGTGGCGAGCGCATTGTACATAAATGGCCTGCATGACGTGGAGAGCCTAGACGACATAGTGGGCAACGCAGGCGCGGTAAAGCAGCTTGAGCTATATGCGCATGACATAAAGGCAGGGATTAAGCGCAGGCCTTTGCTACTTTACGGGCCGTCAGGCACAGGCAAAACGGCTTCTGCAGTGCTGCTTGCCGAGAAGGAGAATTGGAACGTGATAGAGTTCAATGCCGGAGATTACAGGGACAGCGATTCAATAACCGCGAAGCTCATACCCGCTGCAACATCCACCTCGCTGTTCCACAAGCACAGCCTCATACTGCTTGACGAGATAGACGAGCTTGCCACGCGGTTTGACAGGGGCGCCAGCTCGGCAGTGCTGAAGCTCATTGAAGATTCAAGGCATCCCATAATATTCACCGCAAACGACAGGTGGAGCCAGAAGATATCGTTTTTGAGAGATAAGGTAGACTATGTCGAATTTGCAAAGATAGGCAAGGATTATATTCTAAAACTTCTTGCAAGGGTAGCAAAAAAGAACGCATTGCATGCGAGCGAGGATAACATGAGCGCTGTCGCACAGATGTCAAGCGGCGATGCGAGAAGCGCCATAAACGATCTCTTCACTATAGCGGGGCTGGAAGGCGATGCTACAGAGCTTCTGGGGGTAAGGGATAGGAAGACCGATATATTTAATTTTCTCGACCACGTGTTCTTTGCAAGCAGCTTCGCAGGGCCTTTGCGCGCCCTTGCAGAGGTTGACGTGCAGAACGACATGCTACTCAACTGGCTTGAGGAGAACATACCGGCAAGGTACACAAACAATGATGACATAGAAAGGGCATACAGCGCGCTTGCCGCTGCTTCTTCGTTCTACAACAACGCTTCGCGGAGCCAGTATTACACGTATTGGAGATACGCCAATTCGCTTATGGCAAGCGGCGTCGCGCTTGCGAAGCTGCACGCGCCTGACAACGCAAGAAGGTACGCTTTTCCGAGGGTGATAAAGCAGCTGAGCGCGACGAAGCTAGGCAGGAGCAAGGCCATGGTCATAGCCGCAAAGCTGCAGCGCACGCTGCACTCGAGCAGACGACACATAGTGAACAATGAGATGCACGTGATAGCGAGCGAGGCGAGGCGCGCCATTGCAGATGGCACAGGAAAGGAGGAGCTCAAGGAAGCAATGGAATACATGTACGATTTGAGCGCAGATGATCAAACATACATAATTGAAAATTTCTGACATGCTGCTATGCATTTACTGCTGGGGCTTTTCGCCCAGAAGCTCCATTAGGCGCTTAAGCGTGCGCTCCATGCTGGCTTCGCTCGCCTTTATGCTTGCCGCTTCCATGTGGCCGCCGCCCGATACAAGGCCCCCTGTTTCCTCGCCAAGCCTCTTTATCTTGGCCAGGATATTGACACGCTGGCTTATCTCCTTGCTCAGCCTCACAGAGGCGAAATTGCCGTAGTGCACTATCGTTATGGTATTGGGGCCGTTCAGCGATTCGAACTTGCGCTGCATGGCTGAGCTGAACCTGCCAGGGAGCGGGTAGTCGCTGTAGCCATTCAGCACGTGCCTGAAATCCACTATGTTTACGCTCGTTGCGCCTATCTTGTGCGTCTTTACAGCCCTAAGCCCGGCATCGATAGCTTCAGACATGAGGTTCCTTGCATGCGAGTATGTGCTATCGAGCTCTTCCGCGCTGCTTATGATCGAGTCTATGTAGCCCGGCGATACGCTTTTGCCGCTGCGCTTGGTAGATGTGAGGTAGTCGAGCACAACGGCTATCTTCTCTGCCTGTATGTCATGCACGAAATCGGCAAAGCTGCTGAAGTCGCTTATGAATGACGATTTTTCGAATATGCTGAGATCCATGCCTGATATAAGCTCTGCGAATACCGCGGCCAAAGCGCCAGCTGTGAAATTCGAGTCCCCTTCAAAATCCCACGGGTTGATGTAGTCCTTTGGCCGCACCGATTCAAACTCCTTGTATGGGATGTGGTGGTCAAGCATTATTATGCTGCATTCCTTGCCTGCTTCGGCAAGGCCCTGCTCGCTTTCCTTGTTTGTGCCGAAGTCTATTATCATCACGACTGGCTTCTCAATGCTCCTGCAGCCCTGGAAGAACATTTTGTCGAAATAGAAGTCCTCCAATGAATAGGCAATGCTCCTGTTCATGCGCCAGCTTATGCGCGGCTCTATCCCTGCTATGGCACATATGTGCGTTACTGCCCTGTATAGCGCAGTAGCCCCGCTGGCGCCGTCGCCGTCATTGTGGAAGCGCACCACGATAGGCGCGCCCGATACTAGCGCGCTAAGGAGCACATGCGCCGATGCATTAAGCTTTTCGGACATTTTAAGCGCGGCCTTGAGCACGCTTTCGTTATAGCGCTCCGATATCATCTTGATGTTTTTCGAGCTGTAAATGCCCTTTATGATCTTTGAAAGCATGCGCTCATATGCATGCGCTGCTTCTTGGCGCGAGCCGGCAACGCGCATCGATTCGTCGCTCACTTCGACCATGTCCCCGACTTCTGCCCTGTCTCCGTCCATTTTCCTGTATGATACAGAGGATGAGATTATGGTGCATATGTCGTCGCCTGCGCTCTCCCCGTATTTTATTGAGGACAGCACTCCTCTGTATTTTCCGGGCATGATAATCAGTGCCTATCTTACCCCGCTGTAGCAGGCGCTCTGGCTCGTGGCATTGGTTATGTAGCCGCAATATGAAGATTGGTTGTACCTGTACGCAAGCGTGTATATGCAGTTGTCCTTGTACGTCTCGTTGCCTATGCCAAGGCATTGCGATACGTTGTCCTCTTCGAGCGCCTTGCTGCTCTGGTACGAGTACTCGCATATGCTTTTCAGCGCGCTCGGTACGCTGTTGCACACCGCAGATTCGTTTACGGTAACATTTGTAGCGTTGTGCGCTGTGAATATGCCTTTGCACACGTAGTTGGCTATGCCCGTGGTGAAGGAGCAGAGCGAACTGTTCCTTGTTTCATTGGTGAGCTGCAGGTAGCAGTACTGCATTGGAGTGATATTTAGGCTTGCAAATTCAAGACCTGCCTCTATAGAGTAGTTTGCATTCTGCGGCAGCAGGTATGAAATGTCCGTGCTGTTAACTGTATTCGGCAGGTAGCTGCAATAGCTCTGGTTCCTGTATTGGAGCGCGCTGCGGTAATAATAGGAGTAGGAGCATTCGCTTGAAAGCGCTGGGTTGCTTATCTCCTGGCAGAGGCCAAGATCCGAGAAATTGGTGCTCTTTGAATAGCTGTAAATGCATTCAGACTTGTACGGCTCTTCGAGCGTTCTGCACGCGCTTAGGTTTGACGTGCTGTTTGCCACGTTGTACGCGCACTCTTCGTAATACTGCGTGCTGTTGATATAGTTGCATAATGCTATGCTGCCCTTGGCGCTGGCTATGCCCAGCACGCACGCATATCTTTGGCTTTCAACTGGCAGGAAACTGCATATTGTGGCGTTGCCAGTATGGGCTGCAAGATTGGCGATGCAGTTAGACCTTGACTGGGAAAGCAATATGCTGTTGCATTCCTGCAGGGCGCTTTTCCTCTGGCTTGAAACCGCAAGCAGTATTGCTGCAACTGCAAAGAGCACAACCGCAAACAGCACATACAATACCTTCTTGTCCCTTTCTGTAAGCACTATGGAGTAGCCCTTGCGGTTTTCGCTATTAGAAGTATCGCTGCCTTTATTTCCACCAAACATCTGCTCTGCCTACTCCCCGGTAAATATCCTGAAGCCCGCTTCGGTTATTTCATACGGCGACAGCATCCAGCTGTGGTTGCTGCCGCGCATCTTGAGCACTTCAAGTGTGGGCACCCTGCGATCCTCTTGGCCGTTGGCGTATAGTGCTACTATGCCATCGAATATGAAGAACTCCTGGCTAAACCTTATCTTGTCCCTGTCTGACGATGAGACGTCTGCTGTGATGAAGCTCGTTATGCCCTTCCTCCTCAAAGAGGAAACAAGCGCTATCATTGATTTGCGATATGCGAAAGGATCTCCTATCATAAGCTTTATTATTGACACAGAATCTATTGCTATTACCCTCGCATCGTTCTCCTTTGTTATGGCCTCTATATCGGAAAGCATATTTCCAAATGAGTACATCTGCGAATCGGAAGGCGTTGTCACCCTTAGTGCAGGATCCTCGCCGTCTACGATAAGCTTGTTTTTTGATATTAGATCATCTATGTCAGGGAACTTTGAGAATGTCTTCTTTGCGTTCTTTATCACGTTCTTGGGCTGCTCCTCCAGCGCTATAAATGCTGAAGGTATGCCGTTCTTAGCGCAATTGTAGAGTATCTCGAAGCTCATCAGGGTTTTGCCTGTGCCTGGACCGCCGGCTATAAGCACCTGGTTGCCCGTGGGCACGCCCCCAAAGAGCAGGCTGTCAAGCCCGTCTATGTAAGTCTTGACCCTTTCTTCATCGCTGTCCATCTTACCACTGCCATGGATATATTGCTGCTCACAAATAAAAACTTATCTGGCAAACACAATTAATCGCGGCATGGCAGCAGGTCTTAATAGCGTAACTGCGTTAATTATTGGACAGCCACAGCCTGAAATACTTATAAATATCTGGTCGTCTTATCATTATAGCACTACAAAAGTGATACAATGGATGCAACGAAAAACGCTGACAGGTCTATTTCTATTGCCTCTATGATCGATGAAGTTTCTAATGAAAGGGCATGGGCAAAAGATAATGAGCCACTACGTACAGTTACGCTTCTTGATAATGTGCTTGAACATCTGGATAATGCATATAAAGCATATGCGTCCGGAGAGCACCCAAAGAGGGTAATGGAAACAATTATGGCTGCTGGAGAATTAGTTGGAGTTGCCTTTATTTTGGATAATGAACATTGGAAGCACTTGTATATTAACAATGACCTGCAGGATGACATAATCAATGTTCTGCGAAAGGACGAAGGCGACTATGAAAAATTTATCAACTCTATCTACGAGTCAGCTGCAAAATTATATATATTGTTAGGGGAACGGAAGATTGCTCATTCATTGCTTGAGCATTTTCCAAACTATAAAAAATAATATGAAAACCCACCAAACAATGTCCAGAAATATTATTCATGGCAATGCAGCTACGATATGACCTTTGCATGATCTATGAACACGGATTACTCTTTTGCTCCAAAATCCGGCAATGGTAAATCAGAAATTGTTTGCTAGAGCAGCTTGAGCGCCGAGGTGAACTGGTCGATTTCGCTGGCGCGCCACGGCCCTATGCCAAGTGCGGTTTTTGTGCCAGGGGGCAGTTCCGTAAGGCCCGCATCGCTGACAAGGGCGCATGGCACCTTCTTGAACTTGAAAGCGTTATAAAGCTTTACAAGAGAGTCCTCGCTTGCTACCTTGAGCACTATCTTTTTCTCGCCATTGTCAAGCCATTCCTTTGCTATAGCTTTGTCAGCGCGCTCCGCTTCGAAGTAGCTCATAAGCGACGCGTGCGCGACCTGCGCTGCGAGCTTGCCCTTCCCCATCTCTATATCGGTGCGCACTATTATGGCCTGCTTCACTTCTTCTTGCATAATCTTATTTATGCGCTAACTATAATAAGCATTATTGTTTAGTGCCCAGAACGCTTGCTATTTCGCTCGGATCTACAATGCTAACCTTGCTGCCTCGCAGGAGCTTTATGACGGCCATGCTTACCTTGTTGTACGAGCGCCTTAGAAGCAGTATCTTTGCATTGCCGTCTATGTTGAGCACCGAATCAGGCTGGTCGTCTATGACAAGATCCGCTTTAAGCCTGTTTATTGTAGTGGACTTGTCGCCGTTGACAATGTGTATGCTGTTTGCGCCGATTGCTATCCCGTGCCTTTGGAGCATGTCGGAAAGCCATGCCTTGTCAAGGCCCTTGTGCTTCGTCACTATGTGCAGCTCTGTGCCCTCATCTTGCAGCTGCTTCATCGCTTTTACAATTTCCTCGTCAAGGGCTTCCTCCCTTAGCAATGAGGCATAGAACTTACGGCTGTGCGGAAGCGCGTGAAGCGATACGAATGCCATTTCGCGGAATGAGCTGTTGAGCGCGCCTTTGTGCTCACCAAGCTTTGAATCGAACCTGCTGCTGACCTCGTCTATTATGCATCCATCTAAGTCCACTACGGCAAGCTTGAAAGCCATATGATCGTTGCATAGGTATGCGCACGCCAGATGTTTAAATATAGCCATGGCGTTGAACAATTGACGAACTTTGAAACGTTAAATGCGAAAAAGGGCATCGCAATATTTTGGACCGCCAGATAGGGAAGCCTTTAAGAGCCAGCTACAAGTTCCGCAACCTGACCACCAAACCTTATATAGTGGGCAACAAATATTTTAGGTTTCCCTGCGCAGCAAGGCATATTTTTCATTGCGTATGTTATCTAATATATAGCGAAAATTGGCGATGCCGTTGTCATTGAACAAGCGCGTAAGCCATTTGAGAGTATCCTTCAATTCTGTAGCATCCAGTTTAAGGATCTCTGTGGAAAGCTGCTTGGTAAATTCATCCACGTCTATAATAAAATAGTTAGCCTCTTTAAATCCTGCTTTGCTCATGAGGGCAAAGTGTTTCTTTTCGTATTTGTGTTTCGTGCCTCGCACAAATTCCTTGTAAACAATGGCAATGCCTGCTTCATTGAGATTGCTCAGCGCATTTTCGAAAGTTTTTGGGCTATGAACCCCAGCCCAGCCCTTTTCCATCAAGTTGTTAAATGGTTCTTTAAGGGATGCGATCACTGCAAGTTTTTCGCTCTCTGAGTAATTGAATACGTTTTTACCGTGTTTCTGCATGTTTACAGCATCTACCAAGGCTTTGTCAAACGCTTCTGCTATCTTCTTCTTATCTTTGCCAGTCAGCTTGCCAAACGTTGCTAGATTTACAACTAGCTTTGCTTCATGCTCCCTATCCGATACTTCATGCCCTTTATAAATTCGGGCATTGTCAATGGTAGTAGCCATGCAATACGCTGAAACTTAGGATTTCCAGATATTTATGTCTTACAGCATGTTGCACACTAGTCGTATTTGCTATAGAAACGTGCCCGAGAGAAGGCACTCGTTAGGCAATTGGCAACTGCTTGCCCAGATACTCTGAAAGCCTTTTATAGATTTAATGAGAAATGAAATGGATTCAATGCTTGACGAAAAGGCCAAGGCGCTCTTCAGGAAGCTGCTCGCTGAATATTACACGCGCACGAAGAACATTGCTCCTGACCGTATAGAGCAGCGCGAGTTCGGCTTCGGCGACTTCGAGAAGAAGATCGCATACAGGCACTACGCCTTCAAGAGCGAGGAGCAGCTTTCCGCGTATCTTGCAAAGGAAGCCCCGCCTTTCGTATCGTATTCGCAGGCTTATTACGAAAAACCCGATGCGCGGCCCATGGAAAGCAAGAACCTTATTGGAGCAGAGATGGTATTTGACCTAGATGCAGATGACCTCAACCTGAAGTGCAAGCTGGAGCACGGGAGCTCGTGGGTGTGCGACAACTGCCTCGAATCGGTAAAGAACGAGACGATAAAGCTCATAGAGGATTTCCTTGTGCCCGATTTCGGCTTTTCCGAGCATGAGCTGAGGGTCAACTTCAGCGGCAACCGCGGCTACCACGTGCACGTGAGCAGCGAGAAGATTTTCAATCTTGGCCAGGAAGCAAGGAAGGAGATAAGCGACTACATAACCGCCAACGGCATAAGCGCCAGCGCGCTTTTCTCCACCCTAGGCCTTCGCGGAGTAGGCCTGAGAGGCCCTAAGCCTACTGATTACGGCTGGGGCGGCAGGTTTGCCCGTGGCGTTATATCGGCAATAAACAGCGGCACGAGCGCGCTCATCGATCTGGGCATAGAGAGCAAAACCGCAAGCATGCTTGTAAGGAAGCGCGCTAGCATAATAACTGGCATAACATCAGGAAACTGGGACGTGATAAGCATAACAAAGAAAGCGGAGTTCTGGAGCAACGTGCTCAAGAGCCTCTCAGTGAAGCAGAGCGACTCCATAGACAAGAACGTCACGATAGACATGCACCACATAATAAGGCTTCCCGATACCATACACGGCGACACCGGGCTCATAGCGAAAAGGCTTGGTTCGATGAAGGAGCTTGACAAATTCGACCCTATGAACGACGCGATAGCATTCAAGGAAGGCAGGGTGAAAATTCACGCTGCGAAGGTGCCCAAATTCCACATGAACAGCGAGCAGTTCGGGCCTTATGAAAACCAGGACATGGAGCTGCCCATTTATGCCGCGCTTTACCTCGTATTGAAGAGGGTGGCAACGCTTTTATGACTTTTTAAAAAATTCAAATGCGCCTTAATTTTCTGCCGATTTTAACAACCTTTTTAAACGCTTCCGCAACAATAGGAAGTGTGCAACCATGAAGATCAAGAGCTTTGGCTACGCGCTTCTTGCGCTTGCGCTGGTGCTCAGCGCCAGCATGCCGATAGCGTTCAAGCTGGGCAGCAACATAAGCCCGCTGAAGCTTATGTTCTTCGCTTCGCTTGTCGGCACAATCGTCTCGCTATTTGTCACGATCGCCAAGGGCACGACCAGGAGCAGCTTCGAGTACTTTACAAAAAGGACACCGTTCCTCGTGATGGCTACATTCGGCGTTCTTGATTACACAATATTGACGCTGATATTCAGCTATGCTACTCATTTCGTGAGCGCATCGCTCGTTGCAGTGATATACAGGACATGGGCGCTGATGCTAGTGCTTCTCGCTCCGTTCATAATAAGGGAGCGCATCTCCAAGTACGACATTGCCGCAGTGCTCATAGGCTTTTCGAGCTTTGCGGTTGTGATGCTGCAGGGCACGCCGCTGAGCATGCCTGTTGCCGTGCTGCCTTTTGTGGGGATAGTGCTTGTGGGAGCGTTCCTGGACGCGTTCACCAATGCCGTTACAAAGAGGTACAGCTACGAGCTCACAAGCTCCATATTCGCCTATAACCTGATAGCATTCGCGATATTCCTGCCCCTTGCATTGATATACGGCCAGGCGAGCCTTGCCGGCATGAGCGCAAGCGACATCATGGCGATAGCGTTCATAGGCATTGTGGTCGATGTCGCGCTGACCTTCGCCTTCGTGGATTCGATACGCATGCTCAACGTAACGCTGGTGGGCACAACCAACATACTGGTGCCTTTCATCACAATAGCGCTCAGCTTCGTGATCCTCGGGGAAAGAATGTACTGGTATTACTTCGTGATAGCGATAGGCGTTGCCGCAGGGCTGCTGGTGCAGCACTACGCGCCGAAGAGAAGCAACTATATATCGAAGAACAAGAGCACCCGCGGCTATGCCATATTCGACGTTAGCGGAGCCTTTGCAGGCACCGGAAGCCCTACCGTGTACAAGATGCTCAAGGGCAACGGGAGAGCACTCGCTGTGAAGCTCGCCGCAAGCAAGAGTGTATATGACATAATGGAGCAGAACGGCAGGCTTGGCGGGCAAGATGGCTATATGATATTCACGGATTCAAGGCCTTTCGGCGAGATAAGCAAGAATGAGCTTGACTTCATAAAGGACATTGTGGGCGCCGAGGAAAACGACACTGTAATAATAGGAGTAGGGAAGCCCGAGCTTGTAGAGGAAAGGCTCGCCAATCTTACGAATATTAGCGGCATATCAAGGGAGAAGCCTATATGAGTTCAAGCGGCCAGCCTGTGGTATCATAGTCTTTCTTAATGTCCAGGTTCCTGAACGGGAGCGTTCCGACCAGCACGTCCTTTATTTCGGCATACTTTACCTCTGGATTGTCAGGCTTGTATATCTCGTTGTGCCTTTTGATCAGTTCCCTTGATTGCTCATTGCTTTCGAGCGTGCCCATCATGAATGCCTGGGATACGCCACTCAGGGACCACATCTCCTGTATGTTGTTGAGCACGGGCAGCTCTTCGGGCTCTGAAAAATAAAGCTCGTGGCGCTCCCTCTCTATCCTTGAAAGCACGCCCCTGCTTATCTGGTAGTTGATGAAAGCGGCGAAGCTTGACTTGTATACATCGATGCCGGGCACAGCGGTAAAGCGCTTTATCATGCCATCGCCGTAAAGCTTCTTCACGTAATAGTTGAGGGTTTCTTCGCCTATGCCGAGCTTTGCGCCCATCTCGTTGAGCTGCACCCTGGAATTCTCGTTCAGAGCGATAAGTATCTTCTTGTAGGCTTCTTCCACGCTGGAAAGCTCGAGAACCTTGTTGTTAAGCGGCACGAAGCCGAAGCGCATCTTTGTGACCTCCGCTGACTTTATTGTCGCGCCGTAGTCTATGAGCGAAGCCTGGAGCGCTACCTCAAGCTGCGAGTATTCAAGCGGGTCCTTTGCTATTGCAAATGCAAGGCAGTCGAAGTCGCCGCTTGTCTCTGCAAAGAACTGTATGCGCGTGCTCTTCGATATTATTTTTCCCAGTGCTTCGCTGCGCGGCTTTTCCGAAAGCCTAAGGTAAAGCGCATGCATCGTTGAGAAGCCGAGCTTCTTGTAGTCGAGCTCGAGCGTGTACCTGAGCTTGAGCTTCTGCTCCAACGAATCTACAAGCTGCGCGGCATTATACCTTGATATGCCAAGCTTCCTGGAGAGCTCTGAAGCTGATATGCGCGAATTCTCGCAAAGCTCGCGCAGAACTGCCTTTTCGGGCTTTGAAAGCACCATTGCACCACTTTCTTATGGAAACAAAAGTATAAAAATCGCATGAAAACCGGTTAAACGCGCATTGTGCATGTCGCTGCTTGTCGTATCAGGAGAAACCGCTTAAAAAGATTTCATTGCAAAACCTAAACCATGGAGGACACGATGAAGGACAAGCAGTTCGTCAAATTCATAGAGTTCGCAGTGGCAACCGAATCCGGGCTTTTCGGGGCCGAAGAAATAGCAAAAAGGTACTGCATGATAAGGGAGAGGGGCGAATGCACCAGGCTTGTCAGGGAGCTACTCAGGAAGGAGATTAAGCATGGTGCGAATGCATCGGCGCATGCTGGGCAAGGTTCTAGCCAGTCTATTGCGGAAGGATTTGATTGGTGAATAGCGCTCTTAAGTGCACCTAGCGCTCTCCACACGCAAGGGATAAAAAGGCTTGGCTAGAAAACCAATTATGGAAGTGGTAATAGAGATATTGCTGCTTATTGCGCTGTCTTTGCTGTTTGGCGAAATAGCCGAAAAGCTCAAAGTACCAGGCATAGTTGGCAATATTGTAGCCGGAATGCTTCTCGGGCCCATGCTGCTCAACGTGATACAGCCGGGCGCAATCCTGGAAGGCATAAGCACAATATCGCTTTTCTTCATAATCCTGCTTATAGGCATAGAAGTGACTACAGAAGTGCTTACGAAGCACATTTCCAGTGGGCTTGAGTTCGCAACTGCCAGCTTTATTGCACCGGTAGTCATAATGGTAGCCATTGCAACGATGCTGTTCAAGCTCACCGCAATGCACGCGGTGATAGTAAGCATTGCAATCGGAGTGCCCTCCATCTCCATAATATCGGTGCTCATATTGAAATACAAGCTGAATGAGCACGAAGACGGCATAAGGCTCTTGTCGGGCGTGGTAATAGCTGACGTGCTCGCCTTTACAATCCTGGCATTGGCAATCCGCAGCCATGCAGTTGCAGTTACTCTGACAGGCATAATCGTGTTCTTCGTATTCCTCTTTGCAGTCGACAGGCTTATGAAAAGGCATGCCACCCAGATAAGGAAGTTTTTCAACTCTGCTTCAAGCATGGAGCGCGGAGAAGACCTTGTCTTCACCGCTGTCATAATAATGGGCTTTGTCGTTGCTTCGATATTGCAGCTCATCGGCATAACCTATGTGCTCGGCGCATTCTTTGCAGGCATACTCATACACGAGGCAATAGTGGGAAAGAAGCTGTACAACAGCCTGAAGAGGACATTCAGGCGCCTGAACAACAGCTTTTTCATACCAGTGTTCTTCAGCATAGCCGGGCTGAGCGTCACGCTCCCAAAAGATGCTTATATTGTGATGCTTTTCTGCCTTATTGCCATAAGCGCAATAATAGGATGGGTGCTTGACTACGGCGTTGCAATGCACAAGCTTGAGCGTGTCAGGCCGCGGGCCGCTGCGGCGCTTCTCGGAAGCAGGGGCGCGGTGGGCGTTGCAATAGGCGCGATTGCGCTTTCTGCAGGCCTGATCAGCAGCAACCTTTACTCTGTGGCAATCCTGGGCATTGTGATAATGTCTTTGGTAATGCCAGCGCTCATCGGAAGGAGTATATGGCGCCAAAACGGGCACGGCGACCGATTCTACTAAGAAGCATTTCAGGCAGCTTTCATATGAAGCTATTTCCCAGATGGCATGCCTAGGCTTTGCAGCCAGATAGCTTCTTATTTCTGCCGTATGAATAATACTTTATATTTTTATCGCGATCATTAATTTATTATCTGGCATATTGCGCCCTGGTAGCTCAGTGGTAGAGCGCCTGTCTTGTAATAAGCTTCTAAAAGAAGCTTAAGCAAGAGCAGGAAAACAGGAGGTCGAGGGTTCAATCCCCTCTCAGGGCTTATTACCCATAGTAAGGAACCCTATAAAAGAAGTTATAAAACAAAGATAGCATAGCACTTAAAGAAAAAGGACCCCCCCACTATATGAATTTATACAGGACTTAATGGAGGAGGTGGAGGAATAAAGACCTCGCCATTCTTTATCTTTTGAACATATCTTTTATTTCATCTAAACGAATTATGTTTAAAGAATCAAAGAAAAAAATTACACCTGCTATAAGACCTATTGCAGATAAAAAGAAGTAAAGTGGCACTGAATTAAATTCCGTAGCTATTTGTTCAACAATCCCATAGTTTGTGATTGCCTTAGTTGATGCTTGAATGAATATATCTGAATAAATGACTGCAATAATAAGGAAATCAAAGAATATCATACCTATAACACTACTTATTAGCTGTTTTACTTTTATCCCTCCAGACATAATTATCAGAAGATTTATGATTAGTAAAATTACTTAGGGCTTCATATGGGTGGATTAGTACTTTGCTTATTTTTCTTATTAGCTCTTATTGTAAGTGAAATAGCGATTATGATAAGAGTTACAAAAACAATTAAACTAGTAATCAAATAATATATGAAACCTACAGAGTTAATAAAATACAGAATAGGGTATGAAAATAACAAAAATACAGCCATCAAACCGATTTTACTCCAGATTCCACGTTTATTCCAAATATCGTTAATTAAATCAAAAACTTCAAAACGCTCCAAAATATAAAAGATTATTAAAATAAGTACTATTGCAAATCCTACAAACAGATATCCTACAGATTCTTTTGCACTAGATAATAAGTAAGTGTATGTTTGTTTTATGTCATCTGTATAATTTTTATAAATTGGGTTATTAAAATATGAACTATTCATAATCACGACTGATAGATTTTGCTTGAAAAGATTTGGTATTTGAATTGCTTTTGTTTGTGTTATGTAACTATTTAATTCCCCATAATAAATCATCCCATTGATTGAATAAAAAATAGAAAGTAATAAAGATGCGTATAAAATTATTATAAGGAACGAAATTGTAAGGTAAAGAAGCACCTTTGTGTATAAAGAAAGTTTTAACCTTTTTGCTAAATTAACTGGTTCTGATATTAATCTATTTAATACAAAAGAAAAGAAACTCACTACAATGCCAGCAATTATAAGTAAGCCTTGAAGCAATATTGAATAAATATCATTTGTATTTACGGGTAAAGAACCGAGTTCAGTATTTAAAATTTTAGGCGCAACAATTATGGCTAGATATAACACAATTGAAATAGAAAGAAACACTACAAAACTTAAAAACAATAGAAAAAGCTTATCTACATGTGAAGGTTTTGCGGCATCTTCTTGATTTTTTTGTAAATTTTTGTTGTGTCTTTTATCTATCATATTATACGCCATCATTATTATTTCTATTAGCAATCCATCTAGCACCCTTGGGATACGCTAAAATCAGCCCTATGGCAATCAATGCTGCACCTATAAGTATGCCCACTAAATCCCAGAATATGCCAGAGAATAAGAAGGCAAAATTAGAGGTGCTTATTGTCTTGTGATAACCAGCCATGTAGGCATTATACGATAAGACAAGGATAACTATTGCTATAATGATGAGAACAATTCCTATAATTTGCCTGGTGCCTATATACTCACTTTTTAGTTTTGCTGTACACAACAAGAGCAAGAATAATAACTAATATACTCAAAAACAAAAAGGCAATAAAAAGTTCCAAGGTATTATTAATATTTTTGGTCTTCACATATAGAGAAGTGAGTATGTTAGTTAATGTTAGTATCGTTAAAAGCCCAGTAAGCGAAAGTAAAAATCTGGTAGAATCTTCAAGGTTATGTGACGATTTATTCAAACCTATCGCATTAAGTAGCTCTATTCCCTTAATTGTAATTCTATAATTTTCAAAATTCTTTTGCTTTTCTATATACTGGGTAAGCCGAACTAAAGCAGCCTCAGCTAAAAATTCAGGTCTGTTTGAATTTTCGCTATTTCTACGAACGGAAGGTATAGTTATGCCAGAAAAGTCTGGCAAAATGTTTTGGTACTTTGCTAATTTCTTTAAAGGCACATAATTAGGATACTCATCATAAAGGGTTTTTAACAACCCATACACTAAATCTTTCTTAACATTTTCAAAATTGTTGAATGGCTTAGTATCCCCGTTGTCTTTTTTAGATGAATCTTCTAACACTAATATCGCTTTCAAAATATTTTTATTATACAGTTTTAATGTTCAATATCTACGAATGCTTTCTTCTGAACAATAGGTAAGCTGTGAGCAATGCTGTACCTATTATTACCAAACCATTAATAAGTTCTTGATTGTCTCTTTCTCTGACGTGCCTCTTTAGTGCGTCTACCGAAGCTATACCATGCCTTCTTACAAAAAGTTCCATCTCTTCTGGTGCTATTGCATTTATTATTCGTATCAATAACCGTCTTTCTGAGGCAGTTTCAGTGCCCGCCCTAACATTAATTAAAATTCGATTCAATTCTTCCGCAGTGCTACGATCAAGTTGTAATGGCACTATCTCACCCGTTTTTCTTCCTTCTCATTCTTCTGGCTTTTTTAGGGACTGCGATCTCATCAGCAACTTTACTTTGAATAATTTTAAAATATTGTCCCCAATCCCCGATTTTTGTTTCTAATTGGGTTATTCTATGTTCATAACCGAGTAATTTTCTTACTAAATATGCTATAATAGTCACAACAATTCCAGCGGCAATCCCTAAGATTGCAATAGCAGTATTTGTGTCTATAATCACCATACTTACACTGTTCATATTATTGCTCATAAAGTAATAAGAATGTTAACAAAGTGAACTTAATGAGCTACTTTATGAGCAAAGCCTGCTAAATTACTAAACAACGGCGGGTTCCTTATCGAGAATAGAGCACTCTCTCAGGGCTTACCGGTAAGCGGTTCGTTTCTCTACAATACGATATTTATGCTTTAGCATTGCAATAGCTTTGCTAATAAAACCTGCTAATTAATAGCATTTATTGGTATACGGCAATTTATTAGCAAAGTGAAGTTATGGTTAGCGGGATAGAGTGCAAGAATAACGAATGGCATAGCGTCGAACAGAATAAATAAATATCGCAAGAAAAGAAGTAGTATTATTGTCCTACGAATAAAAGGGTTTTGTATGGCATGTAAAGTTCCATATATAAAGCAATTCAACAGAAGCACCTGTGTTGCCGCTTGCTTTGAAATGGTATTCGCATCTTATGGGGTCCGAATAAACCAACGGGCAATTTATAAAAAGGCTGAGCCAACTACTAAAGGTGTTCCTTATGGAAATCTTATGTTAGCAATAAAAGATAAAAATTATGTACTAGAAAGATGGACTAATCACAAATCTCCAGAAAGTACAGGAATGAAAAAGGCAAAGCAATTAGGCTTGATAAAGTTACATAAAAATGCTAATATAAAACTATTGAAAAGTTTTCTTAAAAAAGGGATATTTGTAATAATCGGCGTTGATGCCGATGCCTGGTATAAAGATTATAAAAACTGGAAAGCACCGACTGGAGATACTCATGCTATTGTTGTTTCGGAGTACAATACAAAAATAAATAAATTTATTGTTAATGACCCATTTTTACCATATCTTAAAAGAAACGGAAAGTGTCTGGAAGTAAGTTCCAATCATTTAAAAGCGGCTTGGGATAAATGTGACAATAGCATGTCAGTACTGATGGCTCTCTCTGCGGCCTAAAGGCTGCAGGATCACTTAGGTTAAACGACAAGATGCAGTTCTCTGAAATGTCTTGCGTTCTGATGGAGTTCTGCAGTGTGCTTTCTTTGCTTGGACCAGCGCTGCCTTAAAGTTGTCAAGCATAGATATTTTTATTTGATTACTGACATTTGCAGATAGATAAAGACATTTGGGACAGCATTTTTAATGTGGCAAGCCTCTTAGGGCTTATGAGAAAAACAACTACAGAAATCTATTTTCATTTGAGAGATAGGTATTTAAAATTCAATAGCCTATTGTAATGAGCATAAAGATGAGGCGAAAGAAAATGAATAAGGAAAGTTATATTGAACGCATTGATAAAATATTCCATCCAGTAAGCGAAAAGAAACTCATAAGGCTTGAAGAGGCTATTAATAATGGTAAGTTTGATTCATATTCAAAAAATAAAGTTGTAGAAATTAATAATATTACGACACACGAAATGAGACTTACCCCTGAGCCTTTCGATAAGATCAAAGCAGGGAAGAAGACAATAGAAATACGTTTATATGATGAAAAAAGGCAAAAAGTGAAGATGGGCGATATCATAGTATTTCACAAATTGCCCGAGAATACTGAAACAATCAAGGTTGAAGTGGTGGGACTTTCTATCTTCAAATCATTTCGCGAGCTGTTTTCCAATTTTGACAAATCAAAATTCGGCCACGATCAAAGTTTAAGCATAGATGAAGAAATTCAAATGCAAAGAGCCTATTACAGTGAAGGAGAAGAGAAAAAATATGGAGTTGTCGGAATACATATTCGGCTTTTGAATGGGTAAAACCATCATTCAACCATATTTAAAGGTATTTTCTCTCGAAAACTAGCCTCTGGGACAGCATTTTTAATGTGGCAAGCCTCTCCTTATGAGAAAAACACAACGTAGAAAGGAATAAATATGTATATAGTCTATATATAGATTGATACTATGAAGACTATCATGCTAAGCGACGATGCGTACAAGAAGCTTGCTTCAATAAAAGGTTCCAAAAGTTTCACCAATCTCGTTTTAGAGCTTGTTGATAAAGTCAAAGGTGTAAAGCTCACTGACATAGACAGATTTTTTGGGATAATCGGTAGCGATGAGGCTCGATCGCTTCAGATGAATGCAGCTAAGATCAGGAGGCGCTTCAAGGTGAGGGTCTGAAACTTTTTCTCGACTCTTCAGCAGTGATAGAGTTCCTTAAAGGCAACAAGCTAGCAAGGGAGAAGATGAGCGAAGCAGAATCGTTATATACAAGCACCTTGTGTGCATACGAGGTTTTGCTTGGCGAAAAATATAATGAAGCCAAAGGCTTAAAGTCTTCTTACATACAGGTTTCGCTTTTCTTCATGCAGATTGAAACAATGGCTCTCTCTTATGATGATGTAGTCAAAGCGTCGGAAATAGCCGCAAGACTCATCAGCAAGGGCAAGAAAGTAGATGATATTGACATACTTGTATCCGCGCAGGCACTAAAGATAGGGGCGACAGTACTTACAAAAGATTTCAGGCATTTTGAAATTCTTGGCGAGGAAACAGGCTTGCCTGCAGAAAGGGTCTGATCTTAGAGCTTCGCATTTCTGGATATAGCGTGTAGCTTTCGAAAATGTAAAGTCATCATTTAAACGCACTCAATTCAAATGAATAACTGGAGATATGGGATTATGATGAGAAACATAAATCTTGTTTATATTTGCGTATTGCCGCTTAAAAGTTTATCGTAGAGTTTATCCAAACTTTATGTTATAGGCAGTGGCGCGTATGCCGAAGCCCGAAGAGGCAGAGAACGGCACAAGAGGGATATTTAGGGCATGCTGTCTGGCTGTCCCCCTGTTCCATTGTAGCACCGCGGTTGCTTACCAGTACTAAGGTAACTTTTAATGCTGTTTTCGCTTTGGTAGTTCATCGAACGGGACTGTTATATATTCAGGGTTCTTTATGCCTAAGTGACTTTCTATCAAATCATGGGACACGTTCGGCCCAAGAACTACAAGGAATATGCCAACATCGTCAATTATATTGAAATCCAGAATTATATTTCCTAATTTATAAAACCTCCTCTTTTTTACCAAAACGCTCTTGATTCCGAACTCCTTCTCCAATTCTTTCTTCCTAGCCGCAGCATCTGTTATCTTTTCGTCCTGCAGGTAATCAAACCCTCCTTCCCTTGCCCTGAGGTGCACAATAGAATCTCCCTCGCTAGTCTCGGATATCTTTAGAACCTCTCCCCCCGGCTGCTTGAAGTAAGTATCTCTTACGCTTATCTCCTTGTCGAATTTCGCGCCAAGCGACAGAATGTGAGAGGTCATCGCAGCTAAATCGTCTACTTTTATCTTAAGTTCCTTGGTTTTAGCTTCTTGATTGTCGTTCGTATAATCAACACATATAGACAGTTTAATATAGTCTTTAATCCTAGAACTTCTGGAGGCCTGTCAACAGCGGGAGGACAATTCCCCAACAATTATCTTATAGGTTGTTGCATTTTTAAATACTTATCTTTCGAATAAAAAAACAATTCCCTACAGCAGGGAACTTTTCTCTCTTTTCGATGTAAGTCTCCTGCAGAGGGTAGAAAGACGTGATCAAATGAAAAATGGCCAGAATAGACAAAGTTTTAAATACTTTCCAGCTCCATGGAAACAGGAGAGGTGCATTATGTGGAAGGTGAAAATGTTATTGGATATATGGATAACCTGGTTTCATTTGGGATTATAGCGCCGAAAAGAAGAAGTTTGATATTAACTAATCAAAGAATGCTTCTGGTTGATGTAAGCAATATGTCAACTACTGCGGCCTCTGCCGGCTTTGCTTATGTATTTGGAGTTTTTGGAAGGGGTGCAGCAAATAAAATTTCAAAAGATGATATAGAAGAAACAACGAAAAAGTTGTCCCAAGCGAACCTTGATGATTTATTGAAGTCAAATCCGGAAAATATGGCGATAGACAATTCAAACGTAGCACAGGTAGAGATTGATAGAAAACAAATTGTAATAAAGGCAAATGATGGCAAGACTTTTAAGTACGGGCTCGCAAACCCAGATGTTAAAAACAAGAAAAGCGACATTTATGAAACTTATGTAACTACCTTGCAGAATATCTTCGGTAGCAAAGTGATTGCAAAATGATGCAATGAAACAGCCAAATCTGCCTTCGGATAAAAAGGCAACACCAATCTGGGTTTTAATATCAGCTATTCCCCTCCAGATAGGCTCTATCATAGCTATGTTGTGGATTCTTTCTTCAACCAACAGGAATAAAGCCTACTCTTTATTATTCCCTATACCGATAATTGGGCCAATAATTAGTTATGTTCTAATGGAGTCAAAAGATAGGTATATCTCTTCAATGTCAGGCTGGATTTTTGTTGGGCAGGTTTTAAGTGCCATAATATTTGAATTGATTTCAATTTTTGGATATTAAAACAGATTTTTCTATCAGGTTTAAGCGTGCTTAAGCAAACTCAAGTTCCGGGCCGTTTCCGAGCTGTCAAATATCGATGTTTGTTTATTTATCAGCTTTATTATTTCTTCAGTAACCTCATTCTTGCTTTTATGCGAAGTCGGAATTATGAAGTTGAATACCTGCGTATCCCTCCTTATGTCAAATCCGTAGACTCTCCTGAAGAGTTTCCTCGTTTCCCTGTCTTTTATTATTATAGCGTGCAACGCGCGCTTGTACGTCATGCGGTCTCTAGCAGCCACGCGTTCTGCCCTTGTAGAGAGATCAGCCTTCAGGTAAATCTTTATGCCATTTTTTGCAAGCCACGGCAGACTCCAGCTGTCTATGACGACACTGCCCTTCTTCGCTTCGCGCAGGATTATTTTGTCAGCTGCAACGTCGGGGGGCACTTTCTCCCTCAGCCTGTCTAAGAACATCCCCATTCCCTCTGGGCTTTCCCAGAAGCCTTTGTTATGTACTGTGTTTGCCGTGTCAACCTTCCTGTTTTCAATAATATCCCTGAGTATGCTCGAAGGATGTATTACCCTAAGCCCGAGCCGGCTTCCTATCGCATTTGCAACTGTGGATTTTCCTGATCCGGAAAACCCGAAAAGTATTATTGTCCTGTTGCCCATGTGCTCACATAGTCGTCCTGTACGCGCTTTCCGCAGCTTCAACATCTTCTGAAAAGAACTGCCTTGCTATCAAGTCCCTAAATAGAAGCCCTTTTGGTGTTAATTTCAGCCTGCCGCCTTTCTCTTCAGCGCACCCTGTCGAGATCAGTTCATCGTAAAGTTCCCCAAACGCAGTCTCGAATCCTATTCCGTACAGGCTGCTGAATCCGTGCAGATCGAGCGACTCTATATTTCCTATGACATATTTCCGCATCCTTTCCTCGCTGGAAAGGAAGACACCGCTTTCCACCGCGAGACTGTTGGAATTTATTTTGTCCATGTACCTGTAAATTGCCGTCTTTCCGTCTGCCCCATCAAACGGGTTTCTATAGTGCATGTTTTGCGCGTAGCTCCTTGCACCTGCACCGAGACCCACAAGACTTGCCCCTCTGAATACTGTGTCCTCCTGCAAATAGCCGCCGTCCCCGAATCTTGAATACCGGTTGTGGCACGCTTGGCGGTACCCGGCGGCAATGAATTTTCTGCGCGCTATCTCATAGCATTCGTATTTCTGCTTGTTGCTCATGAGCTTCGCGGCACTCCGCTTCCCTATCATCGTGCCTGGGATAATGCCCAGCGCATAAACCTCTACGGTATCTGGGCCAAGATCGAGCATTGTGTTAACGGAATCAGAAAATGTTTCCATCGTCTGTCCTTCTACTCCTGCCATCAGGTCGCAAACAACATTGCCAAAGCCGATCTCCTTTAGCATTTTTATCGCGTTTGCAGATACGCTGCCGCTATTGTGTCTGCCTGAGAGACTGATTTCCTTATCCACAAATGACTCGACGCCGATGCTCACACGGCTTATTCCAAGATCCCTGAATTCCTTGAATTTTTCGTATTCTACCGATTCAGGCGTGGCCTCTATGCTTACATCCTTTGCAGTGCTCAGCACATTTCCGTTTGCCGCCTTCAACGCATCGATAACCTCTCCTAGCTCGTCAGACTGTAGCAGAGATGGAGTGCCTCCTCCGATGTCTACAGTTATGATCCTCTTGGCTCCAAGTACCTCCTTGTACATTTCGATTTCCCTAATAAGGGCTGATACATAGTCCCTTCGCATTTTGTCTGAATTAAGCGTCTTGAGATAGCCGCAGAAGGTACATATCTGCCTGCAAAACGGTATGTGTACGTATACGTTGATCTCCTCTGTGAATTCTGGCTGCGCAATTGAAAATCCATCCAGTTTTTTATAGCACCTTGTTGTCGGGTAGGTATATACTTCAGGCTGAAATTCAAAATCCCTTATTTTTTCGCTCAATCCCATGGTTTCTAACATAATATTATTATACCTGTTCTTGTATAATATAATTCGCTCTCCAATTAAAGAGAGTGATTTTGTGGATGAAGATAAGGCACTTACCGAACTCGGATTCACCCCTGCCGAAAGCAAGGTATACATCACCCTTTTAAAATTCGGGGATTCGAAGACAGGTTCGATCATGGAGCGCTCAGGACTTTACAGTTCAGTAGTCTACAACAGCCTTAAGCACCTTATGGAAGAGGGATTTGTAACTTTTTATACAAAAAACAGGATAAAGTACTTTTCTGCAGTTGATCCGTCGAGAATTGTGGACGCAGAAAGTGAAAAGATGGAACGTGCTGAAGCTGCAGTGAAAAGGCTTTCCGTCATGCGCGGGGTTTCGGAGGAGCGTAGCAAGGTTTTCGTGTTGGAGGGCAGAAAGGCCGCGAGGACGATATTCAACGACATGCTGGGCGTGCTCGGGAAAGACGACGAGCAGCTCGTAATAGGCATTTCCGACACGGGCAGCGGCATGGGTGAATTCATAAAGAGGTGGGAGGAGAAAAGGGTGCAACGGGGCATAAGGAAGCGCGTGCTTATATCGAACAAATCTAAGGGATGGCTTTCCTACTACAGCAAGCAAAAATTGGTCGACATAAGGACTATAGACGATTCGCTCTACATAAACATGTCCATAAACATATACGACAGCAAGGTGGCACTGATGCTGTGGGCCAAAGAGCCCACTTACATACTGATAGAAAGCAGAGAAGTCTCAAGAAATTTCAGAAGCTACTTTGAAATGCTTTGGCGCAAAAGCCAAAAGCCGGGCAATAAAGTTCAAACTTAGCAATTTTGCCGCAACGGCGATCATTGACAATACCAGCGTCACGATGAAATTTGAGCATTTCGAGAATATCTTAAATATCTTTCATGTGCCATACAGGTGTTTTCTATAGAAAACTAGCCTTTGGGACGGCATTTTTATGAAGACAAGCCCGTCAGGACTTCTTACGGACAATAAGGAACCATTATAAAAAAGGGTTTATAAATTAAACGCCACCAAAGATAACGCAGGACTTAAATAAAACGATTTACTGGTTATAATTTTAGGCAGGTATGCTAATCTTTACAGTTTTAGTTTATACAACGGTTTTAATGGATAAAAGTTCTTATAAACCGTATTCATCCACAAATTTTCCGATTATGTCGTTCACTTTTTTGAGTAATTGTGGGCTGTGCCAGTATTCATGACCGCAGTTAAGCTCTTTTACAGTTTTCGGGTATGGAACTGATTTGCAAATGTTTTTTGCTTTGCTGATTGGCTTAAATTCGTCACGCTTTCCGAATATCATTAACTTTGGTTTGTAGCATTCTTTCAGGTATCGCAGCGGAACGTACTTTCTTCCATCTCTGAAGTATGCCATAGGCAATTTGAACATTTTGCGACCTTGGCCTCCATGGCGCTTGCTTGGGTAATCTCTATATTCTATGTGAAAACCAATTTTCATCTCTGCCCTGCTCGGAGGTGTTGGGTAACCGTAGCTAGCCATAAGCAATACCAACCCATTTACATTTGGATTCTTTGCTCCAGCAAGTATTGCGACTGCTCCGCCTCTGCTGTGACCAACAAGGAGTGTTGGCTTATTCCCAAAGTATTCAATCACTTCGTTTATTGCTTTGATATAGTTCGTTGTCGTGTAAAGATTTAATCCACCTTGGCTTTCCCATGTGCCAGGAGGGTCAAAGGAAACTGCAAGGTATCCTTTCCTGGCTAGATAATTAACATGTGCTACGGTGTGCGCATAATCCTTTGTATCTAATCTACCTGGCAGAACTATAACAAGCTTCTTTGCATGCCTATTTCCCCTAATGTATGCGGCCAATTCAAAGCTTTTAGTCTTTATTTTCTCTGACATATTAGCACAACATAAATAGTTACAATAAATAACTGAGTTCTGTTATTATAAAACTTTGCATGAACCAAATTCTTTGCAATTCCTTTTATTTTGCGATCGGCATTTTGGAAGGCGTCACCAATGTCCCTAGTGACAAGATAGGTAGTATACCAGTTATTTAGTAGAAGTATTTCATTGCCCCTTTACAAAGGAATAAGCAAGGGGACATATACTAAACATATTGAAGCCTCTCAGGGCTTACCGAAGAAAAATAATTACAGAAATCTATTTTCATTTGAAAAGGTATAAAATTAAACAACTCCAAGTAAAGTTCCTTACCAACCTGCTTCTTACCAGAAGTACGCGACACTTATTTCTATTTGCAGGTACGCAATAAATTCTGCTGCTTTTTCGTTAGCCTCGCTAGAAGATAAACCTTTATACAGACTTTCCAAATACTTACTGTAGCTATTAACCAATGATTCCCTGTTTTCCTTTGCTGGCAAGACGTCAATACTTTCATATGAATCCATAAGCTCTTTAACCTTATTTACTGCATCATCAAGAGATTTTATACTCGCTTTTATCTCTGCTTTTTCATTATCCAATCCAGGTTTTCTTTTTTTCGCATTTGCATATAACCGATCTAGGTTATCTTGCGAAGCATTTCCAAACAACGCTAGATAGGGGAATATAGATCCTTTATATATATATTGCTCAATCTCATTATCAGGAGGATACCCATATTCTTTCTTAAAAGTTTCCTCGTCCACAATCCGTTTGTTGCCTTCTTCATCAATAAGAATATCGCCTTTGTTTCCATGATACTGTTCGCCCTTAAGGCCTTTTACTGCAAATGGTCTTTCCATTTTCTTTGCTAATATGGGATACTTCTTTTCAGTGCAAATGCCTCCTATTACATCGTTTTCTATATAAACCGTGTAATTTTTATAAAATTCTCCAGCATTTGCCATGTACTGTTTTTTCGCTTCTAGATCCGTTATTAGTACTGTTTTCTTGTCTTCAGTATATTTAAAATGCAGATATCTTGGTCTCTCAATAATACTAATGGCTTGGGGATCATCTTTTAATCTTATATTGGTGCAATCCTCTTCTTTCTCTCTCGGTTTTTGAGAAAACATATCAACGCCTGCTAATTATCATTGTTTTTTACATATATAAATATTTCTGATTGAGTGGCGCTGTCCAACAATTCTTGACAATTGAGTAGCATGCGCGCCGTTTTGCGCATTTTGAATCCTAGACTAAAAAGGGATTATAAACAAATACCTTCAATAGCAGCTCATTCTCTTTCATTCCCTTATTTCCTTTGCTAAAGGATAAGCGAGGGGTATATAGTAAGCACCTTGAGGCCGCTCAGGGCTTTCTAGAGCAGGCTTAGTATTGCTGCGCCAACTACGGTAATTAGTATGCCTGCTCCTTGGAATGCTGTAATGTGCTCTCTGTACATTGCGTACCCAATAATCAAGACCACCATTGGTTCCATCGCTAAGACTGCGCCGCCAAGCGCCACGAAACGCTGCAGTATCACTAGCGCAAAAGCTATCTGACCCGCTCCGAGTAGGATACCAGACGCAAGGAACAAGGCAAACGGCTTTCCATTTTTCCGCATGGTCAACTTTCTAGCTATTTTGATCTTCTGCGAAACTACACCATAGAGCAGCAATATGAGGAAGCCTGATGCAAAAACTATGAATATTATGGCAGAAGACGACGAAGGATATGCGTTGATGCTATATATGATCAGGATGTTAAAGCCAACCCAAAACAGATTGCCAATAAGAGCCGGAAGCAGCTGCCTGTTGAACTTCATGCCCTTGTTTATAGTTACCATCATAGCGCCAACCAGTATTACAGCTATCGCTACTGCTTGCAATCCTGTAACACGCTCTCCCAGAACCAGCACTCCGAACAGGATTATTGACAGATAGCCTAGGTTTATCAACCCCCATGTGTTCGTGGCCTGCTCCGTCTCAAGCGATTTGAGCACAAATAAATAGCCCAAAGCAAGGGTGACGCCAGCACCTATGGCTAACATGACAAGCAACGGCGTAACTTGCGCTGGAGGCGAAAGCGCCAGATATGCTATGGCAGGCAGCAAGGCCACGCCAAGGTACAATGAGCCCACAAATGCGCCGAACCTATCAGCAACAGGTTTCGAGAAGATGTCGCTAAACGAAAGAAGCAGCATCATCGTTGCCGCTAGGAGTAGTCCAATGGCGAATATGATTATTCAATCACCTTTTGCATTTAAGGTATGAAAGAGCAAATTTAAAGCCTATCATTTGCTTGGGGATCCATAAGCAATTAATATTATTGCTGTTCTTACTTTCTGACATAAAACACCTAATATAGCAATGAATCAAACTTGGCATTGCTTCCTACTATTACAGGGTCTTCTTTTATAATCCATTTCCTTGCCCTTACACCCCTCAGCAACTCGACCGTCTCAACCCAGCCTAATAGTGAAGGCAACTCGTATATCACAACAAAATCGCTGTCATCAAGCCCGAACGAGTGCGTTGTATATGACACTATGCCCCTGCTGTGCGGATTTGAGGTTGCGACATTTATATGCTCAGCCATTATCTCGCTCCTGTCTGCCTTGCTGAGCGCATACCAATCTGCGCTTTTCTTAACAGGATACGCGACGAAAAAAACAGTATTACTTTTCTTGGCGGTTTGACTCGGATTTTCCTTGTATAATGAGATTAGGCCGTATCTTATCGAGGCGTTGTCATCCAGCAGCTTTTCAGCATATGCCCTGAATTCTACAGCTGCATAATTTTCAGCAGACATAATCCAGAATATCAAATCGGAATCGTGGCGCAATGATGTATAAAACTCTGCCTTTTTGACCTCCGGTCTTTTTTTAAGTTGATTGAGCTTTGTTGAGATGCCGGAGATTATAGACTTCCTCCTGGCTCTTGAAAGTCTCCACCATTTGTATGACAGTTTGTAAGAGTAAACGCTTGATAGGTATGTTTTCATGTATCCATATTGCTTTCTAACAATTTTAAATATTTGCTTTTAGCTTTTGATATGATTGAAATATCTATGTGTTTTTAGAACACATACTAGTTAAAGCAAACAATGAAAAAGTCTTACTTAGTATTATGACCTCTTCCCCACGTAAACGTGGGGGTTTCGCCTGCGTTTATGCAAGATGTCTTTGTCTTGGATCATTGTCCTCCCTTACATACCTACTGACCGTTTCGTCGTCAACATTGCTGACAGAGCGATAAAAATAACCCCTGCCCCGGAAGTGCCCCCCTTTGATATTGCAACCTGAATTTTGGATGCAACTGAAACAAGTCATGCGAACTCGATCCTTTCAATAAATTTATCGCTTTTGAAACACTCATTTCTGGTGGCAGAAACACAATCATGCTTCCCGCTTCTTCAACTCACGCTCAAGCCCTAATTAGATATGGCACTCGCATTGCCAATGCCTTGGGCTTTGCCAACGTATAAGCGAGGGGACGTATAGTAAGCACCTTGAAGCTACTCAGAGCTACGCTAGTAAGTAGCCCTCATCCATTTATGTGATATCATTACTACTTTTGGACAAGAAGCGATGTTTGGCTTTATCGTACGCCACAATAACGCCGTTTACTAGCATATATTCAATGCCAAATAGGGCCAAGGCATCTGCAATTTCAAGGAACAGCAACATTTGCGGGGTAAGAGTTAGGTTGTAAAGTTTAACAGCAGTGCCAATCGCTGCAGGGCATGCAATTGGGAGATCTATATTAAGTAAGCTAAGAGCGCCAATTACTCTGTGTTCTCTTACCATGTCCACAAATCTATCGATCCTATTCATAAGACCCTTTACTTTTTCTTTGCGTAGCAAATTAGCTAAGATGGTATCAGCAGTATCTGAAAATTGAGACTGTGCGGCGCCGCCTCTAAGAATTGGCCTTGCTAAATGGCCTATGCGCTGTTCCTCATTGGAATCTTTCACTGATTTGGTTTGACGTGCTGCCTCCACAGCGATCACCTCATATCGTTCAACTGGTGCCAAACTATTGGGCATACCCAACCTCTAGTTTTCAGCATTTGAACGGTATTTTCTCTAATTTTATTTGGATGAACTGGTATTTATGCTTTCCAAAAGGTATAAAAACCCAACCAAGAAACAGGTTCTGATTATAATAAAACAATCAAATAGATAAATGTAATTTCCTATATTGATGTTTGTATGTTGAGGCATTCAAGAAAAAGGGAAAGATCAAGCAAAAGACTCAAGAGGAGGCTTATCCCGGCAGTTCTTGCTGGAGTCACTCTTGCCATATTGGTATTTCTTCTTGGGTACTTCAGGATAGATTTACTTTATGGAATTGGCACTTCTGCAATAATATTTACATCATTTGCAAGCAGCATATTTATAATGTACATAATGCCAAATTCTAGGGCGGCAAAATCTAGCAAATTTTTAAAAAGCTATTTGCTTGCTGCAATTGTAGGGTATATGGGAGGACTTACAACAAGCATACTGCCGCTGTTCGTGATTGCGGGAATAGTTATATTCGTATTAATAGTGCTTTTGATACTTACTTATAGCGAGCACCCACCTGCTGCTGCAATAGCATTTGCATTTGTGCTTTTCCATGTTGGAGTAGCAGGCATAGCAATAATAATCGCTGGTATAGCTACAATATTGTTTTTTAGGTTTGTCCTTGAGAAAATCATATTCGAGCTTGAGCGCGATATAGAAAAAATTGAAGATGAAGTATGATGCTAAAACGCTGCTACCTGTAGCAAGCACCTTGAAGCCCCATTATCCTATTTTAATGCTGGTGTCCATTTCACAAAGATTTATATACGATTTTCCATGCAAAGGTAATATATGCCACAAATAAGCAAGAACTACGTGGGAGTGAGCGGCGTCGCATCTGTGGAAGAGGCCAAAGAAGTGGTCAGGCTAGCCAAAAAGGCTGGCTTCTCAGTTAAAAGCGGGCACATATTGATGATCGGTCTGCAGGCTTCATACAACAGCCTGAATTACGGGCTCAGCGCGGGGAACATGAGAGTGCCTCATTTGGATATGCTTTCACCGATACTCAGCACGGCGAAGGGGGATGCGTTCACCACAATACACTACTACACGAAATGGCCAGAGAGGCTAGTGGATGAGCTTGCGGTGCTGCTCAGGCACAATGGCATCTATGAGGCAGGCCTGCTTGGCGGCGTACAGATAAACGGCGTATGGCCCACCAAGCACCAGATATTGGAGATCAATAACATGTTCCCACATATAAAGATAATATTACAGATGTCAAAGATGGTGACCGGAGGGCTAACGGATGCCCAGGTAGCGGAAAAACTAGCAGGCGAGTACGAGAATGTAGATTACATACTGCTCGACTCATCTTATGGCAGAGGGATAGAATTTGACCAGGAAGGCGTAGCTTCGATGTACAAAACGCTAAGAGATGGGGGCGTGCGCTCTGGAATAGTGATTGCTGGGGGGCTTACTGGAGCAAACGTTGGAGAAAAGGCACGGTGGCTTAGAGAAGCATTACGAAGCACGGACTTCTCTATAGACAGCGAGAGCGGCCTTCGCGACAGGCTGGGCGAAGGGTACGGAAACGACGTCTTGAACCTGGAAAAGGTAAAGAGATATCTTGATGAATCAGCCAATGTATTCCTTAAGCGGAATGAAGCCACACGAAGCTCATTGGGAGAATGAATATGTTATACTGTCATCAATCTTGCCTAAGTTCAACGCATGCGCATTGTAGATCTTCAATTCCAACGGAAGGTTGTTGCTCACATGAAGTACAGCTTTCTTGTTTGGCTCGTTAGGTAGCTCGAATACGAAAAATTCTCTCTGGGGCGTTACCCATCTTTGGTCTTCATAGGCCACCAACTTGGTTGTCAGGATTACCCTCGGATCCAACTCTTGGATATTGCCTAATCCTTTTTTCTCGGCAAGCTGCCTTGCAACGGTTTTGTAATCATAGCCATATGTTTTGCTTTCTGTTGGAGTATGCACCTGGCATCCTTCCTTATTGAATTGGATAATGATGCGGTAATCCCCATTCCAAAGAATGTATGGATTGCCAATAGCTCCAAAGGTATCTTTGGTTGAAAGGTTTTCAAAGACCTCTTTTATTCTTGCTTTCCCATTTTTGATGCTTTCCGCGCTGTATTGCCCATCGTCAAACCCCAACTCCTGCAAGCTGACTGTTTCGGGTGTTCTGCTGCCTCTCAAGATGGCTATGGAAATATTTCTATTAGATCTGGTGATTTCAGGCATTGCATCCCCTTTACTTAATTTATATATTAAATTATTAAAACTTTATATTGGCCAGTGCATGTTCGTTCAGATTACACTATTTACTTATGCCATAGTTTCATAAATTCGTTAAGCGCAGCATGCAGCTCAGCATAACCATCTTCTGTGGTAAAGTGGGTGTTAATCGGCATTATGTTTGCAGCTGCGCCAAGCTTTTCTTCAAAGATTTTAGAATCTTCTACCGGCACATATGGGTCGCCAGTAGCCATTATTACCCTAATTTCTTTTACCTTTGCTTTTATTTTTCCGAAATCGACAGGCTCTTCAATCCATGGCCTTGCAACTTCTCTGTCTCCTTCCGATTCATAAGCTGCCTCTTTAAGGCGCAGCCACGGCGCCACAAGCAGCAATCCGCCTGCAGTACCGCTTGCTGTTTCCAGGAACCTGAGTATGGCTTGGCAGCCTATGCTATGGCCCACGAAATAGGTGCTCTCGTCTATGCTGCCCACGTTCGTGCCTATGGCATTCACCCACTCTTCTATGACAGGCTTGTCTGGATTTGGCATGATTGGCACGAAAGCGTCAAAACCTTTGCCTTTAAGGGCATTTGAAAGCCATTGGTACCAATCTGTATTAGGGTTGCCTCCCCATCTGTGTATTATGAAAACCCTGCTGTTCAATTAACCACACTCTTACTAATTTTATTTGGCAAACTACCTTTAATATTTATCTAAATATTGAATTTGCTCTGACATCCACCCACGAATAAATTCTGGGGGGTTCCTCACGGTTTCAAGGTTAGTTTCAATCGTTGGTAGCATTACACTATCTGTGTTCATTCCAACGGTATACCGCAGTGTGTGCCAGGACACCCACTACCCCTATCCCACTGCCTTTTACATCTATACAATTCCCTGTGCACTCTTCAGTTTGTTTCTCGGCCGCGCAGTGCTTTTATTGATGGTATTTTTTAGCTAGAAGGTTATTGTTCCGAATCCTTCTTCTATGCTCTTTGTTATATATGTGCCTGCTGGCAGCAGTTCAAAGCTTTTGCTCAGCTTTTCATCTACTGAAGCGCCTTTGGCCACATATATACATGCTTTGGGCTTTATCGCGCCAAGCTCTTCAAACTTTTTCATAAGCTCTTCGCTACCGGCCACCTTTGCTTCGCTTGGACCAAATAGTATGACACGCATATCATGCCCAGCTTCAGACTGCCGCCT
The DNA here is from genome assembly GCA_021816895.1 of Microcaldota archaeon. GTDB lineage: Archaea > Micrarchaeota > Micrarchaeia > Micrarchaeales > Micrarchaeaceae > JAKAWW01. The sequence continues at coordinate 282,674 of JAKAWW010000001.1, read as the reverse complement.
TGCAAAATTCAATGCCACGTTTATCTTGTCTTCTTCGCCACTTACAATGACAACCAAAACTTTTGCCATTCTAATGTCACCTATCTTTATGTATTATAAAACAGATATAGATATTATATAGTATTGCTTTTGCTATATGACGCCTAACCTTTCAATGAACTGAGCTTCTTTACGAATTCCTCAAAAACAAGGCGTTTCTTCTCCGAGCTTAATTGAAAGACTGTTTTTATTATCGCATTATCTGTGATTGTGAATATATAATTCAACTTTATTATGCTATTCTGGGCTGCTCCCTCGTTTGTATAGATGCGTATTCCTTTCATCTGAAGGTTTGTAGTTATGCCCGCTATGACTATGTTTCCTAGCTCTTCGAAGAGCACCAACGCTGGTCTAATCTTTGAGCTTTCGCTATCTGCAAATTGCACCCTTGTTATTACTACATCTCCAGCTTTAGGCATGCTCCCACGCCGAGTAATCACCGTTTCCCCATAACTCTTTCATCTTGATTTTCTGGGCTTCCTGAACAAACTTATCAAACTCTTTCGACTCCTTGGCACTTTCTATAAGGCCTAAGATTATCTCATTATAAGTCTCCCTGGGGTATTTCTTGATCTGCTTCAGTGCTTTAACCACCGACTTACTCAGTTGTATAGTAGTTATCTCCTCAGACATTATATAACACCTATAGTTATTGTATAATAGCATATAGCATACTATATATTTAAGCCTTTGCATTGGATGATGTTGTCCAACAATTAGTGCAGTTTCACAATTTCGAAAAGCATAAATGCCAGGGGTGTATACTGGTTTTTTGGCGACCAATTTGCACATAAATAAGAGAAATTGAATTTATATGTGCGCGTGGGAAACACAGACGCAAACGTGTAGGTGAGCAGTTAGGTATAATTCTCAAAAGAGGCCGTAATCGTAATGTCATACTTCAAAAAGAAATACGAAAAATAAACCAAACAAATTGGAAAAACACGTCTGGATATCATATGCGATCTTTGGTAGAGCTTACGTCTTCTGTATTCGAGAATGTTTTGGTGAGTACACGTTTTCCCGAAACAAATAAATGAAAGAAAAGGAACTACTGTTAAAGGCATTTGTTTACAATACATTTTTAATCTGAAATCCAAACATATTAAAAATAGTGTGTATATCACTCAGTTGTTAAGGATTATTGGACAACATTTGATAAAAGAAGTATTAAATATTTTGCAAACATAATTTATATAAGAGCAAATTGATTATTGTATGCACGCTGCTAAAACATCCAAAATCAATATGAATACTGTAGAAGATAACGTGCGAAAGATTATATACCAAAGAGCTGATCCTTTCGATGAGATGATTGCATACGTAGAAAAGCTGGTTGGCAGGCGCTATAGCACAAGCGAAATGAACAGGATAGAAGCAAACGTGCGAGAAATAATATACCAGAGATCTGATCCTTTCGATGAGATGATGGCATACATGCGGAAGTTGCTAAATGAGCAATGAAAAAGAGGGGCAACATCTTGCATGTGTCAAGCGCGCACTAAAAGCCTTTTTATTCTTTGCCAGCATATTTATAATGCTAAATACAGGCTACGCATAATACTATTTATGCATTGCCTGCATATCATTTAGTGGTTGGCATGGCTAATATTGAAAAAATACCTGACGAACTGATAACAAAAGCTGCTTCTTTTGATTATAACACACCAATAACAGAAGTGATACCTTCGCTTGGCAAGTACGAAGCCGTAATCATAAAGAAGGACAAGAGCTACTACGGCATAATAGACACCAGGGCGCTCTACAGGGGCAAGCCGGGGCTGCGCGTTTCGAAAGGCGAAAAGGCCGGCAAGTTCGCGGTGCGCGTGCCCAAGATCAGCGACAGCACATCAATAGACGATGTCATATATTACTTTTATCGCGGCAGGGTCAAGGCTTTGCCGTACATAAAGGGCAACAGCATAAAAGGAGTGCTCGGAAGGAAGACAATGCTAAAGATGCTGCTCTCACTGGGCATACTGAAGGACATGCATGTCGAAGAGGCCATGAGCACGCCGGTGCTTGCCCTTTCATACCAGGCGAGCCTTGCGCAGGCAGAATCGGCTATGCGCGAAAACAAGGTAAACAGGCTTGTGGTAATCGGAGAAGATGACAGCCTGCAGGGCATAATAACCCATTACGACATAATAAAGAACTTCACAAAGACAGGAGAGAGGCTGCCGGAGATGAAAACGGTATCGTATTCGCCTTCGAACGTGCCGATAGGAAGCATAATGGAGAAGAATCCGCAAACCATAAGCGCTGGCAGCAATGTAGCTGATGCGGTAAGGCACTTTGTAGAAGATAATATCTCTTCTATAATAATAGTAAAGGGCAGCAAGCCCATAGGCGTGCTCACAGTAACTGATGTCTTGGAACACATAATTGCCACAAGGCGCATAGAGAAGAAGCGTATCTTCATTTCGGGCCTTGACTCGGCAACATACGATTACGAAGACGAGATACGCGAGGGCCTCAACCAGTTTGCGACCAAAATGGAAAAGCTTGCCGGCATGAGGATAGATTATATAACAATGAGGATAAAGGGCAAGAAGGGCAAGCTTTACGAGCTGCAGGCGAGGGTATCCATGGGCAAGAGGGGCATCGTGAGCATTGATACTACAGGCTACATATTCGAGAAAACATTCAACGACACGCTTTACAAGCTTGAGGAAAACGTAAAAAAGATGAAGGAGAAGTATCTTACGCTTAGGAAGGTGAACACGCTACGTGAGGCACAATGACCGTGAGCAGGGGCATTACGGGCAGGAACGGCAAGGCGCAATCTAGTCTTGAGCTACTGATAACGCTCTCTTTCGGGCTCATAATACTGCTGCCCATAGTTGTACTGGCGTTCATACAGATAGCATCATCATCGTCAACGCTTTCCTCTACGCAGGCGCAGGCCGCTGCAGCGAAGCTTGCAAGCATAAGCACCCAGGTAGGCTCCCAGGGCTTCCCTGCAAAGCAGCTCGTGCTCATACAGGTGCCTCCAAACGTAAACAACATCTATGTAGGAACGCAGACCAACGGAGTAGGCCATGAGATAATATTCGTAATAAGCACCGGCTCCGGTCCGGACTATGTGACAGCGTATACGCCGGTAAACGTGAGCGGCTACATGGAGGAGCTCGCGCAGGTGGGCACCTACCTTGTGAACGTAAGCGCCATGAATTCGTGCCCTTCTGATCCTTCAGTTCAGTGCGTGTACATAAAATCTGCATGATGCTTGGTCAATCGAGCGAGACCGCGTATATGTTGCGGTATACCTTCCTGCCGCGCTTCAGGCCGTAAAGCTCGTATGATTTTAGCGGCTTTAGCCGGTAGTATGAGAAGAAGCCGCTTGCCACAAGCTTGTCGCTCACATATATGTCATAGCCTTTCCTCACTGCTTCCTCTTTTGCTATGAACGCGCCGTTTCTGCTTACATATGCTTCAAGCCTGCCGAGCGCCTTGCCTACTGCTTCGCTGCTGCCTCTCAGCTGGATTACCGCTTCGTAGTAGCCGGAGCGCTGCCTGTAGCATGTCTGGCACGTCTTGTGCTCTATGCTGAGCTTTACCTCTTTTGTAAAGGCAAGCTCGCCTTCGTAGCATGAAAACTCCGCGGTTGCGCGCCTGTGCTCTATGTCGAAATCGGAAACACTTACCTTGCAGTCGCTCGTGGAGAGCTGGCCTTGCAGCGCCCTTGCCAGGGAGGCCTTGCTTATGCGCTCATAATCTGCGCCCGCTTTCACCCTGCCGCAGAACCTGCACGTGTATATCTTCGCCGTGCTTGGAATCTTCTTCTTTAGCATGTCTATCGTGCAATACGCGCATATCTCACCGAAGAACTTCACGTCGTCGCTCGACCTGTTGCATATGGGGCAGTATTTAGTCATTCTTATCGCTTGCACTTTTGCGGCAGCACTACTGCTTGTTGTAGTGCCTGCTTATTATGGCTCCGTATGCCGGCCTTGTTATGAGCACTCCGAGCAGCGCGCCGATTATGGTTGATTCTGAAAAGCCTATTACGTCAACCATTGAAGTAGAGAAGAACAGCGGCAGCATTGCCACTACGAGGAGCGCGGCGTCTACCCACACTATGTAGAATGCGTTGCCCAGCACTTTCTTGGTGGAGAAGTCGCCCTTCTTCATTAGCACCTCGTCGGTTATTATTATCTGCGCATCTACGCCAGTGCCTACGACTGCGATCATGCCTGCAACGGCCGCGAGGTCTATCGTGCCTATCAGTCCTATGATGGAAAAGATGATGAACAGCTCCATGAAAGTGGTAAGCAGTATCGGCGCCACGAGGAATGCTTTCTTGTAGCGCAGGGTTATGAACAGCGAGACAAAGAGCACTGCCGCAAGGCCTGCTATGGCGCTTATGTACAGGAAACGGCTTCCAAGCGTAGGCGGCACTACTTCAGGGGTTGAAGGCACTATGGGCACTGGTAGAGCGCCGCCGCTGAGTATGCTCGCTATGTCCTTCGATTGCTGCGTTGCGTATGCGAGCTTTTGAGTGCTGCTAAGGCCTGCAGGCGCCACTCCGGATATTTCATAGCTTTGCGAGATGGAGCCGTTGGTAATTGACGGATTTAGCACGGGGGACGAAAGCAGTCCGACAAGCGGCCATGTTTCTATGACTGTCTGTGTTGCACTCAGCGTCGTATATGTTGGCGTCATGTTAGCCGCGCTCTCCAGCTTCACTGTGTAGTTGAGCCCTCGCGCAAAGCTTATCAATGACCTGTTTAAGTTGCTGCTGATGAGCACTGTGCGGTACTTTCCGACGTTTGATTTGAGGTATGATTCAGCGATGCTCCTGCTCGAATTGGTGTCAGTCACGCCTACAACAGGTATCGTGTTGTTACCCCATTCGAGGGTGCTCTGCATCAGTGAAAGCGCCTTTGAAGCACTTATGCTCAATGAGGCATTGCTTATCTGGCTCTCGTTTACAAGGATTATTGTGCTTGACGGCCTGTCAAGGAACATGTAGAGGGGCTTGTTGCCCTGGCCGTACACCACTTTTGCGAAGCTCGTGGCAGCGCTTTGGGTTATGTAAAATGTCACTGTCCAGCTCACGGTATTGTTTACCACCTGCGGCGGCAGCGTGCCTATGCTGCCGTGCAATATGTCTGTGCCGTTGATTGCTTCTTTGCCGTTGACTATGCCATCGAACTTGCCCTGGCTCTCTATTATGCTTATTGTGGCATTTATCTCGCTGCCCGATATCTTAGGCACTATTACGTATATTTCGGAATTGCCAATGCCTTCCACTGTCACTTCCTTCATGCCGAAAGTCGATACGCGCTGCTGCAAAGCGCTTACGAGCGTGCTCATCGTGGTTACGTTTACAGGATGCTCAAGCGTAACCGGTATCTCGGTGCCGCCCACGAACTCTATGCCAAGGTGCACGCCGAAGTAAGCATCCAATGCTGCCAGTATTACGACTATCACGATAAGCGTGAGTATGCGCCTGTCTGCAAGATAGCCTCTTAAGCTGCTCATTGCTGCACCTTCCTCTTTTTATACCACAATATTATGGGCAAGTTGCCAAGCCATGTCGTAGCAAGATCGGCAAAAAGCCCGCAGAGCACCACTCCAGATATCTCGAAATAAGTGGGTATGAACGCTATGTATGAAACTATAAGCAAAATGCCAAAAGAGATTATTGCCGCAGAAGTCATTGTTATGCCTGTCTTCATCGTGTCGAATGCGCGCTCTGTCGGCGTGCCTTCGCTGCGCTTGAGTATCCTTATTGATGTAAGCATGTCCGTATCTATTGAATAGCCTATAAGCATAAGGAGCCCGCCTATCGATGCGACTCCAAGAGGTATGCCGAATGCACCCATTGCTCCGAGCGCGACCAGTATGTCATTGCCTGCGCCGAATATCACGGCAAGCGATGGTATCGGCGTCCTGAATATGAAGAACACGGCAATCGCGACGAATATGAATGCAGCTATCACTATGTCATCGAGCTGCTTCAGGAAGAAGGCTCCAAGCGTGGGGGTTACCGCATCATACGAATAGACGGAAAATGGGACTATGCTTTTCAACGATGCTATGGTATCTGCTTCATATGCTGATGTTGCATTCGCGTAAGCGTTCTTTGCCGCGTTGAGCATAGAAGACGCGGAGCTTGCATTGTATGCTATAGGGCTTGCGCCAAGGAAAGGCTTGAGCACTGCAAGCTCTGCAGATACGTTAGATGATAGCGCGGCAAGGTTCTTCGATTCGGCAGCCTGGGCGCTTGACAGCATTGCTTTTAGTGTTGAATTTGATGGCTGGCTGCTCAGCTCGCTCCCGATTATTGTCGCGTTTACGCTTGCTGCAGAATAGTTAGAGTATATGCCGTATATGCTGATCACGCGCTCTTCGGCGCTGCTTATGCTGGCGTTGCTTGCAAGCGTGACAGATATGCCGCCTGGTGATCGCGAAACGCTCGCCTGCGCTCCTGGTATCTTGGAGTCTATTATTGAAGTGAGCTGCCTTGCGTTGACCGTGGAATTGGTCTGTATCTGCACCTGTATGCCGCCTCTGAGCGATGAATCTAGCTGTATTTTCGGTATGAAGTACAGGCCTATGAGCAATAGCATTACAGGTATGAGGACCAGCAACCTGTAGCGCTTGCTCTCGTATATGTTCCTTACCATAGGATCGCATCAAACTTTACAAGACAAACAGGATTAATAAGGGGGCAAAAGCTATAAATTACAATGCCCGCGCTACAATATCAGCATAAAAAAAGCAGCAAAAACAAAAAAATAAAGTTGCTGCTTGTTACGCGTATCTCTTCATGAGCTTAAGGTGCAGCGAGACGCTGAAGCCATATACTATGAAGAACAGCGCAAAGGTTATCAGGGCGAACCCCAAGAACGAAGCGACTGTGATGCTTGAAGAGAGCACGAACAACCCCAAGAGGAGTATGTATATGCCCCAATATATGGACTTGAAGATCTCCCACCCGGAATGCTTCTCCCTATAGTGCAGCATACGCGTGTATTGTATGCTTGGGTCTATTACCACAACATTCTTTTTCTCTGCCATGTTTTACACCTTATTTATTTATAATATAAAAAGAAAAGTTTATAAAGCATAGTATATGCGGGCACCGATAGAGTGAGCGGAGGCAATATATACATTGCCTCAAAATAATAGCATTGACAACAGGCGCACCACATGGCAAGAAGGGTAAGCAGGAGGAAGGAGCCCGAAAGAGGCAGGTTCCAGCTCAAGGAGCTGGAAAAGGTAGAGGGCGGCATATTCGACACACGCACCATGGTGTACCTGGGCAAGTTCTTCAATTCCGGGATTGTGCAGCGCCTCGAATTCCCGATAGCGAGGGGAAAGGAAGCCGATTTATACCTCGCTGATGCAGGCGGCTCTAAAGCTGTAAGCGGCAGTGCATATGTTGTGCTGAAGTTCTTCCGCGTGGAGACATCGTCGTTCAAAAACATGATCGATTACATTGTGGGGGACGAGCGCTTCAGCAGGATCAGGAACAGCAAGTATTTCATTGTAAATACATGGTGCAAGAAGGAGTACGGAAACCTCAAGATCGCAGAAGCAGCCGGAGTTATGGTCCCGAAGCCTTACATGGCGAACGGCTCGATACTTGCAATGGAGTTCATAGGCAGCAGCGAAGGCAGGGCAGCACCGATGCTCAAGGACACGCGTGTGAGCAACCCTAATGGGATGTTCGACCTGATCATCGGCTACGTGAAGAGCCTGTACAAATTCAGGCTTGTGCACGCTGATCTGAGCGAATACAATATATTAGTCAATGAAGACAAGCCATACCTAATAGACTTCGGCCAGGCAGTTACGATAAAGCACCCCAACGCACAGGAATTCCTGGAAAGGGACATAGGCAACATTGCCAGGTACTTCAACAAGCAGTACTCGCTTGGGATAGAAGAGAAAGAAATATTTGAAAAGGTTACTGGCTATCAGAAACAATAGAAGCCCTGCCCATGGAAAGATCGAGCGCTTCCTCCAAGTTGGCTGCCGAAAATATCTTGTCTATAAGGCCAGGGGTCGACTTCGTTTTGGGGTTCATTGCGTTTATTGAGCACACGTCCCTGTATTTTATTATTGAGGTATCGAAGGTGCCTATGCGCTTCGCGATTCCTATTATCTCGTCCTTGTCCATGGATATCAGCGGCCTAAGTATAAAGGTGCCGATGCTATGCGATGACGCGCTCATGTTTTCTATAGTTTGCGATGATACCTGGCCTATGCTTTCGCCGGTCACTATGGAACTTGCATGCTCGCTTGAGGCTATGCGCTCCGCAAGCCTGAAGAGGAACCTTTTGAACACTATCGTTTCATACCTTCCGTATCTGCTGCCTGCCTTGAGCACGTGCGACTGGAATATGTGCGATGGCACGTAATAAACTTTTTGACTGCCGGAATAGCTTGACAGTATAGCTACAAGCCTACCTATCTTCGAGGCTTTTGCCTCTTCGTTGCTTTGCAGCGCGTGCATGTGCACATATATCGGATCTATGCCGCGTTTCATCGCCATGTACGCTGCCACTGGCGAGTCTATGCCGCCGGAAAGCAGCACAACCGCCTTGCCCGAAACACCCACCGGCAGGCCGCCGAGCCCTTTGATTTTGTTTATGTGCACCAGCGTGCCGATCTTTGTGACATTTATGAACAGCTTGTCGCTTGCATACTTATCTGGCGTGAAATGCAGCTTGCCGCTATTTTTGAGGAATGCGCTAACAATCGCCTTTGAATCGAAGCGCGTGTTCTTCACGCTGCGGTGTGCTACAATTTTGAGAGAACTTATGCCTGAAGCTCCGGCAAGCAAGTCAGCATTCTTTATTATGCTCGCCAAGCTGCTGCGTACCAATGCTGACGGGGCATACCAGCTTATCCCGAACACGTATCCCAGCCTTGAAAGGATTGAGCTTATGCTTGAATCAGCGCTCAGCTTGACGAGCAGCCTGTCGCCCGTATTTACCACACTGCTGTAAGTCTCGCCATCAAGTGCGCGCTTTACGTTGCGCATCAGCATGCTTATGAAAGCTGGCCTGTTCTTGCCCCTGAGCCATATTTCACCGTAATGCAGCTCTATATAGTCGAATTCCATCGGTCACACCGGAATGCCATCAAAACATATATATTTATAAAGCTGTTTCGCCAAGTTTTATAAAAGCTTGCGATGCGGTGCGCAAAGATGTCCCTGAAGGAAAAGTTCAACCAGTTCATAGACAATTCAAGGCACGTGCTCAGCGTGAGCTACAAGCCCACCACGGAAGAATTCGACAGAAGCGCTAAGCTCATAATAATAGGGATACTGCTGCTGGGCTTTCTGGGCCTTGCTATAGCGGTAGTGATATCGCTGCTTGTTACCGGCTCATTCGTGTTTGTATAGGCAATGGCATGGAAGCGAAGATTGACTTTACTGTTTCTGCACAGCAAAACGCGGACAACTATTACAAGAAGGCAAAGAAGCTCGCTATGAAAAAGGCCGGCGCGGAGAAGGCGGTAAAGGATCTGGAGAAAAAGCTGGAAGAGTTGAAAAAGCACAGCCTTACCGATCAAAAAAAATCAATAGTAAAAATTGTGGCAAAGGAGTGGTACGAAAAATTCCACTGGTTCTTCACAAGCGAAGGTTTTCTTGTCATAGGAGGGCGTGACGCGCAGCAGAACGAGCTGCTCAACGCAAGGCACTTTGAAGAACAAGATCTGTTTTTCCACGCAGACATTTTTGGCGCTTCGGCCGTGATACTCAAAAACGGCACAAGTGCTGGCGAGGCATCAAAGGAGGAAGCTGCGCAGTTCGCGGCCTGCTATTCGAGCGCGTGGGAGCGCATGCTGAGCAGCATCGACGTTTACATGCTGAAGCGCGAGCAGGTGAGCAAATCCACAAACAAGGGCTCGCTTGGAACGGGCAGCTTTCTGCTCAAGGGCGAGCGCAAGTGGTTCAAGAGCGTTGAGCTGGGACTTGTAGCTTTCACAGACAACAGCAGGCTCAATGTTGTCCCAAAAAAGACTTTCGAGAGGGCAGAGCACAAAGTGGCATATGTTGCGATATCGCAAGGCAATGCAAAAAAATCCGATGCCGCAAAGATGGTGGGCAAAGCGCTCAATTACCCTGACATAGATTATATAATGAGAAATTTGCCGGCAGGGGATTTCAGCGTTAAGGCGCATTCTGGGCCTGCAAAAATTTGAACGGCGTTTAGACAATTTAAACAAAACAAAACGTTTAAATATCAGTAGGCGCGCTATATCCTGATTTACATGGAAGGAACTACAGAATACTACAACTATATGCTCAGAAAGGAGGCACAGCCACAGAGCACGGCACAGTACCGCATGCCTCATGTTGCAGAGATGCTGCGCACGGCAAGCAAGGACTCTTCCAGCGCCGTAAGAAGCATAAGGATAAACAACATGACAATAGAGGTAGAGGGCACCAGGCTTACAGTAACATCAGGCCTGGCAGTTAGCCCAAGGGAAGAAAGCACAAGCCAGAAGGCGCACGACAAGAAGGACATAGACAACTATTACAAGATATTCAGTGTGCGCAAGATGCAGCAGGAATTGAAAGGAGGCGGAAAGGCATAAACTAAACGCGGGCAGCGCGGCCCGGAGCTTAAAGAAGCACATTATCAACGGTGCCGCGCCGTTTACGCAAATTATTCTACTTTTACTTCAGATTCTTCCTTTGGTTTCTCTTTTTGCACGTCTATGGTGAGCGTGCCGTTCTCATATTTCGCCTTTGCTGTGCTGCCTTTCACTGCTTCGGGCATCTCGACTACGCGGTAGAAGCCTATCGAAGATCTCTCGCGGGCATAGTAGCCTGAGCCGCTGTCCTCTTTCTGCTCGGTCTTCGAAGCCTTGACAGTTATGGTGTTGTCTGTTACTTTGAGCCTTATGTCCTTCTTGTCCACATCAGGCATGTCGACCTTTACGTGGAACGATGCGCCCTTGTCAATTACGTCTACCCTTGGCATCTCGTACCCTTCGTTCAGCATCTCCCTGAGCCTTTTAGGGTACTCAAAGAGAGGCTCGCGCACCAGTGTGGTAAATGCCCTGAACGGATCATCTATCCACCCCGGAGACGCCACTATTACGTTTTTCTTGCTTTTCATGCTATCACCCTTATTGTCAAATATTTTTTGACCTTTCAATAATTATTTATATAAAACAAAAGATATTTAAATCTTATTGAACAAAATATATCATCATGGGGAAGATAGTAATCAGGAGCGTGGAGAGGCCGCGCAGCGACACTCCGGAAAGCATAATAAGATGGTTCTGCAACGTTCTTGACCTTGACAGCGATATTGAAGAGGACCTGCTAAAGAAGTTCATAAAGGCGGCAAACCAGAACAAAAGCATATCAAGCTCTGAGCTCAAGTTTGAAAACGTGGCACGGAGCACCGTGATATACCATCTCAATAGGTTCATAGATGCGGGCCTTGTCGTGAGAAAGGGCAGGAAATATATGTTCAGGGGGCCGAACATGTCATCGCTCATAGAGGAGATGGAATATGACATAGACAGGGAGATGCAGCGCATGCTAGATTTCGCCAAGGAGCTTGACAGGCAGCTGGCAAAAAGCCCCAAAAGCAAGAGGTAATTTCATGAGCGGAGAAGGCAAAAACAACGAAAGCAAGGGCACTCAGAACGAGAAGGCGCCAAGCGCAAATGAAAATGCGGAAGTGCACCAGGCAGCTGATGGCAAGGCAGACAACAAAAAGGAGAATGCAGCAGAAGCAAAAAATGGCGAAGATAATGCGGCAGAGATGAAGGAGAGGCTGCTAAGGCTTGCAGCAGAATTTGACAACTACAAAAAAAGGGCCAGGAACGACATAGAGGCGGCAAAGGAAACAGGCAAGGTGGAACTTGTAAGGGATCTCCTGCCTGTGCTTGATGAATTTGAATTAGCGATAATGGCGATAAACAGCGGCGCCCACACAGGTGGAAACAGCAGCACAGATGCAGAAGATGCTGTGGTAAAGGGGGTAGAGATGGTTTATTCCAATATGATGGACACGCTGAAGAAGGAAGGCCTTGAAGAGATAAAGGCGGATGGCAAATTTGATCCGTATGTGCATGAAATAATAATGGTAAAGGAAAGCAACAGCGACGACGGCATGATACTTGACGTGGTAAAGAAAGGTTATAAGATGAACAGCAAGCTCATAAGGCCGGCAAGCGTTATAATATCCAAGAAGTCCAAAAAGGACAGTGGAAAAGGCAACGACAGCGGCGACTCAAATAGCAATAAGGGAGATGCCAGCCTTAATGGGTAGCTTATTCATGCTTAAACAACAATAGAAAATTATGGTGATAGGAATGAAGATAATAGGAATAGATTTAGGTACGAGCAACAGTGCAGCTGCAGTCCTTGAAGGCGGCAGGCCGATCATAATACCAAGCGGGGAGGGCACGACCCTTTACGGAAAGGCGTTTCCAAGCTATGTTGCATTTACAAAAGACGGACAGAGGCTTGTAGGAGAGCCCGCAAGGAGGCAAGCGGTGGCAAACCCGGACGGCACAGTAACAGCATTCAAAAGGAAGATGGGCACTGACTACAGGTACAAGATATACGAAAAGGAGTACAAGCCTCAGGAGCTTTCAGCCATGCTTCTGCAGAAGATAAAACACGATGCCGAAGCATACCTTGGCGAAGAAGTGTCCAAAGCGGTAATAACAGTGCCTGCATATTTCAACGACAACCAGAGGCAGGCAACAAAAGACGCGGGAGAGATAGCAGGCCTGGAGGTAGTAAGGCTTGTAAACGAGCCCACTGCTGCGTGCCTTGCATACGGGCTGGACAAATCGGACAGGGAGATGAAGATACTTGTATACGATTTTGGAGGCGGCACCCTTGACGTCACGATTATGGAATTCGGCAAGGGCGTATTCGAAGTCAAGTCAACAAACGGGGACACGCAGCTTGGCGGCACAGACATGGACAACACAATCGTAAAATTCCTTGCAGACGAGGTAAAATCAAAATACGGCATTGATGTTAGCGCGGATACTCAGGCCATGCAGAGGCTCAGGGAAGCAGGCGAAAAGGCCAAGATAGAGCTCTCCACGGTGCTGTCAACTGACATAAACCTGCCTTTCATAGCCCAAGACAAGAAAGGCACGCCAATACATTTCAACTACACGCTTACCAGGGCAAAGCTCGAGAGCCTTGTGCTGCCCATAGTAGAGAGGACGGCAAAGCCCATCACGCAAGCACTTAAAGACGCCAAGCTAGAGCCGAACCAGCTTGACAAGGTCATACTCATAGGCGGGCCCACGCGAATGCCTATAGTGCAGAGGTATGTTGAGCAGCTGCTTGGCAAGAAGATAGAGCGCGGCGTTGATCCTATGGAAGCAGTAGCACTTGGCGCTGCGATACAGGCTGGCGTGCTGACCGGTGAAGTGAAGGACATTGTGCTCCTTGATGTGACGCCGCTCACGCTGGGCATAGAGACGCTTGGCGGCGTTTCGACACCTTTGATAGAGCGCAATACCACAATACCGATAAAAAAATCGCAGATATTCACGACAGCGGAGGATTTCCAGACCAGCGTTGACATACACGTAGTTCAGGGCGAGAGGCCGCTCGCAAAGGATAACATAGACCTTGGCAGGTTTACGCTCACAGGAATACCTCCTTCAAGGAGAGGCGTACCGCAAGTGGAAGTCACTTTCGATATAGATTCCAATGGCATACTGCACGTTACCGCAAAGGACAAGGCTACCGGCAAAGCGCAAAGCATGGATATAGTTGCGCCGCACAAGATGAGCAAGGAAGAGATTGACAAGAAGATGGAAGATGCAAAGCGCTTCGAAGAGGAGGACAAAAAAATAAGGGAACAGATAGAGATAAGGAACGGCGCGGAATCGATGGTATATACGGCGGAGCGCACGCTCGAAGAGTACAAGGACAAGATCCCTTCAGACATAAAGGAAAAGGTGGAGAACGCGAAGAAGGAGCTTGATGAGTTGATCAAGGGCGACGACTTTGAAAAGATAAAGGCCAAGACTGAAGAGCTCAAAAGCGCGCTTGAAGAGGTTGGCGGCTCAATATACAAGGGCAGTGCTGCAGGCCAGGGCGGAGGCGCAGGCTCTGATATAGGAGATGGCCAGGGCGCCCAAAGCGGCGGGGATGCAGGCGCGACGGACGCTGATTTCAAGGTGCAAAAATAAGTAGGTAAGCGAGATGGCAAAGGATTACTATGAAGTGCTCGGAGTAGGCAAGGGCGCGAGCATAGATGACATAAAAAGGGCGTACAGGGACCTGGCGCTTAAGTACCACCCAGACAGGAACAAGGACCCAGGGGCTGAAGAGAAGTTCAAAGAGATAAACGAGGCTTACGCCGTGCTCAGCGATCCGGAGAAGCGCAAGCAGTACGACGCGTTCGGCCCAGAAGGCTTCAGCCAGAGATACAGCCCCGATGACATATTCAGGGGCTTCGACTTTGAAAGCGTCTTCAATGACATCTTCGGCAACATGGGAGGCTTTGGCGGCGACATTTTCGAAAACATATTCGGGTTCTCGCCAAAAGGCGGCTACGACGCAGGCAATGACATACTTGCCAGGGCAAGCATCACATTGGAAGAAGCTGCGCACGGGACAAGCAGGCTCATAAGCGTAAGGCATTCTAAGATGTGCGAGCACTGCAATGGCACGGGCCACGAGCCGGGAAGCAGGGTAGTGAAGTGCGACATGTGCAACGGCACTGGCAGCGTGAGGCAGACGAGGCGCACCCCGTTCGGCATAATGCAGACAGTAAGCACGTGCCCCAAGTGCAGAGGAAGCGGCAAGCTCTATGAAAAGGCATGCAGGGTTTGCAACGGCGCAGGCAGGGTGCAGAAAGAGGACAAGATAGAAGTCAGGATACCTCCTGGCATTGAGAATGGCACGAGGCTGCGCGTGAAAGGCATGGGAGACTATGGAGCAGACCGCACCGGTGATCTTTACGTTGAGGTCGCAATAGAGGAGAACGACAGGTTCGAAAGGAACGGGAATGACGTATATGTGACGCAGAAAGTGCCTCTGCACATAATGATATTAGGAGGAGAGATCGAAGCACCGACGCTTGAAGGCAGCAAAAAGATACGCGTAGAGGAGGGCACGCAGAACGGCACCAAGGTCACGATGAAAGGAGCAGGCATGCCTTCGTTCCGCAGCGGAAAGCGAGGCGACGAAATCATAACGCTTGTTGCAGACATACCTCAGCACATCTCGAAGGAGCAGAAAGAGCTTATAAGGAAGTTCGCAGACATAGACTCGGAAAAGAAGAAGCACTGGTTCATGTAGCAGATATGTGCTCTATGAACTCGTTGAGGAACACGGTAGCATAGGAGCCTGGCGGCAACGAGAAAGAGAGCACAGCAGAATTGCCATCCTCAATTTCAGCGTGCTCCAGGCCTTTATAAGGGGCAAAGAGCACCCTGTAAGCTCCCTTGCAGTTCAGCTCTGGCATGCTAGGCATCTTGAAGTCTTCAAGCTTCAGCCCGTACTGCTCCAGGGCGGATTTTTCAAATTCGTTTGGTTTCGAATCGTAGCCCAGTATGCTTGCAACAGGAAGCATTCCGGTGCTGTTGCTGCTTTCCAGCAAAGACATGCTTGAGAGGTCGTAGAACATGCCGCTTGCCTTACACACGGTGTCGCCCTCAACCGCGTGAATCACGCCTTCTTCTAGCCTTTTGTCCAGCTCAGCGTTGAATATCGCATCTTCTACTGAATGCACGAACATCAGCGAAAGCGTGCGCGGAAGGCGCCTTATTGCGTTTGCATAGTTTCCTGGATAGAGCGAGAGGTATTCTATCATAAGCCTTTCGTATTTGAGGTAGCGCGGGAAATACTCCAGAGCCTTCTTGAAATCGCGCTCTTCCGCGAGGCGCTGCCTTGCTTCCACCGCATCGGCGCTGAGCTCATTGCTTGAATCTGAAAGGTAGAGCATCGCCGCGCCTTCAAAATCGCCCTTTAGCATTGCTAGCCCTATCTGGAGATTGTTGTCCCTCGCCCCAAACCTCTGTTCGCCGAAATAGTTTGGGAATAATCCGTAATTGTCAAGCTCAGATGCTGAAGCGCTTATCATGCTGTTGCCCTCTTTGCCAGTGCCGCGTATCTTTATAGTGAACCGGTTGCCGCCGAGCATGCCGAGCTTTATCCCTGTGCTTGACTGCCATGACCCGTTTATCTGTATGTCCTTGACATGCATGTTATCGAGAGCGCTGTGGCTTATGCCGTAGATGCTGCACAGCTGCGTTGAAACAGAAGACCTGTCCTTTGTTCCGGCATAGCCTGTCGACCTAACCCCGCGCCTGAATTTCTTCGCTATGGCCCTGAGCGCCTGGGTGGTGTTCCAGTCGCGCTTCTGCATTATGAAAACTGCGAACTTGCCTGAATCGTCGCCCTTCGCGCCTAGCTCTTCGGGGGCATAGCGCCTGCCGGTTTCAAGCACTATACCGTTGCTTGCGATCTCCTGCACTATGAAGTCCTCGGGAAACTGCTTTATGGTTCCCTTTGCCTTTTTTGACTTTGTCAATGTCAGCATTCTTCCACTTGCCAATTTTGCCTTTTTATATTTGCAAGAAAGTTATTATATATTTTTTATAGCAATACCTAGTTGTGATACAAGCATGGAGCGCTACGATATACTGAAAAACCTTGAATCAATAGGCAACGTCAAGCGTAGCGATATCGTGTATAGGCATATGCGCGACCCCGCTTTGCTCAGATATTATTACCACATCAGGAACGCTCCTTTCACAGAGAGGATGGAGCTTTCGGGCAGCTCGCCTACAGATATATTCATAGGCAACTATGGCTACCCGAAGGTGTTCATAGGGCCGATGGTGCCTCCGGAATTCGGCGACACATCGCTTCTTGCCACTCCTGAAAGATGGACATACATGGGCATTGATGACATAGTGGACATGCGCTCCAAACTTGTCAGGGGCATGTACAAGACGAACGTGCACAATGTCGAAACGGGCAGGATGGAGGGGCTTGTGAGGGAGCTGGCGCTTGCCGAGCGCTCGGCCGAAAGCGAAGTAAAGTTTGCGAAGAAGCCTGTTGCAAAGCTCGTTTTGCAGGACGAGGTGCAGCCCTTCGGACCCAGCGCGGAGATAAAGAGCTTTGAACTCTACAACATCAAGGCCGACAGGAAGCTTGAAAGCCTGAGCCTCGATTACGATGCAACAGCTAAGACAGCGATAATGGAGCTATATAATTCGGACATGGAGGTGTCTAAGATACAGCGGGGCCTGAGCGCCGGCCTGTTCGGGCTGAAGGGCAACAGGCGCTTTGTGCCCACAAGGTGGAGCATAACCGCGGTTGATGACACCATATCGAAGGAGAACCTCAAAACAATAAAGGAGCTTGAGCCTGTTGACGCGATATATGCATTCTACAACAACGCGCTAGACAACAGGTGGCTAATATTCTTCATACCGGGAAACTGGCAATACGAGTCAATAGAAGCGTGGTACCCGCATACAATATGGAACCAGGGCAGCAGCAACATATCCATTTATTCGTCTTACGAGCCTTTCACCGGAAGGAAGACCTATGCCGAGATAGGGGGCTGCTACTATGCTGCCAGGCTCGCAGTATCGGAGAAACTGTCGGCTATGAAGAAGCAGGCCATTGTGCTCATACTCAGGGAGGTGCATGAAGGGTATTTGATGCCAGTAGGAGTATGGAACGTGAGGGAGCACGTAAGGCAGACATTGCAGGCCAAGCCGGAAGTGCTGAGCACATTCAACGACATGCTCAACATGGTAAAATCAAGGCTTGCGATAGACCCGAAGACATGGATACTAAATAGCACATTGCTTAAGCTTATGCTCATGCAGAAAAGGCTTTCAGAATACGCTGCAAGATAGAGCTTATGGGGCAGGCATTGTTGCCACGATGCCGTCTATTACTCCGTTCACGCCTATGCCGCCGGTAGACCTTACCACGAGCCTGTGGCTGAGCACAGGCTTTGCGAGGAACTTGATGTCATCTGCTATGACCTCGCTCCTGCCCTCTATGAGCGCCTTCGCCTTGGCGCACTTCATGAAGCTTATCTCGGCCCTCGGGCTGCCGCCCATGACAACGTGTATGTCGTTCCTTGTCGCGTTGACTATCGCGGTTATGTATGCAATCATTGAATCTGATATTTTCACACTGTTGACAGACTCCTGCAATGAAATGATGTCGTTTATCGAAAGCACCTTTTCTGTCTTTATCTTCTCTTCGCGCTCCTTTATGCGCAGCATCTCCTGCTCTTCTTCCATTGAAGGATAGTCTACAGCTATACGCATCAGGAACCTGTCGGCGAGCACCTTCGGCAGTTGCGTTGTGCCCTCGATGTTGAGCGGGTTCTGCGTCGCAAGTGCTATGAAAGGCCTGTCAAGTGGCATGGTTGAATTGCCCATTGTGACCTGCCTCTCTTCAAGGGCTTCCAGCAGCGCTGTAGTAGTCCTGGGCGGGGCCCTGTTGAGCTCGTCTATGAGCAGTATGTTTGTGAAGATGGGCCCTTTCTTGACCTGTATGTTCTTGCTTTCATCAAGGTAGGCGTAGCCTATTATGTCCCTTATGTCTAGATCCGGCGTGCCCTGTATCCTGTCGAATTTTGCGTCTATTGCGTCTGCCACCGTTTTGGAGATGGTTGTCTTCGCCACGCCAGGAACGCCCTCGAGGAGCACGTGGCCGTCAGCTACTATTGCTATGAATATGAGCTTTATAACGTCAGTCTTACCAGCGATGTGCTTCTTTACCTCTGCCAGCACTTTATCGTACATCGCCTTGGCGTCCATTTTACTACCTTTCACTCTTTGTATAAAAGCTTTTAATAATTAACATTTATAATTTAAGTGGGGGGCAAGTATTATAAGGTTATTCAAAATATCAAGGACGGCTGCTTTGACGCATGCCTTGAACGAGCTGGTAGCATGATAGGAAAAGAGGTAACAGGCAAGAGAAGCGCAACGATAGACGAAGTGCTTGAGATACTGGAGAGCAGGAGCAAGGCGGGCGACCTTACTTATGAGCAGCAGCTTGCACTTGAGCACACGAAGAAATTCGCCCACGACAAGCAGAAGGTCGCAAAGGCCAAGAAGGAGCTCAACGAGCTAGGAGTGCTCAAAGATGACTGCATAGCCAAGATACTTGATATCATGCCGAACAGCGTGATGCTGCTGAAGCAGGTGCTTGCCGGTTGCAGGAACACGCTCGACGAGGAGACGGTCAACAAGGTCTTTGCTGTGCTGAAAGGCAAGTAATAGTGTTACAATGCATTGTATGGTGCTGAGCAATGGAAAACCAAGAGCGCGAAAAGCGGGAGGAGTACGCATACGTGCTGGACTTCATGCTCAGCGGGAAGTCTTTTTCTAGCAGGTCGGAGCCATTGGCGCAGGTCATGGGCGAGGAGTGGTTCACGCTTCTTGAGGTTACGCCAAAGCCTGATGCCACGCTCAACATAGGCGAGCGCGTATACATAGGCAAGGACGAGCGTGACAAGATACTGCTTATAAAGTCCAGGATAGCATATGACGAGCTAACCCAGACAGCGAAGAGCTCAATGCCCGGCATAGTTGCAACCGTTGTAAAGCAGAACGAGAAGAAATTTGTAGAATTCTTCAACATCGCTGGCCCGCTGAACATAAGGGAGCATTCATTGGAGCTGCTCCCAGGAGTTGGCAAAAAGCACCTTGAAGCCATATTGAAAACAAGGAGCGAGAAGCGATTCGAGAGCTTTGCTGATATAACGACAAGGATACCGCTGCTCCAGGATCCAGCGAAGCTCATAGCGGAGCGCATCATGCACGAGATTGAAGGTGAAGAGCGCTTCTACCTCTTTGTCAAGCCCTACAAGAAAAGGTATTGAGTCGCTTTATTTTCATTCTTCTTTGAATCTCGCCAAAAGCAATGAGTTAGAGACGACAGTGACAGAGCTGAAAGCCATAGCAAACGCCGCAAGCACAGGCAGATAACTGTAAACGCTTATTGTGAAAAATGGTATTAGCGCGCCTGCCGCAATTGGGATCAGTATTATATTGTAGCCGAACGCCCAGAAAAGATTCTGCCTTATCTTCGACATGGTTCTCTTCCCGAGCTGGAGGGCCGCGAACGCATCGTAGATGCTGTTCCTTATCAGGACAATGCCGCCAGCCTGTATTGCAACATCTGTGCCCGCGCCTATAGCTATGCCAACGTCTGCCTTTGTCAATGCCGGCGCATCATTAACGCCGTCGCCAATCATGGCGACAACATTGCCTTCATTTTGCAGATCTGCTATCTTATCCAGCTTGTCCTTGGGCTTTGCCTGAGATATCACGTGCTCTATGCCCAAGCTCTTTGCGACTGCATTGGCGACCTTTGGGTTGTCTCCTGTCGCAAGCCATACGCTGTAACCTGCATTCTTGAACGAATCTATAGCCTTCTTGCTATCATCTTTGAGTGCGTCTGCTATTGCTATAAGGCCGATTGCCTTTTCATCTTTTCCTATTATGAGCGCTGTTTTGCCTTCCGATTCAAGTTCTTGCAGCTTTGCTTCAAGGCCTGAAAGCTGCGCGCTTTCAAACAGGTCCCTGTTGCCAACAGTTATTTTCTCGCCGCTCTTGGCAAATGCGATTACCCCGCTGCCTTGAATGTAAGTAAACTTCTTTGGGAATTCGCCCTTGATCTTCATGCTCTGCGCCTTCGAGACAATGGCTTTGCCTATGACGTGCTCTGAATTCATCTCTGCTGTTGCAGCAAGCCTTAGAACCTTTATTTCATCATAGCCGGCAGCTGCAACTATATCAGTTACTTCTGGCTTTCCCTTCGTAAGCGTACCAGTCTTATCCAGCACAATTGTAGTAACTTTGCTTGCCTTTTGCAGGCTTTCACCGCTCTTGACGAGTATTCCCGCTTTTGCCGCTCTGCCAGATGAAACCAGCAATGCAGCCGGTGTAGCTATCCCAAGAGCGCAGGGGCATGCGATTATCAGAACGCTGACAAATATTAGGATTGCGGTGTTTAAGCCCACGCCTCCAAAAAAGTACCATGATAGGGATGCCAAAATGCCCACGAGCACCACTATGGGCACAAAATATGATGAAACCTTATCGGCAAGCTTCTGTATTGGAACCTTGCTTGAAGCTGCATCTTGGACTATCCTTATTATCTGTGCAAGCGCGGTATCTTCGCCTACCTTCGTAGCCTTGACCCTTAGTGAACTTGCAGAATTTACGGTGCCGCCTATGACTCTGTCTCCGGCCCTCTTGGTGATGGGCATGCTTTCGCCGGTAATCAGCGATTCATCAACCGAACTCTCGCCCACCAATACTACCGAATCAGTAGGTATCTTCTCTCCGGGCTTTACCAGAAGGATGTCGCCTATTTTGATATTTTCTATTGCAACATCTACGGTCTGGTTGCCTTTTATTACATGACCCACCTTGGGCTGCAAAGCCACAAGCGCAGAAACCGCGTTAGACGCCCTCGCCTCTGCGATTCTCTGCATGTACGTTCCGGTGAGTATTAACGATATGATTATGGTTGACGTATCAAAATAGACGCCCCTAGTAGGGAAAAGAGAAGGCAGTATGGTTACTGCTGCGCTGTAAACCCATGCTGCCGTTGTGCCTATTGCTATGAGCGTATCCATATTTGCTGACTTATTCTTGACAGCATCGATAGTGCCCGCATAGAACCTCCAGCCGGCATAGAATTGCACTATGCCTGCAAGAACCAGCATCACGTAGTCGCTATAGCTATACGACACGAGGTAGGTCAAAATCACTACAGCAATGGTCAATGGCCATGAAATGGCCAAGGAGATCTTCAGGTTTTTAAGCTCGCGCTCTGGCTTCTCAAATTGCAATTTGCATGTCGCACTGCAGAAATAATACTTTTTACCTTCTCGCTCTCCTGTAAGTGCGGATGTCTTCTCATCTACAAACATCCCGCATACAGGATCGGTAGCCATCGCCTTTGCCTCTCAGCCCAAAGGGCATTTTGTCATTTCAAGATTGCAACTGTTGTACTTATAATCATTGCTTTATTTGCGGTCTACTTCATAGGGCTTCATTGATATTGCATAATACCTGCTTCATTTGGCGTAATTTTCTGGCTCATTGTCAAACTTCTGCTTGCAAGACGCGGAGCAGAAGTAGAATGTCTTGCCCTTATAGTCGCTCTTGAATTTCGAATTCTTGTCAACTTCCATCTGACATACAGGATCTTTCATTCAATCACATATTTAATTTGACTTAGTAAACGTATTTATTTATAAATAAGTTGCATTAAACAGTTTAGAATCAGTAATGCTCTGCGTATTTCAACAGGCTTGCGCACCCAGACCCGCTTGCAGGCTTGCAGCAAAAATTTCCCTCGGTTTCTTGATAAAACTTCTTCCCAAGAAGTTTTATGGACTCGGCGGGGATCGCACCCGCGACCTTCCGCTTTTTTGGTTCTTGCTTAAGCTTCTTTTCAAGAAGCTTACTTGCAAAGCGGACGCTCTACTACTGAGCCACGAGCCCTTTGTATTGGTATTTTAAAAAAGAACGTATAAATATGCAGCGCTATTCCGCACTTTTGTTGCTTGCACTATTTCCTTGCGCGCCTTTTGCTGCTCTTGCGCACTTGCTTCCTTTTGCTTTGCTTTTTGCTTTGGGATTTCTTGCGCGCCTTTGATGAGCGAGACGTCTTTGACAGCCTCACCGCGCCCTCGCCTGTCGTGAGCCTCTCTATGACCTCAAGCCCCTTCTCGCCAGGATGCCTCCTGTCTTCCTCGGTAATCTGGCTCAGGAGCTTGTCCACATTCGCGGTGCGCGCCGATTCCGAATCGCGCTCTATCTCGTTTATCAGCACGCTTTCCACGTCGCTCTTCTTTATTATCCTGCTTATGTCGCTAAGTGCCTTTATGCGCTCCAGCTCCGCTGCATACTTGCCCTTTGCATGCGCGCCTGCCTGCGACTTCTTTGCCATTATGTTCCCCTGTTAGCTTGGTATCTTTAATTTAATAGGAAGATTATTAAAGCTTGCGCACGCGCGATTGTCGTAGCGCTCGTTATATGCGATGCCATATTTGGCATCGTTGCTTGCTTGAACGCAAGCTCTTGTTATACTTGGTGAAACGGAGGGTTATTTAAATTTTCAACATTATTCTTATTGGTAATCAAGCCATTGTTTTGGTAGCAATATGAGTGAAATCACACATATATCAAAAGTTTTTATTATACATGGTACCAACGGCAATTCTAAAGAGAATTGGTTCCCATGGCTTAAATCTGAGCTAGAAAAATTAGGCATAAGCGCAATATGCCCGGATTTTCCAACAGGGGGCAATCAAAACCTTGAAAATTGGCTTGATGCATTCCAGCCATTTGCCGAATACATGGATAGCAATTGCATATTTGTCGGCCATAGCCTAGGCCCGGCGTTCATACTCTCATTGCTGGAACAGAGCAGCATGAGAATACGCGCTGCATTCCTTGTTGCTCCGTTTGCCACAAGGCTGGGCATACCGCAATTCGACGAACTAAACAGCACTTTTGTCGAAAAAAACTTTGACTGGGATAAGATAAAATCAAATTGCATGAATTTCACAGTATACGCTTCTGACAACGATCCTTATGTCAGCATGGACAAGAGCAGGTTTGTTGCAGACAAAACAGGCGCCAAATTTAAAGTGGTGCACGGGGCTGGACACTTTAATTCGGCAGCTGGCTATCTCAAATTTGAGGAGCTGCTCAATGATATCGAATTGATGGCTAAATGATATAGAGGCGCTCGCGCTCGGATTTCAGGGGCAGCATTCAATAACCGATGCGCTGCTATTAGCGCAACGTATTTATACTTTGCTTATTCAATATTATGCTTGGTGCTATTATGGCCATTCAAGCTTCATAGGCCGCTACCTGGAGAGCTGCTTTTGCTTGATGAAAGTACGTTGCTTAGAAGCTATTGTCTATAATGCTTGTGGGATTGCGTGTTTGCGCGATCGACGTGGGAGAAGTTTGCTAATACAAACCACCTAGGGGATGGCTTGGCTATAGCAGTGATGAAGGCCGTGGCAAGCTGCGATAAGCCCGGGGTAGCCGCAAGTCAGGTTTTGAACCCGGGATTGCCGAATTGTGCATGCGCAAGCGTGCATACATACGCGGGGAACTGAAATATCTTAGTACCCGCAGGAGAAGAAAGCGAGAGCGATGCGGCGAGTAATGCGAATGAAAGCCGCAGAGGGCGTACCGAATCCTGCTTTGCAAAAGGCGTGGAGATGTGGTGCAGTGATTCATCCAGAACATGAGCCGAACGCGCTGGAAAGCGCGGCCACAGAGAGTGACAGCCTCGTAGGTTAAGTGCGATGGAGAAGCTGCAAGAGAGTAGCTCTGCTTAGGTATGCAGAGCGAATATGGGGGCATTAAACCCCAACCCTAAATATTGGCTATAGACCGATAGCGTACAAGTAGCGCGAGCGAAAGCTGAAAAGAACCCACACGCGTGGGATTGAAAAGATCTGAAACTAGGTGGTGACATGAAGGCAAGGCGCGGAAGGAATGAAGTGCCCTGAAGCGAAGCTTGAGAGGGCTTAGCGAAGGGCATGGAGCAGTGTCTTGCCATTCTTCTTGAAGCAAGAGCCAGGGAGTGCATAGGAGTGGCGAGCCGAAAGGCGCAGCGAAAGCGAGAGCGCGCAAGCAATGAGGCGCGAGGTATGAAAATGCCCAAGTCACTCTTATTCGACCCGAAGCCATTGTGAACTACGCGCGACTAGGACGAAGCTAGGCTAACGCCTGGTGGAGGTCCGCAACCTGTCATGGCATGTCCTGTTGGGTGAGTTGCGGGTAGCGGCGATATACCATTCGAACATGGCAATAGCGGGTCCCCTCTGAAGTATCTTTAGGATAGCCCTGGGGGAGCTTGCATACGCGGTAGAGCTACCGATTGTTTGAAAAGGTTCCGAAAGGTTCCATCAAACTGTCAAACTCCGAATGCGTATGCTGCGTAGATCCCGGGAGTCGGCGGGGCTGGGTAAGCTAGCCTCGCGAGACCGCAAAGACGGTGACTGGGGCTAAGGTCCCGAAATCCTAGTTAAGTGTTCTGAAGGCAGAGAGAATCTTAGACAGCTGGGAGGTAGGCTCAGAAGCAGCCATCCTTCAAAAAACGCGTAATAGCGTACCAGTTGAGGTTCTTTTTGCCCAAGATATACGGGGCTAAACTAGGTACCGATACCCCAGTGTCGAGAGACAGGTAAGAGGGCGTGTGGCACGGCTAGAAGCATGTCCGAGAGGACATGTGGACCGTGCCGTTGAGAAAATCCTGGTATTAGTAACAGCAAATATGGGTAAGAATCCCATACACCGGAAGCACACGGGTTTCTTCGCAACGCTCGTCAGCGGAGATTTAGGCGATCCTAAGGTGGGTGCCAATAACTCCCCACCAAAAGGGAAGCTGGTCAATATTCCAGCCCCTGGGATGTAGGTGTGGCAACACAAGGCAGATTTCTGACGCTTGGGGATAGGTCCGCAAGAAAGTGCAAAGGGCTGTGGAGTCTCGTTATGAGGAGAAGCAGCTAAATGAACTAATGGACTGAATTCCTGAGCCAGTGAAAAGGGAATCTGCAGCGATCATCCCAGCCCGTACCTAGAACTAGTAAAGGTGCTGCTGGCTGAAAAGGCCAAGGTGTGACGGAGCTAACGGATGTTAGGGAAATCGGCAAAATGGTGGCGTAAGGTAACGAGAAGCCATGTCTGCGTATAGGATATGCAGATGTCACTGACTAGGGGACAACGACTGTTTACCAAAAACACAACTCACCGCAAAGCCGAAAGGCTTAGTACAGTGGGTGACGCCTGCTCACCGCCAGTACGTGAAAGCCCTTTTCAAGGGGAAGAAGCGCTGGCAAAGAGCGGGAGTAACTCTGACTCTCTTGAGGTAGCGTAATACCTCGTCACTTAATAGGTGACTTGCATGAAGGGCGTAACGATTGTCCCGCTGTCCCAACATCCGATCCGGTGAACTTACTGCGCGGTGAATATGCCGCGATCTCTCAGTGGGAAATGAAGTCTCCATGAAGCTTGACTACAGCCTGTGGTTGTTGGAATGTGGGTCACGCATAGCGTAAGTGGAAGCGTCGAGGCCTGTTCTTCGGGACAGGCGGAGCGACAATGTAACACCACTCTTGATTCGCATTTCAGCTAACTGAACAAGGACAGCTGCAGGTGGGTAGTTAGACTGGGCGGTTGCTTTCGATAAGGAAACGAAAGTGACCAATGCTCTGCTTAGGTAGCTTGGGAAACTACCGTCAAGCAAAAAGGCAAATGCAGGGCTGACTGTATGTCGAAAAGCGTGGCATGCAGACCGGAAACGGGGGCTTAGGGAACTGTGGAAGCCCTTTTAATGGGGCTCCATGCTGTCAAACAAGTTACTCTGGAGGTAACCGATTCGTCGCCGGTGAGAGTCCCCATCGACCCGGCGGTTTGATACATCGATATGGGCTTAGGTTATCCTGGCCGTGCACAAGCGGCCAAGGGTTGGACTGCTCGTCCATTAAAAACCTACACGAGCTGAGTTCAGTACGTCGCGAGACAGTACGGTAATATCTACTGGGAGTGTTAGTGCCAGAGGATAAGACCCCCTCAATACGAGAGGAACAGGGGATCGGCGCCTCTAGTGTACCAGTTGTGAATGCACTGCTGGGTAGCCACGCGCCAAACGGATAAGTCCTGAAAGCATCTAAGGACGAAGCTGTACCCGAAACGAGGCACTAGGGCGGCCATAATATATGGCTTTGATAGGATGGGTGTATATGCAGAGAGGCAACGATCTGCGGGCATACCATTACTAACGCCTAAAACGCAAACTTCTCTCACATTTCTGTTTTTGTTGTTTTCATGCACCTAGCGCAAGCCATCTTTGCGCAGAAAGGGCGTTTATTAAAGGATAAACAGCACAGAGCAAGGTTTTTAAATCTTGCCAGACAACTCTAAAATGTGATTTAGATTATATTAGAGTGATAGCAATGGGAAGCAGAATAAGCGAAAAAGGAAGGCTTTATGTGAATGGCAATAGGATTGTATTCGTTTCAAGTGGCAGTGATTGCCCAAGGATAAACATTGCAGGAGAAACGGCAAAGTTCAGGGATGACTTCTCGAAAGGATTTAAGACGAGCAAGGGCATTGCTAAGTTGATATTTTAATGGTGATAAAGATGGGAAGCATGGTAAATGAAAGAGGAAAACTCTATGTAAGTAGAAACAGAATTGTATTCGTTTCTAGCCCAAATGGTTGCCCGAGGATAAATATTGCTGGAGAAACTGCAAAATTCAGGGATGACTTCTCGAAAGGATTTAAGACGAGCAAGGGCATTGCTAAGCTGATCTTCTAATTTTATTTTATTCTACTTTTTCCATTGGCAATCCACGAATATCTAATTTGTAGTTTACCCTTTGCTTTTCTTTAGGTTCGTAATTTATTCTTTCAACTTTCTTGTATCCGTATTCCTCTTCCAATATTTTTTGCTGTACTGAGTATGCATTATCAAACTTTCTGAAGCAGAAATTACCTACTAAGATATCGGTTACAATTAATGTTTTCAACCTTTCGCCGAGGTTTAACTTATTTTGCTTTTCTATAATCTTCTGGAATTCCTCACTTTCTATTACTGGAATTAAAAATATCATACCGTATGGATTTGCTATATCATATACTGCGCTGTATTTATTCGTTGGCTTTGCGGTGTCCTCTATTATATCTGATAGTAATAATGGCCTATTTGCTCTAAATTGTTTGTAATCTATAAAATTAGACAGTATCATACCTATATACCGAATAGGTAATTTATCAATAGAGATTGTTGCCCTTCTTATTATACCAGTATCTTTAAGTTTTAAGTACTCATATCTTACATCTTGCTCTGTAAGATTAAACTTATTTGCGATCTTACTAAAATCTTCTGCAATATTTTTATTCAGCTCCCTTAGGATAAGAAAAGTGCGGTGAGCTATTTGCCCGTACAGCATTTTTGGATTCTCTTTTGTTCTTCGCCATGTTTTATCTTCTAGTGCCTCAAAAAACTTGTCCCTTATTGGTATAAATCCATAATCTTCATAAAGCAGGGCTATTACATTCCACTCAGATTTATATGGTAAGGCTACTCTCATCATAATTGTTACTTTATCTGCCTCCTCATTGTCCTTTGCTAGTAAATAGATTATAAGATCAAAATCTCCTTTTGTAAAGAATGCAAGCTGTACATGTGGCATATTTTCTAGTTCTCTTTTAATTTTATCTATATCTGGTACATTTTCCAAAAATTTGACTGTTACGAAGAACTGCAGATAGCCCAGCTTTCTGACGTCTATTTCGGGAATATACCTTATCCTGTATTTTCTCTCGAGGTTTGCCACCTGGTGCTTCACAGCCGTTTCGCTAAGGCCTACCAGCTCGCCCAATGCGCGCATTGAGATTCTCGCATTCATGCTTAGCGCTCTCAGTATTGGTATCTCATACTTTTCAGAACTGGCATGCATTCTTGGCGCATATGCTTCAATTGCTTCAGCGCTTCCTTTTGATTCTTGCGAATGTATGCGCATTCTTGGCTTTCTTTTCTGCACGGGCTTGAACGTTCCGTCGCTCTCTATCTTGCCGAAGTATTCTCCTTTCTTGACCTGCTTCTTCCGCGCCCTGTTCCAGATGTTCTTTACCTTGTAGACATAGAAGCCGCCCTTTATGACGCGTATCTCGAGGCTCTCGCTGCTCTGCTCTCGAAGGCGCTTGAGCGCTTCATGCACTATTGTGGGAATTTCCCTCATTGATTAGATTAATGCTATAATTAATATTTAAGCTTTTCGTCATAAAAATTTTTTTGAATTGTTATAGCATTATTTATTTTAGCTGGTTTTATTATTTTTATACAATTTTTTAATAATTTTGGCTCTATTCCGTATTTAACAGCCTGAAAACCCTTTTATATGGCGCAAAACAAGTAATATTCGTTTGTGGGGACATGGATGGACACTAGAGCTTACAAAACCTCTGGAATTTTTCCTAACGCTTTGAAACCCACCCTAAAGGCTCTGTTCACCCCACAAACGTTTCTTATGCTTCTTTATGCATTGAAGGATCAACAGGTTGGCCTGCTGCTTTTTGAATCTAAGCGCTGCTAAAAAGTGATGGGATGGATGGGAAAAACAACAATGGTGCACATAACAAGCCGCACGGCGTGAGCAAAAAGAGCGACTACTACAAATTCTTCCTCATTAAGCCAAAGGTAAACGCCAACGCCAACGAGGTAGCCAGGGAGCTCATAGCATTCAGCGAGGTAGCCGAGGTTTATGTAACTGAGGGCCAGGCAGGCTTCATGGTCAAGGCCAAATTTTTCGATGACAACTCGCCCAGCGACATAGAGCAGTACATAAAAGACAAGCTGGGCGCCAAGTACGGGATGCTTATAAGCCCGATGCAGTACGCAAAGGTGAGCAGATGAACATGATACAGAGGTTCCTATACAACGTAGGCAAAAAAAGCGCATACGATGAAAGCAGCAGGAAGCAGACTGTCATAAAGCTCAATGACAACTCGTACCAGATTGTATGGGCTGACGAATACGACAACTGGATCAAGTATTTGAAGGATACCGGAAAGCTTGAATGATCAGCTTATTTTGCCAAATGATTGGCAAGGCGCCTACAAAAGATTTTTATTAACAAGTTTCCTATTCTATGTAGGTGTCTTGTATGAAGTATGCACTGCTTGTGCTTGCTCTTTCAGTGCTTGCGCTCACACAGTTTTCATATGCGTCATACACGGTAACCCACTTAAACGTCACGGCCCAGCTCAACAAGAATACCAGTGCCTATGTCAACGAAGTGCTTACTGTAAAGGTCAGCAACGACTCAGTAAAGCAGTATACAACCAACAGGCTTGCGCTCAACCTTACGCTCAGTACGTGGCAGAGCCTTGTGGGGCCAATGCTTGTTCAGCATCTTGTTAACCCTGTGCGCGGAGTGTACAACTTCAGGTTTCTTCCCGGAGCGATATTCAAGAATGGCACGGGCAACTATGCATACCTGCTCATGAGTTACGATGTGGCTAACGCCACAAATGTCCAGCAAACCGGCCCCAGGGCGTTCAAGTATTCATTCAATACAAACATATTCAACTTCGAGCACGGAGTAAGCGGCGAAGTACTGCCTGCGAATACCACCTTTACCCTGATAGTGCCTTCTGGTGCAGTCATAACATCGGTTTACCCTGTGCCGGATGCGCCTGTTTCTGCCTTCACGACAGGCTACAGCAATATTACCAGGGTTTCATGGTTTTATGGCGAGCCGCTCTCTACGTTTACCTTTACATTCACACTGCAGGAAAGCATTGAAACAGAAGTAATGAATTTCTTCTCTGGCGTGAACAGGGCATTGGGCTATGGATTGTATATAATAATAGCCCTTGTGATTCTTGGACTGATAGTTTACATCTATGTAAAAGCCGGCAGATAGCACCCACATGCCTGCATCATGTATAGAGGTAATGATATTGCACGAGTATGAAGCAAAATTGCTCAATTTTCTGAAAGAGAAAGGCAGCGCGGACTTTGAAGAGCTGAAAAGGCTTGGATTGAATGAAGATTCACTCAGGTGGGCCATAGAAGAGCTTGCGAAGGCAGGCGCCATAAGCGTAGAAAAAGAGGTGCTGCAAGATATTGCACTCACTGATGAGGGCAGGAGATACCTCAAGGAGTTTCCTGAAGAGGAGCTACTTAACGTGCTTTCCAGGAAAGGCAGCATGGATTTGCGCGAGATAAGCAACGAGATAGGGCTCATATGGGCCAAGAGGAACGGTTGGGTTGAAATTAAAAACGGCAAGGCTTCGCTTACGGAAAGCGGCAAGAAAGCATTGAATGCGAGCTATGCGCTGAAGGAATCACTCAATGCAGCTTCGCACGGGGCCAGAAGCAGCGATCTTGCAACGCTTGAGAAGCGCAACCTTGTCATGGTAAAGAGCAGAAGCGTGATAAAGCGCGTAAGCATAACAAGCCATGGCATGAAGCTTTCGCCTGAGCAGGAGGGCATCGGCGCACTTACGAGGGAGCTCATAAAAAGCAATGCCTGGAAGGGCAAGGAGTTCAAGCCCTACGATATCAACGCGAGCACAGAAGCGTTTTACCCGGCAAGAACGCACCCGCTGCACGAGTACATAGACACAATAAGAGGCATATGGCTTGGCATGGGGTTCACAGAGGTTACAGGGCCCATAATAGAGAGCGCGTTCTGGAATTTCGACGCACTGTTTTCGCCGCAGGACCATCCTACCAGGGACATGCAGGACACGTTCTTCCTCTCAAACCCGAAGACCATTGATATAGAGGACATAGAAACCCTGAGCAGGGTAAGGAGCATGCACTCGCATGCCTGGAAGGAGAGGTGGAGCAAGGAGCTTGCAAAGCAGGCGCTCCTGCGCACGCACACAACGAGCGTTTCAGCGCACTATATGAGGAAATTCGCAAACGCGATAAACGCTAGCTATCCGGTAAAACTTTTCTCTGTAGGCAGGGTATTCAGGAACGAGAGCATAGATTACAAGCACCTCTCGGAGCTATACCAGATGGACGGCATAATAATAGGCGGCAAGCTTTCGCTCTCGAATCTCATAGATACGCTGAAGAGCTTCTATGACCAGCTCGGCTTCCATGATGTGAAATTCAGGCCTTCGTTCTTCCCGTTCGTAGAGCCCGGGCTTGAAGTTTATTATTACGATGAGCACTTCAAGGACAACATAGAACTGTGCGGCGCCGGGGTAATAAGGAAAGAGATCACCAAGGCGATGGGCCTTGACAAGAGCGTGCTGGCGTGGGGAGGCGGCGTGGAAAGATTGCTGATGCGCGGCCTCGGCATAGAGAGGATCGCAGAGATTTACGAGAATAACATAGGATGGCTCAGGAAGAGGGCAGAGATTATTGGATAGGTGCAATTATGGCTGTTGTAAATTTCAGCATTAAGATGCTTGAAGTGCTCGGAGTTGACACGCAGAAGCTGGAGCAGCTAGTAGACGCGCTTGGCATGGAGATTGAGAAGGCAGAAGAAGGCGAAGTATATGTTGACATAACGCCGAACAGGCCTGATCTTCTAGATATCTTCGGCTTTGCAAGGGCCATGAAATACCTTGACCGCAAGCTCACACCGAAAAACGGCGCTTATGCGCTGAAGAATGACCCTGAGATAGAAGTAATTGTATCTGAATCAGTAAAAAAAGTGAGGCCGGTAATAGCCGCAATGGTTGTAAAAGGAGCAGATCTAAGCGGCGGCAGGCTGAAATATATCATAAATTTCATGGAGAAGTTTTCAGAGACATACGGCAGGAAAAGGATGAAGGTCGCAATGGGCCTTCACAACCTCGACGCAGTGGAGCCGCCATTCCATTATGATGCGAAAAAGGAAGGCTCGTTCGCACCGCTTGGCGGCAACGCGGAGATGACATTCGAGCAAATATTAAAGGAGCATGCTAAGGGTGCAAGCTATGCCTACACGCTGGGCAAGTCGGGGTTGTATCCTCAGCTTTCCGATTCCAAAGGCCGCATAATGTCGCTTATACCGATAATCAACTCGGATCTCACCAAGGTAAGGGAAAGCACCAAAAACCTGCTCGTAGATATAACGGGCACTTCGGAAAGCGCGGTGAACAACGCGCTCGACATGATTGCCTGCTCGTTCATAGACGCCGGCTTTGATATATACCCGTGCGTGATAAAGCGCGACGGCGCTGAGGCCACCACACCGCAGCTTGCTTATAATGAGCTAAGGATAAAGCCTATAGACACTGAGCGCACGCTCGGCGTTGGAATAAGCCAGGCTGATATCATAACACAGCTGAACAAGCTTGGCTATGACGGTGCGGTATTTGGCAGGTATGTTCTTGCATATGTGCCGCCATACAGGGTCGACGTGCTTAACCAGCAGGATGTGATAGAGGACATAGCAATAGGCTATGGATACAACAACATCGTGCCTGCTCCGGTGATAGGCACCTCGATAGGCATAGCTGACGAGCACGCTGAATTCTACAATAGGCTTTCCGTGTTGCTTGTGGGCATGGGGTTCACAGAGGCCATGAACGGCTACCTTACGAACGAGACTGTCGATGGCGACAATATGCTAAGGCATTACGACAAGCATTCAATAGTAAGGCTTGCATATTCTAAGGTTGAGACCTTTACAATGCTGCGAACATCGATATTGCCGTGCCTGCTAAATAATCTGGCCATATCCTCCAACGAGGCCTTGCCGCAGAGGCTTTTCGAAACGGGCAGCGTTTTCGGCATGGACAACAAGAAGCCGTTCGAAAACGGCGCTGTAGCGTTGGTATCGGAGCATTCGAAGGCCAACTTTTCAGAGATGAAAGCGTATGTGGAAGCGCTGCTTGGCGTTCTCGGAGTTGACTACAAGCTTGCTGAAGGCGATGACAGCTCTTTCATAAAAGGGAGATGTGCGGCAATTATCGTAGGTGGCAATACAATTGGCACGTTCGGAGAGCTTTCTCCAGAAGTGCTTAGCAATTTCGGCATCGCAGAGCCAACAGTGGGCGCAGAGATTAGTGCCGACCAGCTCATCGCTTCACTGCCTTATGCCGAGCGGCGCAAGCATGCTCCTGTCCAATAGCACATTTAAGCATGCTGCCCTAGATGATATGGGCAGGTAAGTGGGCATTACTTTACTGCTTTACTGGGCAGCCATTCCGTGCTCCTTTGCATACCTTTCCTGCCATTCGTGGAATTTCTCCAGCTTCTTCTTCCTGACTTCAGCTCGCTTCTGCTCAACCCCGACCTTCATCTTCTTCCATTCTTCATGCGAATATGAATACGGAGGCCTCTCACGCACCTCTGCAGGGTTGAAAGCATAGTTGTAGAAGTTCCTGTAATCATAATCCTTGTCATCAATGCTGCTCCTGTCGACATGCACGCCTTCCTTCTCTAGCACCGCAATGAGTTCGTCAAGGCTCATCTTCGGCTTGGCGTTGTCTGCACCTTTTGGATTGTATATTATGGTTATCTTCGATTTTGTAAAATCTACTCTTGCTTTTATTATAGGATCCATTAGCATTAGCCTGTACTGCATCCTTGCCGCATGTGGCATGTCTATAAGCTCCTCCTTCTTTATGTTTGAGAATACGACCTGCCTTATTATGTCATAAGGCAGCCTGTACTCGCTGTTGCCCTCCCTTACGTATATGGGCTTGTACTTGCTTTCCTCGCCTTTGCTGCCTTCTTCGGCCTGCGCCTGCGCCAATTCGTCTCTCCTGTCCATTCATATCACCAATTTATTTGACGGTTTCTACAACCTTCTGCTCTTCCGCAAATACTTCGTTGGCGAAATTCTTCACGCCCTTGCCGCCATTTACAGGAAGTGCGAAATAGTCGACGAGCCTGCCGTAGGTTTGCCTGTACAGCTGTGAGCTTTCAAGCTGCTTGACATTCCTTATGTATTTGTCCTTTGAGTATGACCAGTCGTTGTGGTTTTTCTGCCACTCCGAAGAAGGTATGCTGTACTGGTTCTGTATCTTGTCCCTGTATACTTCAGGGAATACGTTGAACGTGCAGAACGGCAGCACCTCTCCGTCAGGCATGGCATAGTGTATGTCGCACTTTTCCACCCTGTGTATATCATACGTGTACTCATCCTGGAAGTGCATCATGCCAAGGAATACCGATTTCATCTGGAACTTGCCCAGCGTGTCGAAATCGTGCTTCATGAATATTGAGCTTAGCATGCTCATGAGGTTCATTCCCTTTGGCTGCTTGCTCTTGTCTATGAACTTGCCAAGGCCGAGCACTGTCTTTACTGCTATCGCCTTCCTGACAATCTTGCTCTTGCCTTCCATCTCATTCACTGCGTTCTGCAAGTGCTCAAGCAGGCCAGGAGCATCGAGGAATTCCGTTATAGGTATTATCTTGTTGTCCTTGTCAAGGAAGAGGTAGGTTCCGGCACCGCATGCGAAATGTATTGACAAATCATAGCTGTAATCTCCGGTGAGCGCCTCGAGAAACTTCGCTATGCCTCCGACATATGGCACTGAGAACCAGTGCTCCTTCCTTATCACGCCGTTTGTCTGCTCCTCTATGAGCTTTATTGCTCCTGGTATGGTGATACGCTGTTGCTCCCTCAGTCTTGTAGGCATCCTTCCTACAAGCGATACTGGCTGGAAGTTGACAGCCCTTACTATGTCAACGTTGTTAAGAGCGAAGTTTATCATGGCACCGAGCTCGTGCTCGTTTATTGTTCTTATTACGGTTGGCACAAACACAATGCCTATGCCTGCTTTCCTTGCTGCATCTAGTGTAAGGGGCACTTCCCAGTGGTTCTTTGGATTTGCGCGCTTGCTGACACCGTCAAAACTCATGTATAGGGTGCTTACCCCTGCATGCCTAAGCTTTACCGCAAGATCGGGATTCAGGCCCAAGTTTATGCCTGTAGTATTGAGCTGTATCTGGTCGAATCCCTCCTCTTTTGCCGCCTTTATTACATCTACAATCTGCGGGTGCATTGTTGGCTCGCCACCGGTTATCTGTATGGCGTTTGCCGGTATCGGCTTCTGCTGCCTCAGGTTCCTGAACATGTGCCTTATCTCATCGACAGTAGGCTCATATATAGGCTCCCCCTCTTTAGCATAGAAGAAGCAGTACCAGCAGCTCAGGTGGCACCTGTTCGTAACTACAACATTCGCAAGCCCGGTATGGGACTTGTGCCTTTCGCACATGCCGCAGTCGAATGGGCAGTTTGCGCCTTTTGTATCTGTAATATAATTAGGGTTATCAAATCCCCTGCCATAATAGTTAAGATTTTTCATTTTCATGTACATGTCATAGTCTTCCCAGTATTTCTCCACGGTCCAGCCGTGCTCCGGGCAGTACTTCCTTATCATTACGTTGTCGCCATCCTTGTAGATCGTGCCTTTTATGATGAGCTTGCACTCAGGGCACACTGTCATTGTCGTATCAAGCACTGGCATCTTTTCTATATCTTCCATGTGCCTGTGGTATGGAGCAAGGACAGGGTTTGCAGCATAGTCGCCAGCTTCCTTGACCTCCGGCCTGACGCTGTTAATGCCTGCGTCCTTCACCTCTATCTTAACTTCGGTAATAGCATCTTCTGCGCTCATTTATAACACCGTTATGAGTAAGAGCGCTTTAGAAACTATTTAAATACTTTCTGTTCAAAAATTTACTTTTGTTCAATTTCTGCGACGCAAGCAGGAGCAGTTAGTGCAGCGCATAAGCAATCGCCTTTGCTTGCCTGCTCTTATAGGGTTTACGCTAGCAAGACAAGGCACTATTCAAGGCCGAGCGAATATTTGATCTTGCTGATTATGCCTTTGCCTTTCGGCGCGCTGCCTTTATCGTCATCCTCATCGTTTTCTTCTTCACTCCTGCTGTGTAACTCGCGGAAAACAGCTTTTGTGGTGCTCTTTTTCCTCTCCTGCCTTGGGGCTTCCGCGCTGCTTGTGGCATCTTGGCTCTTCTGGCCTATGAATCCGTAGAAGGTCTTGGCTATGCCTTTTACCTGAAAGCCTTCGCCCGCAAGCCATCCTTCTACCATGCTTTGAAATTTTTCCCTTGAGGCATTTGCGGCATCAAGCACCATCACGTTGGCCCCGGCCTTCCTCGCATTTATTATGTCGTTGAAATCTTTGCAGTAAGCAGCCCTTATTCCCTGTGCCTTGTTGGCATCTATGCTAAGATCTATGGGCTTGCGGGATATCGCAAAGCAGACGTCGAAAGACTGGACGTTATTTGAAAGATCGCTTATCATTGCATCGGCATCAGAGTAGCCCGAATCGCTCTGCGCAGTATTGATTCCAGATGCATTAAGGGTATTCGACAACAGTATACCGTGCCTCACATTTTCGCTTGCTATAAAGGCCTTCATTATATCACGACAATTCTCAATATCTGCGTGCTTGTCCGCTCTGTTGCTCTCCTGGAAGATGCAGGCTTTGCCGCAGCGTGGAACTCTCTCAAATGTTAAACTGTGCCTTTCAGTTATTTATACTTATCTGGAATGATATAAGGGCTTCGCCCTTATAAACCTATTGCGTGCGGGTCCTCTCCGCCGACGAGGTCGGCGGTATACCAGCACGCAGTAAGCCTTTCTGCGAGTTGCTGTGCATCTCCGCAAACTTTCTACATCCTTCTTCGTTCAGGAGGTTTGGGTTAACTTGCAGCCCTGTTTTTCGCAGATTGCTTGCAAATGCAAGCAGCCCCGTCACTGGGGCATTCAGCGAGAGGTAACGCTCCATTATGTTGATAGCTGAATTGGTATCTCTTTCTATGCGGTTACCACACTCGCACTCCATGAGCCTGTCAGAGAGTTTCATATCGTGCACTTTAAGGCACACGTGGCACATTTTTGTTGTATTGCTTTCGTCAATCTCTACAACCTTTTTTCCTATAAGTTTGGCCTTGTAGGTGAGGAAAGAGGCAAACCTGTTTATCGTGCCAGTGTTCTGCAATGCCCTGTGCAGGCTCCTTTCACTTTTTATGTTTGATTTGTTTGATGACATCTCCTTCGATGAAAGTCTGCCTATTATTATTGTATTGGCATTTGTATGCTCTACAAATTTCTTCGATTCGAAGTGCTGGAAATCCTTTATCTGGTTTGACATCTTTGCTTTCATGAACGCGATCTTCTTCGCAAACATGTTGTAGCGCCTGCTGCCCCTCCTGCAGTGCGCCTGCGCCTTTTGCACCTTTTCTATTTTCTTCTCCCAATACTTATCGGGCCGTTTGTTCTTCCTTATGAATATATTCGCATTGGTATCTATCGAAGCAACTATGTTGTCAATGCCGAGATCAATCGCAGCGTATATGCCATTGTCTCTGTATTCTTTTTCATCGATATCATATATTATCGACATGTAATATTTGCGCTTCTTTTTGGAAATGGCTACTTGCCTTATGCGCTTCTGCCAAATGTCTTTTGGCACCTCGAATGCAAGCTCAGTATCGTTCAAAAACTGCGAGAGTATTATCTTGCCATTTTGGAGTTTGAACCCCGACTGATTATACGTAAAAGTGGTGAACTTGTACTTGCTTTTATATTTTGGCAGTGATGCATTTTTGTCTTTCTTTGCCCTTCTCCTGAACGACCTGAAGTTAGAATCGAGCTCTTTCATGGCATATTGCAATGTTTTCGAATGGACAATTTTATAAGCGCTGTACGTCTTCTTTATCTTTGGAAGTGAATTCTGTTGATCAATATATGTAAGCTGACGGCCTTCATTCAAGGCCTTGAGCCTCTCCGCGAGCGCATAGTTGTATATGAGCCTGCATTTTTCAGATATTTCATAGAGCACCTGCTCCTGCGCATTTGTCGGTTTTATTTCTATACGCTCGGCAAGCTGCATTTTATCGTTTACTTTACTACACAAAAGTATATAAAAGTTGCACTATATGTAGAATATGATATAAAATCCAACCCTCAACGAAGTTGAGGTAATTATATAAAGTATTAATAATAATATATGGTGTATCGATTATTGCATAATGGCAGCATGCCATTTACGCAACCATAAAGGTGTTAACTTGAGAGGAAGAGAACCACTAGTGAGATGCGAGTCATGCGGAAGGACTGTGCCAAGGAACAAGGCCGTGGTGTTTGAAAAAGCGATAACATTCAACACCGAGCTGAAGACAGCCAACGACGTCAGATTCTTCGAGAAGAGAAAGGTTTACTACTGCATAAGCTG
Source organism: Microcaldota archaeon (assembly GCA_021816895.1). GTDB lineage: Archaea > Micrarchaeota > Micrarchaeia > Micrarchaeales > Micrarchaeaceae > JAKAWW01. The sequence continues at coordinate 243,965 of JAKAWW010000001.1, read as the reverse complement.
CGCAAAGCACAGGGGCATATTTGAAAAGCTGAAGAGGCAGGCAATAGAGCGCTCGAAGAGAGAATTTTAACCCGCCAGGATGTGCTTATGGCCATAAACCCTGATGACCTCCTGATATTCGAGGTCAGAGAGGAAGCCAGCAAGAAGGCAGCAAAGAAAGCCAAGCCAGTGGCCGCGCCGAATGTGGTGGCACCGGCAAGAGAGGAGCAGCCCGTTTATCGCAGTACCAAGCAAGCAGAGGTAAGCGAGCAGATGTTCGTAGTGCCAGAGCCTAGCGAAAGCGCGGTAGAGGCAAGCATAAACATTGCTACAGACAGAGCCTTAGCGTCTGAGATGGTGAGCAAGAAGGGCAAGGGCAGGGAAACGAGAAGCGAAGAAGAGAGCAGGGAAGCTGCACTGGGCCTTTATTGCGTGTGGCACCCTTGGCGCCCTGCGTATGCGGTATGCGCATACTGCCACAGGCCTTTTTGCTTTGAGGATATTGTTGAATCAGGTGGCAATTATTACTGCCTTGAGGACATAGACAAGGTTGCCACGACACCACAGCAGAGCGTGTACGTGAAATACAACAATTTTGGGATAGTAGCAGCAGGGGCGCTGCTTGCCGCATTTGTAGTGTTCGTCTATTATGGCAGCGGCCAGATAGCCAGCATGGTAAAGCTGTCAAACGCGATAGGCATTCTGGAGTTCTCGACAAAGCTTGGCGGCCCGTACGGCTTCATTCTGCTCGGAACGATAATGTCTATTTTAATGCTCGTTGCAGCTGTGATGATACTCATGCAGGCAAAGAGGAGCTTTATGCTAGGGCTAGTGGTTTCATTCATAAACCTTGCTGCATTCAGCTATGAATACCTGAGCACTACAACTGCTTACGAAGCGATAGTGAGCATTGCCTCTTTCATTGGCCTTGTAATGCTTCTCTACTCAAAGAGCGCGTACGAAGGCGCTGCTGAAGAGGAGCAGTATGAAGAGCCTGCCGAAGAGCTTGGACAGAAGTATCCTGCAAGCATGCCCAACATAGGCAGGTTCTGATTTTTCTGCTTTGCTCAACCGATCCATCACTTATCAAGCTTTATTGTATCCCCTATTTTCGGAGCATACGCATCGAAGCCTTCAAGCTTTAGGCTTTCCGCAAAGTCGCTTGAGTTCTCTTTGTCGCCGTGCACGCAGATGACTGTTTGAGGAGAGCTCTCTTTCACGTATTTGTACAGGTCGCTGCGCCCCGCGTGCGCTGAAAAATCGTAATACTGCACTTCATTCAGTATCTTCGCCACATTGCCGCCTATTGCCACTTCATGCTTGTCAAGCAGCATGCGCCCGTTGGTTCCATCAACCTGGTAACCAGTAAGCATTATCGCGGAGCTTTTGCCAAGCTCTGTTATATAGGTAAGCACAGGGCCGCCGTTGAGCATGCCTGCTGTTGTAAGTATTATTGAAGGCCCTTCCAGCGCCTCCATGCGGTCCTTGTGCTCGCTTATGGTGCTTGAAGCCTGCACCGCCTTCTTCAGCTTGTCGCTGTTGCTTATGAAGCTCGGATATCTAAGCACTATCGACGTAGCTTCCCTGGCCATGCCGTCAAGATACACAAAGCTTGACAGATTGTGCTCGTAAAGTATGGTCAGTATCTCCTGGCTCCTGCCGACCGCGAATACAGGCACCAGGGCTATTCCATTGTTGTCTATCACAGTCTTGACATTTTCTATGAATCTGCTTATCAGCTCGCGCCTGTCAGGGTGCTCCCTCGTAGCGTATGTGCTCTCGGTTATCAGTACATCACTCTTGACTACGTCTGCGCCCTTGTGCAGGTACTGCCCGGAGAGCTTAAAATCGCCTGTATACACGACCCGCATATTGCCAGCTTCAATGAGCGTTATTGCGCTGCCGCTTATATGGCCGGCATCATGCATCTCTATGCTCATTCCGCCAAACTCGGCGCTCTTGTTGTAATCCATGCCAACGTAGTGGTTTTGAAAGGTGTGCAACTGCTGCTTGTGAAAGGTCTGCTTTAGGTGCTGCATCCTGGCCAGCTTCATGGAATCCTTGAGAAGCAAGTTAGACAATGCCAAGGTAGGTTCAGTGCCGAACGTGGGCACAAGCATGCTGTTGTATATGGCGGGCACATCGCCGCTGTGGTCCAGGTGCGCATGGCTCAGCACAACCGCGTCTACATGCGGCACCGAAACAGGGTATTCGGCCTTGTGGTCTATCTTTACCCCGAAATCCAGCATTATGTTCTTTTGGCCTTTCAGCAGTATTGCAGACCTCCCGACTTCGCTTGCTCCGCCATAGAATTTAAATTCCATTTTATGCCCCAAATTTTAGGTATGGCCTAATTCTTATGCATTCAACGTTTTTGCGCCTTGAAAGCTCGCATTTTTAACCATAGATATAGTTTTTGCTTATGCATGCTTAAATAGCTTCCCACTTCAGTGTCATTAGCAGGTGGCACGGTGGGAACATTGGAGAAACTTGGCAGCTTTGATGAAATTAAGAAGGACTCTGCGCAGAAGTACGACTTTGTTTCAAAAGTAAAGCCATCTTACCAGGTCAGCAGTGGACTGAGCCGCAGCATTGTGGAGGAGATTTCTGCAGAGAAAAAGGAGCCAGAATGGATGAGAAGCATAAGGCTCAAGGCGTTTGACATCTTTATGTCAAAGCCTGTGCCAACATGGGGGCCTGACCTTTCAGTGCTAGATTTTGACAGCCTTGTATATTATATAAAACCGGATGAAAGAAAAGCCACAGATTGGAACGAAGTGCCAAAAGAGATAAAGGAAACATTCGACAAGCTCGGAGTACCCGAGATGGAAAAAAAGTACCTTGCTGGCTCGGTCGCGCAGCTTCAATCAGAAAGCGTATATTCAAGGCTCAGGAAGCAGTGGGCCGACAAGGGGGTAATATTTACAGATATGGACAGCGCTGTGCAACAGTATCCTGATATAGTAAAGGAGCATTTCGGGCACATAGTGCCTGCAAGCGACAACAAGTTTGCGGCGCTTAATACCGCTGTTTGGTCCGGTGGATCATTTCTTTATGTGCCCAGCGGAGTGAGCCTTGACCTGCCCGTGCAGGCGTACTTCAGGATGAACGGCGCATTGGAAGGGCAGTTTGAAAGAACGCTCATCATTGCAGAGCCTTGTTCTTCTGTGCACTACATTGAAGGGTGCACGGCACCCACATACAGCCAGTATTCGCTGCATGCTGCAATAGTCGAAGTATACGTGAAAAGAGGCGGCAAGGTAAGGTATACCTCGGTTCAAAACTGGTCCGACAATATCATAAATGGACCAACGAAGAGGGCGTGGATTGAAGAAGACGGCAGGATGGAATGGGTGCAGGGTTCCCTCGGCTCAAAGATAACAATGACCTACCCTTCGTCGATACTGCGCGGAGAAAGGGCAAGCACATCAAACATGAATGTAGCATTGGGCATAGGGCCCGTCTGGAAGGACAACGGTGCAAAGGTAATACATGCCGCGCCCAACACAAGCTCGAAGATCGTAGCAAAGAGCATTTCTGGCAAAGGAGGCATGACTGTTTACAGGGGCTTGCTCAGGATAAATCCAAATGCTTACAACTCAAAAGCTTCAGTGCAATGCGATGCGCTGATACTTGATGATATTTCTAAAAGCAACACGTACCCGCACAATGAGATACTTAACGAAAGCTCGTCATTTTCCCATGAAGCATCGGTCGGAAAAATATCAGACGAGCAGGTATACTACCTCATGAGCAGGGGCATACGCGAAGAGGATTCAAGATCGCTTATTGTCCTGGGATTTCTTGACGACGTGCTCAAGGAGATACCGCTCGAATACTCAATAGAATTCAATAAGCTCATAAGGCTGGAAATGGGCAAGTATGGCGCGGTAGGCTGACTTCACACATGTGAAAAAAAGCGACGCTGGCACGCAAGCAATGATTGAAACGCATGCATCTAGCAAGAGATAAATATGTTTCTTTCTTCATAATAGTGATTGCATGGCTGAAGACTTAAATTTTGTGGATCTTGTTTCACTTATGCGCATACAGCCAGATACCATTGTGGAGAAATTCGGGGGCTTGATAAATTCTTCTTTCTTCGATGCTTCAAATATTTTGGGTTCGCTGATGCAGAAAGGCATGATAAATTTCACCAATTCTTCTGTGGGGCAGAATGCAATAACCATAACAGACCTTGGCAAGCAGACAATAAAAGAATGCGAAGAGAGGGCTAAATCAGATTTCGATGCGCTAGACTTTGCAATAATAACACAGCTTTCCGGGGGCAAGCGCGGCTTGACAGACCTTGGAAGTTCGGTGAATGTAAGGCAGCGCGACCTTGCATTGCACCTTTACAAGCTCTCAGAGCAGCAGTATGTCTCATATGACATGAGAAATGGCAGCATAGATATATCACTCACAGAGAAGGGCTTCCTGCAGGTAAAGAGCGGCATGCCCAAGCCACAGCAGGCGCAAGTTCAGGAGGTACAGCAGCAGCCTCAAGCTGCGCAGGAAAGCGTAGCACAGCCCGCGCAGGCGCATGCAGAAGCGCAGCAAGCACAGATGCAAGCCGCACAACCGCAAGCGGAAGGCGCCGGAGCAGCAAGCGCGCAGGAACCAAGCACAGACATGAAGGAGCTGGAGGAACGCATGCTGCGCGCCAAAAAGCGCAGCACATATATGGTAATAGGCGTAGCCGCGGTAATAATAATATTCGTACTCGCTCTCATACTTATAGAGATGAAAGTTATATGATGGTTGAATGGGTGAGCTTTTAGACTACATGGAAGCGTACGCATTGCTAAAGAGGTACCACATAAAAAGCGTTGAGAGCACATACGTGAAAAGCGCAGAAGATGCAATAAGCTTTTCAGGCGGCGATGCAATAGTGCTTAAAGTGCTTTCCCAAAAGGCGCTGCACAAATCGAAGAGCGGGCTTGTAGAGCTAAATCTTGCAACCGAAAAAGACATAAGGAGCGCGTTCAGCAGGCTTGAAAGGAAGGCCGGCGCGCTCAAGCCTTATGATATCCTCGCACAGAAGATGCTTGGCAAAGGGCTCGAGATCATCATAGGGGGCAATACAGACCAGCAGTTCGGCAAGCTTGTCCTGATAGGCCTTGGCGGCATATATGTAGAAACGTTCAAGGATTTTGCACTGCGCATATGCCCCATAAGCAGGTATGATGCGACGTCAATGCTAGAGCAGCTCAAATCCAAGAGCATCATAGCAGGGGACGCGAAGGCCGAGAGTATGGTAATAGAGCTGCTTATGAATGCGTCAAGGATGTTTTACGAGAACGACATTACTGAGCTAGACCTTAATCCGGTGATATTGCATGACGGCACCTATGATGCGGTAGACCTCAGGCTTTTACGGTGATTGCTTGACTAAGGAAAAAATAAACGGCAAGTCGCATGGCAAGTACTGGAAACTTGAGCCCATAATGCATCCCAAGTCGGTTGCGATTATAGGGGCATCAAACAATCCGGACAAGGTGGGCCATGTCATAATGCAGAATTACATAGATGCAGGATATGACGGCAAGATTTATCCTGTCAATATAAGCAGCGATGGCAGCATCATGGGCTTCAAATCCTACAAGAGCGTTACCGAGATAAAATTGGGCATAGACCTGGCGGTGATAGCGATACCCGCGCAGGCTGTGCCTGGCGTGCTGGAGGAATGCGGAAAAGCAGGCACCAAGGGCGTTATAATTGTAAGCGGCGGCTTTGCAGAGGTTGGAGAGACAAAGCTGCAGGATATGATAGCAGAGATCGCAAACAGGTACACAATGCCTGTCATAGGACCGAATTGCCTCGGCGTCATGGACCCGCGATCAAGGATAGACACGCTGTTCCTTCCTACGTTCAAGATAGACAAGCCCACCATAGGAGGAGTAAGCTTTGCATCGCAGAGCGGCGCTGTCGGCAGCTCCATATTGGATATGATAGATGACGAAGGCTTTGGAATGGCTCGATTTATCTCTTACGGCAATGCTGCGGTGGTTGATGAAACCGACATTCTTAATTATCTCGCAGAGGATATTGACACCAAAGTGATTGTATTGTACATGGAGGGGGTAAAGAGAGGCAAGGAATTCATAGAAGTTGCAAAGCGCGCTTCCCTGAAGAAGCCCATTGTCGTAATAAAAGGCGGCGTCACAGAAGCAGGAGCTGGTGCCGCGCATTCGCATACAGCAGCGCTTGCAGGCAGCTATGAAGCGTATGAAGCAGTATTCAGGCAATACGGATTCACTATCGCAAAAGACATAAAGGACCTGCTTAACTATGCAAAAATATTCGAGACGCAACCGCTTACAACAGGCAATAGGGTAGCTATAATAACCAATGGCGGGGGCACAGGAGTGCTTGCGACAGATGCGCTCTACAAAAATGGGCTTGTGCTGCCGGAGCTTTCCGAAACATCCAAAAAAGAGCTAAGGAAGGTGATGCCTCCAATAGTGAACATAAGGATGCCACTTGACATGGCAGGAGATGCAGACGACACAAGGTTCTCAGCCGCGCTTGCAAGGATGGAAGAAGATCCTAATGTTGACGCGGTAATGGCGATAGCCCTGTTCCAAACACCTGGTGCTGACTCGCGTGTTGCCGCTTCACTTATACACTATGGCACGCAGATGAAGAAGCCGCTTGTAGTTGTGAGCATGGGAGGAAGCTACACGCAAGCGCATAAGCGCATGATTGAGAGCTCTGGGGTGCCCGTGTACGCATCGCCAGGAGAAGCTGCAGATGCGCTTGCAGCTCTGATCTCATACTCTAGGTATTTGAAGGTAAAGGGAGTGCGGGGCAAGGGTGATTAAATGATAAAGATAACAAAAAAAATAAATGATGTGATAAAAAGGGACAAGAAGATTTTTATCAACACTACAAGGGAAGCATACCCGTTTGTAGCCCATCATGGCGAGGGCGACTTTGTATATGACATTGCAGGTAACAAGTTCATAGACTTCTCCAGTTTCATAGCGGTTTACGCCTTTGGTGTAAACGGCAATGCAGGCATAAGGAATGCAATAAAGAGGCAAGCAGATTTACTTTCGCATGCAGCTTTCACTGACTATTATTCTGAACTTCCAGTAAAATTCGGAGAGCTTCTTGTAAAAATGCTCCCGAAAGGCTTTGGAAGGCTCTTCCTATCGAATTCTGGCACCGAAGCCAACGAGGCCGCGCTGAAGTTTGCCAAGTTATTTACCGACAAGCCGTATACGCTTGCATACTATAACGCATTCCATGGAAGGACGAACGGCACACTGGGGCTTACTGCTTCAAGGCTTGTCCAGAGGGATCATTTCGGACCGTTCCCAGGAGTGGTGCACGTGCCGTTTCCCTACTGCTACAGGTGCCCGTTAAAGCTTGAGCCGGAAAGCTGCGGGTTTGCATGCATAGATTACATAAGGAAATACCCGCTAGCAAAGGAAGTCGACCCCAAGGAGGTCAATTCGTTCTTCATAGAGCCGATACAGGGCGAAGGCGGCTATGTGGTGCCACCAAGGGATTACTTCAAGGAGCTCAAGAGGCTTCTTGATGAGCATAATATACTGCTTGTCGATGATGAGGTGCAGGCAGGATACATGCGCACAGGGAAGTTCTTCGCGCTTGACAATTTCGGTGTCACTGCAGACATATACACCATGGCCAAGGCAGTTGGAGGAGGGCTGCCGCTAGGAGTCACCATCACAAAGCTCAGCCTGGGCAACATAGAACCAGGAGCACATGCCAACACTTTCGGGGGCAACCATATATCGGTCGCTGCGGCATATGCTTCATTGAAATACATGCACAATAACAAAAGGAAGCTTGAGAGGCAGATAGTCTCAAAAGGCAAGCATATCATGAAAAGGCTCAATGAGATGAAAGAGCGCTATGAGATAATAGGGGACGTGCGCGGCATAGGGCTAATGATAGGCATTGAGCTTGTAAGAAACAAAAAGAGCAAGGAGCCAGGAGTGAAGGAGCGCGATATAGTGCTTAGCGAGTCATTCAAGAACGGCCTGCTTCTTCTGCCCGCAGGCACGTCAACCATAAGGATAGTGCCTCCGCTTACTGCGAACATTGTGAACATAGACAAGGGCCTTGACATACTCGACAGAGCGATAAGCGTAGCAGACCGCGGCGCAAACCAAAGCAGGTAAGACTATTTTGATTTGCTGCTTTACTCACTTTGCGAAGCGTGCAGCCTGCCGCTTGCATTCTTGAACATCAGTATCTCGCTGCCCGCGTTCTCAAGCTGTATGCGCGCGGTGTCCTGCTTCCTCCTGAATCCGGGCAGTATGGCTTCTGCAAAGCGGATGTGCCTTGTGGAATCATATATGGTGTTCATCTTCGCAAACAGCGATTCCGCTTTCTCTATATCATCTTTCCGGAGCGATTCGAGCACATCGCGCTTCAGCTCTCCGACAGCGTCCATCAATCCAAAAAGGTATGCTTCCTCGCGAACGCCGAGCTTGCTTATCGATGGTATCGAATCATGGACTTTCACTTCCAGCATTATCGCCGCTTCTGCGTATTCTTGATAAGATTGAAGCGTGTAGTATTCGAAGCCCTTGTCAATGCCTTTCAATTTTTCCACGCTTGATGAAAGCTCGCCGAATTTTTTCACGGCATTTTTTATGTCGCCGTTGTGGAGCTGTGTTATAATCCTGCCTGATTCCATTATTATGCTGCGCGAAGCTGCCATTATGCTGTCGAATGCCGCCTGCCTTGACAGCAGGTATTTGTTTATCCTTTCTATGTCTGCATCGAATGCCATTTTGATCAACTCATATCTTTGACTGCCTTCCGTGCCAGTACAGATATTGCTGCGCATAGCCTGCGTATCTGCCCCATTTGCGCTCAGCGTATTCGTGCAGCTTTGCTATCTTCTGCGGCCTGCCGTGGAAGTATGCCTTCTCGAGCACCCTCTTTGACCATGTATCTATGGGAAAAGCCTCAAGCCTGCCATAGCCCATTAGGGCGATGCAATCGGCAACTTTGTCCCCGATGCCATTTATCTCCATAAGCGCCTCTTTCAGCTTTGGATAACTCTTGCCTTCCAGTTCCCTTGATGTTGAATTGTTGGTAAAGAATTCCGCGGCGCTTTTTATGTATCGTGCCCTGAAGCCCGTGCCGCAGGCTTTCAGCTCTTCGATGGAAGCATTGTACAGCACATCGCTTTTAGGGAAGCTTTTTGCAACTATGTTGTCGCTGTCGTCCTTTATTGGTTGCCCGAACTTTTCAATTATGTTGAGCATTATCTTCCTTATGCGCTTCACGTTGTTGTTCTGCGACAGCACGAAGCACAGGGTTGTCTCCCATGGGTCATTGAGCGTGAGGCGCATGCCGTAATACTTCTTGATTGCTTCCCTTATAAAAGCATCTGTGCCTATCTTTTTGTATATGTTCTTCATATTGTCGCCGAGCCTGAACCTCCTTGCGACCTCGTAGTTGAAGTTCTGGACCCTGCTTATGGCGGTGAGCTCGCCGCTTTTCTCGCTTCCCCTAAATGCCACATTTACAATATGCGTAAAGGTAGGATACGTGAGTGTATTTGAGGGCTCATTGTATTGGGCGTAAAACGTCAGGGGCTGTGCGCTCTCAACTGTATGCTTAAGGCTGAAATCGCTCACGGCAAACCTGTGCGCGAAAAGTTCATAATACGGCATCGAGCCCACCTATGTCGCTCCTGACCTGCTTTGTGTCATCCCTCTTCCTCACCGTCACTGTGTTGTCCTCAAGGGTTTGATAGTCTACAGTTACTGCAAACGGCACGCCTATCTCGTCGGCTTTTGCATACCTTTTGCCAATGCTGTTGCTCTGCGAATAGTAGCTTGGTATTCCGTTGCTCACAAGGAGCTTTGAAACCTGCAGGGCTTTCTCTACCAGTTTGTCATCCTTCTGCAAAGGGAATACTGCGCACCTGTACGGTGCAACCCGCTTGTCCAGCTTGAGCACCTCCCAGCCGCGCTCCTTGTCCATGTACATAGAGTTGTACATAATGCTCCAGAATATCCTGTCTATGCCAAAACTTGCCTCGACAACATGCGGGAGCACTTTTGCTTCGCCGTTGATAATGCTCATGTCCTTGCCAGAGTGCTTCTGATGATTTGCAAGGTCAAAGTCTGTCCTGTACGCATTGCCTATTATCTCTTCGAACGTATCGCCTATCAATGCTTCCACATCAATGTTGCCCTTCGAGTAGTGGGGCAGCTCTACATCAAGTGCCTGCCTGAACCGTATTGATTGCTCGGGAAATCCGAGGCTTCGAAGGAACACAGATTCCTTGTATATGAGGAAGGCGAAAAGCTTGTTTGGCATGTAACCCTTTTCAAGGCACTGCTTCAAGCTCATTCTTTTAAGTTCGCTAGAACCGGCTTCCTGCTCACTTTTGGGCAGCATGCTTATTTCGTGCTCCAGGAATGAATCCCCGACCTGCTCGCCATTTATGGACAAGGCATCAGAATTGGGATCGAAGAAGTATTCCAGCTCCATCTGCGAGAACTCCCTTAGCCTGACAAGCATCTTTCTTGGTGATATCTCGTTCCTGAAAACGCGCCCAACCTGGCCGATCCCGATTGGCAGCTTGAGCCCGTGCGTGGAGAATATGCGCTTGAAATCCATGAATATGCCCTGCGCCGTCTCCGGCCTTAGATATCCGGTTACTGCTTCAAGGGGGCCTATGCCAGTTTTAAGCATGAGGTTGAAGACGCTGACCTTTGCCAGCGCTGTCCCGCACTTGCCGCATTTTATATTGTATTGCTTGAGCATCTGCTCGAGCTCATCAGGCTTCAGCTTCTTCAGCCCTGCCGCTTCTTTATGCATGCTTTTGCTCTCGAAATACTCTTCAAGAAGCTTGTCTGCCCTGTACGCAGTGTGGCATTTGTCGCAGATTGCCATAGGGTCGCTGAAGCTGCTCAGATGGCCGCTCGCCTCAAAAACAGGCTCTGGTGCCACTATTGTAGAATCGATCTCGAGATTGCCAAGCTCCTCTATGAATGCGCCGCGCCACTGGGCTATTATGTTGTGCCTTATCCTTGTGCCTATGGGGCCGTAATCGTAAAACCCGCCTATTTCGCCGTATATCTCAAATGCGGGCATTATTATGGCGCGCCTTGTGGCCAGGTTTGTGAGGTCGTCTACGCTTGACTTTTCCATCGCCAACACTGTCTGCTCTTTATATATTTTGGGGCAAAACATTATATACTTTGATTTACAAATAAGTAGGTCTTAATTATAGCTGTAAAGCGCAGTGTTTGCATGCCGCGAAAGATAGAATCAATAAGGGAAAAGATGCTCAAGAGCACGCGCGAGCAGATCAGCAGGACCTATGCGAACGAGGAATATGCGCTCATGCAGGCGATAAACGCCTATAACGAGCTAAGCAGGTCATACAATCTTGTGTATGAAAGGCTAAGCGAGTGGTACGGGCTTTACTATCCGGAGATAAAGGCCGGCAGCCAGAAGCTCCTTGCGGATATGGTCAAGACGCTTAACACGCGCGATACGATCAGCAAGGAAAGCCTTACTGCCCTGTTCAGCGACGAGCAGCGCGCCGCTTCGGTGTATGAAAAAGCCACGTCGAGCATGGGCAGGGCCATGAGCGGCAGGGAGCGCGATGCCCTGATGAAGTTTGCAGATGCAAGCAATAGCATGAACGAAACGCTCGAAGCGCTTGAAGCCTACATAAAAGCAGCAGCAAACGAGATAATGCCAAATGCCACTTATATAACGGATGAAAAGATCGCGGCCGAGCTGCTCAGCAGGGCCGGCTCAATGGAGAGGCTGGCTACGATGCCGGCAAGCACGGTGCAGCTGCTGGGCGCGGAAAAGGCCCTTTTCAAGCACATAAAGTTTGGCAGCAAGCCTCCCAAGTACGGGGTGCTATTCAAGCTGCCCGCGATAAGCAACGGCAAGAGGAGCGCCAGGGGCAAGATAGCAAGGCTATACGCCACGAAGGTTGCCATAGCGCTAAAAGCAGATTACTTCTCGAAGAGGTTCATTGCGGAGAAGCTCAAATCAGACATAGAAAAAGGCATCGCAAGGATAAACAGCAAGCCCGATGTTGCAAAGAATAAAAGGCACTCTGACAGGGACAGGCACCATAAGCAATAAATATATTTATATCTCACCACTATAATAAAATAAGCGGACTGCGGAGCATTCTTTGCTGATATTGCAAGTGCCGTTTTTTCAAAGAGAGGGAATACAATGTCGAATACGTATGATGTAAAGGCTTCAGAGCTTATAAAGACGGTAGCGGAGAAGCTTAAGCCGATGATAAAAAAGCCTGAATATGTTGATTTGGTGAAATCCGGCGCAGGCCGGGAGAGGCCGCCCCAGGACCCTGATTTCTGGTATATAAGGGCAGCTTCTATACTGAGGCAGGTCTATATAAACGGGCCTATAGGTGTATCCAAGCTTAGGACGCATTACGGCAAGAGGCAGGAGCACGTAGTGCACAAGAAGCACCATATCAAGGCCGGAGGCAGCATAATAAGCGACGCACTCAAGGAGCTGGAGCGCGCAAAGCTCGTTAAGCGCACCAACACGGGGCGCGTGATAACTGCGCAAGGCCAGTCTCTCCTTGACAAAAGCAGCAAGGAGCTGAAATCTGAGGTTAAGAGCGATGGTAGCAATGCCTGAAGGTACAGATAGCGAGGATGAAAGGTATCAGAAAGAGCTGAGGAAGCGCATCAACGAAAGCATAAGGCGCGCTCAGATAGAGGAGCAGACAAAGGCGGCGATGCGCCAGATACTGGAGCCTGAAGCGTATGAAAGGCTTATGATAATAAGGTCTTCTAATGAGGAGCTCTACGGGCAGCTCGTAAACCTGATAGTCTCGCTGGTGCAGGGCAATAAGATAGCTGGCAAGATAAGCGACGCCCAGTTCAAGGCGCTGCTCGAGAAGCTCACCAGCAAGAGGGAATCATCGATAGAATTCAAGCACAAGTGATATTATGTCAAAGAAAAGCAGGCTTAAGAAAGTGATGCTCGGCAAGAAGCTGAAGCAGTCAAGGAGGATACCGCTGCTTGCGGTGCTGAGAACCCACAGGAGGATAGAATCCAATAGATTCCAGAGGAACTGGAGGCAGTCAAAGATGAGGCTAAAGGTAGATTAGATGGTCAACAAGCTTGTCACGATAAACCTGCGCAAATATCTGGTGAACCAGCCGCGCACGAAGCGCATAAGGAAAGCGGTACGCTACGTGCGGGAGCAGGTTGCAAGGCATGCAAAGGTGAGCGAGGAGAATGTGAAGTTCAGCAGGGAGCTCAACGAGCGCATATTCAAGTATTCGGCCAAGCACATGACTCCGCTTAGGCTGAACATATCGATAGAAAACAGCATAGCCACAGCTTCGCCATTCAAGGAAGCCCAGGCCAAGCCGCAAGCAAACGCCAAAGAGGCCAAGGCGGCAAAGCCTGCGCCGGCCAAAGCTGCAAAGGAAGCCAAGGCAAGCGTAGCTGCTCCTGATAAGGCTAAGGCAAACAAATAACGTGAAACTTTATGGAAGCTGCCACGTACAGGTTGAATGGTAGCGAATATGTGGGTGCTTTCGCAACTGCCACAGACAGGTATGTCTTCGCCGGCCAAAGCCTGCCGAAGAAAAGCCTTGATGTGCTGGAAGAAACACTGCGTGTCAAGCCAGTGCCAATAACTATATCTGATTCCAACCTTATCGGCATACTTGCAAGAGCGAACTCGAATGGCATGCTCCTGTCTAATCTTGCTTACGATTTTGAGGTAGAGCGCATAAAGGGCATGAAGCTCGACATGAACATCGCCGTGCTTGACAGCGACCTTAACGCAGTAGGCAGCGACATCGTAGCCAACGACAAGATAGCAATAGTAAATTCAGAATACGATCAGATGGCGATAAGGCAGATAGGGGACGTGCTTGGAGTTGAAGTGATAAGAGCAGAAATAGGCGGCATGAAGACCATAGGCGCGAACAACATACTCACCAACAAGGGCTTTGCAATAAACAACAGGAGCAGCGATGCCGAGAAGGAGAAATTCGACAAGATGCTGGGCTTCAGCTCCGTGCGCACGACTGCTAACAGGGGCTCTGTAGCGATAGGGCTTTCCGCAGTTGCGAATTCTACTGCGATAGTTGTAGGAGATGAAACTACGGGCTACGAGCTTGACAGGCTCATGGAAGCCCTTGAATAAGGGCAAAAGAAAACTCTTATATATGGTATTTACAAGAATATATAGGCCCGTTGTAGCTCAATGGCAGAGCGGCCGGCTGTAGTTTGCAGCACTGGCATAAGACTGTCAGATACCGGCAGGTTGGGTGTTCGACTCACCCCAACGGGAAAGGTGCATTTATGTTGAGAAGCCACTACATCAGCGAACTCACAAAGGAAATGGATGGCAAGAGCGTGACCGTTGCCGGCTGGGTGCACGAGGTAAGGGAAACAGCGAAGATAACATTCATGCTTGTGAGGGACAGGACGGGCATTGTGCAGGTCATAGGCAAGCAGGGCGTAGCCGATGCCGGGCTCATAAAGAAGATGTCGATGCCGAAGGAGAGCGTAGTGCTGGTCAAAGGCAGGATAAGCAGCAATCCCGAGGCCAAGAAGGGCTTTGAAATAATACCCGAACAGATAGAGAACCTAAATCCATTGGGCACAAGCATACCATTTGAAGTTACGGGCAAGGTGCCTGCCGATCTCGACGTAAGGCTTGATTACAGGTACATCGATCTAAGAAGGCTGAGCACAAAAGCGATATTCAACATTGAATCAACAATACTGGCGACGTTTTCCAGCATGTTCAGCAAGAAAGGCTTCACGCAGATAAGGACGCCGAGCATAATAGCAGAAGCTAGCGAAGGCGGCGCCGAGCTCTTCCAGGTAAAGTATTTCGAGAAAGATGCTTACATGGCGCAATCTCCGCAACTGTACAAGCAGCTTGCCGTGATAGGCGGACTTGACAAAGTGTACATGATAGCGCCGGTATTCAGGGCCGAAAAATCCAATACAACGTACCATCTTACAGAATCGACGCAAATGGATATAGAGATGGGCTTCGCCGACGACAGCGACGCAATAAAAGAGCTCGCAGGCGCGGTCACAACAATGATAAAAGCGGTGAAGAAAAACAATAAAGAGGACCTTGAAACTCTTGGAGTAGAGCTTGATGTCCCAAAAGTAAAGGTAGTTACATACAGCAAGGTAATAGATAAGCTCAGGAGCAACGGCTATGCAATAGAATTTGGCAGCGACATATCCAGGGAATATGAAGCAGGCATTCAGAAAGTATTTGGGGATGCCGTTATTGTCAGGGAATTTCCAACAGCGCTGCGCGCCTTCTATTCGATGCCCAAAGAGGACAATCCCGAGCTTTCGAAGAGCTACGATTTCATCTACAAGGGCCTCGAGATTTCAAGCGGCGCGCAGAGGATACACAAGGCAGACATGCTTGTCGAAGCACTTAGAAAGAGAAACCTTGATCCGAGCAAGTTTGAGTTTTATGTGAACGCATTCAGATGCGGAGCGCCGCCTCACGCAGGATGGAGCATAGGCATGGAGAGGCTTGCGATGCGCATAACAAATTCTAGCAACATAAGGGAATGCTCGCTGTTCCCAAGGGACAGGAAAAGGATAACACCATGATTATTATGGAGAGTTGCATTTTTTGCAAGATTGCACGTGGAGAAGCCAAAACATTCAAGATATATGAGGACGATGAATACCTGGCGATACTCGACATCTACCCCAACATAAAGGGCCAGACGCTAGTGATATCAAAAAAGCACCTCAGCGGCTACGCCTTCGATGCGAGCGGCGAGGAACTCTGCAAGCTAATGACGTTTTCGAAAAAGGTCGCGAAGATGCTTGAAAAAGCCCTGGATGTAAAACGCGTCCACATGGTGCTCGAAGGCACAGCAATAAACCACCTCCACGCGAAGCTTTATCCGGCAATAGGCATGAAAAGCAAGGAAGAGATGTACTGGATAAAGGAAGAGGTGCATTTCGAGAAGTATGAAGGTTATATAACAACAAAGATAGGGCCCAGAGCGAAAGAAGAAGAATTGGAAAAGTTAAAGAATATGATTGTGGAAAAGAATAAGCAGTAAAGTATGCCTTGGTAGTGTAGTGGTCCAGCATGCGAGCCTGTCACGCTTGCGACTCGGGTTCGAATCCCGACCAAGGCGCCTGTTTTTGCAGTCGGAAATGCGGGTCCGAAAATAAGCAAAATAAACTGGGATTTTAGCCATTTATCTAAGTTATCGATTATTATCGCAAAAATTAAAAAAGAATGCATGTAAGTATCATTGACAAAGATGTATTCAACAAATAATTCAGTAAGGGTAAGAGAGATAATGAGCAGTCCGGTAGTGGTAGCAAGCGAAAATGAAAGTATAAAGTCCATCGCCCAGAAGATGAACAAGCACAACATAAATTCAGTCATAATAACAGACAGCTCAAACACGCCGTTGGGTATGATCACTGAGCGCGACATAATAGGCAGGCTGCTCGCAAAGAAGAGAAATCTTCTTTTCGCAAAGGCAAAGCACGTGATGACAAAGCCCGTTGTTACCATATCAAAGGATACCACTCTTGAAGAAGCGGCAAAACTTATGTCTGAAAAGCGCATAAAAAAGTTATGTGTACTGGACGAAAACAGCAAGATTGCAGGCATAATAACTGAAAGCGATATAATAAAAAATGCGACATATCTTATAGAGGTCCTTAAGAACATAATAGACACTGGCTACCAAAAGTAAGACGTACACAACGCTTCGGTTTTATTGAAACGTATTTAGTGCTTATTATAGCAAATAGAATAGTGCAGCCACATGTATGAGAATAAACACGAAAAGGACAGGAAGAATACATATCTTGTCGAGCTTTACAAGATAGAAAGGATGCACCACATAATATTCAGCGACCTTGCGAAAAGGGAGAAAAATAAGGAGCTTAAGGATATACTTGAAAGGCTTTCCGCAACTGAAAGCAAGCATGCAAAGATGTGGGCAAAAATACTGGAAATAAGCAAAATAAAAGTACCAAGACGAACATCCAAATTTTTCGTATTTGCGATACTGCTGCTTAGGCACCTGCTGGGCCTCGTATTGGCAGTAAAGGCAGCAGAAAGATTTGAGACGCAACTGGACAAAAAGATTGTTGAAGTAGAGAGGTACGGAGGACTAGAGCCGCATGAGAAAGAGATAATAAAGGAGATAATAAAGGACGAATTGAAAAATGAAGCCCCTCTTAAAGCCAAAATTATAACATACAACCAGGTGCTAAACAACATACGCGACATAATAATAGGAATGAACGACGGCCTTGTCGAGGTGCTTGCCGCGGTATCAGGGCTCGGCGCCGCGCTACATACGCCTGTGCTCATACTTGTTGGGGGTATAATAATAGCACTTTCAGGAACCCTTTCGATGACAGGGAGCGCGTTCATCTCTACATCGTATGAAATAAATGTAAACTCGAAAAGCGGCAAGCAAAGAAGCGCCAAGAGTTCTGCCTTTTATGTAGGTGGAGCATACGTTATAGGCGCAATAGTGCCGCTCATACCGTTTGCATTTGGCGCTGGAGGCTATTACGGCATCGCAATTTCAATAATGCTCACTGCTGCAGTGCTTAGCATCGTTGCATCGCTGGTGGCACTTGTAAGCGGCATTTCAATAAAAAGCAACATTTTGAAGACGCTTTTAATATCTATCGGCAGCGCATTTGTAACTATAGCACTTGGGGCATATGCGAGGTCGGTGCTGCACATAACGATATAAAATTTCCTGCTTCATCAAGCACTATTGCGTAGAAGTTTGCTCCTTTTGATCGAGATGCACTTATTTTGCTGCACGAAGACCGCAATATTTATTGTGACATCCTCCCACGATCGAAATCGTGGGCTTCCAGAGCGGCTATGATTGGTCGTCATGATGCCACCCATATAGTTCCTGCTTCTTCGGCAGCTGCCTTCCTTGCGGAAGGTCTTACGTCGTCTCCACAGGCTTGACTTCCCGAATGTCCTTCGGTAGCTCTTTTGAGTATATTTATAGATGCATTTATATCTCTGTCCTTTCTCATACCGCACTTCTCGCAAACGAATGTTCTTTGTAATATTGACACTTTCTGCACATTTCCGCAATTACTGCAAGTCATCGTGGTATATCTGGGGTTTATACCAACCACTACGCAACCAGCACTTTCAGCCTTGTATTGCAGATAGTCGGTAAATCTGCCCCAAGAACATTCCCCTATCGACCTTGCGAATCTATGGCTCTTTACCATATTCGGTATTTCAAGTTCCTCGTATGCGATTAATGAGTATGAATTTACCAACTGATGCGAAATCTTGTGAAGCCTATCCTGTCTTATCCTTGCTATATGCTCTGAATATTTTGCGAATCTTATTACCGCATTTCTTCTGTTATTAGATCCTTTCTCCTTTCTTGAAATATTCTGTTGCAGGACTCTTGCATGGTTTCTTTGATGTTTTGTTATCTTGGCATTCTGTATTATTGTATTATCTGAAAGTGCAGCATACTGATTTACGCCCAAATCTATGCCGACTTTTGGCTTGTTGTTTGATACGAATGGTTTATCCTCCTTTTCAACTGAAATGGTGATATACAATTCCTGCGACTTCGTTTCCTTTATTGTTAGCGTCTTAATCTTTCCCTCTATCTCTCTGTGATTTACGAAGTTTATCCTACCTATCCTTGAAAGCTCTACTCTCTTCTTCTCCAATCTGAATCCAAGTTGTGGGTATGTCAGAGAAAACACAAATTTCTTGTACCGTGGGAATCCAGCTTTTACTTTCTTTCCCTGTTTCTTCTCCTTGCACCTCCTGAAGAAGTGCCTGTATGCATCTGATACTCTTTTTGAAACGTTCTGTAGAACCTGCGAGTGCAGTTCTGCAAATTCTGGTCTTTCATGCTTTAATTGAGTAATCCAAATATTCATTCTGTATTCTGTGAGGGTCTTTCCTGTTTCTTTGTGGTATGCTTTTGATTTCTCAAGGAGAAGGTTGTAAAGTTCCTTCGCAAGGAACATCTGCCGATTAAGTATTTCCTTCTGTTCCTTTGAAGGATATACTCTGTATTTATATGCAGTTTTCATGACGACCATATTTATTAAGTTGTTAATATTTATATATCTCTTGTTATACTTTGCGGTGGGCTTATATCCAACCTCTAAAGAGTGTGGGTTTTACGCCCACTTTTATAAGTATTAGTGCTAATTATATACGGTTGCAACTACGCACGGCAACTGATAGTAAGGATTTGCTACCATAAGGATAAATAGGCATCTGTGCAATATTGTATTGATATGTTGTTTTAAAAGACAGCGAACGTTTTTTGGGTGATCAGATGAAGGACGAAAAGAAAGTTGCAGAGTTGCTTGCTGAGATTACAAGGCAGATGGATGCATTGCTGAACGATACAAGCGTGCCGAAGAATGTGAGAGGCACGGTAGGAGAAGCAAGGCAGAAGCTTAATTCCAATGCGGACTTCATAATAAAGGTCTCTGAAGCTATCTACAACCTGGATTCAGTAAGCAATGACATCAACCTACCGCCACAGGCACGCACTACGATATGGAATATACTTAGCATGCTTGAATCTATAAAGACATCTTGATATGGCTAACAATAAGGCAAAGGAGTTGGTGGCGCAGCTTGCAAATGCAGGCATACTTGTATCTTCAGATATAGATATCAGCGGCATCGGCACCATAGACATCGGCTTGCTTGCATCAAAGATAATTGAATACATGAAGGGCCAGCAAGGACTAAAAATTGTAGATAACAGCTTGCTGCGCTTGATAGTCGACGAGCTCTCCGTAGAGAAGGTGCCGATAAGCACAGAAGCCGAAATAGAGGTAATAAGAAAATCTGATTTTGAACCTGCTGCAAAGGATATTGACGCAATCTATTCCATAAGTGCCCAAAGCGTGGAAAAGCCAGATGGCACTGTTGACAGCTTCGTAAACTACTTCAGGGACAGGCTGGAGCAGATCAGGCATATTGTGGAGGGCAGAAGCAATCTTGTAGGGCTGCTCAGGAGCATCGAAGAGCTCAAAAACTATATGGATGGAAGAGAAGTGGCGATAGTTGGCATGGTAAACAGCAAGATTGTTACGAAGGCAGGCAACGTGATGGTCATCCTTGAGGATGAAACAGGCTCTGCACGCGTTATCTTCAGCAGGTACCGCAGCGGCCAGGGAAGCATGCTCGAAAGCGCCGAACGGATAATAAACGACGAGGTAATTGCGGTAAAGGGCAAGATATCAGGCCAGTTTGTCATAGCAAATGAGATAGTATGGCCTGACGTTCCGATAAAAGAGAGAAAGCCCACCAAGGAGCACGTTGCAATCGCGTTCTTGTCAGACATACACGTGGGCAGCAAACTTTTCATGGAAAACAATTTTGTGCACTTTATCAAATGGCTCAATGGCGGCGTAGAGGGCAGGAAGGATATCGCGGGAAAGATAAAGTATATTGTGATGAATGGCGATGTGGCTGATGGCATTGGAATATACCCCAATCAGGATAGGGATCTTGCCATACAGGATGTATTTTTGCAGTACAAGAAGCTCATGGAGCTTGTTAGGATAATACCGGAATATATACACGTGTTCATACTGCCAGGCAATCACGATGCTGTGCAGAGGGCAGAGCCCCAGCCGCAGCTCAGTGCAGAGCTTATGGGAGAATACAAGCCAGACAACGTGCACATGCTGCCGAGCCCTAGCACGATAAGCATGCATGGCATAGACGTGCTTGCCTATCATGGCACATCGCTTGACTCGATAATAGGGGCGCTTCCTGGCATGAGCTACGCGAGCCCAGACAAAGCAATGATAGAGATATTAAAAAGAAGGCATCTCTCACCAATATATGGAGGCAACATAATCGTGCCTAGCAAGCACGACCCGATGATAATAAACAGCGTGCCAGACATACTTACAATGGGTCACATACACAAGAATGCTATTTCAAACTACCATGGCGTAGACATAGTCAACAGCGGGACGTGGCAGGCTAGGACTGAATTCCAGGTAAGACAGGGCCATATACCAACGCCATGCCTGCTGCCTGTATACGAGGCGGACAAGGGCACCTTTGTGCAAATAGACTTCAATACGGAGATATGATGAAATACTTTGACTTGCTGAACAGCAGCTTCGCCAAAACGGAAGAGATAGCGAAGAGAGCGCGCAGCAAGGGTTACGACATTGAGACAGATGTGGAGATAAAGCCTGCCCCGGACATGCCTGCAAGAGTGGAGGGCATAACCGGCATAAAAGGCGTTGCTGAAAAGATCAGGAGCAAGCAGAATAACATATCCAGGGAGGCTCTTGCCTTCGAGCTTGTGAAAGATATATGCAGCGATGACAGCTTCGGCAGCGCTGAGCAGAAGCTGGCGGTTTCCGTTAAGGTCGGCTTGGCAATACTCACTGAGGGCATTGTTGTAGCACCCACAGAAGGCATGCAGGGCTGCGCCCTGCACAAGAATCCTGACGGCACCGAATATGCGGCAGTATTGTACGCAGGGCCCATAAGGGGAGCAGGAGGAACCGGCGCTGCGCTCTCTGTAGCGCTTGCTGATTATGGCAGGCGCCTGCTCAACATAGGCGCTTACAAGCCGCAGCAGAACGAGATAGAGAGATATGTTGAAGAAGTGCAGATATACAACGCAGTAGCAAAGCTTCAATATGTGCCCCGCGAAGAGGACCTGCGCACCATACTGGGCAACTGCCCCGTATGCATAGACGGGTTGCCTACGGAACGCGTTGAAGTTGGCGTGCATAGGAACATAAAAAGACTGACAATAGACGGCAAGGAGGAATACATTACCAACAGAGTGCGCGGCGGTGTTGCCCTTGTTCTTTGCGAAGGCATAGCGCAGAAGGCCAAAAGCGTGCTGAAGCACACGAAGAATATCGGACTAGACTGGAGCTGGCTCAACGATATAATAAAAATAGACAAGGTAAAGAGCGGAGATTCCAGCCAAGTCGAGAAGGACCAGCATTTCCTCCAGGAGCTTGTTGCGGGGAGGCCAATACTTGCTTATCCAGGCCATGCAGGAGCATTCAGGCTGCGCTACGGAAGGTCAAGGCTTACAGGCATTGCCGCAAAGGGCTTCAACCCCGCAACGATGGTGCTGCTCGGCGAGTTCATCGCAAGCGGCACGCAGCTCAAGATTGACAAGCCGGGCAAGGGCTGCGTTGCAGCTCCTGCCGATAGCATAGAGGGACCTTTTGTGAAGCTTGAAAACGGCGAAGCGCTGCGCATCAATAGCGCAGAAAAGGCGTACGAACTCAAGGACAAGGTAAGGAAGATACTTGCTGTAGGGGACATATTGGTGACTTTTGGAGACTTCAAGAAGACCAACACGCAGCTCCAGCCTACAAGCTACGTTGAAGAGTACTGGCTTCAGCAATTATTGCACAATGGCTACAAGGGCAGTAATGTGCGAGTCGAAACATTCAAGGAAGCATATGAGCTTTCAAGCGCATACAATGTTCCTATGCACCCAAGATACATTTACGAGTATACAGATATAACGCCATTGGAGCTGAAAAGCCTTGCAGAAGCAGTAAGCAAGGCCAAGATAAAATATGGCGAAGGAGAGGAAGGCATGCTGCTTGGCGTAGAAGAGATAGATATTCAAGGCTCAGATATTGCAGGCATAGCTGAGAAGCTGTGCTTGCCTCACCTTGATAAGGGGTCTTCTATTTTGGTGAGAGGAGACGACGCGCAGAGCCTGATCGCAAGCTTGGGCTTTGCAAACGGAGCGCGCATAGAGCAAAACAGCAGAACCATTGAGATAGGCACAAGCTCAAGCGCGTTAGAAGAGATTAACAAACTCTCCCCGTTCAAGATTATGCCGCGCTCCACAAGGATAGGCGCAAGGATAGGCAGGCCGGAAAAGGCGAAAGAGAGGCTGATGAAGCCAGCACCGAATTCGCTCTTTCCCATAGGGGATTACGGAGGCAAGGACCGCTCTATATATAAGGCGTACAACACCGAAAAGACCAAATTCAACAGCCAGGGCATTGACATAGAGATTGCAAGATTCAGGTGCGAGAAAGGAGGAGAACTCGTGCCTGGGCCGTTTTGCAATGTGCATAATTCAAGGGCGGTGCTGGAGCGTATCTGCCCGGCATGCGGCAGAAAGTCCAACTACGATATATGCCCCTACTGTGGCAGCAAGACGCAGGCTTTCGACGTAAGAAAGATAGACATTGTAAAGCTGATTGACAACGCGATGAAAGGCCTGAGGCTGCAGGAGCTGCCAAGGACACTTAAGGGGGTCAAAGGAGTTATAAACAAGTACAAGGTAGCAGAGCCCATAGAGAAAGGGCTATTAAGGTCGCTCCACAATGTGCACCCCTTCAAGGACGGCACCAGCAGGTTCGATGCCACAGATATGCCGATGACGCACTTCTATCCTATTGAGATAGGCACAAGCGTTGAAAAGCTAAAAGAGCTCGGCTATGCAACTGATTACAAGGGCAACGAGCTTGCAGACCCTTATCAATTAGTGGAGCTGAGGCATCAGGATGTTATAATAAACAGGCACGGCGCCGAATTTCTGCTTAGCGTTTCAAAATTCATAGACGACCTGCTCGCCAGGTACTACGGCTTGGAGCCATTCTACAACGCTAAAAGCGCGGAAGACCTTGTAGGCCAGCTTGCAATAACCCTGTCACCGCATACGTCAGTAGGCATACTCAACAGGATAATAGGCTTCACGAATGCAAACGTGGGCTTTGCACACCCATACACTATTGCCGCAAGGAGGAGGAACTGCGACGGCGACGAGGATACCACAATACTGCTTCTGGATGCGCTCATAAACTTCTCGCGAAGCTACCTGCCGACAACAATAGGCGGCACAATGGACGCCCCGCTGATATTAACACTTAACGTAAATCCCAGCGAGGTTGACGATGAAGTCCATGAGATGGAAGTAACGGAATCGTATGGAATAGATTTTTATGACAAGACATACAGCCTACCTTCGCCAAGCGAAGCTGCTGTGGAGACAGTCAAAAATAGGCTAGGGTCAGAAAAAGCGTACAGCTCTATAATGTTCACGCATGAAACAAGCTATAACGCAGTCGAGTCGGCGCCGAAGAAGAGCATGTACACGCGACTCAATTCAATGCCTGAGAAGGTTGAAGCGCAATTCAGGCTCGCAGACATGCTAGAGAGTATAGACAAGCAGGATTCTGCCAGGAAACTCATACTGAGCCACTTCATACCTGATCTCATAGGCAACATGCATTCCTATTCGAAGCAAACTTTCAGGTGCATATCGTGCAATGCGAAATACAGGCGCGTGCCGCTTATTGGCAGGTGCACCAGATGCGGGGGAAAGCTCGTGCTTACAATATCAAAAGGAGGCATAGAGAAATACCTTACAATGGCGATAGAGCTCGCAGACAGGTACGATTTGGAGCCGTATATAAGGCAGAGGCTAAAGCTGATAAAGGATGAGATAGAAAACATATTCAGCTCCAATTCAACTGGCAAGCCTGTCAGGCAGTTCAATCTCTCTAAATATATGTGATGCAAGATCCTATTTTGCGCAGTTACTGCACCCACGATGAAATTAGCCTCTTTTCAGCACCGAATAGAGCTTGTCGATGCGCTGCGCATTTACTACGCGATCCTTTGTGAGCCAGCCCCTGCGCGCAGTTCCTACACCGTACCTGAGGAACTCAAAATGCGATGTCCTGTGCGCGTCGGAATCTATCGCGAACATTACCCTGTACTTCGAGGCCAGCATTATATTTGTGTCGCTTAGATCCAGCCTGTTCGGAACCGAATTTATTTCAAGCACGGTGTTGTTCCGCTCTGCCGCCTCAAATACCTTTTCTAGGCTTACCTTGTAAGGGTCCCTCTCGAATATCACCCTTCCAGTAGGGTGCGCCAGTATGCTCATCATTCCCGTATCGATGGCCTTTACGATGCGTGCTGTCATCTCGCTTTCGCTCATGGAAAAGTGCGAGTGCACCGCGCCTATCACGATGTCCATGCTTTGCAACGACCTTTCTGTCAAGTCAAATGAGCCGTCTTCGCGTATGTCGACTTCTGCGCCCTTGAGCACGCGGAAGCCACTCATGCTTTCGTTTAGCCTGTCTATCTTTTCGAAAAACTCCTTGAAGCCCTTCTCGTCCATGCCATGGGCTACCCTCAGGCTTTTTGTATGGTTTGTCACTGCGATGTATCCCAAGCCCGCTGCCTTGGCTGCTGAAACCATCTCTTCCAATGTGTTTGCGCCATCAGTATCTTTTGTATGCGTGTGAAGATCGCCCTTTAAATCAGAAAGTTCTACAAGCTTGGGCACCTTGTGCGCTAGGGCAAGCTGCACCTCGCCCCTGTCTTCGCGCATTTCCGGAGGCATCCACTGCATGCCAAGCTTGGCATATATGTCTTCCTCGCTCCTTACATTGACAGACGCTGTGCCCCTGAAAAGGCCGTACTCGTTGAGCTTGTAGCCCTTCTTTATGGCTATCTTCCTTACCTCGATGTTGTGGTCCTTGCTTCCTGTGAAGTATTGCAGCGCCGCGCTGAAGCTTTTTGGATCTATCACGCGCAGGTCGCAGCTTATGCCAATCTTTAGCCACACTGTAGTTTTTGTAGGGCCCTTTGAAACTATAGTTGACACATCTGGCATTTTTGTAAACAGGTCCATTACGCTTTCCTGCTTGCTTGAAAGGGCAAGTATGTCAATATCCCCCACAGTTTCGCGCATTCGTCTTGTTGACCCTGCGATTACTGCGTTTGAAACAAGGCCGCTTTTGCGCAGAGCGCTTACAATTCTCTCAGCGATGGGCAGCACATCGCCAAGCAGCATGCGGCCCTTGCTCTGCTCCAGCATGCTTACGCCCTTGGCGAGAAGCTCCTCGCTCCTTTCTCCGAAGCCTTCGAGCCTGCTTATCTCGTGGCTGCTTATGGCTTTTTTCAAGTCGGCGATGTCCTTTACACCAAGCTTCTTGTATAAGATTACGGCCTTCTTTGCACCCATGCCCTCTATGCTTGTGAGCGCTTTCATGTCTATCGGGTATTTCTTCTTCAGCTCGTCATACTTGCTTATCCTGCCGGTTTTAATATATTCTATTATGCGGTCTGCTAGCGTGGGCCCTATGCCAGGAAGATCCTGCAGCGCATCTTTTCCGCCCTTTGCATAGATGTCCTCGATTGGCTCCTGCAGCGTGCCTATGGTCAAGGCCGCCTTCTGGTACGCCCTTACCTCAAACTTTGACGCCTTATCGTCAACGCTGAGCAGTTCTGCAATCTCGTTGAATATGTCAGCTATGAGCTTGTTGAACATCGTATCCTTGCCATTTTTATATATGCAACGAATGGCTTTTATCCCTTCTCATTCAATAGCTAATTGCGGATTCCATGGCTGCTGGAGAGGGCAAACTTGAAGAATTGAACAAGCTCTACCTTGCCATAATATTGCGCTACAAGGAGCTCATAGAGGAGAAAGAAGAGCTTTCTGTTGCCGCGCTGCCCACGCTCATAACTCCGAAGGACGAGCGCGTAATAGCAAAGGCCGAAGAATTCAAGAGGGAGTTTGTCAACTACACGTACGAAAAGGACTTTTTAGCCGCAGCAAAGAAGGCTTTTGAATTTACAAGGGACAAAATAGACAACATTGTGCCTCCAGTGCAGTTCTGGCTCATGCCTTCCGAAACGCTAGACTTCCAGGTAGGGGACATGATGGACAAGAATGTGCTCCTGTGCAGCCTGCTGCTCCAGCTGGGCAATCCTTCCGCGAAGGTGCTTGTCGAGGTGGACAACGAGCTCTCAGTGTTCGTATACTTCGAATTCAACAATGTATTCTACGCTTTTGACTTGAAAGACGGGATTAAGGAGTTCTCAAGCAAGGAGGAGCTATACGACTCGCTGGTTAAAGGCAGTGATTCTGTCGCATACGAGTTCAACAACCAGCACTACAACGATATAAGATAAGCAGGCTATCGCTTCCTGTGCAACGCCTTCAGGGCCTTCCTGTGGGCTTTTTTGAGCCTGGATGCCTTCTGCTTCCTGTATGCCTTGCCTATTCTACGGTTGGATTTTGGAATTGTAATCTGCATATCGAATCACGCTGCACAATTGTATCCTTATTTAATTTCGATGTTTATTCCTTTTGGGCTTGAAGCCTTCTTTAAAGTCACTTCTAATACGCCGTTGTTGAATACGGCCTTGCCCGAAGCAGGATCGACGCTTGCAGGCAGGTCTACTTTTTTGTCATAGTGCCTGCTTGCGCTTGATGCCATTATGTGCAGGCTATTATTCGTTGTCTCTATTTTTATGCCTTCAGCATTCACGCCCTGCAGCGTTGCATCCACTATTACGCTTTCGCTTCTTTCTATTATATCTATGAGCATGTCATCTGAATGGCTTTCTATCTGGCCCTGTATGAGCGTGCTGCTGTTGATCCCCTCTATTATGGGCATTCCGCTCTCATCAAACTTTATGCTTATGCCGTTCTGGAACGGAGTATTCTCGAGAGCGCTCTTGATGTCTACATTCTTGACCATGATGTCGTTTATTATCTTGTTGAGATACCGGTTAAACCTGTCCATGTCGTTGAAGTTGGATCCTTTTTTTTGGTCGTCTTTTTTAGCCATTTTACCAACAAATTTATAATCAAGATAAAATATAAAAGTAATGCTTTGCTTGTTATATCTCAATAAACATTTTATACGATGGTTTTTAAAACCACTTGGTTATGGTTTTCTGCCTGAGCGCGGTTTCGCTCTGCTCAAGTATGCCTGCATATTTCTCTATTCTTTCCCTTGAAAAACCATGGTCGTCACAGAGAAACTTGACAAGGTTAGCCCTGTTTGGTATCTTTGACGCAAGTTTCTGCATCTCCTCGCCGGAAAGGTCCTTCACTTCTGGCTTCATAAACAAAGCTTCAACTTCCTCCGGCGCTACATCGAATTCCTGGCCGTATTTAGAGCTTACAACGCTTTTCAGCTCGGCCATGCTGCTTACGCTTTTCACTATCTTTATCGCCGTCTTTGGACCTATTCCTTTTATGCCTGAATTGAAATCGGTGCCTAGCAGTATCCCCACCCATATAAGCTGCCTTTGCGTAAGCTTTAGCCCGTTGAGCGTGTCTTCCAGGCTCACCAGTTCTGGTTCCACGTTCACGTATACGTTTTTGTTGGGCAGCTTCCTCCGCCCGCTGAAAGTAAGGTTCCTTATGACAACGGGCGAGGCGAAAAGCATCGTGTCATAATCCTGGCTAGCAGTAGCATATACAAAGCCCTTCCTGCACATGTAGCTCGCCTGCGCCTCGCCTTCGCTTGGCGCATTCACATAGCCTATCCCCATCAGGTCAAGCAGATCTTTTGCGCTCTTTACTATTTCTTTGGTGACCCTGGTGCTTGCCATTGCATGAGCACGCGCCTGCTCCACGTTGCCTGCTTCCTTCGCGACCTGCCATTCCCTGTATGCTTCTTCCCTCCTGTTCATCCTTGCCTCTATGGTCTTCTGCTTTAGCATTGACGGCACTCCGTCAAAAACATATATGGGTTTTATCCCTTTTGCAATGATGTCTATGCTTCTGAAGAATATTCCTGAAAGATGGCTTGTAACCGCTCCGTGAGCATCGGTCAGTGGCGTGCCATCGGGCTGCCTTATTATCGCAAGGAACTGGTAGAGGAAGTTATATGCATCTATAGCTATGGTCTTGCCGCTGAGCTCGTCGAGCAAGAGCTTTCTTTTTGATACGAGCTTGCTCAGGTCTACTGCCACAATAACCGCCTTGAAACTTTACTTTTGAAGGAATTCTCCTATGCTTGCTTCATTGCTTGCACTGCCCCGCTGCGCGCTCGCACCCGCATTGGTTTGCTCTGCTGAATGCAGCTTTATGCTAAGGGCTTTTTCAAGCTTTTTGACGAGCTCTACAGAAGGCTGGGTTTTCTGCTCCTCTATGCGCAGCAGCAGCGTTTCCTTCTCGTTAAGCATTTCTGCGAGAACCTTGAGCGGCAGTTTCATTGCTTCTCTAGCGTTGCGTATCATGCTGCCATAGCCATCGACAAGCTCGTAATCGTCACTGCTCTTTTTTTGTGCATGGCGCATTTGGGCTTGGTTTTGCTGCTTCGCCTCTTTGGGCTCGCTGATTATGTGCTTGCCAGTGGCACAATCCGAACAGACGCGCAGCTCCACGCCTTCAACCTCTATCACGTATGCATGCTCTATCTTTCTCCCACAAAGCTCGCATTCTTCCATCCTTCCACCTGTTATTATGGATTTGACAAAATATTTAGTTACAACGGTGCCAGGAATGGCGGGATTATAAACAATATTATGTCCCCAACAGAGAGCGCCACCAGGACACCTATGAATACGGGAAGCGCCATCGGCATCGCGTTTTTGTAAACAGGGAACCTCTCTTTGATGCGTTTCGATTTCAGCTCTTTTATGAGCCTTTGGGTAACGAGCCTGTCAAGGCTTTTCACCCTTGCTTTCAGCCTTGAAACTTCCTTTTGGTCCATCAGGTTAAGCGCGATTATGTCGCCTTCCTCGAAACTGCTGACGCGCACATATTTTATCATTGCCGAGGCAATTGAGGATTCGAAAAGCACGATCAAGCCGGAAAAGAAAGCCAAAACGGCAAGCAGTGCGAACGCATACGCGCTAAGGCCTATTGTAAGCCTTAGGAAAACCAAAAACACTGCATATGCAAGTATTACCATTGCAGACTTGAATATTGATTTTGAATTGATGCCGCGCATGATGCTGCTTTTTGTGCCTCTATTTTTCGAGAAGAGCAAATAGTAGGTTGGCGCTATTATGAGCGCAGCAACCCCAGATCCGATAAGTATTGACAGTATGAAAGGCAGACCTAACTGGTTAAGGCTTACGAGCCAAGGCATCGGCTGTATAGGCAGCACAAGCGATATTGCAGCAAACTCTATTATGTCTGCCGCGCCTATCTGGCCCATCTTGTATATCAGGTATCCAAAGCCCAGCACAAGCAGCGCTACGGCTATGCTGATCAATGAGAGTATGCTCGCATAAAGCAGAGTAAGCACGAAACCGTAGGCCAGCGTGGCATATGCAAATATGCTTGGCACGTTCCTTTTGTTGAACAGGTCGAAAAGCATGTATATTAGCGCGATTGCAAGAACGCTCGCCACTCTTATGACTGTGATGTCCACCGGTACCACACTACTTTTGTTATACTTGCAGTATTCATATTTTTATATGCACGTGCTAACTGCATAGAAATACAATAGCATGCAAAGAAAAAGAATAAATAGTATATATGGCGTAATGTAAATGCTTATTTCAGTGCTTTTGATGATTGACTACACTAGTATAGAGGAGAAATGGCAGAAGGCGTGGAGCGACGCAAAGCTTTTCGAGGCTGAGCCAAACGAGAAGAAGGCAATAATGATCACCGCAGCATTGCCGTATGTTAATTCACCGCAGCACATAGGCCACCTGCGCACGTATAGCACTGCCGATTTCCATGCAAGGTACATGCGCATGAAGGGCTACAACGTGCTCTTCCCGATGGCCTTCCATGCTACCGGAACTCCCATAATATCATTCGCGAAGAGATTGCGCAATAATGATCCTGACATATTGGAGGACTTCAGGGCTTTCAAGATAAGCGAAGACGACATAAAGAAAATGACAGATCCGACTTATATAGTAAGCTATTTTTCAAACGAGATAAAAGAAGGAATGAAAAAGGCGGGCTTCAGCATAGACTGGCGAAGGCAGTTTACCACAACCGATCCTATCTTCAGCAAGATGGTCGAGTGGCAATTCTTCAAGCTCAAGGACAAGGGATTGCTTTCGCAAGGCAGCCACCCGGTTGGCTGGTGCCCTAACGAGAACAATGCAGTAGGCCAGCATGATACAAGGCACGATGTCCAGCCCGAAATAGATACCATGACAGTGATAAAATTCAGGGAGCCGGAAAGCAACATCGTGTTTGGCTGCGCCACATACAGGCCGGAGACAATCTATGGCGTCACTAATCTTTTCGTTAACGAGAAGAGCACATATGTGGTTGCAAAGGTGGGTAATGAGAGATATTACATTGCAAAGGATTCTGCAGCTATACTTAAATACCAGATGAGCATAGAGATAGAGAGTGAACTGAAAGGCAGCGATCTCGTAGGCAAAAAGGCTGTGAATCCTGTTACCAATGAAACGGTAGTTGTGCTTCCGGGCTTCTTTGTAAAGCCGGATATAGGCACAGGCGTGGTGATGAGCGTGCCTTCACATGCACCGTTTGACTATGCAGCATTGGAAAGGCTCAAGGCAAGCGGCTACCAATTGCCTGCTATGGACTACAGGAAAATCATAGAGATAGAGCCACTTGGCACAGGCGTGAGCATAGGGCGTTCGCTTAGCGATGTAAATGTCGGCGATGCAAAGGTGGAGCATCCTGAGATACCTGCGCTAGCTTATTTGGAGATACTCCACACCAATCCTGATGCGATAGATGATATGCTGGAGTTCGCAACAAAGCTGCTTTACCGAGAAGAGTCGCATTGGGGAATCATGGTATACGGCAAGTACAAGGGCCTTAAGGAGCCTGAAGCAAGGGAGCAGGTCAAGAAGGATATGATGGCAAGCGGCGATGCGATTGAGCTGTACGTGCTTTCAAATGAAGAGCCCGTATACTGCAGATGCGGCGCCAGGGTGGTTGTGAAATTCGTCGAAAACCAGTGGTTCATAAACTATGGCGATGCAGCATGGAAAGAGCAGGCGAGGGGAGTTTTCAGTGCCATAGATATAGTGCCGGCATTGATGAGGCCCGCATTTGAGAAAACAATAGACTGGATCAACCTTAGGGCTACAGAGAGGGCAGAAGGCCTTGGCACCAAGTTTCCATTCAATCCCAATCACATAATAGAATCGCTTTCTGATTCAGTAATATACATGAGCTTTTATACCATATCGCACGTATTAAACGCAAACAACGTAAAGCCGGAGCAGCTCAAGCCTGAATTCTTTGACTACCTCTTCAACGACATGGGTGATGCAGATAGCGTGGCAAAGGCAACAGGCTTGGATGCTGCAGCAGTGAAAAGGTGCAAGGAGTCAATAGACTACTGGTATGTTAACACTTCCAGGCATTCTGGTCCGGATCTTATCGCCAACCACTTGACCATGTATATATTTGCGCATGTTGCCCTGATGGCCAAAAGGTTCTTGCCAAAGCAGATCGTGGTGAATGGCTTTGTTCTGTATGAAGGAGAAAAGATGAGCAAAAGCCTTGGCAACATAGTTCCGTTAATTGATGGAATAAAACGCTTCGGTGCAGATCCGCTCAGGTTTGTAGAAGTCGCAGGCTCTTCTCTAGGCACAGATACAGATTTCAGCCCGAAGGGTGTTGAAAGCGTGAAAGCAGGAATAGAGTATATATACAACGCGATAGAGGACTTGTACAAACTGCAAAGCGGTGAACTCATGCATATTGATTACTGGCTTTATTCAAAGCTCCATTCGAAGATAAAAAGGGCAACCAAGCTGCTTGACAGCTTCGAGCTAAAGGAAGCATACACTGACATATTCTACAACTCCATCATAGAGCTGAAGTGGTACCTTGAACGCGGCGGAAACAACAAGATAGTAGTGCAGGAATTTCTAGAGGGCATTGCACTCATGCTTGCTCCGGTAATGCCCCACGTTGCGGAGGAGCTTTGGCATATGCTGAACAAGGAGTCCTTTGCCGCTACAGAAAGATGGCCTGTCGAGGATGATTCGCTCATTTCTCAGGGAACGGAAAAGCTTGAAAGCATGATTATTAGCACGATAGAAGACGCGAGGAAGGCAATAGCATTGACATCCAAGATCGATTCGAACAAGGGCAAGAAGCCCATAGAGGCGCGCATAATACTTGCAGCAGAATGGAAGCTTGACGCCTTCAATGAGCTTGCACTGAAGAAAAGCATGCAGGCAGTGATTGAAGAAAGCAGATTCAAAAACAACAAAGAAGCGGTTGCAAAGTTCCTCCAGCAGTTTGCGAAAAACGCGCAGAGCCTGATAGAACTGCCGAAAATAAGCAGCGCTGACATGCTGAAGAGCTTCTCTGAAGCAGTGCCTTACTTAAGCGGCAAGCTGGGCGTGAAGGTAACCATAGAGAGCGAGACCGCATCGAAGTCGCAGCGGGCAAGCAGGGCGATGCCCGACAAGCCGAGCATAGACATCTTATATGGGTAATAGCGTGGAGCATTTAGCGAAAAAGTTTGACCTTTTTATATTAGATTGGGATGGCACCATATTAAGGCTGTATACGCATGTGCGCCTCTATGGGAGGCTGCTGAGCATTCTTGTAAAGCGCAAGGGCCAGTCGAAGCGGTATGACAGTGATTTCGAGCCTCCTGAAGACCTTGAGGCAAAAGAAAACTATATTATCTCTTCTTTCCTCAATTTTTTTGTTGACAAGCTCTCTAGGCCGCACCTCAATTATTATGTCAAGGAATTGCTGGAGGAGCTGAAGCGGAAGCACAAGAAGGTGGCGATAATGTCGAACGGCAACAGGTACAGGATATTGAAAAAGATGGAGAAGGCAGGCCTTGCTGAATATTTCGGCATGGTGGTAAGCGCGAAAGACCTGCACGTGGCAAAGCCGAACCCCACAGGCATAAAGATTGTTCTGAAGGCTTTCAATGAGAAGCCGGAAAAGAGCATATACATAGGAGACAAGACAGATGACATCATGACTGCAAAATATGCGAAGGTAAGCTCGTGCGGCATTGCGGACGGATTCGATAACTATGAGAAGCTTAAAAGTGTTAATCCCGACTATATTTTCAAGAACATTAAGGAGCTTTGCGAAGCGCTCTGACTTGCGATAGCCATAAATATCTGGATTCAGTAATATAATTTATATAAACTGCACTGAATTGCACACTATTGAAGGTGACGCGACGATGACAGAAAGAGCATTATTGAATTGCAAGCCCCAGCAGAAAAGCGAGGAGAAGCCTAAGGGATCAGGATATCTGCTGAGGAAGAAGCTTGAAAGAGAAGAGGATAGGAGGATTTCGATACAAGAGCTTCACGAAGGAATAAGGCATATTTACAATGCAAGACACGGAAATAGAAGATAATAAATGGCATTGCAACGCTTGCCTTTTACATAGGGCAGTGCCGTGCAGGCACCTATGCAAAAGTATTTAAATATGAAAGAAAATAACTTAACAGATACGGAGTAAGGCGTAATCGCTAATTCTACGTATGAGAGAGATGTAAATGAAGGACTATGAAGAAGAAGGAAATGGAAATGATGAAGGCGCAGGAGGAGAAGGCAGAGGAAGGCGCGGCATGAGCATGAAGCCCAGCTATTTTATGCCCAAACCAGTAAAGGTCGGGGATGAAATAGAGGTAAACATAATTGCGGTCGGCGCAAAAGGCGACGGCATTGCGAAGAAAGACGGCTTTGTGATATTCGTGCCCAATGCCAAGGAGGGAGAGCAGATAAAGGTAAGGATAACCGAGGTCAAAGCGAGATCAGCTAACGCCGAAAGGGTATCTTAATTGAGCATGCTTTAAATATTTTTATTTTTTATAATTTGAAGATAAATCAGTAGTATGTTACTTTATGCTGTTGCATTTTATGGTTTGTCACTATTCGGCACAGTGAATTTGGCATGGCTAGGATACATTCGAAAAAGAAGGGCAAGTCAAAATCAAGGAAGCCGCCTCTTGAAAAGGCGGTGCTACCAGAAGCAGGCAAGGAGAAGATAGAGGATATTATAATAAACTATGCGAAGCAGGGCATGAGTCCCGCGCTCATTGGCGAGAAGCTTAAGAAGGAGCACAATGTACCCTACATAAAGCACGCAATGGGCAAGAGGCTGGGCAAGATACTTGAAGAGAAAGGAATGGCACAGCAGCTGCCTCCTGACATGCTGGATTTGATGAGAAAGGCAGTAAATATGCGCGCGCACCTGGCGGCAAACAAGGGAGACACATATAATAAGATAAGGCTTCACAACGTGGAATCGAAGATATGGCGCCTTACCAGGTATTATATAAGGAAGAATAGGCTACCGCAGGGCTGGAGGTACAATCCCGCGACTGCAGAGCTTTTGATAAAGGGCAAGGTGTGATGCAATGGTTTTGCAGAAAAAGGTTGACACTTGGAAGCTTAAGAAGTGGTTTACGGTATATGCACCAAAGGAATTCAACAATGCTCCGCTGGGAGAGATGCCAGCCAATGACGAGAAGGTGGTGCTTGGCAGGAGCATCAATGTAGGGCTTGACACGATAACGCACAATCCTTCAAATGCTTATACAAAAGTGAAGTTCAAGATCGTGAGCGTTGATGGCGCTTCTGCTCACACAAAGCTCGTGCAGCTAGAGCAGCTGAACAGCTACATAAGGTCGTTGGTGAGGCGCTACAGGAGCATAACTTCCACGGTGCAGACCTTGAATTCTAAGGACGGCACCAAGATTGTCGCCAAGATAATCGCCATAACAAGGAGCAGGACAACCCACAGCAAGATTATCGGCATGCGCAAGGAGATCGAGACGTTCATGGCTTCTTATGTGAAAGACAACGACATCGGCAGCATCATAAGCGCGATAAACGAGAATAAGCTCCAAACTGAGCTTGCCAGCAGGCTGAACCACATCGCACAAGTAGGCAAGGTAGAAGTAAGGAAGCTTGAAGTCCACTGACTCCTTTTCTAATCTTTACTTCAGAGCTTATAGTTTAGCATGAAAACTGCTTTTACTGCAGGTATCTGAAGCCCATTGGGCACGTTGCACTTATTGCGAACAAGAACCAGATATTATTACTACTTGAATTTATCCAGATGCATCGATGGTACCACTAGGCGTTTTGTGGCGTTGAACATCTTGAGCTCTACGACATACGCTGAGCCTCGCCTCTCAATCACGGTGCCTACCCTGCCTTTGTAGCGCGGGTGGGGTATGTTCTTCACGCTGCCCTTTGGCACTATAACTACCTTGTCGCCTATCTTGAATTCCTTTATTATTTTGTTTACAGACATTGCCGAAGGCACGTGATGCCTCGCAAGATGCCTTGTTTTGCCTACGAATAAACCATTTGACCTCTTCGACATAAAAACACCAAAACAAGCACTTATGATTGTGCTACTAAGGTATTTAAAGGTTATGAGGCAAATCTATATAAAGGTGTTGATTTATGGCCAAGCGCGCTGCCCAGATTTCCCCGCCGCACAAGCATGTTGTGCTAAAGCCCACTTATAGGGTTGAAAATATAGTTGCAAAGGCAGAGCTTGGTGTAGACCTCGACCTGTACAGCCTTGCGAGGCTTTCCCACGACATCGACTACGAACCGGAGCAGTTTCCCGGCGCCATATTCAAGGTGCACGAACCCAAAGCAGCGTTGCTGCTGTTCAAGAACGGCAAGATAATATGTACAGGGGCGCGGACAGTAGCAGATATAAAAAGAGCAGTAGGCGAAGCTGTGGCCCTTGTGAATAAATACCTGTCAACTAGATGATGCATTTATTTTAGTAAAATCAAACAGTAATAGCATTTAAATATCTTTCTGACAAATTTTAGTCTACTTTAAACTCTGTTTATGCGTATTTTATAAACCCTATTCTCATCCACCCGGGCGTATGCGTTGCATACGCCCAATATTGTATTATGCCATAGTGGCTACTTTTGCGCAAATGCTAGGTATGCTGTGTGCCACACTCCTTTTGTGGAAGGGCGCATTCCCGCTTCCCTTACGAGCATGTCGCGCACTATTACTTCAATCACAAGTATGTCGTGGAATTTGTACCACTCAAGCTTTTTCACAAACAGCTTGACCTGCTCCATGTGCGGCAGATATGAGCATATATAGCCGTCAGGCTTGAGCGCTTTGTACGCATGGCGCACGACCTTTTCAGAGCCCGGCATGTCCAACGTTACCAGATCCACTGCTCTCTCCTTTATGCCTTTTGAGATATCTGCCATCCTTATGTCTATATTGCCCAGACCCAGCCTGCTTATGTTGCTTTGCGCTATCTTCGCGAATTCCGGCCTTATTTCATAAGTGGTAACATGACTCGTCAATCTTGCAAGCTCTATTGCAAGCCACCCGCTTCCCGTGCCGGCATCCACGCAGACGCTGTCCTTGCTTATGCCTGTATAAGCGATTATTGCACCTATGTCCTTGGGCAGTATCACCTGCGGACCCCTTTTAAGGCCGCGGTAAAACTTAGGCATGAACATCTTTTGCACCTTTTTTCTTTGCCTTTCCCTTTGCGCTGCTGCGCCGCTGCCTCCGCTTGGGCTTTGATTCCTTGCGCTTTGGCTCCTGCTCTTTGGGCTTTCGCAACGCTGCCTCTTTTTCATTTATTGCCTTTGCTGTTTCCACAGCAGGTGCCGCTTTGCTCTGCCATGATTTCTTTGTTATGCAGTTTGGATCAAGATCCATCTCAAAAACCTTCTTGTTGCGGAAAACCTTAACTATAGGGGTATGGCAGTACTCGCACACCTTGCCGGTCGGCACTATCTTGGCATGTTGCGGAAGCGGGTATATCGCCTTGCAATCGGGGTAGTTTGAACAGCTTGCGAATATCTTTCCGGTGCGCGAATGCCTTATCACGAGGTTCCCGCCATCAAGCGGGCATTTGCCAAGCACAACCTCGCTTGCCGCAAAGCCCTCCTTCATGTCACTGCTTATGCCCTGCTTGTTTTTGTTGAACATCTCAAGCGCCTCGAGCAGCAGCTCCTTGCCCTCGCTTATGACTTCAGCCTCGCTCTTGCTGCCCGTGGCTATCTTTTCCATATCCTCCTCAAGCTTTCGCGTAGTTTCCTCCTTTATTATCATGCTCGCATATTTGTTGAGGGTATTGTAAACGCTCATCCCGAAGCTCGTCACGTTTATCAAGGCTCCTGTTATATAGTTGCGCTTGAACAGCGTATCTATTATAGAGGCCCTTGTAGCCTTTGTGCCCAATGACCTCTTTTCCAGCTCAGCTATGAGCATAGCCTTTGTGTAGCGCCTTGGGGGCTTTGTAGTTAGCTCCTCCATAAGCACCTTTTCAATTGCTGCATGGCCTTTGGCAAATTTGGGCAGCGTGCTCTCCTTAAGCTCGGCATAGCCGTAGATGTCGAGCCATCCGCGCTCAATAACGACAGAGCCGCTTGCCATATAGGTTTCAGACCCTGCTCTTGCCTGCACCTTTGCCTTGGCAACTTTTGCGTATGGACCGAAGCACGCGAGGAACCTCTTTGCAACAAGATCATAGAGCTTCTGCTCCTGCGCCGTGAGCCCTTTAGGCATTATTCCTGTAGGATATATTGCAGGATGCGCCTCGTCCGTTTTCGCTCCTTCGTGGGGCTTGAACATTTTTCCTTTTATGAGCATTCCTGCGCTAGCGGCATACAGCGGATTCTTTGACAGGTCGGATATTATGCGTGGCAAAGGTATCGAAAAAGGCAGTTTTTGCGATGACGTTCGCGGGTATGAAATGTATGAGCGCTCATAAAGAGATTGCGCAATTGCCAGAGTGGTAGATGGATCGTAGCCCATTACCCTGCTTGCCTCAAGCTGCAATGAAGTGAGATCAAAAGGAGGATACGGGCTTACATATTCCTCTTTCTCCTCAACGCTCTCTATTGTGGCATTTCCCTTATTTTTCTCAGTTTCCGAATATGCGGCATCGGCAATTTGCTTTTCGAAGATGTTGCCCCTGGTATTGCTAAATTTGGCGCCTTCTATAATCGCAGATACGTTCCAATATGGCTTGGGCTCAAAATTTTTTATTTCTATCTCGCGTTCGGCCAGGAGTGCAAGAGTAGGGCCCTGGACCCTGCCTATGCTCAGGGGCTTGCCGCCCTGCATGGCGCTAGATAGAGCTCTGCTCAGATTTATACCCCACAGCCAATCAAGCACGTGGCGCGTCTCCCCAGCATAGAAATTGTTTATGTCAAGAGGAAGCAGGTGCTCATAAGAGTACTTTAGATCCTGTGCCGTAGTTGTGGAGAATTTCATCCTTTTTGTCCTTTCTAGCCCGTGGGCTATGAAATTTATTATGTTGGTGCCGATTACTGTGCCTTCAACGTCAAAATCGCATGCGTTTATGAAGGCGCGGCATTTTGATGACAAGTGCTCGAATACGTCAAAATACTTTTTTGTATAATACATGATGCTGCTTACCTTGTAGGAAGGCACCCATTCGACTTCAAGCACGGGATAATCGTGCTTGTTGCCTATTTGGTGCATAGTGAAGATATGACCCACTGCAGAAGCGATATAAATCTTTGATGCACCGTTGTCTATAATATAGTAGCTAACCCCGTTAAGCACCTCGCGCCTCTGCGCTCCGTTGCCAAGAGCTATTGCTATTCTAAGAGCAACGCTGGGCTTCTCTGCTATGATAAGTGTATCCATTTCTACCATTTTATGCGCTCATCTGCTTAGCCTTTGCTTTTTGAGCGCTTGATGCTCCGCGCGCGTATTTTCCCGGCTTTGGCACTGCCAGGCAAAACAGGCGTTTGCTGCCCTGCCATGGCATTCCTGCTAAGAAGCCACGCATTGGTAAAGCCCACCACAATGGCTATTATTGCTGTTGCATAAAAGGCTGCGCTTCCACGCTGATATATAAATATTATTATCGCTAATATTGTTAGCACTATTGTTGCAATTGAGAGCTGCAGGCCTTTTGTCTCGTATGCCATTGAACCACGATAGCTATGAATACTTATTTGGTTATATTTTTAACACTTTTTGCTGCCCTGATAGCTTCGCTTGCCCAGCTTGTCTTCAAGAAGGCGCTCAAGCCCAACATATCATTCAAAGAGATAGTAAAGCTTGTGGCAGATAAATATGTGCTGATCGGAGGAGCAGGCTACATAGCAGGGCTGGCAATATACTTGTACGCATTGTACAATGCACCGCTTTCCATCGTATACCCCATATTCGCAAGCACTTTCATATTCATAGTAATATTTTCAAGGCTTGTCCTGAAGGAAAGGATAAGCGGCTTGCGATATTTAGGCATAGGAATCGTTTTCATAGGAATCATAATAATATCATTGACCATATAGGGATTTGATGAATGGCAAGATCGGGCTTATAGGAGTGCTCTTCGTTTCAACGCTGCTAGGAGCAATAGGGCAGCTCATGTTCAAATATGCGTTTGTTGACAAGCCCATGCTGGTGCCATATTTCGGTATAGCAGTAATTGCATATTTGACCTCAACCGTATTTTACTTCTATGTTCTGAGCAGGGTCCACCTGAGCTGGGCGTACAGTATAGGCGGCCTGAGCTACATATTCACAGTGCTTCTTGCTGCGTTTGTTCTAATGGAGCACGTGCCGCTACTAAGGTGGATTGGCGTAATAGT
Organism: Microcaldota archaeon; assembly: GCA_021816895.1. GTDB lineage: Archaea > Micrarchaeota > Micrarchaeia > Micrarchaeales > Micrarchaeaceae > JAKAWW01. The sequence continues at coordinate 203,671 of JAKAWW010000001.1, read as the reverse complement.
AATAACAATAGGGGTTATTGTCATAGGATTCAGCTAGTTATTTGGGTTTTCATTTTCGCATGTTTAAGTTAGGCGTTTGGGGTACTTTGATATCAATTATAGTGTTGATACAGGCTTTTTGCCGATGTCGTTTGGCAAGCTTCGCTTAAATTTCTCCTATATTACTGTCGTAAGTCGCCCGCTACTGCATGTATTAGCTGAGTAGCATTAATGCTGGTGTTTTCTGTGCTTATAACTATGGATGTTACATAATTGCCCATTATTCCAACAAACCCCATCCTATAAGACAGTTTATTGAATGTATAAGAATAGGCCATGCCGTTGTAAGTACCATTAACAGGTATCTGCTGTGAGCTAGGTTCTACAATAGGATGCCACATTTGCAAGTAGATGCTCTGTGCTTCCTGGTTTGTGTTCGCTTCTACCACTACCTGTTCTATTCCCCAATTTGAATCGAGTTCTGATCCGTTAAGGTAGTCCATAAGCCACACGGAGCTTACATTTGAGACAGAATACAACTTATAATTTTCTATTTCTGCGGGTGTGGTTAATATGTTTAGAGAGTATGTTGCGTTTGGGCTTGTCAGTGCTTTGGCTTGCGCGCTTGTTAATGAAGGATTTCCAACATGTACTAAAATTGATGTTGTATAAGTAGTCGTAGTATTGGCAGCACGCGCCGCCCTGCCATTATTGATTTCTAATCCAACAGCCGCTACAATAATAACCATTACAGCTAATATAGCTATTGCTGCTTTGCGCCTTGATGTTAACATTGATAATTTATCTTAGTGCATTTCTAAATACTTTACTAATGAGGGTGAAAATAAAGGATTGCAACATTTGCCATTCAATATGATAAGAGGAGGTAATATTTTAACTCAATGCACCAAAACTTACACTAGGCATTATCCCGCTAGGTGGAAATGCACGGGTGCGGAGCCACTGTATGGATGCGGAATAGCCGGAAGGCCATGCGCGCATTTGAAGATGGTACGTAGAAGAAGCGGATAGGCTTGTAGTTTCTGTATACTCATTGGTATAGTCGTACCACCAGTATAAGGTACTGCCGCTCCATCCTAGTGATTGGATATATGAGCCTGTATACTCTGGTGGGCCTGCATTAACAGTGTAAGTGCCACCATACTCACTACCGATATTGCCATGCCCCCAATAAGGCTGATTTAGATTAAAGGCAACGTTTAAATAGTTTATTACGTAGTCTATTTGCTCTCCTTTCAAATTGGAATTTGAGCTCAGCACATACGCATCCAATACCTGGGGGTAATACTGGTTATTTGAAGTGACATTAGCATTATCTAATGTTGCACCATTGCTTATGGTCGTGCCACTCTGACATGTCCAACCTGAAGGGCATGAGGTTCCTGCAAAATTCTGATACACATTAAATACATATGCACCATTATCGTATTGCGCGTATGTAGGGCTCAGTTGTGGGGCTTCTCCTGTAGGGCCAACACTTGACATAACACTACCAGGCATGAAGTTCATGTATATTGTCACGCTGCTGCTAGCACCTATCCCACTTGGAAGATTTACCCAGTATATAGTATAGGTAGAAGTGCTGCTTGCATTTGCCTCGATCCATGTCTGCAGAACGCTGCCCTGAGCATTGGGAGCAGTTGTAAACTCAACATTCTGCAAGCCGCTCTGCTCATAGCCCGAATAAGAGCCGCTATCTGCAACTATCATCTGCTGGAATGGAGTGGGAGTAGCAGATCCTTGGTTATTGGTTAACGTAATTGGAACATAGTAAACAGTACTTGTAGAAGTTGTTGTGCTGGTTGTTGTAGAGGTTGTTGTGCTGGTTGTTGTAGAGGTTGTTGTGCTGGTTGTTGTAGAGGTTGTTGTGCTGGTTGTTGATGTGCTGGTGGAGGTTGTTGAGGTTGAAGTCGATGTTGTTGAGGTTGATGTGCTGGTTGTAGAGGTGGTTGTGCTTGTTGTAGAGGTGCTGGTGGAGGTTGTTGAGGTTGAAGTCGATGTTGTTGATGTTGATGTGCTGGTTGTAGAGGTGGTTGTGCTGGTTGTTGATGTGCTGGTGGAGGTTGTTGAGGTTGAAGTCGATGTTGTTGATGTTGATGTGCTGGTTGTAGAAGTTGTTGTGCTTGTTGTTGATGTGCTGGTGGAGGTTGTTGAGGTTGAAGTTGATGTTGTTGATGTTGATGTGCTGGTTGTTGATGTTGAGGTAGCAGTAGTGCTAGTTGTAGTTGAAGTGCTTGTTGACGTTACAGATGTTACAAAACTTGCGACAACTGTTGCGTTTGATGAAAGTGTCAAGGTAGTGGTCTGCGATGTGCTGCTTGACAAAGATGAACTTGCAGATGAAATTGACCATGCTGTGAATGCGTATCCAGCAGGAGGCTTAGCAAAAAGCGTGTATTTGTTGCTTGCAAAGAATGCCGTGCTGTTTGTAGCATAGGCGACTCCATTGACTTCTATATATGCTCCAGTTGTAGAGGAATTCATGCTCAGCGAGTAGATGCTTATTGAAGACGGTGCAACAAGCTGAGTTGCTGTGCCTGTGGTTTTGTATAATGCGCTTTGGCATGTCTTTGAATTTGGCCCGCTGCAGAGATTGTAGCTCAACGTAAATGGTATGCTTACCTGGGTGCCCACTCCAGGTTTAACGCTGCCTGGTATGCCTACATTGCACAATGCCTCGGTTCCGGAAGGCACGAACTTTGGATAGCAGTTGCCAACATAGCTGCTTGTGCCTGCTGCACCTATATTTGAAACTGTTATGTTTATGCCATTCTGCGGTATGAACATTGCTGTGCCTAGCGTGTTTTTGAACACCAGCGCAAATCTCAGCGGCGCTGATATGTTGTATGTTACTATGGACTGCACGCAAGGGAGCAGCGGTTCTATGTAGCACGAAGAAGAGAGGTAATAACTGGGCGCCTTGTAGCCGCTGAGCACAAAGACGCTTGCGACGAAGAGCGCTATTATGATTAGTGCCCACGAATAGGTAATAATAAACTCTAAGGCAGACTGCTGCTTCATCACATTCCCTGCTTACTCTATAATAGACAGTATCTATTTATTAAGTTTTTGATATCTACTAATGAATGATTTTATGAACATTAAGGATTTTGCAAGGCTTACAAGGATCGAGCATAGCTTTATACTTGTCATTGCTGTGCTTGCCGGGGAGCTTGTCAGCGGCGCGGTGCCCTCTTTGCCCGTGCTCATGCTCAGCTTTATAACACCCATATTCATAAGCATGAGCTCTTTTGCGATAAACGATTATTTTGACGTAAAATCAGATAGGCTTAACAAAAGGTTTGACAGGCCTATAGTATCTGGCAGGGTTACTGAAAGACAAGCACTTTACACCGCTGCGACAAGCTTTGTAATTGGCGTGAGTGCAAGTGCTTTCATAAATGCATATGCTTTTGTAATCGCGCTTATTTTCGGATCCCTGGCAATGCTTTACAGCTACAGGCTCAAGGACATGCTGCTCTGGGGCAACATCTATATCGCACTTTCAATGGCTATACCATTTATATACGGGAATTTTGTAGTATCTGCGACCTTGGTGAACAACATTGTGCTAATATCGTTTGTGGTGTTTCTGAGCGGGCTTGCAAGGGAGATTCATGGCATGATAAGGGATTTTGAAGGTGACAAAAAGGCCAGGAATACAAGAAACTTGATACGCTCGTTTGGCACGCTGCGCTCCGCGTATGTTGCCTTCATACTTTACATTGAAGCAGTTGCGATAAGCCTTTTCATGTTCTTCTACGAAAGGCCGTTCGCGTTCAATCTTGTTTACATAGTGCCCATTGTAATTGTTGACATAGTGCTGCTTTACGTAGCTGCAATGTATACAAGGCGCTATGATAGGAAGTTCTTCTGGTTTTCAAGGAACGCAAGCCTTGTCGCAATGGCCCTCGCAATCTTTGCATATCTTATGTCTGCACTTGTTTTCGTGCAGGCTTGACTGTATAGAATGAAGCTATTCGGTATTTGGAAATGTGATGATTAGAGCTTTGCCTTCGTTTCCATCTTGGCTTCAAAATCGCTAACCTGGTACTTAAATTCCTCGTTTGACTTTATGGCACCCTTTTCCTTAAGCACTTCCCTCGCCAGAAGGAAATATACAAACGCCAATGATTTCCTGCCGCGGTTGTTCACAGGTATTATCAGATCTATGTATTTCGTAGAGTTGTCCGTGTCACTCAGAGCGATTATGGGCATGTTGCTTTTGCTGGCTTCCTTGACCGCCTGCTTTTCGTTCCTGGAGTCGCTTATGAATATAAGCTTGGGCTCCATGAAATCGGGCCTGTTCGGGTTTGTGAATATGCCAGGAGTTACCCTGCCCTTTATGAATTGTGCACCTATTATCTCTGCAAACTTCTGTGCCGCCACTATCGCATATATTCTTGAAGCCGTCACCACTATATCCTTTGGATCGTATCTTGCAAGCATTGATGCAGCTACCCTTATGCGCGAATCTATGGTTTTAAGATCAAGCAGGTACAAACCGTCGTCCCTTACTTTGTAGATAAACTTTTTCATGCCCGGCGTTTTCACTTTCGTGGCTATGTGTATCCCTGCCTCTAGGTAATCGTTCTGGTTTGCCAATAATTGCTCTTCCATTTTAACACCTTTGGGGCCGCCGAGATTTTCAGCCTTAATGCATTTGAATTCCCGAAAGTTTCTCGGGTCGCCAGCACCCCAAGCTGGAAGCCTACCAGGCTAGCAGACGGCCCCAAACATTAACATAATTCCCTGTGCATATATATAAATTACTGCCTGCCTATGGGCATGAACTCATCGATGAGCTCGAGGTTGCCGAGGAACATGCGCCTGCAGCAGAACCTCTTGACACCCAGGTCATCGAGAACCTTCCCTGGATCTTCGTTGCTCTTGTTTACTCTCCTGTCGTATTCTTCCCATTTGTCGGCTACCACAGCTCCGCAGCTGAAGCACCTGACCGGCATCATCATTCATATCACCATTACCTGTACGAAGTTTGGAACCTTGCCCTTGCCTTTGGCCCTTTGAATTTCTTCGGCTCCACGCGCCTTGAATCATCAACAAGCATACTGCGATCATAATGCATCAATTCCTTCCTTATCACATCACTGTCTGAATATGCAGCAAGGCCCTTCGCTATGGCACTTCTCACCGCTTGCGCCCTAGCGCTTATGCCTCCGCCGCGGATGGTTATTGTGATATCTACCTTCTTGGCCAGGCTGCTTGCTAATTTTGACACGTATATGGATTCAAGCATCGTGTATTTGAGCTCCTGTGGCTCTATTACGTCTATGCTGAAATTGTTGATCGTTACCTTGCCATTGCCTGGTTTCAGTGAAGCCCTGGCAATTGCTTCCTTCCTCTTGCTTTTTACGAGCACGACCCTCGGCTTTTTTGAGGCTTTGCGCCTTTGGGCTGGCTTCTTCTGCTGCTCCGCTGGCTGGGGCTGCTGCGCTGCCTGAGCTTGCACCTGCTGGGCTTGCTGCTGCGCATTGGCAGTGCTTGATTCTTCAGCCATTAATATCACCATTGCCCTTTTCATAGCCTAGGAGCTTTGAAAGCTCGCCAAGCGTTATATGATTTACGTATATGTCCTTTAAATCCTTTGACTCAGTTGCCTCCTGCTTGAAGCCTTTTAGGCCTTCAGGCATGAGCTGGAACACCCTGAGCCTTTTGTATGCGCTCTTGCCATGTGGCTTCCTGTAGGGAAGCATTCCTCGCACTATGCGCTTGAAAAGCATGTCAGGCCTTCTTGACCAGTATGGCGAATGTTCAGGATTCTCCTTCTCCTGCAGGTTCAGGCGCGTCCTGTACTTTGAGACTATGGCACCCTTGCTCCCTGTTATGACAGCATAGCGCGCATTCACTACTGCGACCTTCTTGCCGCTAAGCAGCTCCTTTGCCACCCTGCTCGCAAGCCTGCCGAGTATCTGGTCTTTTGCATTGTAAACATTAAAGTCATTGAAGTCCATACTACCACTAGATTACCAGGCGCGCATCCTTCTGCTTGACTATGTCGCCTATGCTCAGTATCACGCACTTTGACGCCTTCAGCTTTGCCAGAGCCTGCGCCGAATACTCAAGTGCAGCTATGCTTATGCTGTGATTCATCTTGCCCATGGAGAGCACCTTTCCGGGCACTATCACGGTGTCGCCCTCTTTTGTATATTTGTCAAGCTTGTACAGGTTCACGCTCGCCCTGCGCCTCGCCGGCACAGACGCGCGAGCATATGCATTTTGCCATATCCCTTTGCCGCTTGTGGCTGCGCCTGATAGTGTATCAAGCCATTCCTTCACATTCTGCTTTTCTGCGTTGATCTTCATCTATTTCACCGTATTGCAATGCGGGGGGTGAGATTTGAACTCACGCAGTCCCTAAAGACACAGGAGTTCCAAGCTTTTGTGCACCTCAGTCCTGCGCATTTGGCCATGCTCTGCCACCCCCGCATCAAAGTTTCTTCGCAACTTTTTCAACCTCCTTCAGCTCGTCTCTTAGCGCGTCAAGCGCCCTCTCCATTATCTCTTTTGGTGGCATTTGGCCGAACGTTTCAATATAAAACTCAAACTCACCTTTTCCTGTTTCATTGAAAGTGACGAAGCCTGGCTGGAACTTTGCATGCTTGTAGCCGTTTCCTAGCACTGCCTTGGCTTCTATGCGCAGTTTTTGGTCATTGTACAATTTTATTATCGGTATGTTGCCATTTGCAACCTTTATCCGCTTGTCCTGCGTCTCAAGCTCGCGCGAGTATACGGTCTTTGGGCCTATTGCATCAAGAGTGAAAAGAACCTCATCGCTTTTTAGTTGCTTCTCGCTTGGAGTAAGTATGGGCACAAGCCCTATCCTGTGCGCTATGTATTCATCGAACATCGCACTTGTATTCTCGTAAAATGTGACTGTATCTATGGCAAACGTTTCCACGTCGTTCATGATTGTCCGGCGAAGGGCATTCGCATATGAATTGCTGGCTCCACTTAGCCTGAACTTTATGGCTTTGTCTGTTGCTTCTAGCACTTCTATTTTCATTTATCTCACATTGCAGAAGGGATATGCAGCATTCCCACAAGCAGGCGACATGGGTTTACCAAGTAAAACTTGTTATGGGAATATGTAGAAAAAGGTATATATATGTTTGTATACGACAGGGCGCGAGGCAATAAATAAAGGCAAAACAATGATGGCAAGCAGCCCGCACATGACTGGTGCTGGCAGGGTTATTGCTTGCATGCACAGGGAAAATGCTTTTAATCTTTTATACCACTATAGAAATAATTGCGGTGCGATAAATGGGTTTTGAGGACACGTTTGCCGCGGCCATAATGAGCCAAGGCTTTGGAAAAGAGAGATTTTTGGTATCGTACAAGGACAGGCCGCACATATCCAAATCCAAATTGGACAGGTATTCGGAAGCCTTGTATATAGGCACTGGTGAACTATCAAGATTAAAATTCTCTGAGATTCGGCAGCGGTATATTGCCGCAATGGATGTAACATATGACCTTATGCTTACAATATATGACGTAAATACCTCTACACTGCTTGCGGCAAGACTATTCGGCTTCCCCGACAAGACAGCAAAGGAGATAGATAGCTTTGTTAGGGGCCTTGGAAAGAAGGCCAATTTAGAAGCACGCCTCATAGGCTTGCAAAACAATGAAAGCACAGATTCCCTGAGCCGTATTTTCGCATTTCTGAAATCAAGGAAAATACAGCTTGTAGAGATAGATGTTTTTGGGAACGAGATAAGGCACATTGCAGTGGATTCCAAGATAGGGGTTCCTTACAACATACTTAAAGACAACCGCATATATAGGCCCGGCGAGCTTACCAATACAGCTACAATAGAGCAATTCGAAAAAGGCATCAGGAAAACGCCTTGACGTAAAGATCAGTGTATTCCGGACCGCTGCTTGTAAGCACGCTTTTCCTCAGGGCAATCGCATTGCACAGGAATTGGCCGAAATCGCGGCTACTGTACTTTTCAATAAATTCTTTTGCCGCACGTGCGCTTGAATGCACATCGCGCGCCCTTGCTATGGTTATGTGAGGCACAAAATCCCTCTCTTCTATATCGCAGCATTCCGCTATGCCGCCCTGCATGCCATGAAAGACGCCTTTTATTTTATCGCTGCCCTGCGATATTCCTGCAAACATAACCCTGGGCATTGATGCGGTGAATGCGCCCACACCATTTATGCTTATATCAAACGGAGCAAAAGAAGCCCTATCCATTACTGCTTTCACGCACTCAACCTGCTCGCTTGTTATATCGCCAAGGAAGAACAGCGTTATGTGCATATTTGCCTCATCTACAGGCCTAAAGCCATTAAGCCCAGAAAGCAGCGATGCTATATCTTGCCTTATCTGCTTTGGAACATCTATTGCTATAAAAGCCCTTATCGTGCCACCTGAGCCCTCCATATAGACTACCAACGTATTGCAACCAACATCATGCTAAATCAATTATATAGAAGGAAGTCCAGCAATAGTTTATATAAATATGCAGTAATAATAGCTGTAGTGCATATTCTTTATTGCTTTTGCAGGGATACAAATGCCTGAAAATGGAGAGGATTATAGTGATACCACAGTTATAGTCCCGATAAAAAATGAGCCAGAATACGCAGTTGAAAGCGTTGTAGAGGATATAATGAGCAATATGAAATCATGCAACATTATTGTCGTATACAAAGGAGAAAATGTCATAAAGAAAAGCTACCCTAGCACTGTAATGCTGCTGAAGCAAAAAAGCAACGGCAAAGGAGCTGCGTGCTATGAAGCAGAGAAGCTTGTTGACACCCCGATCGTGTGCTTCATAGACGGGGATACTACGTATTCTGCACAGGACCTTAAAAAGCTTATTGAGGAGGTGCGCAACGGAGCCGACTTGGCGATAGGAAACAGGATGCACGACCTGAACACAAGGGTAATGCCGAAATACGTGCAAACCGGGAATAAGATACTTACAGCTGCGCTTAATGTCATGTACGGAACGCACGTGAAGGACTCGCAAACAGGCCTTAGGGCTATCAAGAAGGGCGCGTTTGAGTCCCTCAATATGAGAGAGCAGTATTTTGGCTTCGAGGAGGAAATGCTCATCAAGGCTAAGAGGAAGAATTATAACATAGTTGAATTGCCGATAAGCTACAAGGTAAGGGAAGGCGTATCAAAACAGATGAAGCCCGTTGACGGCATAAAGCTTCTGCTTATACTGTTCAGGCACCTGTTTGATTCAAAATAACGGAGCAAATATTTAAAAATTTATAGCAGTAAGATACCTTATGCAAACGAAATATGTTGTAGTGCTGGGCTCCCTGCTAAGCGGGCTCGGGAAGGGTATCCTGACCGCTTCTATGGGAAAGATTCTTTCCTTCTACGGGCATAAGGTGCTGCCTGTAAAATTTGACGGTTACCTCAATTACGACTGCGGCACCATGAACCCCTTCAGGCACGGCGAAGTTTTTGTGCTTGACGACAAGAGCGAAGTCGACATGGACTTCGGCACATATGAGAGGTTCCTAAACATTGAAATGGACAGCATGTCTTCCATAACAGGGGGCAAGCTTTTCAGCGACATTATAGCAAAGGAACGCAAAGGGGACTTTCTCGGCACAGATGTCCAGATTGTGCCGCATCTTACCAGTTACATACTTGAAAAGATAAATGCAATTGCAAAGGCAAAACAGCCAGAAATCATGCTTATAGAAGTAGGCGGTACAGTAGGAGACATAGAAAACAGCTATTTCATAGAGGCAATGCGGCAGCTCTCAAACACGGAAAAGGTTGTATTTGTCACAATCACATACGTGCCGGAACTTGAAAGTGTTGGAGAGCAGAAGACAAAACCAACGCAGATTGCACTCAGGCAGCTGATGCAAGTAGGTGTGATGCCTGATTTTATAGTAAGCAGGTCCAGCAAGCCGCTGAGCGAAAACGCAAAATCAAAGCTTGCACTGTACTCCAGCTTGCCAGAAAGCAATATCATAGACGACCATGATTCAGACAATATTTACAAGCTTCCATTGCACCTTATGGAGCAGGGCTTCGGCAAGATGCTCGCTGAAAAGCTTGATGTTTCAAGTACACCGGACAAGAAAGCCATAAGGGACTGGCTCTCTACTGTAGACGGCAAGAGGAACAGGCGTGTGAGGATAAGCATAGTGGGCAAGTACGTTGCACTTAAGGATGCGTATGCAAGCCTGAAAGAAGCTTTCAGCCATGCGGGCATGGCAAACCACGCAAACGTTGAACTGAAATGGGTAGAGTCGGAAAACCTTGAAAACAAGAAAGCATCAGACATCGCTGCGGCATTAAAAGATTCTGACGGCATACTTGTGCCTGGCGGCTTTGGGAAGCGCGGCATAGAGGGCATGATCAATGCCATAGAATATGCGAGGAACAACAAGATACCGTTCCTTGGGATATGCCTTGGCATGCAGCTAATGGCTGTCGAGTACGCGAGAAACGTATGCATGCTTAAAGGCGCCAATTCTACGGAATTTGACAAAAGCGCAAGATACAAAATAATCGACTTGATGGAGGACCAGAAGCACATAAAGTACAAAGGGGGAACCATGAGGCTTGGCTCATGGCCGTTAAAGATAAAGAAAGGGACTCTCACTTACGAAGCGTACGGCAAGCAGCTAGTTAACGAAAGGCACAGGCACAGGTTCGAATTCAACAACAGGTACAGGGCCATTATGGAAAAGAGAGGGCTTGTAATAAGCGGGACGACACCAGACAACATGCTTGTGGAGAACATAGAGTGGAAAGGCTCTTTCGGCATAGGCACGCAGGCGCACCCCGAGCTTAAATCCAGGCCGCAGAGCCCGGCGCCGCTTTTCGTAAGCTTTATAGGGAGCGCAATCAAATACGGGGGCATTAGGCACTAATTGCTTGGTTTTGTTTATGCTGCGAAAGGTTTGCACGTATTGTATTTGCAAGACCGTCAATTTCTTGAAAATATCAGAGCATACCTTGCAATGATACTTATCACATAGCCGAACAGTGGTATGCTTGACATGAGAGATGATAGATTCGCCAGATCTCTCCTTCTTGCTGCACCCGTAAATGCGATTATGGCTGGATACAGTACAAGCTGCTCAGCCAATGCCGCAACCAGTAGCGGGATGTAGTTGCTGCCGAACAGCAGCACCAACGGAATCATGAATGCAGCGCTTATCAGGCTAGCAGTAACCACTTTTAATATTCTTCTCCACTGCAGCTTGATGTTCAAAACTGAACTGGCGGCGCGCACGTAAAGCGCAAACAGAAGTATAGGAGCCAGAGCGTAGAACAGCAGCACGAAGCCGAGGCCCTTCAATTCTATAACGAACAGAGGCATTAGTGCGAGCTCCACAAATACCATTATGGCGTTGTATTTCAGCACCTTCCTTACCTTGCTTGCGCTAATAAGCAACATAGAAGTATATGAGCCCACAAGGCCTATCAGGGTGCCTATGCCTATTATGGCAACGAAAAGCGCCGAACCGCCATACGTAGCGCTGAATACTGTAACAACAAAGGGCTTTGCTAGCACCGCTATGAACAAGATCACAGGTGTTATGAGCAGGAATGCCACGTACATCGAATAGTTGTATATCCTGCCTATGTGGCGCTTCATGCCTGTGGTAAGAGTTGAAGAGAACATCGGTAGTATGGAAAGGCTTATCGAGCCTGTGAGTATGCCAAGGATAGAGATTGTTCTTGTAGCAACCCCTATGTAGCCTATTATTGCCGGCAATACAAATATCCCCAAGAACAGCAGTGAAAAATTATTTGATATTGCCCCCAATACATTTGATGCTGCAAGGGGTAGCGAGAATCCCATTAGCTTTCTTATCCTTGCAAAACTGGGAGCGCGCAACTTCATCCCAAGCTTTACATACAGGTAATAAATGGCAATAGATATGCCCACAACAAACCCGCTTATTATGCCGATTATGGGTGCCACAGCCCCAAAGCCATAAAGCGCAAGGGTTATCCCTATAACAGCTTGCACCAAGGTTTGAGACGCCATTATGACTGCTACGTAAGCGCCCTTCCCGAAACCCACGAGCGCGCTGTATGCTGGCGTATATAAAAGCGAAAGGAACACTATCAGGGATACGACATCTACTATGTACGCATATGATGCATCGTGCATAACTGTTGAAGCCAGGAGGCCGCTGAAAAGCAAGGTAAGCAAGGCAAACAGTAGCCCCACAATGACCACGGTCGCAAATCCGTCTGCCAGAAGCTTCTCTATGCTGTTAATCCTGTCATGAGCCCTGTATTCGGATATGAACTTGTTGAATGCTGTGCCTATGCCGAAGTCGCCTACGGCGCCGAAGAGCGCGGATACTGCTATTGCAAGGGTGTATATGCCATACGTGCCTGGACCTAGTATCCTTGCAATTATTATGAATGCTATGCCTGCGAGTATAGTGGATACAAGCTGGCCTAGCATAAGGAATGTAGCCACGTGGGCTGTTCTTGCCCCAAGCTCCTTTACAGAACCTTTTTGCACAGCCAATGATTCACCTGAACGCCGATCTTAAGGTATCAAGCATTATTTTGGGCTTGAATTTCGAATTGCCCCCCATGCGCCTGTGAAATGTGCCATAGGGCACCTCTCCTACAGTTATGTTTGCATCTGCCAGCCTTAGCGTGTCAAGAAGCACCTTGTATCCTGTGCCAACATAAGAGTCCTTGTGCTTTTTTATGATGCTCTTGAAAAGCGTTGCCCTTATTCCGAAAAAGCCGGACATTATGTCATTGCATACATGCTTGCGCCTGAACTTTAGCGCTGCATATGCGATAAATGCCATCCCTTTGGACATTATGCGCCTGTGCAAGCCCCAGGATCTTACTTTGGTCCTCACGCCCACCACTATGTCATATTTTTCAAGCTTGTCATATATGGATTTTATCTTGTTCAGCGGATGCTGCATATCCGCATCCATTACTATTATCTTGCTTGTAGTTACTTCCATGACAGCAGATATAACGCTTGCGGTAAGCCCGTGCACATTTGCGTTGGAATGGTCTAATAGGGAGATCTCGCTGTGCTTCTTTGAAAGACTTCGCACAGCCTCTATTGTGCCGTCGCTGGACCCGTCATCAGCGAAGAGGATATGAGCGCCCTTGTACATGCCAATGATGCGCAGGGCTATTTTGCTGACATTTCCGACTTCGTTGAGCGTTGGAATTATCACCGTCAAGTCGCGGTAATTGTCGTTCTTCATTCAAAGCACTATATATTAATAAATTTATTAGGAAGATATTAAGAGAATATAGGCAGCTGTGGATTTGAATGAATATTCATGCAGGGGTGGCAGCATGGCTAAAAAGCAGCATGGGCAAACAACTTTCCTTATCGGGATAGCACTGGCATATCTTGCCATAGCTATTGTAATGTTTTTCCCTTTAGCCGCGGGCATTGCAAATACAGCTCCAGGAAATGGAGCCTTTGCATACACCAACCTGTTGAGCTTCTGGTGGATTGACCACGCGCTCTTCAATGGCATGAATCCGTTCAAGATGGACATGATTTTCTATCCTGTTGGAGCTGTCTTGCCCTTACAGTACGCTTCAATACTTACTCCTGTGGTATTCGGGCCTCTTGGGATTGTCAGCACCGCTTTCGCATACAATATTGCATTGTTCGCAGGGTTCATGCTCTCCGGGTTCTTCATGTTTGTGCTGGCGAGGCACCTCACGCACAGCGCATACGGCTCTTTTGCGGCTGGGCTTGTGTTTGAATTTAGCGCAATACACATTGCGGGCGCCTATACAAGCATGCCGCTGCTGTTCGTGGCGTTCATGCCGTTGTTCGTTTATTTCATGATCAGGGCATTTACCGGAGCACGGTATACTGGCAGCGCGATATGGATGGGTGTGTCTCTTGTGCTCGCATCGCTTATGGGCAGCATATACCAGGCTTTGCTGCTTGAGGCGCTTTTCATATTCGCCTTCGTTGCATATATTGCATACAACATTAAGCACCATGATGTGCAGGCAAAAAGGTATATTGTGATACTCTTGCTTTTTGCGGCTGCTGCAATAATTGCAGGTGCCGCTTATGCGCCGCTGCTCAACACACCGCAAAGCATCCAAGAGGAGCAGGCAATGAGCACCACGCTGCTGTCATTTTTTGTACCCAGTTATTACAACGGACTTGCTCACAGCGTAGTTTCGCATTTCCATGTATATTACCAGCTTGCAGAGTACCGCAGCACTTACATCGGCTATGTGGTACTCGCCTTGGCACTGCTCGGTGCATATGCAAGGCGCAGGACATTATCTACAAAGATGCTAGTGCTGCTTGCTTTCTTTTCATGCTGGCTGGCCCTAGGCCCGTCTATCACGCTCAATGGTACCGGAAATGGCATAGGAGGGCTTTTCGTCTTGTATTCATACATTCCATATTTCAATATAATGCAAGAGCCTGTATATTTTGACCTGCTTGCAACGCTTGCTATTGCAGTCCTTTTCGCATACGGAGTTGAATTTTTAATGCCAAGGCTTCATAAAAACACCGCTGTTATTGTCATCGCAATAATTTCGCTCTTGGTACTGGCGGGAAACAACGGATTTCCCATTGGGCATGCGGCACAATCGGCATTTTCCACACATGTTACTGTACCCACAGCATACAAGACAATAGCCAAGGTGCACGGCAACTTTTCAGTACTGACCCTGCCGAGCATATACACGCCAAGCAATGGCACTTCGGCGCTCTATGCAAGCGAGACGTCTTTCTATACGAGCATAATGGGCAAACCAATTATCGGAGGCTATTCCGAAAACGAGAACTTCACAGACATAGAATCTGTGTATAATGTACCTCTCGCAATTCAAGCCACGAATCTTGCATATTTTAATGAATTTTCCTATTCTTCGCCAGTGGTGCAAAACTATACCAACCAGACGCTGCTTACCTTATACAATTACGGCACGGGCATCGTCGTAGTGGACAAGAGCGCGTACAACGAATCAAGCCTTCTTGGCCTTACCGGTTACATGTTGCATGTATTCGGCGATCCCGTGTACAACGGCGCGAATAATATCGCCTTTGAAACTGCAAGGGCGATAAATGCTTCCGTATACAGGAGCTTTGTGGCTTATCCCATGCTTAACGGCTGGCTGCCGGTTAGCACATACGTTAATGCCACATCGGTGCAGCTTTGGGGATTGGGCATGCAGCGCAACGGCAGCCTTTACGGAGCAGTTACGGTCTATGCGCCATACGGCAACGCTACGGCAGCACAAGCAGGAGGCAATGGCATTCAAGAGATAGCAGCAAGGATAGGATTTGATGCCTATTCTCCAAGGAAAGGTGCAATAGAGATAGGCGAATTATATGACAATAGGACAGTTTTGCTAGGCGCATTCAACACAAGCGCATCGCTTCGCCATTACATGCTTAATGCCACTCTTGCTTCTGGCCCATACGGGAACATACTATTCTTCATAACACAGCAATCCAGCCAAGCGTATTTGGCTAACATAACGTTTTCGTAGCGTGACTACATGCACACACCAAAGATTATCGTGGACAGCAGGGAACGCAACAGCGACATAACGAGCGCTTTGGAAGCAAAAGGGCTTGACATTGAGATAAAGGCATTGCCCGTTGGCGATTATGCGATATCCGACAGGGTGTGCATAGAGAGGAAGACAATGGGCGACTTCGAAAGCTCGCTCATCGATGGAAGGCTATTCGACCAGATACACAGGCTAAAAGAGCACTATGAATTTCCAATCCTGATAATAGAGGGCGATGGCGAATTCAGGCTCAAAAGTGCTGTAATAAATGGCACTATCACTTATATATACATCGAATACGGCATAGTATGCATAGCCACGGAAAGCAGCAAAGAGACAGCAGAGCTCATGGCAAGCCTTGCAAAACACGAGCAAGCAGACAAGCAGAGGGAACCTTCGCCCAAGGGAGGCGCCAGGGCGTACAATGACACGCAGTTCCAAGAGCTTATTGTAGGGAATCTTCCAGGTGTAGGCGCCAAGATAGCCAGGTCGCTGCTTGCACATTTTGGATCGATAAGAAACATAGCAAATGCCAGCAGCGAGGAGCTCATGTCCGTAGACAAGATAGGCAAAAAGAAGGCTGAACTTATTGCCAAGATCCTTAATAGGCAGTATAAGGGCTAGTCGCTTATACTCATCAGCGACATCTTGTTCATGATGCCCTGGAAATCATTGACGCCCAATATTTTCAAAGCACTGTCGTTTGTGCCGCCAAGTTCCCCTACGCGGCCAAGCATGCCTTTGATGCGGTTATACGCTTCATTACTGTTTGAAAATAGCACTGCCTCAGTGCTGCCCTTTATTCCGACCAATTTTATTGCGTCGCTTATCTGCAGAGTCAGCGCTGCATACAGCATCATCTCCATCGATATGCTTTTTGACCTGCTTCTTTTCTCTATTGTGGCAAGCACAGCGTTCGCATAAGCAAGCTGAAGATGCTCCCTGCTAAATATGGCACGGGCATCGAATACCTGCACCACGGTGCTGCCCAAGCTAAGCTCCTGCGCTTTTTCCAGTATCTTTTCAATGCCTGCACTAGGATAAAATTTCTTGAATATCTCGTCAGGTGCGTCGAGCATCTCGTCATTGTACTGCATAAATCTGCATCTCCTTACGCTTTGAAAGATAGTATTCTATATAGCTGCAAGCAGGCTTTACCTTAAGCTTGCTCTTTATCGCGAACGCAAAGGCGGCATCAGCGAGCTTTTCCGCTATGCCTTCGTTGCGGGCGCCTTCAGGAACGTATGTGTGGTAGATGTACATTATGCCTGACCTTACGCCGTAAAGGAGCTCTGCATCGCCATCTGGCGTGCGCATGTAGAATCTGCCTTCCTTCCTGTCATGCAGTATGCGCGCCATCCAAATACCTATAGCTTCTCGGCAACAGCCCAGCTTTCTATTTCCTTGCTGCCGCTTGTGCCGTAACGCTTTGCCTTTTCTATGTCAAGGCCAGCCTTTCTTGCTATTTTTTCAACAGTCTTCAGCATTATGTAGCCGCCAAGCGAGATTAGCGAAGAGGTGCCAATCCTTACCAACGGCGAGCCCTTTGCCTCTTTCCTTGAATCCCTGGCAGCCATCTTGGCAAGATGGGCGTATGAAGCATAGTATACGGCAAGCGCTGAAATGCTGAGCGTGTCGGCAAAGTTTACCTTCTTTGCCTTGATGCGGCCAAGAGGCATGTTGTACAAAGGAGTCACAGTGAACTCGAAAGGCCTGCCATCAACTACAGAACTGCTCAGCCTGTTTATAAGAGCTACGGTATCCCAATTGTCTTCGTCGGTCTCTCCGGCCTGCCCCACCTGCACCGTGAATGCAGGCCTCCAATAGTACTTGTTCATGTTGTGGACGCCGTTCCACACAATCTCCTGCCAGCTTCCGTCAACTCCTATCTTAAGCGGCAGCGTCTTTGCCGGCATGTGCATCTTGGCTAACTTCTCGCTTCCTGTTTCAAGGCCGACCTGCACACCTATCCACCTCCTTGGGCCGGCGCGGACTATCTTCGACAGCTTCTCTATAAGCTCAGGATACGCAGCTGCAGGGGATATGCGGCCGTGGGTAGGATTGGTTATCTTTATACCCGGAATTTGCATTACAGTTGTGAAGAGGTTTACAAGCGCATCTTCGTTAGGAACGAAGTTCTGGAAATGCATGTAGCCGAATATTTCATCGGAATGCAGCCATGCATTTGAGTAGCCTGCCGCCACGTTCACCTTTATCTCTTTTGCTATGTTTTCAACCGGCTGGTACCTTAGTGGGCGCAGCGTAACTTCGCAGAAGTCGCAGCCTATGCCGCAGCCGCGCATCACTTCCACGAGCGAATCCATGGAAGGCTTTACTATAAGTGGTATTTCTTCTAGGTTCGGATACAGTTTGTACTTGTTGCCTCTCGAAAGGAATTTATCATGCTGCACTATGCTCCTTTGGAATGTGTCGCTGTATGTAACGTAGCTGTTTGAAAATGAGCCGTCACCATGCCCCGTTGATATGAACTCGAACAAATCTGCAACAACCTCGTCTGCCTCGCCTTGGAATAGGAAGTCGATGTGCTGCCTTTCTATCTCATCTTCGAGCAGCGTGTATTCCCATACGCCAGGGCCGCCTATAATGAGCTTCGCCTTCTTGCCTATTCTTGCAGCATTAATTTTTTCTATGAGCTCGTCCCACTCCCTGCGCACCCATGCCTGAAGCTCGTTGCCGCCGAAGAGCGCGTAGTAAGACATGGTAGTAGGGCCAAGGCCAAACGGATCCATGGTGTGCACCGCTATTATTTCGGTGTCGTCGCTTATCAGCTTGCCCAGATAATCAGGATGAGCCACTGCCACCTCTTCCGGCTTGTACCTTTGCAGCAGAGCGGCTTCTATCTTCCTGAGACCGTATGGCGCAAACCTCAGCTCGCCTCTTGAAGTGGCAGGAACAGGCTTGCCCCTAAGGAATTTGTATATTGTAGAGGGTATTGCATGGCTTGGAGCACTTGGAAGGAAATCCAAAAGTGGGAAATGGCGAAAATCATACACTAGTGTGTTGTCAGATACAAGAACAAATCTTACCACACAAAGCACCTTTTTATTTGGTAAACATCATATGTTCGTTAGCAGGTTTTTGGCACGAAGCTTGCCTATGTCCATCATGCTGTAGCGCCATATTATATCCCCGCGCTCGTCACTCTGCACGACCCACGGCTTGACAAGCACTATGTCGTTGACCTTTATCCAGAATCTGCGCCTCAACCTGCCAGGTATGGTGCATATGCGCTCCTTCCCGTCATTGCATTTGACGAAGAAACGTGTAGCGCCTGCTATGCGGGTGACTTTGCCGACTACCTCGCTGCCCATGGGCAATTTCAATGTGTATGTTACGTTTTGTTCAGTACGCATAAAACCATTTATTAATAGCCCTTCACCCAGTATCTTGCGCCGCATGCCTCGCAAACAATATACATGCCGCGGTCCGCGCTCTCCAGATGGGTATCAGGCTTGTGGCATTCCTTGCATATAACATATATCTCAAAATATTTATGAATTTTTGCGTCAAGCTCGTCCTGGGTGAACCTGCCGCTTATGGTCATACGCTGCTCGTCTATGCTTACAGGCACGCTCAGCTCCTTGCTTATATAGCGCGCAATATCTTCAGGCTTCCGTCTTGCCTTGTCGGCTATCGGATACAGGTTCCTTATTATGGTCTTGCTGCCTTGGATAAGCATGTCTGCTCTTGGTATGACAAAATCCTCCTTGCTAGCGCTAAGCGTGGGCAGCTGCGAAAACGCCCTGTCAAGCAGCTTCTCGTAATCTTCGTCACTCATGTGATATCAGTGCCTTTATGCAACAATAAGACTAGAGATAAATTAGCCATAGCAAATATTAAAAAGCACCTATAACAAAGCATTTATGCAGATACACATTTTTCCTGCACAGAGCCATTTGAGATACCTATTTATATGTAAAAGGCGAATTAATCCTTGGCAGATAGGCCGGGAAGCTAAGGGTTTCCCATACGCAAATCCCTTTCGGCGGGCCAGTGCCAGATGCGTGGCTTAAGGCCCTGCAAGGCCTGTGCCGATGTGATGAAGCCCTGCCTTAGGTGGTGGCCCTCTATGTGAACCAGGCCAGGCCGGAAGGAGCAACCTTAAGCATAAAGCGAAAGCGTGCAATAGGGCTATGCTCTTAAGATACAGGACCAAGCCGAAGCGCAGTCAACCTTGCATGGTCTTTTGCTGCAATTCTGGCCTCTGCCATTCATGCGTGGCAAGCTATGCAAACATTGTTTTCCCAGCCTTAATGCTTACGTGGTAGCCTTCATTCTCAATCAATAAGCGCCTCTCCACAAGCCTCTTGTATTCACTGCTTGCTTCTGTTGAGAGGTAAACTTTGCCCCCCTCTAAGAATTTTGGGTCGACGTATCTGGGCTTCGCCTTTAGGACTATGCTACCTTTTGAGATTTTGATATCATTTTTGCCCAATGCACGGAGCAGGCGCCGCACATAAGGATCTGTGCTTGCTTTTATTTTTTCCATTATCAGATCATCAGTCCCATAGAAGAGTTCTCTCTTGCTTATAATGCCTGCGGAAAGCGCCTTGCGGAGAACCTGGGAAAACACGTATTTAATGGCCAGATCTTTTTTTGCTGTAATAATATGACTTTTCGAGCTGCTCCACAAACAATTTTCCGTATTCAATGGCATATTTTTTGGAGTCATACATTATCTCATTTTTATGCACTATGATGTGCTTCGCTAATTCCTTGGCATTGCTGATTTTGAGGTATGCTGCGTCACGGAGCGAATAGTCCACCCTGTCAGCGCAAAGCGCGGGCGCTTTTCTCTCAAGCAGCTTAAACAGCTCTTCCTTCATGATCCTTGAAGGTATGAATCCGTTTGCTTTAAGTATATAAGGAATTTCGCCATGCTGGAAGTATTTCTTATGCAAGGAATCTTGAATCGATTGCTTGGAATAATCTCCAAGCACCATGTCTATTGTATGTGAAAATGGAGTATGGGACACATCATGCAGAAGACCAGACACCTGCTCTTCTAATGGCGCATCCAGTTTCCTTAGAAGCAGCATGACGCCAACGCAGTGCTCGTATCTGCTTGTTGCTGCTCTTTTGTTGAAAGCAAACTCCTTTGGGATGCCTTGCTGCGAAACGTGCTTTATGCGCTCCATTGGCTTTGATTTCAACAGATCTATTATTACCTTCTCTTCTATGTTGAATTCACCATATAAAATGTCTTTTATTTTCATAACATCACCTAAGCCATTTTGCAAGTGCCAGGCAAAGACATAAAATAATGAATGTCAAAAAATAAAAAGTACATGCTGGAGTCGCCTAGTGGTACCTTATGGCACTAAAGGGCGGCAGCCTGCTAAGCTGTTTAGCCAGAAATGGCTTCCGTGGGTTCAATTCCCACCTCCAGCGCCATGGTGTTTTATTGCAGCAAAGGGTAATAGAGTTCAGGCAGCTGATGCAGATACTCGCAATGTTCATGATTGTGCAGTTCTTCGGATTGCTGCTTGCCTCGCAGGCGTATTCAGGCCTTTCATACGTGCAGGTAAAGAGCGCACAGGTAATATCTTCTTCGGCGAGCGCATTTATCTATATAATCTACATAATTGTCATTACTGCTGTGCTGCTGCTGATTTTTCGCATATACAAAGGCAACAAGCTCTACCTGCTGCTTGAAGCCGGCGTGGTGCTCGTATCGTCATTTTTCGTTTTCCTTATAGGTATAGCAGCGATCTTCCATTCTGTCGCGTATAACCTTTACGGCCCAGGAAACATTTACATAATTGGAAGCTCTATCGCGCTTGCGGCAATCCTTGTTGCCGCGAAGCTCAAGATGCCAAGGCTCAGGAACGTGACTGCGATGATGGCAAGTGTTGGCGTAGGCCTCATACTAGGCATAAGCTTTAGCTTCATTGCCGCGTTTGTTTTTATGGCCATTCTTGCCGCGTATGACTTTGTAGCGGTGTTCATAACGAAGCACATGGTCGCTTTGGGCAACATTGCAATAGACAGGAACCTCTCTTTCCTCGTGATGGTCAATGAGTTCAAGGCTGTACCTGAAAGCAGCCTGAGCGCAAGCGACAGGAAAGAGTTTGAAAAAGACAGGAGCCAGATTATAAAGCGCGGAGGCATACTCAAAAGCCTTGCAAAAAAAGATCTGGTACCTGTATCCGCAAGGACAGCGCTTGGCACTGGCGACCTGGCAGTGCCGCTTATGCTTGCGGTATCGGCATATAAGGTTTATCTTAATTTTGTCTTGAGCTTCGTGATTGCGCTTGGTGCAGTGCTTGGCCTGATACTCACAATGACAATACTGGCAAGGCTCAAAAGACCGCTGCCCGCCATACCACCGCTCCTCTTTGGCATCTGCATTGCGCTTGCAATTTATTTAGGCATAACACTTATCTGAGCCCTTGACCAGAATTCCCTTATCTTGCTTATGTAGTCATCTCCCGAGTATACATCAGCGCCCTGTATTGTGTTGTAGTATGCACGCCATTTGTAGCGCTTGTCCATGAATACTATTACTGCCTTGTCGGTTTCGCTCCTTATGGCCCTCCCTGCGGCTTGTATCCCTTTTACCACAGCAGGCGCAATGTATGCATACTCAAGCCCTTTGCCGTTGAACCTTTTATCGTAATAATTTATGCGCGCACGCGTCTCTAGGCTGGGCTTTGACAATGGCACGCCAACTATTACGATGCCTTTCAGCAAATTTCCAGGATAATCTATGCCTTCGCTCAGGCTGCCGCCCATTACGCCTAGAAGCATCGAATCGCTGCTTTTCCTGAAATCTTCGAGCACGCGCTCGGTTTCAATGCTGCCCATGGAACGCCTTTGAACGAATACTGAAGCGTTGCTCAGATAGCGCATTGTACTATTCAGCACGTCAAAGCTTGGAAAGAACACGGCAATGTTGCCGGGTATTGAAGCCTTTATTTCGGAGATGCGCTGCGCTATTTTCTTATACTCCAAGATTGACCTGCTCTCATATTTGGTAGTTATGCTGCCATCTATGAATATGGCCTTATTTGATTTTGGAAAAGGCGCACCGTATTGCTTTGCATCAGCATCGGTTAAATTGAAAAGCTCTTTGTACATGCTTAAAGGGTTCAATGTAGCGCTCATGAATATGTTTGCGTGGGCTTCATTGAATACTTTCACTATGTTTTCTGGATACAATGAAACCATTGAGAGCACGATCCTTTTGCCGCTTTTAGATATGATCCTCACAAACGATTCTCCAGAATAACCCCAGAGCTCAAGGAATTTTGCAATATGCATCAAAGACGTGTGCTTCGCCTTTGTTTTTTCTATATATTCAAGGCCTTTTTCCATCAGCACCTTTTCTATCTCTCCTGTGTTCTCCCTTATCTCCAGGGGCATGTCTTCTTTTTCTACAAACGCTTCGTCAATGTTTGCAAGCTTACTCTTTGCAAGCTTCTCTATTGCGAATCTTAGATAGCCTAAATCCACATTGCTGCCTATCTTTGAGAGCTCTTTTTCGGCGTTTTGTATCGCACTTGTACTAATTGCCGTGCTGGAGTATCTTGACGCCAAGTCTATTATGTTGTGGGCTTCATCCCATATTACAATGCTGCCTTCGAGCTTGTGTGCTATCTTCCTAATAAAAGAATTGTAGATTGAAGGATTTAGCACGTGCGCATAATCCGCTATTACTACTTTTGAGTATTTTGCAATCTGAGCATTTGCCTCGTATGCGCATATCCCATACTTGAAGCACCTGTCAAATAGCGCGTTGTGCCCCCTATTAGATGCTTCTATAATCTCCTCCGGGAGTTCGCCTGAGAGATTTTTGAATGCTGAATAATAAGGGCATTTGCCATTTTTCACGAGCTTTTCGCATTCCTTGTAGAAACTTTCACTTTCTATGCCGTTCGTATCAGGATTTGTGCACAGGTTTCTCTTTCCAACAATATCGGAAAATTTTACATCTAGGCCGAATTTTTGGTTTATCCCGCGCAAAACATCTATCGCAATCTTATGCTGAGAGATCTTTGGAGTAAGGAAGAAAATGTCGCGGTTGCTTTCGAGCGCAACGCTCAATGCAGCGCTCAGCGCCGCATCAGTTTTGCCTACGCCGGTAGGCGCGCTGACTATTATGCTCCTGCCTGATGAGATGGCTGTGCGGATATCATTTATTATCTGCGATTGGTATGGCCTTAGTTTTTCGAACCGGAATAGCTCCATGGTATTTAATACGCTACCTTATTTAATATGCTTTTTGCTCTTATTTTTGAAATGCTAGCCAAATTTTGTGGCGGTATAATTGAGCATGTATTTAGCAAGTACAATTGACGCATTGCTGTATAAAGAAGCGTTTGTATACGCGTCAACAACTACACTGCCGTAATAATTTTTATAGGTAAACATGCTGACATATTGATAATAGGGCAGAAGAGGTATGCCGGCATTTTGTGAATTTTCTACCTTGGATGTATTAAATACGCCTCTGTCGAAAATCGTGTATATTGGTATGTTTATGTTCAAACTGCCTATACTGTAATTTGTAATTTTAAGCAGTTTAAAGTAACTGCCTGCATGCGACACATTGCTGCTGGCAAGTGTCAATTCATTATACAGTGTTGAATTTGATACGGTATCGTTGTTATCTTGCATTATGATGAAAATTATTATGCTTGCATTGCTATCTTTTACCTTGCCAGAAAAGGCTTCATCCGCTGTAGCGATGTAGCCCTCCCTTTCTGCTGTGCCGCTAAATACAACAGATTTGTTCGATATGATAGAGATATTTTCACCTGGAAGCACTGAACTTATATAGTTGGCACTGATATTAAGGTAAAGGTTGTTGTGCTGCCCCAGGTGGGCTATTTGATGCGCAAACAGCAGCGCCATAAAAATTGCCAATGCCAGCACTAAAGCCAAACTTATTGGATAAATGCGCCTCATTAAAGTACCTACACTAGTGTTGCATTTATGTAGCGCTCAGAGATATTTATTGCACTACTCTGATTGAATTCATTCAATACCCCAAAATAGCCGAATACTATGAAGTAGTTCTTATACAGCACGAGCACATGAAACCATTCTGTTGTCTGATACATCGGTTTTATAATAGCAACAGTAATGGTCATGCCAGGTATGCTTGAGTTTAGATTGTAAACACTGGTCTTTGTCGCATACGTGTAACCAGGCACGCCACTGTTTGTTGCAGTGGAGAAGTTGCTTGCATAATAGACGGTCTTATTGTATATTGGAAATGTCATGTTGCTACCAAACAGTACATAGTTCAATTCGTAATTATAGAATTCTGCCGCCTGTGTAGGAGAAGATAGGTTATATGCGAAAATAGAACTTATGATAGGATATTTGTAGTCTGCGTATTTGCTTGGTATCGCTAATGTGTAGTTAGGTGCGAATTCAATTGGAGATGTTATTAATTCGTTGGTAAAATTGAGTCCGTATGTCGCAAAATCTGCTTCTTTTGCTGTGATGTTGTATGCGCCCAATACGAAGTTGAGGTTTGTGTTATTCATAAATTCGACGTACTGGCTTGCATTAGGGATTCCTGCAAGAAGCTTTGGGGCGTTGGGTCTGATGTTACTTATGTTTATATAGGCTGTGGTTGTGGTGGGTATGGTTGTATATGTTGAAGTGGTTGAATGCGGCTGACTCACGTAGCGCGCAGCAAAGAACACCACCGCGACTAATATTAAAACCAAAACTATGCTTACCAGATGGGACATGCTAGGTCTGTTCATTGCTTGCAGAGGTTTCTGGTCAGCTTGTGGAGCTTGCGGCTGCTGCATGGCAGCAGCCTGTGGTTCTGCTGCTGGATTGCCTGCTTGTTCTAGTATGGGCGCTCCTGGTACCGCGTTGCCGTTATCAGGCATGTTAGCATTCACATCTTCAGCCATAATAACCACATTCAAATCTTATTTTTCCAATTCAACTTTCTATTGTATCGATAACATATCCGTTAGCTATATAATTATCTATAGGACTTCCAAGGAAGTCGTATACAATGCCGCCACTAGTGTTGTATATTTTAATAGAATAGATTGTCACGTTTCCGTATTCTGGCATGAACAGCTTGTCTCCCACCTTTGTATTATAGGCCCTCTGCCACTTCCCGTTTACATACATTACTTCATTTGAATCAACGAGTAGATTGTTGTTAAATATGTACGTGTTGTTTGATTTCAACGCTTGAACGTCTGTTATTATAGATGGTACCAATTTTCCTGTGGCAAAGTCATACGACATTATTATGTCGCCAACTTTAACATTGCTTGCGGGTATTCCTGTGCCATTGGCCATCATTATTATCATGCTTCCATAAACGGATCCATCGGAATAAGCTATGCTGCTCGTTGACGTGGTGGTTTTTTTAGAGGTTGAAGTTGATGTTGTAGTTTTGGTGGAAGTTGTAGTTGCGGTTGATGTTGTAGTTGCGGTTGATGTTGTAGTTGCGGTTGATGTTGTAGTTGCGGTTGATGTTGTAGTTGCGGTTGATGTTGTAGTTGCGGTGGAAGTTGTAGTTGAAGAAGCCCTGCATTCCTCTTCACCGCTACTACCACAAGATCCGGCAATTGAGCATGACGATGGGCAAATACAAGAGACACCAACACCATTCATGCATGTGTTACATGCGCAAGCGGATGCACATATAATATCACCTCCAACGCAAGCATAACTTGATATCTGATACGGGCAGGATGACGGGCATGAATAGCCAGTAGTTGGGTATGTGCAAGTAGCGCATGAGTAATAGGCAGTAGTAGTAGAGGTTGTTGTTGTCGTGCTTGTTGTTGTGCTTGTTGTTGTGCTGGTTGTTGTTGATGAAGTCGTGGTTGGAGCACAGTAATAATAGCTACCCCCGCTTATATGTGTGCATGATGGTGTAGAAGCCACTGCAGGGCAGCTTGATGGGCACCCGCTGCATACTATTTTGGCTGTACTATCACATACATAGTTGTCTTGACCACATGAACAGGTTGACAATACTGTTGTTGTAGACGTGGTTGTAGATGTAGTTGTCGAGGTTGTGGTGCTTGTGGTTGTCGAGGTTGTGGTGCTTGTGGTTGTCGATGTGGTTGAGGTACTTGTAGTTGTCGAGGTTGGGGGAGGAATGTAGATCGTTGTTGATGTGCTGGTGGAGGTTGTCGAGGTTGAAGTCGATGTTGTTGAGGTTGTTGTGCTGGTTGTTGAGGTTGTGGTGCTGGTTGTAGATGTTGTGGTGGAGGTTGTTGAGGTTGAAGTTGATGTTGTTGAGGTTGTTGTGCTGGTTGTCGAGGTTGTGGTGCTTGTGGTTGTCGATGTGGTTGAGGTGCTGGTTGATGTCGTGGAAGTGCTTGTAGAGGTTGTTGATGTAGTCGAGGTTGTAGTGGTTGTTATTGTAGTTGATGTGCTTGTAGAAGTTGTAGATGTCGAGGTAGATGAAGTAGAGTAAAAGTTTGCAGTTTCACTTATCGGGTTGTTTAGGGTTATTGCTGCAGTAGGGGATGTTCCCGCATAACAGCCTGTTCCTGTGCACGCCCAATTATTGAAGAACCAGCCGGTACTTGGCGTTTCCGCTATGCTCAGGGTTGAAATGTTGTACCATCCTGTTCCTGGTGTAACTGCACCACCAGTGCTTGGATTGGCGAGCTCTGTGAAGTAATATTGCGTATAGTAGGTAACTGGAATTGTGGTATTGCCTGTTACAGTAATAGTGCCGTTTGGGCTTGTATAGGTTATGCCAGATATTACAATATTTTGAAATATGCTCCTTGTATCGGTAGCAACATCCGCCATATAGGTAAAATTGTAGGAGTGCACACTGTTCAGGCCCCACTCAAATTTTTGAGTGGAAAGCTGTGAGCACGTATATGCAATACCATCTATTTTTCCTATTGCGGATGAATAAGATGAACAATATGGAAAGTTTATTATCTTGAAAGTCACTGTTGCTGGAGCTGAAAAGTTTATTATGACACTGCTAGGAGGCAGGCCAGCATAGTCCGCTGAAACAAGAACCCTGCCTACAGTAGTACCCCATATGTATGAGAGAGCCTGTCCGTTTGTGTTTGTTGTGGTGAGGTTGGGCTGGAGAGTATATGCAGTATTGTTTTCAGTAAAGTTCACGCTCGCACCCTTCAACGGGTAGCCGAGCATGTCTACAGTGGCAGTAAGCACATCTTTGGCGTTGTTGGCAGGGTTTGTGGCATTTGACGCAGTAAGGGATATGTGAGATGTAGTAGACACAAGGGGCGCGGCATGTGCATTGAAGCTGCCAGTATATGTTTGCCTTGGGGCAGCGGCACAATTATGCGTTGTGGTGTAATTAGGCGCAAGTCCACAATACGTCGCATTTAGGTATATAGAGCCGGCTACAAACGCGCCTAGAGAGGTAGTCACAGGAACTTGAACCTCACAGATTATTGAGCCGCCAGGAAGCACAAATTTTGGGGAACATTGACTTGCAGAAGATGATGTATTGCTGATCTTCACATAGAGCTGCGGATCCTGTATTGGATACGGCTGCGTGTTTGTAAGGAACACGGCAAGCTTTGTCGCGTGGGTAGTGACATTGGTGCCCAGTATAAGGTCATTGCAGTATGCGCCACTCACGAAATTACAGGAAGCAGGCACAACCACCTTCGGCACCACCACATAAAGGTAAAGAAGCGCTATTATTATTGAGATAAGCAGTATTGCCC
Source organism: Microcaldota archaeon (assembly GCA_021816895.1). Lineage (GTDB taxonomy): Archaea > Micrarchaeota > Micrarchaeia > Micrarchaeales > Micrarchaeaceae > JAKAWW01. The sequence goes on along the minus strand of JAKAWW010000001.1, from coordinate 175,462 downwards.
AGCCATACGTGACAAGGTACTCTAATGCGGACTGTGCATGCTTCTCCTGCCGCGTTTTGAAGTTCTGAGGCATAAAACTACTTATTGCCTTTCGTGGCTAAATATGTTATAAGATATAATAATTAAATAACTATCTACGCACGTGAATTGTGCGTGCACATTCACGTTGACGTACCCCATATTGCCTGTCATTCAGCAAAGGTTATAGAGACTCCAAAAGAGAAGTAATTTATAATTGAAATTGCTATTCAAACGTATGCGTTCCGGCCATGATGCGATTGAGCCGATTCTTGCGACAGCAGGATCGCTGCTCATGCTCCTCTACACGTTTTACTATATAGTAAAGCTGTCATATTCAAGCGGCTTCTATTCAGCGCTGCTCTTGGTGGCGCATCTCAATTCAACGATAATCGCGCAGGAAGGTATAACGAACCTTGCAGCGCAGTATTCAGCGACTGCATTAGGGCTGTATATGACGTACATATTGCTGCCTTTTGGGCTCATAGCGCTTGCTATGAGCGTCCTGCTTCTTTTTTCCCGTTCTCATTCTAGGATGGGCTGGGCGGCTGTTGCCTTCTCTTCCATAGTAATCATGGTGGTTGCTATAATAGTTGAAGCCACATTCGGAGGGCATTACCTTACCACATACTCGCTGCTGCTCTATATCGGAGTGACAATAACTCTTGCGCCAAGCGCGTACCTTACTGTGCATACCAGGAAAGAGGAGAGGACTGCGCATGCGCGGCCCATAGCGATAAACCCGGATACGCCATATACGAACATGCTTGTGCTTTCCGGGAGGCTAATGTCGAGGCTTGGCGGCAACATACGCATACTTGACATGCATTTCGACGCAAAAGCTTTGGAGAACCTCTCAAGGCTTATACAGGGCAGGGAAGACAGCTACAAGAGCTTCATGGTTGTTGCCAAAAAGGACAGGCTAGGCAGGGAATTTTCAGCAGACTATGCTGATTTTGTCAATGAGATGAAGAAGAAAGGAGTAGGCTTTGAGCTAAGGGTGGTGCCCGAAGAGCTGATTGCGGAGCAGCACGAAAGGCTCATACTTGATGACAGTTCAGCATACAAGATACCGCCGCTGAACATAATAAACAAGAAGAGCGAACACATAATAGGCGTAAACTACAGCGAAGCAAGGAGCAGATTTGATTACCTATGGTCCAAATCTACAAAATTAGAGAACATGAAGCAGTGATGTGCATTGCAGGCGCCGCACGTTCGCTGCCATGCACTCGTATGGCTTTGAATAATGCATTCTTTGCATAGGCATAAAAGAAACCTTCAAAAACATTTATATAGTTGAGCGCAGATTTCTACTCTTATAGTGGTTTTATGAACTATAGGTTCTTCTTGCTTGCCGCGCTTGTGGCAATCTTCATGGCAGGCTATGCCTATTCGAGCCCAGCGCTTGTTGGCAGTGCAACCATTCATGCACCAGCTGTGATATTGCAGACCAACAAGGGTGCACTTACAACAATAATGCTCAATGTTACCTACGGGAACGGGAACGTGGCAATAGTGGGCCCAGAAAGCGTGGGCAACTCAACGGTTGGCTCGGCAAAAGAGGCAGCCACGTATGCATCTAGCTATTTGGGGGTAGATTTCAATGATTACAACTTTACATATTACATAATGAACGACACCACAAGCGTGTCAGGCCCGAGCGCAGGAGCGGCCATGACGATGCTCGCGATATCAGCATTATCACATAGGCAGCTACGCCAGGATTTCACCATGACAGGCACGATAAGCAGCAATGGCTCCATAGGCGAGATAGGCGGCGTCTATGACAAGGTCAGCGCCGCAAAGCTAGGCGGCATGGACTTCGTGATGGTGCCGGCAGTGCCTGGCACGAGCAGCGAAAACGAGCTGTATTACCTGGTGCAAAACGAGTTCGGCTTGCCGCTTGTTCAGGTTTCCAACATAAGCGAGGCTGCGCAATACGCATTCAATGCCAGCATGAATCCGTACGCGCATGAGACATACTACAATTTCTACACCCACTATGGTGTTAGCACGTTGCCATCGGCACCGCTCGCATGCAGCAATGGCTGCAACGACTCGACGTTCGTTGATCTCACGCTATTCACATTTAACATCACGTCAAGCCAGATCAACGAGCTTGCTAAAAGCAGCAGCTTCGCAAACGTTAGCGGGCAGCTTCTTGCTGTGCTCAACCAGAGCAGGGCGATAGCGGCAAAAGGCTACCTTTATACAGGCGCGGATTTTGCATTTCTAGATTATATAAACGCATTCTACTTTAGCCAGCACACTACCAACATAGCGAGCGGCTTGAGCACGCTCCAAGGCATCAACTACTCGTGTGCCGCCCTTTCTGCGCCGCAGCTTACAAGTGCAAACTATGAATATGTGCTTGGCGGCGAGCTCAGGCAGGCATGGGCGAATTTCACGATAGGCAGCACAATTGGACTTTATAACCTTACCGCAATAGACACCGATGGCGTGCTGGATTCACTTTACGAGGGGGGAGAGGCACAGGGATGGTGCAATGCTGCATCATTCCTATATAACGCATCCGCAACAATGGGAGGCACAGCAGTTTCTCCCAGCCAAAGCCTCAAAGCGGTTGCAGCTTCGAGAATTGAGAGAGCTTCAAATTACCAGGGGCTCTACCTCTCAACAGCAGTCAAAGCGTACGATTCAGGCAACTATGCACTTGCAATACTTGACGCGGATTACGCATACGCGCTATATGCACCCATAGGCAGCATACCAACGCAGGCGCTTATAGGCAATGCCACCACGCTCTCGGCAAATGCAACATTCGGTGTATGGGCCACGCAGTATGCAAACGAGGCAAGATTCTACGCATATGAAGCAGGCGCGACAACAAACTCGACGCTTGCGAGAAATTACGCATCGCAAGCATACTCTGTGGCGGAGCTTGCCTCACAGCTGAGCAATGACACTTCTTTGATAGCGAGAAACCTTGAACCAGCTGCGCAAGCAACTAGCCCACAGGTAGAGAACGGCGTAAACGAGATTGAAGCACAAGTTGAAAGCCTGGATGCAGAGGTCTATGCGCTAGCAGTTATCGAGGTTGCAGAGATAGCGCTCTTTTCAGTAATCATTATAATTGTTATGCTTCAATTAAATAAGCGTAAAATGCAAGGGGAGCGCAGAGCAAGGCACGTAAGGAAAAGCAGGTAAGCATATGCTATACTTCAAAGCTTAGTCGCTTTTCAAGGACAAATGCGCGGCTCCGAAAACAAGGTAGATAATATGGTATTGCCAGGAAAGAGGTGCGTTTCGTGCGGAAGGCTCACGAGCGAGTATACCGAATTCAAGTGCCCAAAATGCGGCAAGGGCACAATAATAAGGTGCGATCACTGCAGGGAGATAACGAATAGCTACAAGTGCGACGTGTGTGGCTTTGAGGGACCGTAAATGCCAAGAGTAGCCGTTGTATTCAAGATCTACGCCAAGGAAGGGGAACTGGAGAAGGTGCTTGACAGCGTGAAGGGGCTCGGCGCTGCGGGCGTGCAGGCGCAGGATGTAGCTTTCGGCATAAAGGTCATAAAGGCGCTGTTCAAGTTCGACGATTCGCAGACCAGCTCATCAAAGATAGAAGAGAGCATCAAGGCTTTGGACGGGGTCAGCGAAGTTGAAGTCGACGAGGAAAGCCTCATATAGCTGCTTCTATAGGTTCAGGCACGCAAAATTTTCTGCTCATTCGTTTATTTGCTTTACACATCGTGCTAAATATATATATTTCTGCTCATAGCTATATTGATATTCAACCCCTTGAATGATTGAATGGCGCTAGCGAGGAACCCCAGGAGAACGGCAAAGGAGAGCATCGCGCAGCATATAATACGCAGGGGGCACATGACGCCCGTCTCCATGTACAGGATTGCTTCTTCTGTTTCTGACGCTGTATCGAACCAGAACTTCATAGACACTGTAATAGTTATGCTGGCGTTCTTGGCGTTCGCAGCAGCGTTCCCTTTCTATCCTTATGTATTGATATTGCTCATACTGGTACTGCTTTTCTTTACAACGCAATACAATTCCTTCCTGGGGCTTGTGGTAATGATATTCTTCACAGCACTGATATTCGTATATCAGGCGCCAGCTTTTGCGTGGATATTCATGTTCGCGATCAGCGCATCTCTCATTTATGGCTACATGCACCATAGGACCATAGCGTTCGCATTCATGCTTTTCGCGCTGGCTTTCTCGCAGCTTGGGTATGTAATGGAGTTTGCAACGCTCATTGTAGCGGTGCTCATAGTCGGATACAGGAGAGGCATTGTCCTTGCGGCGCTTGTAATAATATCCATAGTAATGTTTTCAGGTGTAAGCGGGATAGGGAACAGTGGCTATGTGGTGTACAATGGCGTCGCAGCGCACGCGCAGCTCATAAAGCAGGCGATACTGCCTGCGGGCGTGCTCAACTATACGATACCTGAAAAATCGATGCTGAGCCTTGCTGCATTCGCGCCAGGGCTGAGCGCTTCGCTGCGCGCGTTTGGAAGCAACCTTGTCATATACCATATAAGCGAGGTGCTCATTGCGTTCATAAGCATGCTCGGCAAAAGTTACTTTTACATAATAGAGATAGTGGCGTTCGCACTTGTGATATTTGCAATAGACGCTGCGGCTGTGTCGAGCAGGTCGAAGTACAAGGGCACGAAAGCGAGCATCATAGGCATTGCATTACCGATAGTGTACATTGCGCTTTCATACAGCTCTATTGGCGCTATAACTGTAGTGTTTGCGCTTGTGAGCTTTGCGATAGCCCCGGCATTTGTTGCCGTGCTGGAGCTTTTCAATTTCAATGTGGTCAAAAGCCTTGAGGTAAGGAAGCAGGACATAAGGATGAAGTTCGGCGAGGCCTTCGAAGACCTTTCGGCGGGCACTTCAAGCGATACGTTCCAGAGCATAGGCGATTACGAAGCAACGAAGAAGGAGCTCAAGGAAGCAATAATAACACCGATAGAGCAGCGTGGCATATCAAAGGCATATAGCATAAAGCCTTCGAAAGGCATTCTGCTCTTCGGGCCGCCTGGCACTGGCAAAACGATGATGATGCGCGCCCTTGCAAATGAGATTCACGGCGGATTTTTCCTTGTCAAAACACCAAGCCTTATATCAGCATATCCTGGCGAAACAGAGCGGGCTATATCCAAGATATTCGACACCGCGAGGAAGAATGCACCATGCGTGCTTCTATTCGACGAGATAGACAGCATAGCAGCCAGCAGGAACATGCCAGACGTTGACGAAACCCACAGGCAGGCGCTCTCGCAGCTTCTCATAGAGATAGACGGCTTCGTAAAGCTTGACAGGGTGATAGTGGTAGGGGCAACGAATGTTCCAAATGTATTGGATCCCGCATTGCTAAGGCCGGGCAGGCTTGACAAGCTCATATACATGCAGTTGCCAGATTTCAACGGCAGGAAAAAGATATTTAGGATATATCTGGCAAAGATGCCCGTAGATAAAGATGTTGATATTGACGCGCTTGCAGAGAGCACGGAGAGGTATTCCGGAGCAGACATCAAATCGGTATGCGAGAGCGTGGCACAGCTTGTGGGCCAGGATGCCTTGGCGCACCACAAGATCCTTGAGGTAACCCAGCAGGACATACTGAACGTCATAGCGGCAACCAAGCCCTCGACAACATTGTCGCAGCTTGAAGAATACAACAAGTTCAAGATAGACTTCGAAAGGAGCCTGCACGGGGAGCCCGAGCAGGAGAACAAGGATGAAGTGGGCATGGATGATGTGATAGGCATGAATGACGCGAAAAAGGCGATAGTAGAAGCAGTGCAGATACCGCTAATGCATCCAGATCTCATAAAGAGGTACGATATAAAGCCCATAAACGGCCTGCTGCTTTTCGGGCCGCCTGGCACGGGCAAGACGATGCTCATGCGCGCAGTCGCAAACGAGATGCGGGGAGTGACGATATTGCAGATAAACGGCGAGGATCTGGCCAATCTCGGCCCGGACAATGCAGTTTCTGAGGTCAAGGAGCTGTTCAACCGCGCGAGGGAGAACATACCATCCATAATATTCATAGACGAAATAGACGGCATACTGCCCAAGCGCGAGGGGGCATCGGAAAAAGGCGCGCTGATAACAAGCACCGTTCTGCAGGAGATAGACGGGCTGAAGGAGTTTTCCGGTATTGTGATTATAGCTGCAACCAACAGGCCGGATGCCCTTGACCCCGCCATGCTGAGGCCGGGCAGGTTCGACAAGCTGCTGTACATAAAACCGCCAAGCGCAGAGGAAAGGGCCCAGATGTTCAAGTATTACTTGAAGAAGGCGCCGCTTGACGATAGCGTAGATTTTGGAAAGCTTGCCGAAGACGCGAAGGGCTTCACCGGAGCCGATATCGCAAACATATGCAGGGAAGTAAAGACAAGAGCGCTCGAAGCCACGATAAAGACAGGCGAAGAATCCGATATAACAATGGATGACATAGAGTCCATAGTGAAAAAGACAAGACCTTCTGCGCCAGACACGCTGCTCAGCACGTACATAACGTTCATGATGAAATACGGCAATAGATAGCCAGCATAGCTAAGGCCTGACTGAAGGGCGCATCCTGCCTTCAAATGTTTTGCTTGCGACAACGCGCGAGAATTCGTTTGCATAGATGCTTAATGCGCCGCTTTTCTGCACGGTGCTGCAAAATTCGACCTTCACGAAATCATTGATATTGAGCCTGCTTGTCACCAGTGCCGAAGATCCCCACAGCGAGATGCTTATGCTGCCCTCCAGGTCGGAGAGCGTGCAATCTGATACTGCCACCTGGCCTGAGCCGCCCAGCCTGCTTACATAGCGTATAGGACCTATCTCCATCAGCTTGCCTATTATGTCTATATTTTTCATTCCTTCGCGCAGCTTTGAGTAATCGGTTATTGCGCCATCCTGGGCTGGCATTATCTTGCTTATCACTGTGCTCTGCATCGCAACAAGCGCCCCCAAAGTGTTATCATATGCTGCATTCCTTACCATTACAAGATCGCCGCGCTCAAAGACATTTGAATCAATATATTGTGAAAGGCGCCCCCTAAGCTCAAGCCTTATTGTAGAGCCTTCGCTGCCCAGAACAATCGTGCGCCTTTCCTGCTGCTTTGAGCCAAGCATGCTGGCAATGGGGTTGAATATCCGGTATATCCTGTCCTGGATGCTTGCTGTGTAGGTGCTGCTGCTTGCGCTCTCAGGAAAAAGCCTTGAGCCTGCACGCTGCTCCTTGGCGCTGATGAAAGAAAGCAACGCAGCCACAGTTGTTATGTCGCGGCTTTGCTTTTCGTCTTCATTGCCGGCAATGCGACCATCAGTTATGCCTTGGGCCTGCTTCCGGGTTATCATGCCCCCGTATGCATCGATTACAGTGCTTGCGTCATTGCCTGGCATTCGGACACACCATTGATGGATAGGTAGAAAAATTATTTCTTTCTTTCCATGCGCGGCGCTTTGCGCACCTTGAAACTGCGATGATAGTGGGCCCGCGGAGGGTCGAACTCCGATCTCCAGCGTGTAAGGCTTATGCGCTCCAGCTTGGCATCTTAACCGTTGGACTACGGGCCCGTGCTTCTGGAATGCCTGTTGCAGAATTCATTTATCTTATTAATGGCATAGCCTAATATATCTTTAGGAGGCAGTGCCACTATTCTTATGTGCGAGGGCGCGCCGAAGCCAGAGCCGCGGGTAAGCTGCACGTATTCTTCCTTTAAAAGCCTGTCCACAAATTCGGCATCGCTTTTGAAGCCTATTTTCTTGAGGTCCACTTTGGGGAAGATATAGAATGCGCCATTCGGCTCGACCACTTCGAACAGGCTGTTTTCCGCTATGAGCCTCGTGGCAAAATTTGCGCGGTCCGCTATGCCGCGCACCATGCTGCGGATAGCCTTCCTGTGCTCGCTTTCATTGCTCATCGCAGCTGCGACCGCATACTGCGCCGGCGTGTTGACAGAGAGCCTTGCCTTTGCGTAATCTGCCAGCTTTTCCTTTATTGCCATTGAGGTTTTGTCATGCTCAGGCACAAGCATGAAGCCGATCCTGAAGCCTGTGGCATCGAAATCCTTTGAAGCGCCGTTGAGTATTATGTGGGGCACGCCTTTCGCGAGCTCGCCTACGCTAGTAAACCTGGCGCCGTTGTATGTTATCTCATCGTATATCTCGTCGCTTACTATCAGCAACGAATGCTCGTTTGCTATGTCTATTATTTCCTTAAGCACTCTCCTGCTTAGCACGGTGCCGGTTGGATTGCTGGGATTTGTGATTAGGAGGTACTTTGCGCGGCGCGCCCTGCTTTTCGGAAGCGCCTTTAGCATGCGCGACAGCTTTTCCGAGTCTATGCCCCATCCAGATGCTTCGTTGTAGCTTCCCATTATTGGATTGCCTCCGTATATTTTGAGCAGCGGCACGTATAGCGGGTAGTACGGCTTGAATATTACAGCTGAATCACCATCATTTATTAAAGCGCTGTTGATAAACCCGAGGGCCTCAGACACACCTTGCGTGACTATGATGCTGTCTTCGCTGGCGTTTATGCCGTACATGCGCCGGTATCTTTTCTGCACGGCTTCGACAAGCATGTGCGCACCCTCGGCCCTGGAATAAAATGTTTTTGCTTCGCGCAGAGCGCTTATGTAAGCATTTATTATATATTTCGGCGTTGGAAAATACACCGGCGGATCGCCACGGTTCAAGCGCACCACGTTCTTACCTTTTTTGACAAGCCCGTCAGCCACGATGTCCTCTTCTTCTATTGGATTCTGCGCATACCTGCTTCTTGCTGATAGGATCATAGAATCGCCGCGTTATCTGCGCGTGCGCCGGCTTCGCGCTTTTGCAGCACTTTGCTGGCGCTCAAGGTTCTGGGCCACAAGCCTGAACTCGTGCGAAAACTCATTAGTCGCATTGACCAGAAGGGACATGCCGATGAAGCCTGTTATTATTATCAGGGAGAGCACTGATACAAACAGGGAGAACGAGCCCAGGGCAACCGTGTTGCTTGGGGTTGAATAAGTATATGCCCCTATTGCGGTGATAATGGCCACGACCCACAGTGCCGCAACACCTATTGCAATTTCATAATACGAGTAGTTGAACAAGTACTTCACAGAGAGGAAAAGCACCAGGAAAACACCACCGAAGCCGAAAAGTATCGCTACGGGCTCGTACACGTTTGTGAAGAATATCAATGGTATTACAAACGCTATGGCCCCGATTGCAAGTATGGTAAGCCAGCCGCCCATGTACTTTGAATGGCGGGTGCGCTCCATGTCGTTCATGTATTTGACAGAGAGTATGTGAGCATTAACGAAGCTGCTTACCAGCACAAGCGACGTGAACAATATCAGCAGCCCCCAGAAGGCAAGCTCGTATACTGGATTTGGTATAGCAAACGCGTTGATCATGGTTGTGAATACCATGCCTACAGAGAGCGCTATTGCAAACGTTACCATTGATATACCAAGGGCACGCCTGTACTCAAATATCCAATAGCGCTTTATGTGCTCCCTAGCATACTTCATAATACCACAAATATAATATGAATGAATATTACTAAAAACTTGACGCTTTGGAAAAAAGGGAAAAAACGAGCGCTGCTCACGCAGAATTAGAGAGGTATATGAGCACCGCTTTTTCAAGGAGCAGCTTGTTCCTTGCCTGCTCCCATACTACGCTTTGCGCGCCGTCAAGAACCTCTGCGGAGATCTCCTCGCCGCGGTGCGCTGGAAGCGGATGCATTGCAATAGCGCCTTCCCTTGCATAGCTCATCATTGTGCTGTTGACCTGGTACGGCGCGAATAATTTAGTCCTGCCTTCTGCACTACTTTCGAGGCCCATGCTCACGAACGTGTCAGTGTATATCACATCTGCTTCCGATGCCCCCTCCTCTATGTCATTGTAAACGTCGACCTTGCTATACTCCCTTGCCTTGTTGAAGAAGAGCTCGTTCGGCATTACGCCCTTGGGTCCTACGAGCGCTATGTCTGCGCCGAGCTTTGCTGCGGTGATCATCAGCGAATTCGCGGTGTTCTGCGCAATGTCGCCTGCGAACACAATCTTCAAACCTTTTATGCGGCTGAAGTGCTTCTGTATTGTGTACACATCTGCAAGGGCCTGCGTGGGGTGCTCAAGCCTTGTGAGCGCGTTTATGACAGGCACGCTTGAATTCCTGGCAACTGTAAGCAGGTCGTCATGGCTGTCAACGCGCATTGCGATGAAATCGCAGTAGCCGCTTATCACCTTTGCTGTGTCTGCAAGTGTTTCGCCGCGCTTCAGATGGGTGGTGCTCATATCTACGAATATCGCATGCCCGCCGAGCTGGGCCATGGCCACTTCGAAAGAAACCCTTGTGCGTGTAGAAGGCTCTGAGAATAGAAGCGCAAGGGTCGTATGCTCCTTTAGCGAGAGCCCTTCCTTGCCTTCGACAAGATCGTCAGCTATGTCAAATACCTTGTTGATTTCGGCCTTAGATAGGTCATTAGAGCTCAACAAGTTCATGCTGAACCACCAAATATCATGCCAAAGCCCGAATTTGAGCGGTCTTGCTCCTCTTTTATGAAGCTTATTACTTTCTGCTCCGTCTCTGCGCTTTCTCTTTTGAAGCTGGGAAAATTCTGCTTAAGTTTTTCTTCGGCCTTGGCAAAGAAGCTGTCGTTTGCCTTCAGGTATAGGTACACTTTGTCTTCGCCCATGCCTATTGACGGGCCTTCCCTTAGGCTGTACTCCTGCCTGGCGAATATTACGTCGAAAAACTTGTCGCTCTGCGCAAGCTTCTCCATGTTGGCTTTTATCGTGCTTTCACGTTCCTTGTCATCGCCCTTGCTTGCTGGCGGTATCACAGCGGGATCTGTATATGGATCATATGCAAGCATACGCTTGAGCTTCTCCTCTTCGGTCCTGTCGAAAGAGTATACCCTCTCCATTGCGGCACCACTCTTATATGAGCCTTGCGTTGACAGCACCTTCCCTGCCCGGCCTGTTGAGCACGACGGCCTTGCCTAGCTCAGTGTTTATCAGCGTGCCCTTGGTTATTATGTTCTGCCTTGCGAAGTTCTTGTTGTCCTTCGATTCTATTACTTCTGTTATCTTCGCTTTTTTGTAGCCCTGCTTCGTAAGCACATTCGCAAACGCCACGCGCTTGAGCTTCTTGCCCATGTTGCCGCCACGGCGCCTCTCGCTTACCGCTACGCTCTCGCCGGAAAGCTTCGTTGAAGCAAAATAGCTGCCCATCTCGCTGCGGCGCTTGTCCCTGAATTTCCTTACCTGCTTGCCGTTGCCGCTTCTCTTCGTGTTTGACCTGGCATGTATCTGAGAACCAAACTGACTCATATTACCACTTCAGCATAAAAATCAATGCACGTGCGCGAACCTGCTGCGCTGCCACCTGCACACAATTGATATATATAATTGTTCAGGATAATAATAAAAAACGATAAGGTGCTGAAATGGTTTCGATTGAAGAATTCGGCAGCATAGACCTTAGGGTTGGAAGGATCATTGAAGTGAAGGACCATGAAGGCGCGAGGAAGCCGATGTACGTGCTGAAAGTGGATCTTGGCGAGCTCGGCCTGCGCACCATAGTAGCTGGCATAAAGGACATATACAAAAAGGAAGAGCTTGAAGGCACAAGCATCGTGGTTGTGGCAAACCTTGACCCGAAAGGGGTTGCAGGGATAACTTCTGAAGGCATGCTGCTTGCAGCTGAAGACAATGGGCAGGTGGTGCTCATAAGGCCTGACAAGGACATAGCTCCGGGAAGCAGGATCCACTGACATGCGCATAAAGTATTAATCTTTGCTGTAGCAAATATGATAGGGGTGCTTGTTGTGCTTGATGCCGTTGGCGAAGCAGTAAAGGCAAAATTTGACGACTTCCTAGACCAGTACTACAAGGAAGCGATAGCAGACATAATAGTCGCATTCCCTGACAAGCGCAGCCTTAACGTGGATTTCAAGGATTTGAGCAAGTTCGACCCGGAGCTGGCAAGCGAGCTCATAAACAACCCTGAATCCATAATAGACGCAGCAAATGAATCGTTGAAGGGAAAGCTCAAGGACATTAATATGAAGGAGAAGGAGCCGCACGTGCGCTTCTACGGGCAGAACATCAACACGCCGCTTGTGCAGGACATCGGCTCCAACTACATAGGCAAGCTCGTTATGCTGGACAGCCTTGTTGTAAAGCGCTCAGAGATAAACCCCAAGGTGAAGATAGGATTCTACAAGTGCACATATTGCGGAGCCACGTATAAGATAAGGCTTGACAGGGACGAGGTGCCCGAGATATGCGAGCAGTGCAAGAGGAAGTCGCTGAAGCAGGTTCCCGAGGAATCGCAGTTCATAAACCTGCAGAAGCTTGCCGTGCAGGACCCGCTTGAAAAGCTCCACGGCAACGTGCCGACATGGCAGCTTGAGGTATGGGCGGAAGACGACCTTGTGAACATGGTCATACCTGGGGACAGGATTGAAATAACTGGAGTGCTGCGCATAAGGCCGCGCCGCAACATAAGGGGCAAACTGGAGAAGAATCTTTATACTATGTTCCTTGACGCAGTGTCGATAGCAGCGAAGGAGAAGGAGTTCACAGACATACCCATAAGCGAAGAGGAGGAGAGGGAGATAAACGAGCTGGCGAAGGGGCAGAACGTGTTCGACAGCATTGTGCGCTCCATAGTGCCTTCTGTATACGGCTACGATGAGATAAAGCAGGCGGTTGCACTGGAGCTTTTTGGCGGCACCCCGGGCAAGATGCTCGTTGACGGTGGCGTCATAAGGAGCGACATACACATACTGCTCATAGGCGATCCGGGGAGCGCGAAGACAAGGATACTGCAAGCTGTATCGAGGCTAGTGCCAAAAGGCATCTACGTGAGCGGAAAATCGGTAACCGGTGGAGGCATGACTGCCGTTGCAGAGAGGGATGAATTTTCAGAAGGAGGGTGGACGCTCAAGGCAGGAGCGCTTGTATTAGGTAGCGGCGGAGTCGTATGCATAGACGAATTCGACAAGGTAAGCGATGAAGACAGGGCTGCGCTGCACGAGGCGCTAGAATCGCAGACGATAAGCGTGGCAAAGGCAGGCATTGTAGCGACGTTCTCCGCGAAGGCGGCGGTGCTTGCAGCGGCAAACCCGAAATACGGGAGGTTCGACCAGAACATATACCCTGCAGAGCAGTTCGACATACCGCCAACGTTGCTATCCAGATTCGACCTGATATTCCCGATAAGGGACATAATGGACGAGGAGCTCGATAAGAACATAGCGAAGCACATACTTGTGCAGCATGAAGCAGCCGGCGCGCGAATTGCCGAAGTGGAGGAGCACGAGCAGGTCGAAGCTGCTCCGATACCGAGCGACCTGCTCAGGAAGTATATTGCATACGCAAGAAAGCATATTTACCCAAGGCTTACTGATGAGGCGGGCGCAAGAATACAGGATTACTACATAGACCTTAGGCGCATAGGCGCAAGGAAGGGAGCGCCCACGATAACGCCCAGGCAGATAGAGGGGCTAGTAAGGCTTGCTGAGGCGAGCGCAAAATCAAGGCTTTCCAATATTGTAGAAGTGAGCGACGCTGAGCGCGCCATAGCTCTCACAGAATACATGCTCAAAACCCTTGCGGTGGACAGGACAGGAAGGAGGGACATAGACACGATACTCACAGGCATGCCAAGGGAGAAAGTAGACCGCATAAACGCAATAATGAACATAATAAAGAGGCTAGAGGAGAGCGAGGGCACTGCGAAGATACAGCGAGTAATGGAAGAAGCGAGCAAGGAGAGCATTGACGAGCAGACGGTAAACAAGTACCTGAACGAGCTGGAGAGGAGCGGCGACATCTACAGGCCAAAGCAGGGAATAGTGAAAACGGTAAAGCACGAGACAGAGTAAGTTTTACAGCACTATCCTTTTTCTTGAATGCGCAAAACGCGAAAAAGAAAAGATAAAAAAAGAGAAAGAAGCTAGCTAGTACCAGCCTCTTGCTTTCATCGCTTTTGCGACCCTGTCTACAGCTATTATGTACGCACCCATCCTTGGATTTATCTTAGTGCCCTTCTGCTCATACGCTTTTTGGGTTGCTATCACGTCGTTGAACGACTTTGTTATTATCTTGTCCAGCTTTGCGTATACTTCGTCGGCGCTCCAGTAATAGCCTCCTATGTTCTGCACCCATTCGAAATACGACACTATGACCCCGCCGCTATTCACAAGGAAGTCGGGCAGGTCAAACACGCCGGTTTCTGCAAGTATCTTGTCTGCTTCCATTGTCACTGGACCGTTTGCGAGTTCCAGCAGTATCTTGGCTTTCACCTTGTCCGCATTGCTTCCGGTTACCTGGTTTTCAAGCGCAGCCGGTATTAGTATGTCGGCATCGAGCTCAAGCAGCTGCTCGTTCGTTATCTTCTGCGCCTTGTCATAGCCCTGCACTGTGCCTGTGCTCTGCTTCGCCTTCTGCACCGCTTCGAAATCCAGCCCGTCCTCGCTGTATATGCCGCCCTTTGAATCGCTTATCGCAACAACCTTGGAGCCGAACATCTTCTGGGCTATGCTGAACGCAAAGGTGCCAGCATTTCCAAAGCCCTGTATGGCTATGCGCGCCTTCTTGAGGTCTATGCCTTTGTATTTCGCCGCTTCGCGGAGCACATACATGCCGCCCATCGCTGTTGCATCGCCTCTGCCCTCTGAGCCCCAGGTTTCAAGGGGCTTTCCGGTAATTACGCCGAATTCATTGCGGCCTTTTAGCTTGCTGTACTCGTCCATCATCCAGGCCATGATCTGCGGCGTTGTGTATACGTCAGGAGCAGGTATGTCAATGTCAGGCCCTATAAAGTCGTGGATTGCGCGGACGTAGCCGCGGGATAGATTCTCAAGCTCTTCGTCGTTCAGCGCCTTTGTGTCGCATATGACGCCGCCTTTTGCGCCGCCGTATGGTATGTTCGCAAGCGCTGTTTTCCATGTCATCCATGCAGAGAGCGCCTTTACTGTATCAATGCTTTCCTGCGGGTGGAACCTTATGCCGCCTTTCATCGGCCCGCGCGCATTGTTGTAGTGCACCCTGAAGCCCTGGAATACTTTAACAGAGCCGTCGCGCATCTTTACTGGTATGTTGACAATAAGCGTCTCCATAGGTTCCCTTAGTATCGCGTGTGCTGTCTTGTCAAGCTGCATTATCTCAGCTGCTTCATCAAGCTGCTGCTGCGCTATTTTGAATGGATTTAGCTCTTCTGCCATTTTGCTCACCAAGAACAATAGATATATTAAAAAGGCAAAGAACTTTTAAATAAATTTGCAATTTAATGTTATACCTTGTATCATATAAATGCACGAAAAGCAACACTATCGGTTAGAAACAGCCCAAAGAGAGAAAGCGATTATTACAGAAAGAGCACATTCTTATGCGTGACAGGCATGCTACGAGCAGGTTGATGCCAATGCTGCAAGCAGAGCAAATTTTTACCATTTTTTTATTGAGTGCTTTGCAATTCCGCAAATTTTGAACGATAAGTTACGTATTTAAATCTTACCATACATTTATTATCAAGGTGACAGTATGTTTGGAAATAAGAAAGGACAAAGCGCGATGGAATACCTGATGACATACGGGTGGGCCATCCTGATAATAGCAATAGTGCTGGCGGCACTGTTCTCACTGGGAGTATTCAGCAGCACCTCTTTCACAGGCACAACATGCGTTGCAAGCTCAGGATACCTTTGCAGCAATCCTGTATTGCACAATGGCAATTTTATTGCTACGATAGGGCAGGCCACTGGAACGACATGGACTGGCGGTACTGAAGCGTTCTGCTTCGTCCCATCGGGTAACACGTTGACTTCCGCAGCGCCGACCTGCCCCGGAGGAACAGTAGGCACTCCTACATTTACCACATTCAGTAGCGGACAAAGCGCATCAGAACAGTTTACTGGTGTTGCTTCGACCGCAACAGGAACAGTAATTACCGGAACTATATGGGCCGTATACCAGACCGCGTCAAGCAACAACAACTATTACGAAGCACAGATAGCAACGGTCACAGCAAAGGCAGTATAGATCATTTTTCTTTTTTTCTCCTTTTTTCTCTTCTTTTTGATTCTCCTGTTTGACTATGACATTGCCGTGAGCAAGCAATGACAGTTATGTATTTAAATCTTGCTACTCATTTATTATCAAGGTGACAGTATGTTTGGAAATAAGAAAGGACAAAGCGCGATGGAATACCTGATGACATACGGGTGGGCCATCCTGATAATAGCAATAGTGCTGGCGGCACTATTCTCACTGGGAGTATTCAGCAGCACCTCTTTCACAGGCACAACATGCGTTGCAAGCTCGGGATACCTTTGCAGCAATCCTATATTGCATGGAGGTGCTTTTGGCGCCACGATAGGGCAGGCTACGGGTACGAGCTGGACGGCTACAATATTGTGCTTCGTGCCTAGCAGTGCTACGCCTCCTGCATCTGGAGCAACATCTTGCCCAACAGGCACTGGCACGGGCAGTTATACGGTAACTAATGGTCTAGCAAGCGGCCAATCAGTACAGGCAAGCTTTGCGCTTAGCGGGATATCTAATACTGCAGGCACAGTAGTGACAGGATCTGTATGGGCTTTGTATGCCACATCAGGAAGCACGCCGACATATTCAACACAGATAGCAACAGCAACATTGAAGGAGGTATAAACTCTTTCTTTTTCTTCTTTTTATTTTTGAAGCCTTTGCACAGTGGCTACTCTCTGCCGCTTAACTCCTTCTTCATTTCGATTAGTCTTATCAGCTCGTCAGCGCTGAGTATCGGCTTCCTTGTCCTGCCCTGATCGTCTATGGCTATGCGCGGGCATGCGGTATTCACAAATGCATCGATTTCAAGCATGTTGTTCAGCGCCTCGAAATCTATCGTGTTTGAAACAAGTATAATGCCATAAAAACCGCTTCCCTCAAGCTTGCTTTTTATGATTTTTGCGAAGCTCATGTTGTACTGGCCGTTCTTCGTGCTTACAAGTATTCCGAAGTTCTTCGCGTTGAGCGCCGCGAGAAGCTTGCCGTTGCTCTTCTTCCTGTATATATCCCTGTATTTGTCTATGAATTCTATGCTATTTGCAAAAGGCTCCACGACAAGGAAAGGCTTCGTTGTAGCGAGGAGCGCGCCCAAAGGGTGGAACATGCCCCCGCCGAAATACACGAATGCATCGACCTGCTTGTCTATTGTAGCCGCGCTTCCGACATCGCAGCCCAGTATCTGGCCGCGCACCTTTGCGAAACCATACGGCTTGCCTATTATTACTGCCTTGCCGCTTTGCTCGTAGAATTCCTTTATCTTGTCAAGCTGGTTGACATGCTGTATCGTGGTGACAAGGCCTATTTTTGAATAAGGCTTTAACAGCTCTAATGAGTTGTTTAGTATTTCAAGCGGCGCATCGATGTAATAAGGCACGTATTCTACATTAAAGTCGACGCGCTTGAATTCAGCATGGCCGAAGTGCACGATCTTCTCTGCGCCTATCGCTTTCGCCTCGTCTATCGCCAGATCGCAAGCGCCGAAGCTTGGTGAGGAAGAAACAAAAACCTCGTTGCCTTCCTGCTCATATTTCTTTGCGTATTCCAGTGCCTTCTGCTTCAGCCCTTCAGGAAACTGCAGTAGGATGCGCATTCTTACCATTAGTTGTTTTTTATATCGTATGCCCTTATCTTGTAGGCTCCGGAAAGCTTAAGCGCTGCCTTTTTCAGGGCTTCAGTAGCAAAGCGCCTGTTGCCGCTGCTCACCCTGAGCGAGAACAATGCCTGGTTCCTGCGCACTCTTGCAGCCACGGATATGCCCTTGCCGAATGAAAGGCTCATTCCCTGCGAGATACGGTCAGCGCCTGCGCCCTGGGCCATCTTGTGCTCCCTGATCACGTTGTGAGGGTAGACGAGCACCCTGAGCAGGTAGTTCTGCGGCAGCTGCGCTTCGAGCTGCTTGTTTACGAGAAGCCTCGCAGCTTCCAGGGCATTGGACCTGAGCTGTATAGGCTGCTGCGACTCGAGCCTCAGCTCGACGTCATACGGCTTTTCGACGCCCATCTTGAAGATGAGCAGGCTCGTATGCGGCAGTGACTTCACGTAATTCTTCTTCGGGTTCTTCAACGAATACCTTGACCATGACTGGGAAGAAGCATCCCTCATCGTATGCGCTGGCCTAAGCCTTACCATAAAAACACACTGTTGCAAAGTTTACATGCTCTTTGAAAAGCAGTAAAGAATATTGTATCGCTAAGCTATAAAAATATATAGCTTGCACTGATTTGCGCTGGATGCCCAAATATGTGTGATAAACGCAAATTTTGCATAAATTTTTATAGTTTGTTTGAGTGTTAATAAACAGGAAAAGGGTGTTTGGATAGGCATACTAGAAAGCGCATTGAGCTCTGATGCGCAGCCGGATAACATGTTCAGGGCCAACATATATGTCTGCGGAGTTGGCGGCGGCGGCTCGAACACAGTGCAGAGGCTGAGCCGCATAGGAGTAAGCGGGGCGCAGCTCGTCGCAGTGAACACGGATGCAAAGCATCTCAACAGCCTTGACAGCTCCATTAAGCGCATTCTCATCGGCGGGGCGCTTACAAGAGGGTTAGGCGCAGGAGGCTTCCCAGAGATAGGGGCCAAGGCTGCAGAATATTCCAGGGTTGACATAGAAGCAGCAGTGAAGGACTGCAATCTCATGTTCCTGGCTGCTGGCATGGGAGGAGGCACAGGCACCGGGGCAGCGCCGATTGTAGCGGACATAGCAAAGAAGAGCGGGTCAGTTGTGATAGGCATTGTCACATTCCCTTTTTCGCTAGAGCGTGTGCGCATAAATGTCGCCAGGAAGGGTGTCGAGGAACTGAGGAAAAACGTGGATACGCTCATAGTCATAGACAACCAGAGGCTTGTTGACGTTTACCCAAACCTTGCGATAGAGCAGGCATTCAAGCTCGCTGATGAGGTCACTTCCAGAGCGGTGAAAGGCATAACCGAAACGATAAATGCGCCAAGCCTTATCAATGTTGACTTCGCAGATCTGAAGAGCATAATGAGCAACGGCGGCCTTGCCATGATAAGCGTAGGCGAGGGCAGCGGCACCAACAAGGTGAAGGATGTCGTGAAGGATACACTTGAGCACAAGCTGCTTGACGTTGATTATGAAGATTCAAAAGGCATACTTGTCCATATAAGGGGCGGCGAAGACCTGACACTTGGAGAGGCCAACGAGATTGCAACTGAACTCACAGCGCTGGCAGCGCCGAATGCTAATGTAATATGGGGAGCAAGGGTCGACCCGGCGTACAATGGCAGGGTTGAAGTAATAGCAATTTTCACAGGAGTGAAGAGCCCGCAGATATTGGGGCCCAAAAGTGGCGAGGAATCAGCAGGTCTAGGCATTGGCGAGCTCTAATCATTAGATGCTTACTGCATTGGCGTATTCGTCGCTGTTCTTGTTGCGCTCTATCTGGTAAACGCGTGCAGAGCTTATGCTGCGCAACGAATTGTCATGTGTTATAACAAATATCTGGTCAACAACTTTTGGAAGGGAGCTTCCCAAAACGTCTATGAGCTTTCCTATCCCGTTCTCATCGAGATTGTGGGTAGGCTCGTCGAGTATGAGCCACCTGAGGTTTGGCACTACTACCATGGCGAGGGCTATGCGCATTGCAAGGCAGGCTATGCTGCGCTCGCCGCCGCTGGCTATGCTGTTTATATCAGACCATTGCTTCTCGCTGCCCATTGTTGTGGCCGCCTCCAACACGTAATCGTCTTTGCTTGCGCTGAGCCTTATTGAAGGATAGTCCAGATATGGGTAGAGCTCTGGCCATATTGATTGCATGAGGTTGTTTATTGATTTTACAAGCTCAAGCCGAAGCGCGCTTTCCGTATCGGCCAGTGCTGACCTGAACTTGCCGAGCTCGGCAACAAGCCCCTTGCTGCGCTCGATCCTTGCCTTTATGCTTTCTGCTTCTGCTATGCTCTTCGCCTTTTCATCTATCTGAACATCTAGGCTTGCCATCATTTTCTCGCCGCCGGAAAGCTTTTCCGTTGTCTTGCTGAGCTCTTCCCTTGCGCTTGCAAGCTTCTCGCGCAGCACGTCAAGGTCATGATCGCTTATGCTTATTGCCTCAGCTTCCTTTTTTTTCGCTTCCGCCAACGATGCTGCAGCAGCAATGTCACGGCTGTAGCGCTCCTTCCTTGAAACGCTGTCAAGCTCAACGCTCAGGTCATTGCTGCGCTTTTTAAGTTTGTCCAAATCGCTCGCTTTTGAATCAGCAGCAAGTGCTGCCTTGGCCGCATCAGCTTTTAACATTGAAACATCGCGCGCGTATTTCGCTGCCTTTTCGTCAAGCCCGCTGAACGCTGCAAGCTTTTCGAATGAGAGCTTCGCAACCCGCTCTTCCTTCTCGGCCGCGAGCTTCCTGTGCTTGAGCTCTTCCACGTGCGATGATAGCCTTGAAACTTCTGACTCTGCCTTTCTTATGAGCCCGTTTTTCTGCTCCAGGAGCTGCTCGCGCATCTGTTGCGTGAGCTCACGGTTGCACACAGGGCATGAAGTAATGTGCTTTTCCAGCTCTTTAGCCCACTTCTCGTTCTCTGCAAGCATACTCTGCGCCGCTGCAAGATCCTTCTGCCCTGCGCCAAGTTCTTCATCTATCTTCCGCGCCGCCTTCTCAATATCTTCAATGCTCTGGCCCTTAAGCCCGGTGGCAAGCTTGTCGCGCTCCTTGAGCTTCTCCTGCGCATCTGCAAGCCTTGATTCTGCATCAGACAGCTTTTTTGTCGATTCCCGCTCTCCTGCCCTTAGCTTCTTTAGCTCCTCTTCTGCTTTTTGAGCATCTGCGCGTGCGCCAGAAAGCTCGCGCTCAATTTCGTCCTTGCTGCGCTTGCTTGAGATCTTTTCTATTTCTGCCTTGAGCGTCGCCTGCCTTGCCGTAAGCTCCGCGACATCTTTCAACAACTTTTGCTTTTTGTCATATTCCTCTTTGGCCCTGTTCAACTGGGCGCTTGCCCCTTTCGCGCTCTCCTCTGTGCTTTTTGCCTCGGCTTCAAGCTTCTTGCGCTCAGCTGCATATTTCTCCCTCTCTTTTACAAGGCTTGCCATGCTTGCCTTAAGAGAAGCTATGTCGATATGCGCAATGCTCTCTTCGCTGCCGCTTATTATGTCCTTGATGTGGTTTGCAAGAGATACTGCGTTCTCCTCAGCCCTGGTGAAACTGTCAAGGCCGAGCATGCGGTCTATCTGACGCTTTCGGTCGCCTTTCGCGAGCTCCAGAAAGTAGTCAAGCCTGTTCTGCTCTGCATATATCACCCTTGAGAAGGTGTCATAATCTACCTTGAGGATGCGCTCGACCTCTTCGCTGACCCGCTCAGGCTGCGACTGCAAATATGTACCGTTCTTTTCAAGCCTTGCAGTAGAGCTTCCGTTTTTTACTATGCGCCTCGACACTGTGTAATGGTCGCTGTCTATGGTGAAGCTCAGTTTTACCTCAGCCCCTTCTTTTACTTCGGGCTTCCTCGTTATTATGTCATCAAGTGACGAGCGCCTGTGGCTGAGGGCAGGAAACGAGCCAAAGAAGCCGAACGATATCGCATCTAGTATTGAGCTCTTGCCTGCACCCATCACGCCGACAAGCACGTTCACGCCCTTCTTGAAATCGAGCTTTGTGTGGCTATGCACCTTCCAGTTCGTAAGTTCTATGCTTTCTATCATTGGCATTACCACAAACACATACCATGGCAGTGGCAGGCGACCTATAAGCTGCAATGTTAAGCATAAGTGCAATGAGCCTGCCTCAAATAACATATGCGTAGTAAAACTATAAATATATTCAATTGAATATTACTTGCGGGTAAGTGATACAATGGCAGCAAACAATCAGGGCGCGGAAGAGCTCATGTACATGCAGCAGCTTTACGAGCAGCAGTACAGGTCACTGTCCGAAGCAATAACATCTAATTCCAACGAGCTTAGAGAGCTCAGTGCCGTGCAGAAAGCCATTGAAGAGAGCGCGCTGCTTGAAAACAGGGAGCTTTTCACGCATGTCGGCTCCGGCTTCTATGTGCGCAGCAAGGCCATGGATGCAAAAACTTTCACAGTTGGCATAGGCGGCGGATACCTTGAAGAGATGAGCGCCGATTACGCAAAAGAATACATTGCGCGGTTGATAGAGAAGAAATCCGCGGAGCTTACAGCCGCAATAAGCAACAGGAAGAAAGTAGAAAGCTCGCTTCTTGAGGTTATACATAGGCTCGATGCTGCTGCAGGCAGCAGATGAACTGCAGGTGATTGGTCTGTTTGATGCGCTGAGAAAAAAGCTTTCCAATGCGATAAAAGGCTTTGCACACAAGGAGGAAGAGGAGCTTGAAGGAAGCGGCAGCAAGCAGGAGGAAGTCGCCGCTGCGGATAGCCCCGAAAGCAAGAAAGAAGAGAGCGCGCTACAACGCGAAGAGCCAAAAAAAGAGACAATGAATGGCAAGAAAGTTGAAGCAGCGAAAAATGCAAAGGATGCGCAGCATGTTGTAGAGCTAGGGATTGCCACAAAGATAAAGAGCAGGTTTATTGGCTCTGTAACCTTAAACGAAAAAGAGGTAGACAATTTTGTCGACGCAATAGGGAAATCGATGCTTGAATCCGATGTATCATATGATACTGCCGCATATTTTGAGCAAATGCTGAAAAATGAAGTAAGCGGCAGGAAGTTCAGCTCAAACGGCATAGAGGAAGAAATGCTTGGCGTAGTGCGCGAGGCGCTGGAGAAGACCTTGAGTGAGACGAAGGGCATCGACCTGCTTCAATTTTCAAAGGAACGCGTTTCACAAGGCATGAAACCGGTGAAGATCCTTTTCCTTGGGCCCAACGGCACGGGCAAGACGACCACAATAGCGAAGCTTGCTTACATGTTCAAAAGCAGTGGAATTGCATGTGTGATGGCTGCAAGCGACACCTTCAGGGCCGCGGCAATAGAGCAGACGGAATTCCACGCCAATAAGATAGGCGTTCCTGTCATAAAGAGCACATACGGAGCTGACCCTGCAAGCATAGCCTTTGACGCCATAGCTTACGCCAAGGCGCATGGCATTGATATAGTGCTCATAGACAGCGCAGGCAGGCAAGACACGAACAAAAGCCTGCTTAAGGAGATGGAAAAGATAGTGAGGGTAGCAAAACCAGACATAACACTTTACGTGGGAGAGAGCATCTCTGGCAACGCAATTGCGAAGCAGATAATGGAGTTCTCAAAAACGATAAAGATAGACGGCATAATACTCACCAAGCTTGATTGCGACGCAAAGGGCGGAGGCGCGGTGTCGATATCGCACCTTACAGGCATACCAATACTTTACTTCGGCACAGGGGAGAGCTATGATGCACTGGTAAGGTATAGCCCGCAGTTCGTAGTCGATTCCATATTGCCAGAACCAAAGGCTGGATAAAAGTTGCCATTTTTAATCCATTGTTAGTATTTGAATAACAATGCTAAAATCTCAACAATGCGCCATCCTCCCGCAAACATATATATACATTTTTATCCCATCTATCTGTATAACCAGCTTCGTTTGTAAAGCACGGCATTGCACGCTGGTATGAGGATGCCAACGTTTATGGAGCAGCGACTTAGGGACATGGAGAATCTGATACTTACCAAGGCTAAAGGCAAGTTTACAACAATCACTGATCCTTTGCACCGAAGGCAGATCATAAAGGACATAGCGCAGAGCATAGACCCGCATGTCGGCGAAGACGAAATTGATGAAATGCTCAAGGACATGTATGACATAAGCCCCCTAGCCGAGCTCATCGATAATGAGGACATAGAAGACATCATGATAAACAACACCGAGAACATATTCGAATACAGTTCAAAGGAGGGACCCAAGAAAGTTGACAAGAAGATCGGCAGCAAAGAGGACCTGGAAACCTTTATCAACAAGCTCAAGCTTTATGCTACAAACGAATCTTCGAACGGCAACATACTTGACATACACCTGCCCAATGGGAGCAGGGCAAATGTCGTGTCATCTCCGATGGGCTATGACGTGACGGTGAGAAATTTCAAGCGGAATCCCCTCAGCATATTGGACATTGTAAACGCAGGAGAGATTGATTACAGTATAGCTGCAAGGCTATGGCTTTACGTTGACGGGCTGAAGGTAAGGCCGGCAAACATCCTGATAGGAGGAATGCCTGCTGCAGGCAAGACAACGCTGCTCAATGCAATGTTCTCGTTTTTCAGGCCCGAAGCAAGGATTGTCACCATTGAAGAGACCTATGAGCTTGACACCAGGACGCAAGAAAACTGCGTGAGGCTAGAGACAAGCGAGGACATGCCAATGGTAGACCTTGTCAAGAACGCGCTTAGGATGAGGCCTGACATGATAATAATAGGCGAAGTGAGGGGCGCGGAAGCCAATGACATGATTACGGCGATGAACATCGGCAAGATATCGATGGGCACTATACATGCATCTTCAACCAGGGATATTATAAACAGGCTGCAGCACACGCCAATGAATGTGCCGATGGATATAATACCGGTTATAGATGCGCTTATTGTAGTATCGATGGTATACACAGGGGGATTGCAGAGCAGGAAGGTTACGCAGATATCTGAGATATCCGGCATAGAAACGCAGATACTGCTTTCTGATCTATACAAGTATGATTATAAAACCCAAAAGGGCTCTCCTATATTGCCAAGTGTAACGTATAGGGACATGCTGTCAAAGGTGCTCGGCGTGCCGCCGCCAGACATATTGGAGGAGGAGCGCATCAGGGCGATAATGCTTGACAGGATAAACAGGCTAGGCATGCGCGACATGAAGAGCATAAGCGAATTTGTGCGCGACTACTATGACAATCCAGAAGCTACATTGAAAAAAATTGGCCTGCCCAATTTGCATCCTGTAATAAAAGTGTGAGCTTACGGCAGGAATTCGCCACGCTTTATCTTGTCCCTTATGTAGTCGTCTACGAAGGTGAGCCTTGGGCCTTGCAGCGTGTCCTGCTCCAGTTTCTTCTTCGTAACCAGCACCTTCTTCAGCTCTTCTACCCACTCCTTGTGCCTGTTTATCCATGGATATGCCAGCATCTCCTGCGCCCTCTTTAGATCGACCTCGCTCGCCTTCATTGTCATATTCTTGAGGAAGTCGTAGTGCTCTATGTCGGACATTGTAACTCCGATGAATTTGGCTTCCGGGGTTGCGATGTCGCTTCCTATGTATGCCAGGTTCATGCTCCCGGTTTTTATGGTCCAGTATATGTACCAGCCCCACGCATCGCCATCATTGAAAACATATACCGGCAAACCCATATCAGCAAGCTTCCTTATCAGGCGTCTTGTGCCCCTTGCGGCCTGCCCTTGCGGGGATATCAGTATTATGTTCTCCTTGCGCCAAAAGCCATCCTCGTTGAGCCTCTGCCATAGCGCATCCTTTTCGACGACAAGCACATATTTCGCCTTTACATCTACGAACTTTATGTCGTTGTCGACATCGCTGGGTATGGCCCACCCGCTTCTTCCCATCTTGCTGGCATCGATTTCTAGCTTCTCATTGCCGAATGTGTCTATGATTTTTACGTTTCCGGAGAGAACGCCCTTCCTGTTGGCATTCAAATTAAGGTCTTCGCGCCTCATGTTCAGCGATACCTCAAGATCCTCTATGAGCGGATTGGACTCTGCCTGCTCGTTGAATATATTCTCATCGACATCCTCGCCAAGGGAGTATTTGAGCTGGTAATACAGGCCCCTTATCGTGGTGTGCAGGTTTTCCTCTACAAACTTGTGGCACTTTGCAGCTATTGCAATGGTTTGCATGAATCTCTTTGATTGCGCCACGTTGAGGAAGCTGCGCTCTTCCTTTGCATTGCCAAGCGAGAGATAGCCCTTCTTCGCGTCGTATGTAATGTTGGAGCGCGTCCTTGCCGTGGCGGTAAACTTCGGGTTCTTCCCTGCGCTTATGTCGCTGACTATATCTGATGCAAATTCCTCTAGCTTTGCCTTTGAATCCGCCCCTTCTGTATTGGTCAAGGCTTACCTCCCTCGTGGCTGCTTAGCTCCTTCACTATGCTATCACGCTTTGGCCCTTCCTTGAGCGCGTATCTGAGCACATCGGCCATAGTTTTCGCAGGAAGCAATTTTATCTTTTTGAGCTTGTCGCTGTCTATCGATATGTCCCTTATGTTGCTTGCAGGTATTATCACACTGTGTATGCCAGCGTCTATTGCAGCTTCTACTTTGGCGGTAACACCGCCGACTGGCAGCACGTCGCCCCTTACAGACAGAGACCCGGTCATCGCGAGAGACTGGTCAACAGGCACATTTTCCATGGCAGATATTATGCTCACTGCTACCGATATGCTGGCGCTATCCCCTTCTACGCCTTCTATCTGCAGGAACTGGACATGCATGTCATAATTGGCTACGTCCTTGCCCATGTGCTTCTTTATTACAGCACTCACGTTGGTGACCGCTTCGCTTGCAATTTTGCCCAGCTTGCCTGTCGGTATGAACTTGCCTTCAGACCTTGAGCTTGCTGGAGTGACTTCGGCTGCAATCGGTATGACTATGCCTGAATACATGTTCCTCGTGCCCATCACGGCAAGGCCGTTTACCCTGCCGACCTTGAAGCCGTGCGTGGAAAAGACCCTATAGTCTTTTCTATACTCGAGTTCCTGGCTTACGAGCTGCGCCTCTATGGGCTTGGCAAGCTCTCTCGCCGCGAGCACGTGCTCCTTTTTGACAACCTTAGAGTTCTTTTCAACTGCTATGTCTCCTGCCGCTCTTATCAGGCCGCCCAAGTCCCTTAGTATCAGGGTAAGCTTGTTCCTGCGGCCCGACCTGCGGCGCGCCTCCTGTATTATCTCTTCTATCGCAGAAGCATCAAATGGCGGTATCTTGCCGTCTTTCTTGACTTCCTGCGCGACAAACTGCATCATGTATTTCCTGTTAACTTCGTTGTCTTCCAGTGTAGACTCCATATACACTTCATAGCCGTAGCCGCGGATCCTTGAGCGGAGCGCGGGGTGCATTTTCTGCACGTCTTGTATGTTCCCTGCGGCTATGAGTATGAAATCGCTTGGCACAGGCTCTGTTTTGACAAGCGCACCAGAGCTCATTTCGCTCTGACCTGTTATCGGATATTTCTTTTCTTGCATTGCAGTAAGCAGTTCCTGCTGCGCCCTCATGTCGAGATTTGCTATCTCGTCTATGAAGAGCACGCCTTTGTTTGCCTTGTGCACCGCGCCGCTTTCCACGCGCAGATGCGCAGGAGTTCCCAGACCGCCGGACTGAAGCGGATCATGCTTTACATCGCCAAGAAGTGCACCCGCCCTGGCGCCGGTAGCATCGATGAACGGAGCATGCGCCAAGCCAGTATTGTCAACAATCAGCTTTGGCTCGTTGCTGTCAAAACTGCCAGGCATGCCCACACGCCTGGCCAGGCCGCCCATAAACATCAGAGCAGAGCCGAAAAGCATTATTCCGAGTATGAGCGCAGCCATTACAACGAGCTCGTACCCTTTTATCAGGCCGGTAAGGGTAATGCCGAACAGTATTATAATTAGAATTATCACAGCAGGCCCTATTATGGAGTTGCCCTTATTCAGGTTCATTCGTTCCTTCATCCTTTCCTTTTGCAGCAGGAGCCTGCCCTGCCCGTCGCCGCCGTTATAGCCTTCAGGGTATGTTTTCACAGCCTTGATTAGGGGCATGTTCTCGTCATTGAAATTCTTGTATGCAAGCACGTCTTCCAAATCAGTCGCAGGAAGCAGCTCTGCCATTGCTTGGGCGAGCATTGTTTTGCCAGTGCCCGGGGAGCCGATAAGCAGCACGTTTCTCCTCTGCTTCGCTGCCTTTTTGATGATGTCAACAGCTTTCTTCTGACCAACAACCTGGTCGATAAGCTTGATTGGTATGGATATGTCCGCAGTGGTGCGCACTTTTACAGCATATGAAGATTCTTTCGCCTTCCTCTCCCTTCTGGCCCTTTTTGCTTTCTTGGCATTCATAACGCAAACACTTGTTGCTTGTATAGGTATATGCAGCACAAATAAATATAAATGATGCCTTGTTTTGCCTGATACATATATTTATAAACTTTTAAAATTAAGAGGATATATTAATTTATAGACATCGTTGCGCGTGCATCGGCTTAAACGGGCTTTTTGCTTTTTGCGGAGGGATTTTATTGTACATTTTAGGAGTGTGGGATGGCCATGATTCTGGAGCTGCATTGATAGATGACAAGAGGATTTTATTCGCTGCCAACGAGGAGCGCTTTACCAAAAGGAAGCTGGAGGTAAATTTCCCGTACAACGCCATAAACGCAGCGCTTGAGTTCGCCAAGCTTAAGCCCACAGACATAGAGCACGTAGCGTTTACAACTACAGAGTTTACCAAAACACTTGAGAGGATAATGCCCTATTCAAAGGAAAACTACTACCAGTTCAGAAGGCGCAAAATCTTGAAGCCCAGGTTCGAAAACGAAAGGCACAAGCTCAAGTATTTTCTTACTAGTTTCGGCGTATTGCCGTTTTGCAACGGCATAAGCAGCTACATTATAGGGAGAACACTAAGGCATATGGGCTTCAAGGATTTCAAGCTGCACATTGTGGAGCACCATGTCGCACACGCGGCCACTGCGGGCTTTACTGCGCCGTTCAGAGATCCTTTGGTCATAACTGTGGATGGCCTTGGGGACGGCCTTTCAGGAAGCATAAGCACCCTTAATAATGGCAGGCTTGAAAGGCACAAGAAGATAAAAGCCACAGATTCAATAGGCATATTCTATGAGCAGGTTACAAATATTGTAGGCATGCGCGAGCTTGAAGACGAAGGCAAAATAATGGCCATGGCTGACTATTCCTACCCTTTTGACTTTGAGAACAACAAGCTCAAGAACTTCTTTGAAGTGCATGGCACTTCGATAAAAGCAAGATATTCACCATTGAAGCAGTTTGACCTGCTGCAGAGGATATCTTGGCAAACCCCGAGGGAGCAGTTTTCATACATGGCGCAGCAGGTTCTCGAAAAGGTGCTCGTAAAATTCGTTCAGAATGCGATAGATGAATACGGCATGGGTGATGTGGCTTTGGCGGGGGGCATATTTTCCAATGTAAAAGCCAACATGAAGATTCGCATGCTTGACAAGCTAAGGCACTGGTTCGTATTCCCGCACATGGGCGACGGAGGCATGGCACTCGGGGGCGCACTCTACACCAATTATCTGCTCAATGGCACAACGCATTACGACTTTGGCGCTTACCTCGGAAATGCATATGGCGAAGAGGAAACACTTCGCGAAATCAAAAAGCGTGAATGGCTCAAATATGAAATTGAAAGCCCTGCAGAGCAGGCCAAGCACGCAGCAGAGCTCATAAACGGCAACAACTATGTATTCTGGTTCCAAGGAAGGATGGAATACGGCCCAAGAGCACTGGGCAACAGGAGCATACTTGCGCCAAGCGGCTCCGACGAAGTGAAGGACAGGCTGAACCTTTACGTGAAGAAAAGGGAGTGGTTCCAGCCCTTTGCGCCGTCGATGCTGGAAAGCGATGCAAACAAAATACTAGAATACGACAAAAAGGGCGCTGACAAGTTCATGACAAACACATATTACATAAGAGAAGGCCTTGACAGCGTGGCCAAAGCGGTAACGAACGTTGATAGGTCAGCAAGGCCACAGATGGTAGGCGATGAAAACAAACTTTACGCTGAGCTTCTGCAAGGCATAAAGAAGAAAACTGGTTACGGGCTAGTGTTAAACACCAGCTTCAACATACATGGCATGCCCATTGTTATGAACCCAGACGATGCGTTAAAGACAATGGAGCAAACAAAAACCAAGTATATGTTCATCAATGGTATTTTTGTAGAAAACACAAAAGGAGTATGACTGGCGTGCTTTTATGATGCTCGAATATCTTCTTACGACAGGTATTATCATAGCTTTCGTTGGCCTGGTGCTGGGTGCCATACTTGACAGAAGGAACATTGCCGAGATTTTAAGAAAGCATAGGATAGGAAAGTTCCAGATATCAATGGCTATTGCCATAACAGTGCTTTTTGTGGTTGTGGCGCTAGTTCTTGTAAAGCCCACGCAGCAGCTCTTTTTTGATGATGCGATATACCAAGGCATGGCGCTTGACCTAATACACACGGGCCAGGCGTTCATGTGCGATTACGGTACGCCGAGTGCCTGCTACATTGGTGAAGTATTCCATGAGCCAATAGGCACTTCGTTGAACTTTGCAATAGCATTTGTAGTGTTTGGTGTGCGCAGGATTGTTGCTTATGGGACTATGCTTTTTCTCGCTGCCCTTGCTGTCTTTATAAGCTTCTTTGCGGCCTCGCTCATCACCAAAAACAACCGCATAGGATATTTTACCGCGCTATTTATGGCGCTGTCGCCGATAATGCTAGTATGGGCATTTCCTACAACCTCAGACATGCCAACGCTGACGTATTCGCTTATTTCATTATTCTTTGTTCTTATATTCATGAACGGCAAAAACATATTCAGCCTGAGCAACGCCCTGCTATCTATGGCCCTGCTTGCATACATGAAGGTTTTTGCAATCTTATACGTACTGATATTCATATTGATTTACCTGATATTGGATGACAGGAACTTCGTGCACTCGCTAAAAAATAATTATGACATGCTTAAAAAACATATTCTTGACACCAGGGTGCTTGTTGTTCTTCTTATTTTTATAATTGCAATAGCACCAGAAGTATTTTATGCCGCATATGAATTTCAAAATGGAAGCTATGGCGCTACGCTAATACAAAATTCATGCAATCCTTCCGCACCGCCGATGAATTATACAGGAACGCTGACATTTGACAACTTTAAGTACAATTTCTGCGCCAATGTGCTGTTTTGGTTCGACAATTATTCGTATGTCTATATAATGCAGCCAGCTCTCTTTACCATATTTGCAATCATTGGGGTAGTATCAATGCTTTTTGGCAAGCAGAGGAAGGAGCTTGCCGCCATAGGCATCTGGTTTATCGTTTTGTTTGTCATATATACTGCGTTCTATGCAGGCGGCGTCATTTATGGAGTTGACTGGCGCTTTATGCTTAGCCTTGTTTTCCAAGTGTCATTTTTCAGCGGCATTGGCGCATGGTTCATTTATGAGAATATAGGTAGATCGCTCAAAATTAAGAAGCTTGGCAGGAAGCCCAAGGCTGCCCTCGCAATCGTGGCTATTGTGCTATTGTTAGCAGCGATATTTTATCCGTTGTTTGCACTTGCACCAAAACTTTCAATAAATCCGTCATCCATCATGCAGGCAGGCAATGCAAGATTTGATGAAAATTTCATATATACTAATATTTCTGCAATCCCTAGCGACTGCCTTGTCTTTACATATGTGCCATACCTGTTCAACATAAACAACAGGAGTGCCGCGCAGATGTTCTACTTGTTCAATGATACCTTTATGTCCAGCGCAGAAAGCACGTACAGCTGCCTTGTAATTGACGATGGATATTGGTGCAATACGCCGAACAATATGTGCACTTCTGCGATGGCTGAATACAAGACTTCGCCACTAAAAACAGCGACTTATGCAAAGAACGGCTTCACGTTTGGATTTTACAGGATTATAGGCAAAAACAGCTAAAAAGAGGAGCGGTCATTTGCCCATATTCTTCAGTATTGTCTTCAGAATGATAAAGCCGTCATGGAACGTGCGAAGCTTGCCTTGCCCGCTTGCCCTTAGCTTCTCGTAACTCGGTACTTCGAGCACTTTAAGATGCCGCTTTGCGATTTCTATGTTTATTTCTGTCTCTATGCCGAAGCCCTGCTCCCTTAGATGAAGCTTCGTCACTGCATTCCTGTCGAAGCTACGGTAGCCATAGCACATGTCGGTGTAATGCATCCCATATATCAGATTAACCAAAGCTACAAAAAACTTGTTTCCCCACCTCCGTATTAGAGGCATGTCTTCCGAGCCGCCGCCCGTAAGAAACCGCGACCCTATGCACACGTCGTATCCAGCATCAATGCCAGCGATAAGAAGCAACAGTTCCTTTGGCCTGTGCGACAGATCTGCATCCATTGATACGATTACGTTTCCTTTTGCTGCTCTCATCCCAGATATAAGCGCGGATCCTTTCCCGGAATCGTCATATATGATTTTTGCGCCTAAACTTTTAGCGATTTCAACAGTTTTATCCTTGGAATGCTTGTCAACAACAATTATTTCATATTTGTATGCATAGTGCTCAAGCACACTTTTCACACCCGCGATTACTCTGCCAATGTTCTTCTCCTCGTTCAATGTAGGTATCACCACGCTTATATAGTCTTTCAAGGTAAATCACCGGCCCATTGTCTCGAAGACCGACTTTACTGTATGCGCTTGATGCGTGCAGTTCGGCAATAGGCACGTCCGCACGAGAAACCTCTTGTTGTAATGCATATTTCGCCGACTTACATAACTTACAATGCCGCAATGTTGCTTTAATTCTTCAGCTGCCGTGCAGCACTGCATTTTCCACGGCTGCAACCTTTTTGCCGGTTCGCTTGCCCTTGCCGCGCATCACTGAAAAAATTATTAGTACGACAACTATTGCAATTATGAGAATAATGCCTATCTCTGTGTAACTCATTAAAGGCACTTTTGAAGGGTGGATTATCGAATCTATTGTGTATATGGATGCATAGTGCAATCCGTCCTTTTCATATGATGTGCTTATGGCAATTGGGATAGTAGCATTGGAGTATTTCGGCGTTGCCATGCTGAAGTTAACAGCGCGTGTGCCAAAAGGTGGCACTGATATGTTCAGGTACTGCGGTTTAACCGCAAACATCGGCGGAGCAAAAACTTTTACAGTTCCATTAATCGTGTAGTTGGCGAGATTGAGCATTGTGGCATTAAGCTTCCCGTCACTTAATGAAGCACTTGTTGCTATGATGAGGCCATTTGCTGCCTTTTTGACATTAGTGAGGCATGGATACATTGTTGCAAAAGAAGAACCGCCTTGCTGGTAGCTGATAATTACCGCCTCTACGTAGCTGCCTGGCATCGTAAAATTCTTCAACTTGAAGCTGAAGTAATATGTAGAGTTTGGCCCTAGGCTTTGCAACGAAAGCGTTGAGTTATATGTAGAAAAACCGCCGAACAGCGGCTCTGCTACAAAATCTGATGCAACGCCATTTCCAGAATTGTATAAGCTGAAGTTGAAATATGAATTTGATGAATTTGTCACAAAGCTTGGGCAAGTGCCGGTAAGCGTAACTGTTGTAACTGCACCAGACACACCTAATGCGAAGGCGAATAACGTGATGAAGTACACAACTGTTTTGTAGAAACGCATTTTAAGCACCGTATTTAATTTTTTGAGGTTTTCCCCACAATCCCCATTTCATTTTATTAGACTTTGGAGGCAAACAGCTAAATACATTATACGTTATTCAACGGGCTATTTTTGGCCGGATTTGAGGATGAGCATGCTGGATATCTTACCTGTTATTGCCTGGTATGCCTCACAAGAGGTCCATTGAACAGGCTCCTTCCCTTCTTTTATGGCATTGCGCACCGAATTGGCTGCGGGATTTTCAAGCAGAGGACTTAGCTCGTACGCTGAATCCCTTATGTTGCCTATCTTCTGGTTCCACATTATGGATGGATAAATGTTGCCGAAGCTGTCCATAAACACAGATGCCTCAAGGCTCCTGCTGTGCAACGGCATTATTCCGGTTCTTGCATATGCAACAAGCCCTTTCAGGAATGTGTGCTCTATCATCTCCACAGCATCAAGCTTAGCCTTCCTTTTGCTGACCACATATGCTATTTCGTCTGCAATGGCAGCTCCTGACGGCTTTATGTTAAGGCTGCCGTTGCCGTAATAATTATCAGATATCTGCGCCAAGTTTATGTGGAAATCGTTGTAGGTTATTCCTGGTATTTCGCTTTTCACAGCCTCGTAGGTCTTCTGGAACTGTCCCTCATTCAGATTGCTCATGGTGTAGCCGAAAACGAAGTACAGGTTTCTGTATACGGCTTTGAGCTCTGCAAGCCGTTTGTACATGTCTATCGCCTTGTCATAGTTGCCAGGCACACCGCGTATCTTATCGTGAAGCTCACGGTAACCGTCCAGGCTGACCGTAATTGCAAGCTTCGGTATACCGAGATCGAGCATGGCCTTTATCTTCCCTATTACAGTATCGTGATTAGTGAGCGAATTCGTGGGTATTGTGACAATGTATAGGCTTTTTGAGTTTTCCTTGAAGGCCTTGACAATTTCCACTATGTCACTGCGCATGAAAGGCTCTCCCCCGGTAATCTCTATCCATTTAAAGTAGCTGTTCTTTTTGGCGAACTCCCTTACTTCTTCTAGGGTTATCTCGCCCTTAGGCTTCATCTGCCATATATTGCATGTCAAGCAGCGAGAATTGCACCAGTATGTGATCGCAAAATTGAGTTTGTACGGCCTTTTCAAAGTGACAAAGTTGCTCTTTATGCTCGTGCCAGCTATACTAAACAATTCCTTCAATGCCAAGTTATTCCCCTTCTAGAATTATATTTTCCAGATATATATTACTTGCGTTGAGGGGGTGTGCGCTTGGCGTTTTTACATTTCCCGCCACAGTATGCATATTGTATGGAGAGTGTGCACTGATGGTAGCTCGTCTCACTCTACAATATAGATTCTTTTTTGAACCATTTTATACCGACATACAAAACTGCTGCAGATACCAATGCAAGGAATGCCATAAGGTACGCGAAGAAAAGCACATTCATGCTGGCAACGCCCATTATCGCTATGAATGGCATTATCAGTATTGGCAATACCAGCAGCGTGCTTATCTGCTGTGCTTCTTTGACCCCTTTTACATGCGAAGATATGATCACCACGACGCCAATGGCCACTATTGCAAGAAATGGCGATGTGAAGAGCATCATTATCCATGCTGGTGTGGGCAGCACATATGTGCCGAAGGCACTATACGCCAAGATGTTGATAATGTAGCCGTATATGCCGAAAACCGCAAACGTAAGCACAATGGTAGGTATGAGCGATGCCAGTATCTTGCCCAGCATAAGCTCCGGTATGCTTACAGGTGTGGAAAGGAGTGATTCTGAAGTCTTGCGCTCCTTTTCTCCTGCAAAGCTGTCCGCCGCTATTACCGACGCGGTGAGTATTGGCATTGTGAGGAATATGGGGCCGAGAACATTTATAGAGAAGAATGCCATGAATGATAGGCTTTTTATGTTTGTGCTGCTTGTTAGTGCAGGCACCAGCCTGGCTGCTAGGCTCGGCGCAGCGTGAATTGCAACGTAAAAAGTGAGCACTGGCAGCACCAGGGCAAAGAAGATAGGAACACCAAGCATTGGTCCGTAGATTGAAATGCTGCTGAATACCTCGCTTATGTCTTTTTTGGCTATTGCGTACGCATTTCCGACCTTCATGTGATTACCTGAAAATGCTCTCTATGAAAGGCTCTATGTAGTCTATGCCAACTATAGCGATGCCCTTTTCTCTTATCGCGTCGACTGCGGCGCTTATATCCTTGTAATTGTTTATTTTTATGTGCACCATGGTTGCAAGCCCTGGGTACACGCCCTGCAGGCCTTGAAGATGCTTAAGCATTTCAAAGCGCACGGGCCTCGCAAACCTTATGTTGACCACCATGCCCTTAAGCACATTTCTGTACATGCCGCTTATGCTGGTGGATTTTACAATCCGGCCTTTGCGCATTATGTGGACAGCACCGTTGAACCTTGCCACTTCGTCAAGCTTCTGCGTCACGAAAATGATATCCTTGCCTTTCACGCTCTCTACGATATAATTCCTTATAATATTCGAAGCGCTCGCATCAAGGAATGCGGTCGGCTCGTCAAGCAGCAATATCTTGGGATCGCTGAGTATCGCCCTGCAGAATGCCACTTTCTGCTTTGTGCCGCGGCTAAGCGCTTCTACCTTGGAATCAAGAAGCTCGTATATGCCAAGCGCTTTGAGCATTTCTTCCACTTTAGATATGGCTTTTCCGCCTTCGATCCCGTAAAGCCGGCCGAAGAATTCCAGGTTCTTCCTTACGGTGAGAAAATCGTAAAGTGCATAGTTGTCTGTAAGCAATGACATGACCTGCTTCAGCTTGTCATTTGCGTATGGGTTCTCGCCGAGCACTGACACCTTCCCGCTATCTGGCCTGTAGAGCCCTGCGATCACTTTTAGCAGCGTGCTCTTCCCGGCGCCATTCGGCCCTAGCACGAAATTTAGGCCGCTTTTCGGTTTTAGCATTATATGATCCAAAGCTACGACATTGCCAAAACGCTTTGTGACACCACTTACCATTATTTGGCCCATATTACGGGATATTGATTAATACTTATTAATATTATTATGGTAAGTGTAATTTATGCAAAGAGATCACGACGCAATAAGTAACGGCACTGATAGGATTGAACTGATTGCAATATTGATTGTAGCAATAGCAACAATGATATTTGCGTATTTTCTAGTCACCGCGTTCTTTTATGGGCCGGGGGTGGTATCGGCTTTTGACTCGCCGATATATGCCCAGCTTGCAAGCGACATCGCACATCATGGGTATTATGGTCTTGATAATGCGGGCCCGTTGGCGACATTCTACCTTTTCCTTACATATATTGCATTATTCTACAAGCTGCTTGGAGTGAACACATATTCAGGCACCATGGCAAACTTTTTACTGCTGGCCCTGAGTTTTGTCGGCATTTATAAAATAGGCAGCCTTTTGAACGGACGTAAAAGCGGGATTCTTTCCGCGATTATTTATGTCATTATCCCATTCAACATAATAGATACTGCAAGCCTCGGGGTCAATATCCTACTTGGGTTAATCACTATATCCACAGTCCTTTTTATGTTGATGGGGTATAAGGAAAAGCGAGCCAGGAGATCTGCGCTTTACTATGGATTGTCTGGGCTCTTCTTGATGCTTAATGTAATAGCAATGATTGAAGGTGTAATAATATCTTTGATAGTGCTGCCGTTTCTTGCTTACCTGCTGATTAAATCAGGGCGAAGATCTTTGAGCCACATAGCACTGCCATTCATTGCCGGTGTTGCATTAGGGCTAGGCCTAATAGTTTTATTTGGCATTCTTTCGGGAGGCGCGCCTTTAAGCGTGTTTGCTGTTGATATGTCATGGTATGGTAACCAAGCCATTGCCCCGCATTCAACCCCAGGGATAGGCCTTCTTGCATTATACCTTCAAACAATGTTTCCCTATTACAGTATTATTGGACATTCTCTTGTGTGCTGGGCAAATTTCTGCCAGGCACTTCCTCTTCCCAACAATACAACTAACCTGTCATTGCTTACCTACACAATCAAGAACACAGCAATATTTGGGTACGTTTCGGGGTTGACATTCTATTTGGCGTTGATATTTGGTTTGTACATGCTGACCAAGCGAAATAGAGTTATGCTGCTCCCTGTGTTGTGGGTGATATTACCTTTAATTTATCTCTCATTTGGCACCATGAGCATACACAGCTATGTTGGGATAAGCTTCGTGCCGCGCTTTGTCTCTATAATGTTTCCAGGAGCAGCGCTCATTATTGGAATGGGCATTACAGACATGCTATTAGGCAATATACAACAGAAAAGCAAAAACATCTCCATTGAGGATAGACGTCATCTCAAAAGGTATGTGGGCATCTCAGTTGCGCTACTGCTGCTCTTGCTACTATTTTTCCAGTGCTTTTACATATCGAGATATGTACTCTACACGGAATACAGCTATCTTTATCCTGTAATCGCTTTTGGAAATGAAATAAACTCACAGTATGAAGGCACTACGTACGTGTTCTCAAACGTGCCCATTGATGTAATTATGCCGTATACTGGTTATTTTAAAAACTATACTTATTTGACTTCGGTAACGAATTGCTCTCAACTATCGGCCAGCAGTAGCAGCATTCTGCTGTGCGGTTATAATAACCCTGCCGTAATTACTAGATGCGGCTTTAAGCAGATTAACATAGAAAGACCGCAATGGCTTTCCTCTTATTTCATTTTCAATGGCGTGGGCGTAATACCATACCAGTTAAGCAGCAATGTGAGTTTTGAATGCTACGGATACGTTGCGCGTTAGCATTGCAAGCATAAACAGATTTTCCATTGGTTGGTAGGATACTGCACTACAACACCTAAAACAGGCGATGTTGCCAAACTTTACGGGTTATCATATGGATAATCATAAGGTATTTATATCTTAAAGTGCATAGTCACTATACGTCGTTAAGGTGCTTATTATAAAGATAAAAGACATAAGGCCGCTGAGCGTCAATGAGCTAAAGGACAGAAGGAACCAGCTCTTGCTAGAGCTCGGCATCGAAAAGAGGAAGATAGCTTCTACAGGCGTGTCAAGCAAAGTGGTAAAGGCCAAGGAGCTCAGGCGCACCATTGCAAGGATAAACACGGTGCTAAAAGAAAAGGGTGTGAAAGAGTAAGATGGCAGAGATTTGTCCTAGATGCGGCTTGCCAAAGGACCTTTGCGTATGCGACGTCCTTGACAAGGAAACTGAAGCGAAGATCAAGATATCTACAAAGAAGGCGAAGTTCAACAAGTTTGTCACTATTGTGGAAGGCATATCTGCTGACGACATAGAGCGCACGATGAAAAGCCTGAAGCGCATACTCGCTTGCGGAGGCACGTACAAGGACGGCTATATCGAATTGCAGGGAGAGCACAAGCTCAATACAAAGAACGCACTAATAAGCATAGGCTACAAGGACACTAACATAGAGATTGTGTAGGCGGTTGCATGCCTGTGTTGGGTGTAGAGAGCAGCGCACACACATTGGGCATAGGCATTGTTGACGAAGGCAGGATACTTGCCAATGAAAAAATAATGTACAAGATACGCAGTGGCATTATACCAATGCGCGTCGCTGATTTTCATGCACGCAACAGCGCTGTGCTATTGAAACGGGCCCTAAGGAAGGCACACGTGGGCATTGATGACATAGAAGCAATAGGCTATACCAAGGGGCCAGGGCTTGGCCCATGCCTTCGGGTGGGGCAGGTAATTGCAAGGACCATAGCCGTTGAAAGGGGCCTGCCCTTATACCCTGTAAACCATGCAGTTGCGCATATAGAGGTGACGAAGCATCTTGCAAGGTTCAATGATCCCCTTGCACTATATGTAAGCGGCGGAAATTCCCAAATCCTTGCCATTGCTGGCGAGCCTTTTAGGCACTACCACATATATGGGGAAACTTTCGATATTGGGGTAGGCAACATGCTGGATTCATTTGCAAGGGAAGCCGGCTTAATACCAGCGTGGGGCACATCAGTAGAGAAAGCTGCGCTCGGAGGAAGCTACATTGAGATGCCTTACACTGTGAAGGGCATGGATTTCGCTTTTACAGGATTGCTTACGCATGCGGCAAAGGTGCTGAGCAAAAATAGCATAAAAAACGTGGCTTTTTCCCTCCAGGAAACGGCTTTTTCGATGCTGTGCGAAGCTACAGAGAGGGCTTTGCTGCTTACGCATAAAAAGGAGCTTGTCGTAAGCGGCGGAGTTGCGCAGAGCTCTCGCCTGAGAGAGATGCTCGGCATGGTCGCAAAGGAGCACAATGTGAAATTTTACGCTGCGCCGAACGAATTCAACAGCGACAATGGCGCAATGATAGCAATTGTGGCAGAAAAGATGCACAACTTCATGGATAAGCCCGGGCTCGATGAATGCACAATAGAGCAGAGATATCGTGTAGACAAAGTGAAGGTTGGATGGCCATGAAAATGATTTCAGAGGGAGCTGAGGCACGCATCTATGCAGCGATGATTTTCGGCATAAATGCAATATTGAAGTACAGACAGCCAAAGCGCTACAGGATCAGAGCCCTTGACGAAGCAATCAGGGTTAGGAGAACCAGGATTGAAGCGCGCACCCTTATAACCGCGCAAGGTTTGGGGGTGAAGGTGCCCCAGATAGTGCTGGTCGGCAGGTTCGGGATTTTTACTACAAGGATAAACGGGAGGACTCTTGCAGATATTCTTGGGGATAATGGTGCAAAGGCGCCGGCGAAGGCGCTGGCTGATTCTGGAAGGTATCTGGCGATGCTGCATTCACACAACATAGTCCATGGCGACTTTACTCCCGCAAACATAATGGTATCGAGCAATGATGCCAAGGATACATATATAATAGATTTCGGCCTTTCGTCGTTTACTGCAAGCGCAGAGGACAAGGCGCTGGATTTGCTGCTTATGAAAAGATCGCTTAGCCACAATGATTTCCAGGTATTTGCATCGAGCTACAAAGCGCATTGCGATGACAGCGATGCTGTGCTCGAAAGACTGCGCGATATAGAAAGGCGTGGAAGATACCAGACTAGAACACTCGCGGTATAGCGCTTATGCTCATAAAGCTTCGTTGAGTGACCTCATCCCCTACCTAAAGGTAGGGGCTTCCCCTGCACTTACAGAGTATGTTCTCAGTTCGCCGACGCTGCTTGCACTTCCAGTTGAAGCGCAGAGGCAATCATCTCCCTGAGCGTAACTTCGGGCAAGTCCTGCCCTAGATCTGTTGCGTATGTTTATCGCCGCATTTTGGTCTCTGTCAATGGTAAAACCGCAGGCATTGCAGTGATATATCCTGTCTTCGAGGGTAAGCATCTCACTGCTTTTCTTTACATGATGGCAGTTGCTGCATTCCTGTGTCGTACCCATTGGGTCTACCAATATTACTTTCATACCAGCACTTTCAGCCTTATATGAAAGCATCTGAATAAATTTATTCCATGAAGCGTTATAAATGGATTGCGCAAGCCTGTGGTTCTTCGCCATGTTCTGTATGTTGAGTTTCTCAGCAGCGAATGAGGTGGCGCCAGAATGCACAAGTTCGCTTGAAAGTTTATGCGCAAAGTCTTCCGACTGGTTTGTCGCGTACTTCCACTCCTTCTCCAGAGCCTGCTTTGCCTTTTGCCTCCTTTTAGATTTCATCTGCCTCCTTGCGATCTTCCTCTGCCAGCGCGCAATGCGTTTCTCCCTTTTCATTGCGAACTTCGGTTTTTCCACCTTTGTGCTGTCAGAGAGTGCGATGAAATTATTCAGCCCCAAGTCTATGCCTATAGGATTGGTATCCTCTATCTTCGGAAGCGAAATATGTTCTATCGCGGTGAAAATCGCGTAGTATTGGCCCGCCTCCCTTTTTATCGTGAGGGTTTTTATATCTCCGCCGATTTGCCGGTGCAGGTCTATTTTCATCCTGCCGATCTTTGACACCCTGAGCATTATAGTTTTTCTCTTTTTTTCAATCGAGAAGGAGCCGTTATTCTGCGGGTATTTCAGCGACTTGTACCTATCGATTGGCTTGAAACGAGGAAATCCCACTTTTACTTTCTTGCCATGCTTGCTTTTATTCACTCTTCTGAAGAAGTTCTGAAATGCCCTCTGGAGCCTGACGAATATGTCCTGCCTTGTCTGCGAATAGAGTTTTGAAAACTCTTTGTTTTCTTTTATCGCCTCGTTCATGTACATGTTGAGAGTCGACAGGTTTACCTTGGAATTCGTGCTCTTTTTGTATTCTTCTCTAGTCTTCTCGAGAATTTTGTTGTAGAGCCGTTGCGCAAGTACCAGCATATTGTCTATCTCCTTTCGCCTTTTTTCGTCAGGATAGACGGCGAATTTGTATGCTCTTATGCACTCCATGATATTATACTAAAATCAACATTTATATACTTATCTGCAACTGCGTAAATACATCCGCGCAATTCATCTACGACTTAAAAGTCGTGGTATTCTTGCCCTACGAATAAAGAAAACAAAAAAGAAGCCTATATCAGCGCGTAGACAAATATCGGAGCAAGAAGTATCGATATTGTGCTTACTACTTTTATCATGGAGTTTAGCGCAGGCCCAGCAGTATCCTTGAGCGGATCTCCTACAGTATCGCCCACAACCGCGGCTTTGTGAGTATCGCTGCCCTTGCCGCCGAAATTGCCTGCTTCGACATATTTCTTAGCGTTGTCCATCGTAGCTCCGCTGTTTGCCATGAATAGCGCAAGCAGGAAGCTTGCTGGTATCATTCCTACAAGCAGCCCGCCCAGAGCCTGCTTCCCTAGCAGCAGGCCTATCGCTATCGGCGTTACTATTGCAATGAGCTCAGGTATCACGAGCGACTTGAGCGCATTGACCGTTGCTATGTCAACCGCTTTGGCGTAATCCGGTTTCGCCTTGCCAGTAAGTATGCCTTTTATTGTCCTCACCTGGCGCCTTACCTCTTCAACCATAAGGTTGGCTGCGTGGCCTACTGCTTCCATGAGGAACGAGGAGAATATGAAAGGCATCAGCACGCCTATGAATATGCCCACCGTTACTATAGGATTCAGGGCGTCTATCGATGTGAGGCCGACGGCATTCGCAAAAGCCACGAATAGCGCTGTTGCAGAAAGCGCGGCGCCGCCTATGGCAAACCCTTTCGTGGTTGCTTTTGTGGTGTTGCCCACGCCGTCCAGCTCATCAGTGACCTTCCTGACGTGCTCCGGCAGGTGGCTCATCTCTGCTATGCCCCCTGCATTATCTGTTATAGGCCCGAACGAATCTATGGTAAGTATGGTTGCTGTGAGCGAAAGCATTCCTACTGCTGCTATGCCTATGCCGTAAAGCCCTGCGCTGAAGTATCCTACAAGTATGCCCACTACAACTGCGATGACAGGAAGCCACACGCTCCTCAGGCCCACCGCGAGCCCCATTATCACGTCTGTA
Source organism: Microcaldota archaeon (assembly GCA_021816895.1). Lineage (GTDB taxonomy): Archaea > Micrarchaeota > Micrarchaeia > Micrarchaeales > Micrarchaeaceae > JAKAWW01. The sequence continues at coordinate 132,727 of JAKAWW010000001.1, read as the reverse complement.
CCTGCTCCGCCTTTGGCAGCGGTTGAAACCTTCACCACGGATTTCCTTCCAGTTCCGGTGTAGTAGTCGGTTATCCCGAATATCACAATTGCTAGCAGCAGTCCGCCAAGCACCGATATGAAATAACCAGCGGGATAATGGCCAAGATATGTTATAGCTATGTCTAGTATTGCCGCAATTATTATGCTTGCCGAGATGCCCTTGTAAAGGGCGCTTGTTGGTGACCCGCCCCTGCCTATGCGCAGGAATGCCATGCTGAGCATGCTAGCTATTATGCCAGCGCTTGCTATGAGCAATGGATATGCGAACTGCGCCGATGAAAGCGAAAGCCCCGCAGCTATGAGAAGCGACGCCACAAGCGTAACTGCATAGCTCTCGAACACGTCGGCGCCCATGCCCGCGCAGTCACCTACGTTGTCGCCAACGTTGTCAGCTATGACCGCTGGATTCCTGGGATCGTCTTCTGGAAGGTTAAGCTCAGTCTTCCCCACAAGGTCGGCGCCCACATCAGCTGCCTTCGTGTAGATTCCGCCGCCCACCCTTGCGAATAGCGAGATTAGCGAGGCGCCGAAGCCGAAGCCTATAAGCAACTCGACCTTTGAAAGTGTCAGGAATGCAAGAAGAAGGCTGAGCCCAACAAGGCCGAAGCCTACTGCTGCAAAGCCTGTTACCGAGCCTCCAAGAATCGCTGTGCTGAACGCATGCGAAACACCTTTCTCGGCGCTTTTTGTAGTCCTTACATTAGAGCGCACCGCCACGTTCATGCCCAGATACGCTGTCAGGTATGAGGCAACTGCACCGGTTATGAAAGCCACGTCAAGCTGCAGGCCGTGCGGCAGGAAAGCGAGCACTATCACCAAAACTACTGCAAATATTGCTATTGTCTTGAGCTGCCTTAGCAGGTATGCTTTGGAGCCTGCGCGTATCGCATTCGATATCTCTTTCATCTTTTCTGTTCCTTCAGGTTTCTTCAGCACTGTGTAAGCTGCCACTAACGAGAACAGCAAGGACAGTATGCCTATTGCAAGGCTGTAATAGTAGAATTCCAAGAAAACACCTCAGCTGATATTTATTGTGGGCAAGGGTTTAAAAGTATTTTGTTTTGAGCAATCATTGCGGCGCTGTGTAGCAATCCGAGCGAGCAGAAGCATGCATTGTCAATTTCGGCAGTAATCCTGTGCACACTGAAACACAGCATAAGTGCTTCCTTATTTTCAGGCGACTGCTTTGGCTTTGGAGAACGAATACGCGCCCAAAGCCAGCATTACCAGCGCTGTGACCCCAAGCACAACGGCATCCGTCCATACAGGGAACACAGAAACCCCGAGAAGCGCCCCGCGCATCCCATCAACCCCATATGTCAAAGGGTTGAAATATGTCACATAGCGTATGAAGCTGGGGAGCGCGCTTACTGGATATATTGCTCCGGAAAGGAAGAATATTGGGAATATCAACAAGTTCAGGATCAGGCCGAAGCCCTGCATGTCGGTTATCACAGAAGCAAGTATAAGCCCTATTGAGATGAACACAAGCCCAATCAGTAGCATGAAGCCGAAAGAGACGAACAGGCCGGCTATGCTTACTATATGGAAACCTATGAAAAGGGCGAATATTATAAGCAGCAGACTTTGAAGGAACGCGGTCGTTATGCCGCCGAATGTCCTGCCTAGCATTATGCTGAGCCTGCTTACAGGGGCAACCATCACTTCCTTAAGAAAGCCGAACTGCCTGTCCCAAAGGAGGGATATGCCAGCGGTAGTGGCTGCAAATAACATTGACATGCCAAGTATTCCGGGTACCAGAAAATCGATGTAGCTGAAGTCCGGAGGAAGCCCTGGAAATTTCACAGCGCTGAACCCCGCGCCCAGGAATATCAGGAAAAGGAACGGCATTGCCACAGACCCTATTATCTGCGAAGGCGAGCGCTTGAAGCGCTTCATCGCCCTGAGCCACAGGACATATATTGCTGCAAGGTTCCTGTTCATAGAATTACCTCATTCGGCTGCGCATTATTCCGCGTATTCGCTCGTTCGATTCAGCTTCAGTGTCGCGTATTGTCCTTCCAGTATAATATATGAATACGTCCTCTAGGCTCGGCTTGTGGACTTCCACGCTTGTGACCTTGATTCCGGCTTTATAGGCGATGGACATGATCTTCGGTATCGCAGATTCTGCTTCTTTGACATAGACGTAAAGGTTCAGTCCGTCCTTGCGCGTGGATTTTACGAATTTCTCTAGCTTCATTGCGGCAATAAGCTTGTTGCTGCTTTCCTCAGATTCCAGCTTTACTATAGCGGCATCGCCCTCCAGTTTTTGCTTCAGGTTTTGCGGCGTGTCGCATGCAACTATCTTCCCGTGATCGATTATCGCTATCCTGTTGCAGATGTAGTCAGCTTCCTCTATGTAGTGCGTGGTTATGAATATGCTGAGCTTGTATTTCTTGTTTAGATTTTTTATGTAATCCAGTATGTGCCTCCTCGTCTGGGCATCAAGGCCTATTGTGGGCTCATCAAGGAACAGCACTTCTGGCTTGTTCAGCAGCCCTCGCGCAATCTCGAGCCTGCGGCGCATGCCCCCAGAGTATTTCTCCACAAGCTTGCCAGCGCTGTCAGTCAGCTCTACCATTTCAAGCATATCGGCTATGCGCTTTTTCCTCTCATCCTTGCCTATGCCGTATATTATCGCGTGGAAGTCGAGGTTCTCGTAGCCGGTAAGCCTGTCATCAAGCGAAGGATCCTGGAATACTATGCCTATTGCGCTCCTGACCTTTTCCTTGTCCTTCGACACATCAAACCCCGCCACTTTGGCCTGGCCGCTAGTCTTGTTTATTATAGTAGTAAGCACGTGCACCGTTGTGGTCTTGCCCGCGCCATTTGGGCCGAGGAAGCCAAATATCTCTCCCTTTTTGACCCTGAACGAAATGCCCTTTACCGCGGCAAACGAACCGTACCGCTTGACCAGCCTTGACACATAGATTGAGTCAGCCAACATACCACGCAGTGTATTGTCTTAGACTATTTTGCAGATGATGCTTTATATTGATTGCGCAGGATTTCGCTTTATACCGCTACACATGGTGTGCACCAGGTGCCGTGCAACTGTGCGCATGCTCCATTAAAATATAGGCTTCCAATGTTTATTATGCCGCATATTGGAGCTTTCGCTTATTCTTACATGAAATTTGATGCTTTGGATTTATATAATTTGTCAGAGAAATGAAAGCAGTGATTGCATGCAGACAAGCTCTGATGAAGACAATGCGCAGGACTCACAAGACAATGTTTCAATAGCTGCACAGCGCGACGATGTAGCTGCGGCGCAGCAGGCCGAAGCTGCCCAGAATATGAAAAAATATGCGGGCGGGGCAGGCGCTATTGCGGACTTGCTCATAATTGTCATAATAGGAGGCATTGGCATTTATGAAATAGGCATTCTTGCTGGTTTGGTCTTAACCCTGGTTGTGCTCATAATAGTGCTTTCCCTTTCCGTCAGGGTAGTAAGCCAGTGGAACCGCATGGCAGTGCTGAGGTTCGGAAGATACAAGGGCATGATAGGGCCAGGCATATATTTCATAATACCAGTAGTAGACCACACGCCGTTCAATGTTGACCTTAGAGTGATAAGCACGCCGTTCAGCGCTGAAAAAACGCTTACCAAGGACAATGTGCCCGTTGATGTTGATGCTATACTGTTCTGGCAGGTCAGAAACCCTGAGCATGCAGTGCTCAACGTGCAGAACTATATGCAATCGGTGCAGCTTGCCTCGCAGACCGCAATGCGTGACATAATAGGCAAGAACGATCTCTCGCTTATGCTCGCTGGCAGGGATATAATAGGCGAGGACATAAGGAAGCTCATACAGGAGCGCATAGAAAGCTGGGGCATTGTAGCCATATCTGTAGAGATAAGAGATGTTACCATACCGCCAGAACTTCAGAGCGCTATGGCCAGGGTAGCTACATCCGACAGGGAGAAGCAGGCAAGGGTGATACTCGCCGAATCAGAATCGCTTGCTGCGGACAAGATGCTTGAAGCCGCTGAAAAATACAGGAAGGACCTTTACGCCATGCAGCTCAGGTCGCTGAACATGATGTACGAGATAAGCTTGAGCGGCAAGAATCTCATAGTATTCGTGCCCACAGAAGCAAAGGGCTTCAGCATACCTACGCCTTTCGGCGTGATGGGCCTGCAGGATTACTACAAGCAGCAACAGCAGGGCGGAGCGCAGAGCTCATCAGGCCAGGGGCAACAAAGCACAAAGGGCAAAGGGTCAAAGCCGAAGAGCTAGCGCACTTCAAAACCTTTCAAAGCAGAAACGCCCTCCTCGGCTTCGGCAGTCTCGCTCTTTTCTACCGCGATGACTTCTGGGCCGTTGTGCATGCTTATTTTTATGCTTGATTCAAACCTTGCTATGCTTTCTGCATCGCCCTTTGCAACAATCTCGACGCTGCCGTCTGGCATGTTTTTCGCATAGCCGCAAATGCCGTAAGAATCGGCAACCCTTTTAATGTATGCCCGGTAGCCCACGCCCTGCACGAAGCCGTGCACTACATACCTAAAAACAGCCGTGATCGGTCACCATTTAAACGTGCATACAGTCATACTATGTCAAGCGCTGCAAACATAATAGGCAGTATTATTGTTGCATCCCCATCTATTGTGACGTAGCGCGCCTTCTCCTTTATCTTGCCCCATGAGACCGCTTCGGTGAGCCTTGCCCCGGAAAGGCTGCCGTCGTACTGCGTTGCCGTGGTGACGTAAACTGCATAGTCAAGTCCATCCTTGAACTGGTTCCACCATATGACATGGTGCTTGCTTATTCCGCCGCCAAGCATTAGGGCTCCGGTAACCTTGTTGTCGAACGCTATGTTGCTCAATTCAAGCTCATCCTTTATTAGGTTTAGCTTGAAGTCGTGGTCCTGGGCAAAGATGCTCAAAGCAGTGCCAAAGGCGCCATCAAGTATGCCTGGGCAGAATATGGGCACCTTGTTTAGATATGCCTGGCGCACTATTGAGCCATTGTCATCAATGCGCTTGCCGAACTCGTATATGAGTTCAGATGCGCTGTATTCCTTCTTGTAATCTTTCGAATTGTAGATGTCAGTCATTATGCGGTTGAATGCCTGCTCCATCTTCATGCCGTACTGCGCGCGCTCTATGAATACGTTGCCTTCCCTGTATATTCCGAGCTTGTGGAGCATTGAATCGTCAACGTTGAAGGTGCCCTTGTGGTATATGCCGCCGTTTGCCCTTGCTATGTCGTGATCTAGCGTGCCGCCGGTGGTTATTATGGCATCGAAATACTTCACCGCGCTAGCTATTATGCCGCGTATGCCAGTAGATACAAGGTCGGCAGGGAATGACAGGAAGTTGAAAGACTTTTCGTTGCTTAGCATTGTTTTCATTATGCCTATCCCGTCTGCAAGATGCTGCGCGGAAAAGCCGCCGACGCTGCCCATAGAGCCTACAAGCTCGCTCACGGTCATGCCCTTCTTCAGCTTCAAATCCCTTATAGGGTGCTTAAGCAGATCTTTTTTGTCCATGATTAAGCCTTATACAATAAAGTTATTTATACATGATTGCATTGTGCTGCGCGCCGCAAAGCCAAGGCATGCAATAGCGCGCTTATGCCTGGCAAGCGGCTTTATCGGCCTGCCTTCGATGCAAAGCTTAGCACTGCGCGCTCTACAGCTTTCCAGTTGGAAACCCTTTTGACATAGCCGTTCTGCTTTATAGAACTATTCCAGGGCCTTGCGAATACCACTACGTATTTGCCATGGCTGACAAATTCTTCCGCGACCTTTGGGCTGTCATCTATGTATATGTCAACTTCGTCAAGCAGCTTCTCTACATGGTGCTGCACATGAACAAGCTTGTCGTATTTTATGTCATTCCTTTCAAGGAATTCTTTTATCTGGGAGTCGCTTGCCAGCGTGGCAGTTGTTATGTACAGCCTGAAGCGCTTTCGCAGCCTTCTAAACACTGCTGGTATTTCTGGATCTACAAGCTTCATATTCTTGTCTTCTTCCTTCCATGTCTTTACCATGAGCCTTATCATTTTTTTATCGTCAAGCACATTTGGGAAGAGCTCCGATATGTGCCATTTTTTGATGTCGCTTAGTCTGGCTTTTACCCCTGTTTCCTTCTCGAACACTTTTAGCCACATGTTGACATAATCGACAATTGTGTCATCCAAATCTATGCCTATTATCTGCAAACCAAACACCTATTGCGAGCACTGAACCTTGCGACAAGATAGCATTCGCAGTAGCAATACAATGCCATATATCTCTTGACCATAAACAATTTTAACCCTATGTTAGAGCTACAGCTGCTTAATCTTTAATCAATTCAAGGCAGTAAGGATACTGGAATTTTACAAAACCAAAAGTTTAAATATTAGGAAAAATATTAGCCTAATTATTAATGGCGAGTACATGACAAAGACCAAGAAAGATGTGAAGCATAATGAAGGCAAAGCAAATCTTATTAGTATAAAAGAAGAGAACTTAAGATTGGCATTAGAATCAGCAGTTTCTGACATAGTTGCAGACGGACTTGAGAAGATATTTTTTGAACATTATATGAATGATATGGTGAAAATGCTTGAGGGAAGAGGAATAAAGGTAACCGAAGAGCTCAAGAATAGAATAGGGCAGAGGCTGAGGAAAGAAATACTAAATTCCATGGGTATAAAAGAAGAGGACTTAAGAAAAGAAGAGGACTTAAGATTGGCATTAAGATCAGCAATTTCTGACATCGTTACAGACGGACTTGAGAAGCTATTTTTTGAACGTTATATGAATGATATGGTGAAAATGTTTGAGGGAAGAGGAATAAAGGTAACCGAAGAGCTCAAGAATAGAATAGGGCAAGAGCTGAGGAAAGAGATGCAAGATTCCATACATGGGAAGATTGGCGTGCAATATTAACATTGCACATGAAACTATAACATGCCTTCCTGGTAAAGCATGAATGCGGGCACCGGGATTTGAACCCGGGCTACAGCCTTGGGAAGGCCGTGTCCTACCAGGCTAGACTATACCCGCTTTTTGCAATAATAGATCCAAAACCATTTAATCTGTTAAATCAAGCTTCTGTCTGAATTTGTATATCGCTTGATATTTTTCGGTTGTTTTAGAATCGATTCCTTTCGCGGAACTGCTTGAGATAGTGCTGATCCATTTCTATTGACACCCTGATTATCTCTTTGAACTCTTTCTTGCTTACCTTTGCACCCGGTAGATTTACTGTGCGCTGTGCTTCTGGTACTTGAGATTTAGACCCTCCCCTTAACAATAGTGGTACCAGTACTATATCGTTCTCTTCATTGCTTGATTGCTTATCTGACTTCTTTTCGTTGGCAGGCATTTTCTCGCCATTTATATGATTAGACACAAAGATTTAAGAATTTGCATAAAGCAGCGCGTCACCCGCTTTTCCATACACAAATGTTCACGCCAGCTTTGAATCTTTGAATATTTGGAGCCTACGTTTTTGGGAGATTGGTCAGCTGTGCTATACCTGTATAATGCAGTATGATGTTTTAGCTGTGGATTTGTGGATGGCAATGACTTGCTTGGCCATTATGTGCAATTTTCAAATAGTTTTATATCTTTTTACTTTTATTATAGAACTGCGACCAGTGATTTTATGGACCAGATTGAGCAAATAAGCCCCGATGACGAAGATATTCTAAAGTTTATAGAGGGCGCTAAGCCGAAAATATATGTGGTTGGAGCTGGAGGAAGCGGAAGCAACACAATAACCAGGCTTTACAGCATAGGCATTCAAGGAGCCACGCTTGTCGCAGCTAACACCGATGCAGCGCATCTTGTCAAGACGAGATCGGAGCGCAAGCTTCTGCTAGGCAAAAAGGTAACGCGCGGGCTTGGCGCCGGGAGCGACATAAAAGTGGGAGAGGAAGCCGCTCTTGAAAGCAAGGACGAGATAAGGCACCTGCTAAGCGATTCTAACCTTGTGTTTGTGACTTGTGGCCTTGGAGGCGGAACCGGCACTGGGGCAATAAGCACAATAGTGCACGAGGCCAAGGAATCCGGGGCGCTTACCGTGGCGATAGTCACGCTGCCGTTCACAAGTGAGGGGCGAACCAGGATGCATAACGCCCTTGAGGGGCTTTCAAAGCTCAGGAAGGTTGCTGATACTGTTATAATAATACCTAATGACAAGCTGCTCAGCATTGCGCCAGACTTGCCGCTCAACATGGCCTTCAGAGTAAGCGACGAGGTGCTCGCAAGCGCTACAAAGGGCATAGTGGAGATGGTCACAAAGCCAGGAATGGTAAACATAGACTTTGCAGACCTGAGGAGCGTGCTCCGCGATTCCGGTTTTGCCGTGATAGGAACCGGCGAGGGAGTGGGCACCAGCGACGGCACGAGCAGGGCGATAGTTGCTCTTGAAAATGCAGTCAAGAGCCCGCTGCTCGATGCGGACCTTTCAAACGCGAAGAAGGCCTTGATAAACATAATTGGAGGTGAAAACCTAAGCCTGCGCGAGGCCGAAACCGTCTTCCAGGACATTGCGAGCAGGATAAACAAGGACGCACTGCTAAAGTGGGGCGCAAGGATAGAGCCTGACATGCGCAAGGACACGCTAAGGGTCATGATAGTTGTAAGCGGAGTCGACTTTCCAGAATACACAGAAGAAGGTATAGCGAAGCGCATAGAGAAGATAGACAACAATGTTGACCTTGACGAGATTTTCGGCGAAGACATCGAACCTAAGCAAATGCCTCGTATGCCTCAGCGGCGCCCCTGACAAGTATATATGCGACAAGCAGCGCGACCAGCGCGTATCCTATTATTGCAGGGTAGTCAAGCACATAGATGAGCATCAAGTAGGAGAAAGCAACGAACTTTGCTATATTTATGCCGGCGCGGCTTATATTTGAGCCGTACACAGCGTTGGCAAAGCCGGTCTTTAGCTTTGATGACGTGCCCTTTGCCACCATGAGCGCATCTACAAAAGAATGCCTTATTATTATGATAAGTATTACGAAAAGGGGTATTACGTGCAGGAAAGTGAACGCAACCCAGAGGGAATACTCAACTGCGCGGTCTCCGGCAACATCCATCCTTGGCCCATATGCAAACTTTGCGCTTATCTGCTGCTTGTAAGCCTTTACAGATTCTTGCTCCTTTGCGGGAAGCTTGTGCAATGCATAAAGCATGTACTTGTAGAAGCTTACCTCGCCTTTGCTTATCTCGTGCAGCGCCGCAAAACCATCCAGCCCATCCATGGCGAGGGCTATTGCAAAAATGATTATTGAAATCCATGGGTTGAATTTAGCTATTACAAGATAGATTACCAATATTACAAGCAATACGCGCAATATTGTAAGCATGTCTGCGCTTCTCATTGCATCACACATTTTGAACAGGTTATTATCAAATCGCGACATTTATAATTGTTGCTCGGCGGTGCTGCCATGCATGCGCCTATTTCCCAGATATGGTTTTGTACACATTGAATGTTTCTTCAGCACATTTTTCCCACGTGAAGCTTTTTGCATATTCTGTTGCCTTTTTTCTCAATTTTTCATTGTAGCCGTTTTCCTTCAAATCTTCTATTATCTGTGCCATGTGCTCAGGGCTTTCTGCCTTTAGACAGTATTTTCTAACCTCTGCGGACACCCTTCCATGCTTATTTATGATTACTGGAAGTCCGCGCGCCTGGGCCTCTATTATTGGAAATCCGAAGCTCTCGTAGGTTGTGGGGAACACGAATGCGTCGAAGCTGTCATATGTCTGCACTATGCGGTCTTCTGGAGCAGGGCCCATGAACATTATGCGGCCGTCTCCCCGGGCTTGCCTTGCAAAAAGTTCATATTGGAACATGCGCTTGCCCCACACCTCGAACACAATGTTTGCATCGTCAATCTTTTTTATTGCCTCGATGGCCATGCCGAGGTTCTTCCTTATCCTGAACGTGCCTATATAACCTATTTTGAACTTGCTGTGCTCCTTCCTTGTCGATTTTTTCGCATCTATGAATTTTGCATCTATGCCGTGGTTTACCACGAATATCCTGTCTTTGTCATAGCCCCACCTTATCGCATCATTCTTTGTTAGTGAGGATATTGCTATCATATAATCTGACCTCTTTAACGACCAGTATGCCAGGGGTATGATGACGCTGTGTCTAAAAATGCCCTTTACGCTTGATCTGTCCACATCTTTTTTTACATCGAATATAAACTCGAAGCCATGGGCGGTAGACACTACAATAGCCCTTCCTTTATTTTTCGGAAAGAACGGCTTCGAGTCTGGGTTATGCAATATGTCATAATCGGATAAATTCTTGAACATAGTGCCAAACATCAGTGAGAACCCCAAACCTACTGGCATGTGAGGCACTTCTATTTTATCGACTTGAGGCCCTTTGGCGTTCAAATTATATAATGAGGAGTAAAGTTGTGACATGTAGCGGTTGTTGCTGCGCTTTTTGATGTCTGAAATGTCAGGAGTGTCAAAATCCCCCTCAACTCCAACCAAGCCAACGCGCATTTGAACTACCCAGCGCAGAGCGTTGCAAGCATTTGCTTGCGTGCAAAGCGCGCGCCTATGAATAAATGCTCACATATGAATAAATACTTTCCATTCAAATCTAAAAGCATTCCATGCATGATAATATGCGCTCCGTATACAAGGAATATACCTATATAGCAATCGCGTACCTGCTTATCACGCTTGCGTTTTTCTGGCCAATCATGGCAGGTAAGAGCACTGGCATTGGCGGCGATACGGCGCAGAGCATGTGGGAGCTTTGGTGGGTGCCGTTTTCGCTCTTCACGCTCCATGCGCAGCCGTATTTCACGCTTTTCGTGTATTTCCCTGTGGGAGCTAACCTTGCAACGCAAACCCTTGCGCCGCTGGCAGGCATTTTCTTCGCCCCGCTCCAGGCGCTTGGGCTTCCTGCAGAGCTCAACATATTCATAGTGGTGAGCTTCGCGCTCTCAGGCCTGTTTGCGTACATGCTTGCATTCCATTTCACGCACAGCAAGCTCGGATCCCTTGCAGCAGGCTTCATATACACTTTTGCGCCGATGCACATAGCCCAGTCTTATTCGCACCTGCAGTGGATAAGCATAGGGTTCATACCGCTGTTCCTGCTTTTCATGGTGAAGCTCGCAGAAGAGAAGAAGCCATCATATGCGGCATACGCTGGCATATCATTCGTGCTGCTCACGTTCATGGGCGACATAGAGCAGGGCATCATCGCGGCGCTTGTAGCATTCCTTGCAGTGGTATATGTGCTCGCAGTAAGCAGGAAACTTATTCTCAACAAAAAAGTGATAGTAGGAGCGGTGGTGCTTGTTGCGACTGTTGCAATTCTTGGATCGCCTTTCTTCTTATATATATTGAAATTTGTGGCCTCGCCGGCTTTCGCGCAGACGCAGCTGCAGTCAAGCCTGAACTACAATGTGCTCTACAGCCCTGACCTGCTTTCCTTCTTCGTGCCAGGCCCTATGAATATGCTATTCAGCGGCCTCACAAGCAACGTGTATTATATATTTGCGGCAGACCCTACGGAGCGCACCGCGTATCTTGGGTATACTGTAATAGTATTGGCCCTGCTGGGCATTTTCTACGACAGGAAAAACAAGCTTAAGAATACCGGGATTTTCATATTCCTGGCAGCGGTGCTGCTTCTGCTTTCATACGGGCCGTACCTTCAGGTAAATGGCGTGGTAACGAAGCTGCCTGGCCTGTATCTTGCATACCATTATATACCTCTTATCAACAGCCTCAGGGAGCCGGGCAGGTTTGACATGGTGGCCATGCTGTTTGTGGCTGTGCTTGCGGCCTTCGGGTTCAGAGGTGTTGAGCAGAGGCTCAAGAGCAGGAGCAGTGCATATGCTGCCTTTGCGGTTGTGGTCATACTGCTGCTGATAGAATACAATGCCATACCAATGGGAAGCCTTGCCGCAAAATATGGCATTGCGTATATACCCAAGGCGTATACAGAAATAGGCAACATTACGGGCAACTTTTCCGTGCTTGTGCTGCCTGCGCTGCCTAACCTGACAAGCGCGGCCCCAAACTACTATCCGGGACTGGAGCTTTACTACCAAACGGCGATGAAGAAGCCTCTGGTTGGGGGTTACACCACACGATTCAACAGCACGCAGCAGTATGTGTTGGAGAGCATGCCCCTTATAGGGATTGGCACTTACCTGCAGTCTAATACAAGCGCTTATTATACGCCGCTAAATGAGAACTTCACAAAGACTGACCTCTTCCTGCTAGACGCATACGGCACCAGGTTCGTTTCAATTGCAAGGAGCGCATATAGCTCACAGGCTCTCAACGAGCTTGTCGGATACCTAGGAAGCTTCCTCGGCAGCCCAGTATATGTAAGCAATTCCACCATAGTGTTTTCAACTTATAACGCCATTTCAAGCACAAGCATAAGCACGCCCGTCGCATACACGCCAGCAATCGCCGGTTATGCATACAGCATGTGGCAGCCCGGATCAGTGCTTTGCGGCAGCAGCCCGTACTGCAACAATACGTTCAAATCGGTATGGTGGTCGCAGAGCAAATACGCTTTCATTAATATATATGCTCCAGCGCGCACCACGGCAAGGATAAGCATGCTCACGATGGCATATCCTAGGCCGACGCTTGTATACGTATATGATGACGCCAGCCTTGTAAGCAGGGTGCCATTCAACACAAGCGAAAGCACATACACGTTCAATGCAAGCCTTGGCCAGGGAGTAAACCAGATAGTGCTAGTCGATGCTGTCAACAGCACCATTTTCGGAATAGACAACTTTACGGTTTCTGGTTGAAATGCGCTATTATGTCGCTACCTTCTACAAAAACAAGGCCGTTGCTTGCAGCGTATTCCATTGCAAGCTTCTTGCTCAGCGAAGCGCCGTCATCGCCGAGCATTTCCACGATTGCCGCAGAGGGGATGAGCCCCGCCTTTGACACAAGATATGTTGATAGCTCGGTGTGCCCGCGCCTGCTTGATAGCAGGCCTTCTGCCGCAATGAGCAGGAATACGTGGCCCGGGCTCCTGAACTGCTCCCTGAGCATTGAAAGAGCTGCGCCTTTGTCGCTTTGCGCCTTTTCAACTAACTTTGCAAAGGAGCTTATGGTGAGCGCCCTGTCGCGGTCTGATATTCCTGTAAAGGTCTTCCTGTGATTTATTGTCGCCGAAAATGCAGATTTGTCGCCATATGGTATGTCATTGGGCTCGAGGAGCTTGAACACTTCAAGCCGTGAATCCATGAAAATATCGGCAAGATACCTTAGGCCTATGGATTGCGCTACTTCATAAGGCATGGTCTGGCAGATTAGACCGCCGCCATCCTTGCGCATTGTGCGTATTGCTTCGCTTGTTGCAAACTGGGCTGCTATTACTATGTCAGTCTCGCGCTCCCTTGCTTCGGAATCAAACACGAGCACAGGCTTTCCAAGCCTTAGCTCCTGCAATGCTTCTTCTATGCCAGCCATGCTATCTCTCGTTGCTGGGTACTTGCGAGCGCCCATCCAAATAGATCTCGCTGGAAAGCTTGAGCTTTGACACAGAATGCGCAACAACCTTGCCCTTTCCGGTAAATTCGGCAAGAAACATCCCGACACCGCCAAACATCATGGTTTTGATGTTATCCACAAAGGTGATCTTGTATTTTAGCGAAACGTCAAAACCGGCGACATGCCCGGGATCGATCTCAAGCGGTGTCGTTCCGTCAAGGTTGTACTCTATCACATCGCCAACGATGTGCAGGAATACAGTGCCTGGGCCGTCGAATTTCTGGAGTATCAATCCAGCGCCGCCAAAGAACGCCGCGCCTATGCTTACAGTAGCTATTGTAAATTTCACCGTGCTTTCCGCAGCAAGGAATGCATCGTGCTCGGCAATGAACTGCTCTCCCTGGTTGAGTTTAATTACGTATATCTTTCCGGGAAGGATTCCTGAAACAGACACGTTGCCTGGCGCGCCCTGCGCCTCGAATTCCGTAAGCATGCCTGTTGCGCCGGTTGCCTTGCGCTCGATTGCGCCGATTATTCCGCCAACGAGGCGCGGCTGCATCTTCATGTTGCTGCTTTTGCTTACCAGCTTTCCCGAATCGGTAAATATCTTTTCCCCTGCACCGAGCGTGATCCTCACAGCCTGCATGTTGTTGCCTATTATCTCGTACTGCATAAAACCACCACAGAGCATTCTCATACAAACATAATAATACTTTCCAATACGCTATGGGGAAAGCAGTCTATGCAGTGCAGTGCAATCCATCTCGATGAAAGCACTGTATGGCAGTGAATTGCTTATGCTTTTGTACGCTTCAGCACGCGTGTCGTTTACTATTACGATCGTTTTCCTAAAGCCTGACCTGCTTGCAACCATGCGCTTTGTCGAATCTATGCTCTTGAGCCCCGTTTCATACTCTATTGCTACTGCGCGCGCGACAATGTCAGGGCCTTTGTAAGAGGTGTTTATCCTGCACTCTATGCCACACCTTTGCAGCTTTTCCGCAATCTTCCTTATGCGCACTTCATGCTCTATGCTCAGCGCAGTGCTGTGCCGCATGAGCCACTCCTCCCCGTCAGCCACAAAAGAGTCTACAGCTTTGCCTATAGTAAGCCTTTGCAATGCGCTTTCTGTGCTTGGAGCGCCTACAAGCGCTTCTAGGGCCTTGCGCTTCATCGGCTGCGCAAGCATGCTAATGATACGCGCGTCTTCAGCGCCAGTCGTGCTATCGCTGCCCAGTAGGCGCGCTGTGCTCACCAGTACAGGCATCCTGTGCGAACTGCTAGTCAGCAGCGCTTCGTGCTTGCCCAGGGTGCGCAGCTTTTCCTTTATCGCGTTCTGCATGTCTGGCAAGGCTCCTGAAAGCAGGCTTGCCACGTAGCTCACCTCTCCTGGCTCTTTCGCGTAGAAGCTCATGAATGTAGAGGCATTAGCAATGATGCGCCTGTCAAGCTTGCTTGCCATGTGCGACACTATTATGGCGCCGAAGCCGAACTTCCTACCCTCCTCTATTATATTGCCCATTAGCCTCGCGCCGCTTTCGTCGCCGAGTATGAGCTGCGATTCGTCGAGCACCACATACATTGATATGCCGTGCTCCCTGCCCACAGTATGCATGTAGCTGTAAAGCCTCTTTACCAGCTCTGTTATGTATATGAGCCTTGCCCTTTCATTGCCTATCCTGGCAAGGGAGAACGAGCTTATGCCATGTGCTATCTTGCCCATGCTTATGCCGCTATTCCTGAAGGCGCCTCTCTGCAATGTTGCAAGCTTTTGGTACATGCTGCGCAGGCTGTTGCTTTCCTGCACGCTTTTCGAGAGCTTTATGAAAACGCTGAGCTCTTCGAGCAGGTCGTATACGGTCGGCTCGCGCTCCATGAATGCTTCGCTGCGGCTCCTTGCGCCCTTGCGCATATACGTGTACCACAGGCACGAATTGAGCTTCATCGCCTGCAGGTAGCCCAAGTTGAATACGCTTTTGAAAAGGCTGGTAAGCTCGTCAATCCTGTCGCCGATTGTGCTGCCGCCAAGCTCGAGAAGGTTTATGCCCTCGCGCGATGCATCGATTACAGTGCCGCCTATGCTTTTCACAAGGGCTTCGTGCTCGTTGTTTGAATCGAAAAGCAGGCATGACACGTTCCATTTTTTCATGTCTGTAAGCATCGACCTGAGCAGCGTGCTTTTACCCTCGCCGCTCATGCCTGCTATTACCATATGGGGGTTCGGCTCGCTTTCCGGGCAGATGCCTATGCGCTTCTTAAAGCGCTTCCATCTGTAAGAGTATTCGTGCACTGGCGCCTTTTGGTACTGGAAGCTTATGCCGTGCACTTTTTTGAGCACCGCTTTTGAGAAGCCTATCTGAATCGAAAATGCTCCATTTTGTTCTTTTTTGACCAGATTATAAAATTTTTCCACTAGGTTTATTTTCATAACATCACCAAACGCAAACAATATAAAGCGGATTGCCTAAATTGGTATTATGCCAGGGTGGCGGAATCCGGTAACGCGCCGGTCTTGAGTTTTGGCTCAAGAGCTGATCTGTGATGCAAACAAGGCAACCGGTTTCCTTCGGGAATTTTGGGTTCAAATCCCAACCCTGGCGAATGAGGTTTTGGTGGGATGATGAATGCAACAAGCAAGGCAAGGCTGCTCGCCAGGTACGAGGTGGGTTGGTGGATCTGGCATGGCCGCAAGGATTTTGGAAAGGCAACCGAGTTCATGGCCAAGGAATACCGGCTGCAGTTCGACATGCCCTATTCAATGGCGATGCGGGCTGTAGGCTACAGGATTAAGGCTGCAAAGATGCACGACAGGGCAGAGGAGCTGGACAGAAGAGGACGCACAAAAGACGGCTTGGTGTATTGGAAGCGTGCTGAGAAGCTTCTGGAACGGCACTTCGCACTTGTTGTTAACACCAAACCTGACCAGGAAATAAGCCAGCCTACAAAAACATCTCTGCGGCACAAATAAATTTATTGGAACGCTTTTTGCAGTTTGCCCTGACATTAGATTTCCTGCGATAGCTTTACGAGGAAAAACCGAAACAAAACCTAAGCACTGATAACATATATTTAAATGTTTTAGGCTAAATAATTCGGTGGTTAAATGAGCAAGACGCTTGAAACAGAAAACAAGATTCTGGATTACATAAAGGAGAAACCAAGGACCATGAGCCAGAGTGCAGAAGCCTTCCAGCTTGCACCTTAGACAACAAGCCAGCACCTGAAGGAGCCCGAAAGCGTTGGTGCTATAAGGCAGTTAGACGCGCTTTTGATAGAGGGCGCCGACCACGTATTCGCCGGCAAGCGTGATGCCTTGGCAAAGAAGGTTGCTGCATGGGCATCTGCTCATATTAAAATGTAGCATGCGCTTAGGCTGAAGGATTGCGGCTTCAGATAAAGAGGTGCAATCGCGGATTTGAATTCATGTCGCTGGCAAGTCCGCAACAACATCCCTGCAGATGCCAGTATCAACGATTTACTCGCCCAGAAGTTTCATATGCTCCTTAGCTTTTTTGGTTTGCCCTTAAGAAAGTCCATTGCTTCTTTTTCATTAGTGGCTATTATAGTACCGCAACTAGGGCAAGTAAACTGTGTAGGATTATGCTTTGGTGTTATATGCTCCATCTCTCCCATAAACCCGAACGCATCATAAACGCCATTACTACCAACAAACACCGATCTTGTTTCTGTCTCCAATTCTGGAACTTCTAAATTGTCTAAGTCCTCATGACAGTTTGGGCACTCTATGAATTCCTGTTCATGTTTTCTTATGTGCATTGACTCGCCGATATTATTTTGCACTGTGCACTTTCTCTGCATAGCGTGAAGTCCCCTCCTTCCATAAAGGAAAAACGGGCTAAACAGGTATATGATTATAGTCTACTGTAATATAAATAAGTTATGTATGATTAAGGCAAACAGTGAAGTGACATTTATCTCTTTAATACTTGCTCATGCTATCTGTACAGTCTAGAAAGAGTTTTATAAATTCATTCAATAGTAAATGTGATTTCATGAACCATGAGGACAAGATAGCCAGGATGATAGACTGGCACAAGAAGCTCTTGGATATGCTCCAAAGCACGCAAAGCCTGCCAGCAGGCGTAGACAGGAAGAAGCTCGAAGACGCATATGGGATGCTTGAAAGCTACACATTCAAGCTTGTGGAGAAGCAGTGAGCAGATGAGAAAGCGCAGCATGCTTGCCATTGCGCTGATAGTGGCAGCGGCGGTATTGATTGCCGTGCTGTCCGAGGTGGTCAACTTCAACAGCGTATCTGCGCCAAGGCACCTGGGCTTTGTGCTTGGGGTATGCACACACGGCAACGAGAGCTCCGAGTCATATGCACTTGAGAATGGAGTCAGATATTTCCGCACAGATATAAGCCTTGGAAAGAGCCAGGAAGCACTGCTTGGCGCAGAGCACAGCGCATATAATGCAAGCTATCTTGGTATATTGGATTATGAAACCCTGCCAGGAGGCTCTTCCAACAAGAACTGGAGCCTCAATGAATGGAACGCGAGCGTTGCGAGCGCCATTGCGGCATACCCGTGGATTGATACGTGGGAGATATGGAACGAGCCGCTTGTGAAGCAGTTTCAGACAGGTTACATGAACGGCAGCGCCTACAACTACTACATGCTCATAAGGAGCGCTTCAAAGGTGATAAAGGCAAAAGAGCCCAATGCAACAATAGTGTGCTTCGGCGGCGCGCCTATTGCAGATTACCAGGCCATGCTTTGGTACGAGCAGGTATGGAGCTACGGCGCATATAAGTACTGCAATGCTGTTTCGATACACGCTTATCCGTACGGTCCCGAGTTACTGAGCGGCTCGCAGGAGCAGGCATGGAAGGCAAGCCTCTACGCGTATGAAAACTTTACGCACGTGCCGATATGGATTACTGAATTCGGAATGCCATCATCATCAGTTGAAACGCAAGGGTATACTCAATCGCTGCAAAGCGCATTCATGGAGCAGGGCCTTGCGCTTTTCGGCAACATAGGCTTCGTGAAGAGAGTTTACTGGTACGATTTGTGGGGGCTTTCGGATGGCACGCTAGGCAACAATTTCGGCCTGCTTAACCTTTCGAATCCTGGGACAGGCGCCCAAAGCGCAGCGTGGCATACGTTTATTGGCGCTTATAGCGGCAGCAAGAGCACTTTGCATAACCAGTAGCATCTTTTTATGGCGCATTTTGAACAGATATTACTTTCACAAGCCATGAACGTACAGGAAACCACTGCATGATAGCCAAGTTCATTGCGCAAGCATAAGGAAGGCAAAGTTTTGGTTAAAAACATAACATTAAGAAACTTAAACATTATTTACAATTGTGGTATGTTGTCCATTGTAATAGCGTTTAAGAGCAAGGACTGGGCAGTGATCGGCGCCGATAGGAGAGCCACGGTGACAATGGCCGATGGCGATACCTTTTCTACTAAATTCGACAAGCTAATTGGCATAGGCAATAACACCTTATTCGGCTTCAGCGGCGACACCGAGAACGTAAACGACCTGATAATCCTGCTAAGAAATAATTCTTCGGAACTCGATAGAGACCTACTTGGGACGCTGAAGAAGCTAAGAAACGAAATAAGGAATATCGATATCGATATACAGGCGCTATTCTGCGGCATTACCAACAACAAAATAGATATGATAGAATTTATCGCAGATAAGAAGAATAGGAGATTGTCAATAGAATCGCTGCATATGGACAATGACGTAGTAGGAGAAACAGTAATGGGGTTGAACACGATGAACAGCAAGATAATTCCTTATCTTGAATACATAAACAAAACAGGGCAACAGATTACAATGCAGGATGCCGAATTCCTTGTTTATACGGCCGTTGCTGATATATCTGATAGCGGCATACTGACAGTAGGCTCTGGTATAGCCATATGGGAGATTAAAAAGGATGGGGACAAAGCCAGCATGCAGCAAGTACCTGATTCAAAAATACTTGACTTTTTTGACAGTGGCTACAGGCTTTACAGAAAAAAGAGCACGCTTGCAATGGACGAGGCGCTGAAAATGCTCAGGGGTTTGACAGGAACCAGCGCAAAAGAGAGCGCCATTGCACCAAATTTGCAATATAAGGACAAGGCAAAATAGAGTTAGACACCAAAGGTCACGTTAATTATGCTGCCGTTCGCCGCGGTCTCTACATCAAAGCTTTTTTGCACCCGCAAAATGAAAAACGGGCAGAATACGCCAGGGGGGCAATAAGGGCTTTCGCTTCCGTTTATTGATACATTGTACATGGAATAGGGCTTTAGCCCTGCGAATACGACGTGCTCCGTCATGTTGCACGGCTCTATATACGTTCCGGGTATCGTAGTTGTTATTATACGGATAGTTTGCTGCGATGCATTTTCCTGTATTGCTGCTGCGCTTGTAACAAAGCACCTGCTTATTATGCTCACTGGCACAGAAAGGCTGGTGCCACTGCCAGACACGCTTACTTTGATATTGCTTTCAACATAGCCATGCGCATTTATTACAGCGTCTATGCCTGCGCTACCTTGGCTTACATATTTGACAATTGGAAACTCAATCATATGGGTTGCTATTACAGTGTATACACCAGATACTACAAGGGCTGCTACCACCGCAGCTATTATTATGCTGGGTTTTTGAGAGGGCATTTCAAACATATATGGAATGCGCAAAAAGATAGATATATGTTGCAGTTGTGCGGTGCTCAATGGCATTGCACGCTCTTTTGGAAGCTTGCTTAGCCGTGCTTTTTAAGGAAGTCTGGCGCGATGATTACGCTGCTTCGCGGGCAATAATAGCGTGAACAATGCCCCTATGGTGATGGTTGCTCATATCTTAGGTATAGCAGGAAAACCGTGCTTTGGCGCAAGTTCGTTGTATACATCTGCGGCTTCGCGCGCAACCCCTACATCAGGATCTATGTCAAGCGCTATTGCCACATTGAGCAACCTTTCCATTGTAACTTCCTTTTCGGCTGAAACGAGCAGCACTATCCCCAGAATGTACACCAGGTGGTTCCTGTAGTGCAGCATCCCGATGCCTTCAAGGAGGGTCCTGTTTACATCTACGTCCCCAGCGTTCAAAAGCCTTTCTATGTCGCTCTTTGTTATATCTTTGCCAGAAAGGTCAAGTATCCCTGCAGCCGCAAAATAGGGCAATAGCTTATTCGTCAGCCCCATTGGTATGATCTTGTTTATCATGCCAAGCCCCTTGTTGACCTCTTTTTCTAACAGGTACTGGGCTGCATCAGTAGAGAGCTTTATTGCATTTTCAAGAAACCCTTGCAATGTTTCGTTTTCTTCACCCATTTGTATCAGCCTTCAATCAGCAAGCACGTCAAAGCCTTTGGAAGTTATCTGGAACGGCACGTCTGATAGCTTATGCGCTGAGTTGCGCAGCTTTGGTATCTCTATCATATACTGCGATGTGCCCACAGCCTTGTTGATATAGAGCTTTATTAGCCCATCAAACATAGAAGTGCCGTAGATGCCAGATCTTATTATATCCTGTTTTGGGTCTGCTTCCATTGTAATGAAAGTTGTCAATGATGCCTCCCTGAAAACTTCGGTCATATACGCTGCTGATCTTGTGAATGTCCTGTCATCAGGCATTACGGTCCTAAGGCTGCTAAGAGAATCAAATACAAGTATTCTGGACTTGTTCGCATTCATTGCTTCAACGATTTCTGCAATGAACTTCTCAAAGTTTTCACGAGACTTGAAATCATCTATTATCGGCTTGTGAATCAGCTGTATGGTATTCTTTTCTAGTATATCTTCGAACTCCTCGAAGGCGTAGAAGGCGTTTTCAACATTGCTTATGATTGACTCTTTCATCTCTTCTGTTGTTATGAAGGTACTCGGCACTTCGAGCTTCGCATTATGATAGAGCATCTCTATTGACATAAGGGTCTTTCCTGCACCTGGACTTCCCATTATGAGCACTTGAGATCCTACAGGCACGCCCCCTGAGATTAACTGATCCAAGCCAGCAATGCCGGTTTTTATCCTTTTTATGACCCCCATATTCTCCATACATATCATCTCAATGTTACAACAGCACAACCATAGACTACAGTTCCATATCTTCGCCGTGAGGCAGCTCCAGCACGCGTATCCCTGATGAGGTTATTTCATATGGTAGTGTATTGAAGCTGTGCGCAGTGCCCCTCATCTTTATAATTTCCATTGATTGTATCCTGCTACTGCCTTCTCCAGACAAGTACAAAGCGATAATTCCGTCATACATGAAGAATTCCGGAGTGAAGACAAGTTTTTCCTTCTCTGCAGTCTCCAGCTCTACTATTATGAGTGATGTTGCGCTGAGCTCCTTTAGCACCCCTATAAGGCTCATTGTCATATCCCTGTAATCAAATGGATTGCTTATGAGCATCTTCATTACACTTATTGCGTCTATTACGACCCTTGTGGCATGGTAGTGGGATATCATTGCCTGCATATTGGACACCCACTCTGTGAACACATACGTGCTCCGTTCCAAGTCTCGTTTCATGAACATTTCACTTTCTTCAGAACCGTAAATGATTAGCTTCTCGCTCTTTATAAGGTCGTCTATATCAGTAAAATCAGAAAATGCGGATTTAGCATTTTCAATGATTTTGTCTGTGTGCTCTTCTACTGAAAACAATATGCCTATATTTCCGCCTTTTGCATTGTGGTACAAATATTCGAAGCCCATGAGGGTCTTTCCGGTTCCAGGCCCGCCTGCCAATGCCACTTGGTTGCCTTCGGGTATGCCACCGTAGACCATTGAATCCATGTTCTTTATGCCTAATTGGATACGCGCTCTCACAAAACTACACGCTCTGCAGGATCCTACTGCTTGTTATATTACAGCATTTCTTATAACATTTATAAAAGTTACTATTAAAGCCATTGATTTTAGATTGTACCTTTCTTTGTAATAACTATGCGAAATGCACGCACATTCATGCATAAAACAAAAAAAATAAAAAGAAAAGAAAAAGGCTATTGCACATGGATTGGAGGCAGCTTTTCGAGACTATCTGGATAGACCCGCAGCCTTAGCTCGTAGGCCTTTTTGAGGCCAACAGTCTCCAATGCCTTCGCTAGCTTCTTGCACCTTACTGCTTCGCCCAGCGTGGAAATTGTAGCTTCTACCAGGCGGTCCCTGAATTCTATGTCGTTCAGCTTTTCATCAAGCTCTTCCTCTTCGGACAGGTGCGTTCCGTATTCGCTCAGGTCACCCATGCGCTCCATAGCCATGTCTATCCACACCGAGAGCTCGCGCTCTAGCCCAGATTTCATTGGCTTACCCCTTTTGCCCAGGAGCCCGTGTCCTTTTGCAGGAGCCGACTTTTATAGCGCTGGCACGCGCAACTTCCTGGTTTAATTTACTGCGGCAAAGTATATATACTTTACTATAATTGTGTATATTTAAATAAACATAAAAGGAGAAAAGTAAAGATTTAAATATTTTTATTACGTATGTTACAGTGCCAAGGTTTCTTGGCTTACCCAGGGGCCTGCGCCCTGCGCAGGCCTTTTCTGTGTCTTATCATTGACATTATGTGCTTTGGCAGTTTGGCGCTGTTAAACTTCCTGCCGTAAACAAGCGCATTCGATGACATCTTTGATCTTAATTCCTGATCGGCCAAAAGCTTGTGAAGCTTTGACACGTATGAGCCATAATCGCCTTCCCTTACCACAAACCCGCTATAGTTGTTTCTTAGCGCTTCACTTATTCCACCCACGCCGAACACTACGGCAGGCGTGCCGCATTTTTCAGCCTCAAGCACACTTAAACCGAAGCCTTCCATGCTGCTGGCAGTAGCAAATACCCATGCCTTCTTGAGGTATTTTGTCTTTTCGCGCTCCGAAACCGCTCCCGCGAATTTTATTTTGTTGCCTATATTGAGTCTTTTTGACAATAGCTTAAGCGCATGCTCCTCCTTGCCTGAGCCGATTATGATAAGCCTTGCACCAAGCTCTTTTGGAAGCTTGCTGAATAGCTGTATCAGAAGCCCGACCCTCTTGTACCTCATAAGCCTCGAAACGGTCACTATTGTAGGCAGCGCGAATTTCTTGTAGTGCCGCGCCTTGCACATCTCGTTGAACCTGAAGCTCGCATCAGGATTACAAACAGATATGCGCACTCCTCTCACATGAGCGTTTTTCAGCTCTTCGGCCACGCTCCCTGACATAGCTATGAAAAAGCTCTTTTTGTAAAGCACTGGGATAAGCTTCTCTGCAATGTATGCTGCAAACGCCTTGTAGAATGGGAGCTCAAGGAATACGCGCCTGCCCATAAAGTGGTGCACTATTATTACCTTCTTCTTGTTGAATACTAAAGGGGTGAAGAAAGGCACGGTGCTCACGCTTTCGACCACTGCGTCAAAATTCCTTCTATTCTTTAGCAGGTACAGCAAGGCATGCAGGTACACAGTAAACATGCTTCCGCGGCGCAAGATACGCAGGCTGCCGTGCTGCTCAATATGCCTTGATCCTGGAAAATATGATGTGAAAAAAGTTATTTTATTGCCTTTGCGCAGGAATTCAATGATATTATCAACTACCACTTCGGCGCCGCCTGCAGAAGGATTGCTTATGTCGCGCCAGTTGAGCACAAGAATGTTTATTCTACCACCCTTTGACTATTTCATATATGAATCCTTTTAGCTTGACAGGCACAAGCGCGTTGAATCTTGAACGCGATATGCGGAATCCAAGTGTCGTGAGGAACATTTGCGGCGACTGCCTAGCCAGATTCACCTTGCTCCCCTCGTTCTTTTGGTAGAACGTTATAGGCGCCTCGTGTATTGTAGCGCCAGAAACCTTGAGCTCGTACAGCACGTTTACGTCGAAGCTCATGTCTACGAGGGCGAGCCTTGGCAGAACACTGCACAAAGCACCGGCCTTGAAAAGCTTTATGCCGCACTGCGTGTCTTTCAGGTTGATGCCAAACAGCATCCTTACAAGCGCATTGTATGCCCTGCTCGCCACATACCTGCCCATTGTTATTTTGCCTATTATTTTGCTCCCTTTAATATACCTTGATCCGATAACTGCATCATACTTGCCAGATTCGAGCTGCTCTATGAGCTTGCTTATCTGGGTGCCTTTAACTGAATCGTCAGCATCAACGAATATTACAGTGTCGCTTCTGTCAAGGCGTGCCTTGCCGCAGAGCATTCTCAGGGTATGTATTATGGCGCCGCCCTTGCCCTCGCGGCGCTCGCTTGCCATTACGCTGAAATTCTTCTTGCCCTTGGTGAGCCTCGATGCTGTCATCGCCGTATCCCCTTCCCTGTCTGTGACAATAATTATTCTTATGGAGTTGCGGTATTTGCTGCACAGCGAACTACTGTAATCGCTTATCGCGTTTGATATGCGTTCAGACTCCATGTGGGCGGGCATTATCATGTATATGTGCATTTTCAGTCACAATATGTTTTATAGATGTAGATATACTGGTTTTTCTGATTGTCATATGTGCTGTAAACCTTGCTGAAGTTAGAATTGTCAAACACTTTGGCTGCGGTTGTATTTGGCGTTTGAAGGTATATGTAGGATATGTTGAACTGCCGTATCAGGCTGCAGCTGCCAGAGCTGAATATTTCTTTGTTGTATGCTTCAAGGGTGCTTGGGGTATACTTGAATATTCCACCTACATACACGTCATAAGATATAAGGGTGACTCTTGCCCCTAAAGTCGAAGCGATAGGGCTGAAGTAGGAATTGTAGCCGTTCTCGGCGAATACGGCATTGATGGGTGTATTGTAGAGTATGAATTCCGCAGCGGACATTTGGGCGCTGCTCACCAATATTTGCATGCCTTGAACTATGTCTGACAGGTAAACATATGCAAAGTTGAACACTATCAATAGCAATATTATTATTGCTGCTATCTTAAGCACCATGCCCTTGTGCCTGTAGATGCGCTCCAGTAGCATGCCTGTTAGTAAGCTAAGAACGAAGAATATGTACACGAATATTTTGTTGGAATCGGCAGGATTAGGCAAAGGCGAATACAGGGTTATTGTTGCAAGGAGCACAAAAAATGGCACGAACAGAAGCCGCACATCTCTCTTCACAAACAAAAGCGCGACGAATCCCAATATTATCGGGAGGCTTGCTACCTCTATCCAGAAGAACACGATGTTGGCAAACGTGTAAAGGTAAGTGAGCGCAGCCACATGGGTATGTATGACGAATCCGCCATAGTTAGGGAAGAACCAGTTCGAGCTGCGGTGCTGCATGTTCATGAAATAGAGCTCAGGCACTGCAAGCAGCAGCAGCGGTATTACCACATAAAGCCATTTTAGCAGTATGCCCCTCTTTTCCTTTATAATCATGGAGTAGGCAAGGAAAAAAATGCCCACTACGATAAGCACCACTAGGGTAGTTGGATGGATTAGGGGCAGAAGCCCGGCAAGCACGCCTATTAGGATAAGCTCCCTTGCCCCAAATTTATGGTCTTTGCCCTTTTCAAATACAAACATGTATAGCAGATACAGCAGGGCAAGGCCCATGGGCAGGCCAAGCATAAAGTCGTGCTGCGCTATGAGCATGTCGTTTATTATTGTAGTCCAGTAGGTTATTGATATTGCACTCATCTGGAGCAGAGAGGAAGCATACTGAAGCACAGTAGCATGCGGCATGTAAGAGAGCTCCTGCGGGATAAGGTGTATGGGCTGCATAAATTTCGAAAGATATGTGGCAAAAGGCACGTCTATGAGCTTCATCAGCCCATTACCGCCAAACCAGAATACTGCTACAGATGCGATTGCGGCGCCAGAACTTTTGGTAACCTTGTATGCAAACAGCACTGATATCGTAACAAAAGAGAATACCATCAATATGTCTGGTACTATTATAGATGCCACCAATCCGAAGCCCAAGTAATTGAGCAGCATGGCGAACATGTCATTCATGAACGGGTATACATTGGTTGTTCCTATGGCAAATGGATATTTTGGCGGAAATCCTGTGTATATCAATGAATTGCCCAGGCCTATATGGTACAAGGTATCAGAACAGCCAGCATCAATGCAGTATATTGTATTGCCACTTCTTGAAACAGAAAATATGAATATGCTTGATATCACCATAAAAAGTACAAGTATCGTCAACAACAATTTTGTATTTAGGCCAAGTAAAGGCATCGCTTTTTCCACGCGGCGCGCGCCGCGCAGGCTTGGACCTTTATGCCAAAGCCTGAGCGATATATCAGCTATTACGGGTAGCAGGAAAACGGCTAGTGCCATGTATACTATGAGCATTGAAAAGTCTCCTGCGATTGCGTAGAGCAAAAACAGGAACGCGGTAAAGAGTGCTATCCCGGCAGGCATGCCGAATGCCGCAGCCTCAAGCCAGGTATTAAGGAAACGCATTCTTGACATGAGGTAGACGCCAAACACTAAAGGGGCTGCAAATACCAGCGCCGCTACAATCTGGTAGAAAGCCATAATTGTAATGCAATGACAAATTATATATAGATAAAACAAAGCGCACGGCTAATGAGGCATTTGCTGTTAATCTAAACTGCAAAAAATGAAAGGCCCAGATTCAGTATCTGTGCCTCATTTTATAAAATGCCGCTATTATCACTATTATCGCGATTACTATTATCACTACCAGTATGTATACCAAGGTAGTGTTGTTAGTTGTGGTTATTGGCGGGGGTACAACTGTGGCTATCGTAGTTGGCGGTGTTGTGGTTGGCGGTACTGAAGAGGTTATGCTGTTTGAAGGCACCGTGGTTGTTGCTACTGTTGTTGTGATGGTAACGGGCTTCTGCTGCGGCAGCACAGTCAGGTACACGACAGCAATACCGTGGTTTGTAGGATCAGCGCACCCGCCAGCAAGCTGCACTGTATAGTTGCCAGGCACTGCATTTGGCTTTGTTGTTATATACATGGTTCCATTGAATGGAGGCACGCCAGATGGCGGGCTTACGCTTGTATACGTGCCATTGGCTTGCAGCTGCGGCGAATTTGGTATCCCTATGCAGGTAGTGCCTGCCGTGCCATTGTACAAAACGAAGGAAAACGCCACAGTTGTGGAGTCATTCAGGTATAATGTCACATGGCTTGGTGCAACTTTTGGAAATGAAACGCCAATTGCGCTGCTTGCAAAAGACACTGCAAGCATCATTGTAAACGCTAAAAGTGAAACCAGGTAGATTGCATTTTTCATAGCATCACCATAGTAAGTAGTAACAACTAATGTTTAAATATGTTTCCATGAGTCAGCAAAATACTGTGAATTTATACGCAAAGTGGGTGCAATACGCCTTGAGGTGATAAAAGCTAGCAAACGACGATGCATTTGGATTGCTTTGCCTCATGATGCCCATGCAGGAAAGGGCTTAAAAATGTTAATTCTTATTAATTATCTTAAGTTAGGGGATTTTGTGCTCCAAAGCATCAAAAGTGATAAGTGGTTCATCGGCACTAGTATATTTGTAGTGCTGCTTGCACTTTTTCTTGCGGCAGCGATGGCCTTTCCAGGAGCCTTCAGGTACAGCAATAGGCCCAGCAATAGCAATGTAGGCAACACTACTCCGGCAATAATAGCACAGCAATTGCAATACAACGTGGTTCTGAAAAACTTAAGCTATGAGAGTTACTTTTTCAAGGATGGCAAGCTTTACCAGAATGTTCCAATAGAGACTGTGGACAATATAACAATAACGCCGAGCGCAAACACTGTCAAAGTGGGGAACACACTAAATCTCTCACTTGTCTACACAGGCGTATTCAACTTTGACATATATTACACGCAGCCTTTTATAGAGAACACTGTGGATATACAGTATTTTGGCTACTACGCAAACGGCACTACTGGCATGCTTGTATATTACAACAAGCCCAATGCCACAAAGTATTTTGTAGAAAACGCAACGCCAAAGGCGTTCTCACCTGCAGGCATGGCCGCAAATAGTGCAACGGGAATGCTGGTAAGTATTAAACCCACTGCTGCCGCAGCAGGCAAAACATGGGTGTTTTGCGGTGGATTTTTCGAGGCGTTTTCAAACAATACGAAATGGGTAAGCGTATTCAATAATGTTACCTATACAAAAACAAACGTAAGCAATAGCACCGTAATAAACCGCATATCAAGAACATGCGCATATGTGAAGGTATATGCATAGCACAAAACATCTTTATGGCAGCATGGCTTCTGCAAAGCGCGAGAGGATCATAGCAATGGTGCTTCTGCTGGCAATATTAGCCAACGCAGCATACTACACATTTACACATTTTGAGGGTCCAAGCGCGTACGGCGATGACCCAAACTACCTTTACCTTGCAAGCTCATTCATAGAAGGCGCATACCACATGAATGCAGGCTATATATTCTCTATGCGCATAATGCAGTTCTTTCCAACTGCGCTGTTCTATGAACTGTTTGGGATATCCAACCTTACTTCCACGCTTTGGGACATTGTAGCGTATATCGGTATAATAGTAACCACATACCTTATTGTAAAGCTGTTTTATGGATATAAGGCTGCCCTGTTGAGCGGCTTCATAGTCAGCATATACCCTCTTATAACAAAGTTTGCTGTGAATACTGGTGAGGACCCGACGCTCACGTTTGCAGGGATTCTAGCGGTACTCATGTTCCTTTATGCGGAACGAAACGGCAAAAAAGCGTATTATTTCGCATCTGGCGCCATGCTTGTCGTAGCCTGGCTCATAAGCTACGAAGCCGGAATCATAATAGCATTCGTGCTTTTGTATGCTGTTGTGGAGCTGGCGAGGAAACGCATAAAGATTGACAGGAGCAGCATCTTTTTCATTTACGGCATTGCTGTCAGTTTTCTGCTAACCTTCATATTCAGCTACTATACCAGTGTGCCGCCGCAACCTTTCCTGACTATTACAAGGAATGTCGAATTCTACAGTGCAGTCGGTACTAGGATAAATGGCCTACCTACGATACCCACAACAAATACTAACCTTGCATTCTACCCAAACTTGTTCTTCCAATACCATTTGCTTGGAGTATTGACGCAGACGCCCAACATCATTTCCAACTTAAGCACTGCGGGCAATATGCTTTTTACGCAAAACCCTAGCGATTTTGGAGTATATTTTTATTATTTTATTGCTGCTGCTGTGGTTTTATTGGCACTAAGGGACAGGCGCTCCTACTTTATCCTGGCCTGGTACGCGTTCATGTTCGTATTCCTTGAATTTGGGCCCATGTCAGTAAGCATATCTGTGCACCCCTTTGCAATACACTACCTGCTCACATACAGGCTCGGAAGATTCATGATGATAACAGCTCCAGCCATGTCTGCGGTTATAGGCATTGCGATATCAAAGCTCTTAGAATTCAAGAGCAAGTACCTCGTTGCGATTGGGGCGGTATTTGCCGTTTTCCTGCTTGGCGTGCTTTATTTCAATAGCATTGCTACCACCCAGTATTGGTATTACTGGCAGTATTACCAGGAAAGCTTGGTTATGCCAGCCGCAAACTTCCTTAGGTACAATGCAACAGTAAACCACAGTGCGCTAATATACCTTGAAGCGTATTGGCATAATGCTACAGTAACATATACAGGGGCAAATTTTGACAGCTATTATGGGGATCCTTCGACATCTAAGGTCATATTTGACATTACCAATACCACCAGCTGCACATCGTTCCAGGCAGGAAGTTATGTTGTCTGGTCAGGGCCGCCGCATTGCAGCAACTGGATAAGCGTATACACAATGCCCCCTGTTAAAGGCATACCAGAAAGCTATATTACGTCTGAAGAGCCTGATATGGTTTATATACCTACAAATATATATTATGTAAAGTAGGATTTATGATCGTGCAAAAAAGTGTGTTAATAGTGCTTGCCCTGATGCTTCTCGCAGTTGTAGCGCATAGCCAGGCCGCTGCGGCGCAGGGGTTGTGCAATTACGTGATAGCGGGCAGCAACAACACATACTTTGGCAATGCATCATGCACAAACGCTGCCATAGTCTTTGAAAACAACGCCTCGCAGAACAGTTTTTACTGCAAAGACAGCTTCATTGTGGCAAATGTGACATTCGGCAATGGCACTTTCAACAACACAATGTACAACTGTGTTTTTGCCAGTGCAAAAATTTCAAGCTTGCGCCGCGCAATGAATAACATTATAAGCCCATACGGCACATACAATTTTTCATTTGAAGATAACTATTCCAACATAGCGCTTGGCTATTATTTCAATTTTATACCGCTTGATGAAAATGGAAACATAGGCACGCAGGGATTTGCTTCAGTGATGCCTTATAGTTTGGAGCAGAAGAGCTTTGGTCTTGCCCAGACGCAGGGGACCACACAAAGCGAACTAGTTAAAGCTGCAAACATTAGCAACTATTTACTGCCGCGGTTCGGGGTGTATGCGCCTGGCCCGGTAACCAATGGCAAAGTAGCAACGTTCAAGCTAGAAACAGAGCAGGTATACAAAAATAAAACCATTAGCTATGAGCCATATTGGTTTATCTGCCCTTTCTGGGGATGGGACGAGCTCACATTCAAGACATTCTACATTTATGGAAACATGAATTTTACGCCAACATTGATTTATCCAGACATGCTTGAGAATATACAGTATCCTGACAATACAAACATCTTCTGGAACTATACAATAATTAAATATGACAATGCACCAAACATGACACTGTACTTTTGGAAAGGCTACCAGGTAGCACCAGATGGAAAAGTCATGGCGATATTACGCAATGCCACAAATGGAAACGTATCATACGATAGGGGAGTGCAATCGCTTGGGGTACATGAGACTATTGCGGTGCTGAAATCTCCGCAGTTTATGGAGCATGACAACTCAACTACAGAGACATATGGGGTGGGGCTTTCCTTCTGCACCGATGGCGAGCCGCCAATAATGCTTCCTGGATATTATTCGCTCACCTATGGGTCGCTGCACATGCTCCGTACTTTTTGGATCACCAACCAGACATGTGCAATGCCGCTCATAATACGGGCAAGCAATGTGGCAATAAACTGCGAAGGCGGCACAATTAATTCGACAGAGGATAGCATATCATTGTCAAGCGTTAAAAACGTTACAATAGAAAACTGCAACATATACGGCAATGCGCTAAACGTTTCACATTCTAGCGGTATAACACTGCAAAACTCCACGCTTTACGCCAACAACGCCTCAAATATAGCAATAAATGCCGCTTATTCAAACATAGATCTTGCAGGGGTAAAAATAATTGGCTATTCTAAACCTTACTCAATCATAGGCACGAACATGACAATATCCAGCATAAAGGTAATAAAAATTACTACCACTACCACAACTGCAGCAACAACGGTTTCGCCAGGTGCAACTGCAACCCCAGGCATTATTGCAACAATTGAGCAAGGATTTGACCAGAAGCCCAATGTAAGCATTGCAAAGATTGTAGGCTTTGTTCTTGCAGCATACTTGATAATAGCTGCGCTGTATTTCGCCATCTCAAAAGCGCTTGATCGTGCAGGCAGGCCCAAGACAAAGCGCAGAAAGAGGAAGCGCTAAATAAGGTAACAATTCTTTGCCGGCGCGCGCATTATTCCCGCCATCCTATGACAAAGCCGTCCTTCAAGGTTATCTCATTGATTCTTGCCTTTGTTGACTTGTCAATAAATGGCTCTAGCATAACACACACCAAGGTTAGTGCTTCCTCTATATCACTCAGATTTTTGCTGTTTTCCAGTACAGAGTCTTGCATTATCCCGGCAAGCAGCGTTACTGCTTCGTTGCTCCATTTTTTAGGATCTTCCAAAACCTTTTCCATTATCTGCCCCAGCAGCTCTTCTTGCGCCGCGCCAGACGCCTTTCGTGCCTCTTTTGCAAGTTCGCTGAATTCCTTTGCTTCATCGTCGCTGCGCAGCGCTGGCACGCTTATTGTATCAACTTGCCGGGATTTATCTGCCTGCATCAATATCGCCTTTAGCTTTTGCCAATAGCAAGAGCCTTGTATATGTGGAAGGATGTGTTGAGAATATGCTTGAAATGAAGCTGCCGCGCCTTTGAGCAGAAATGCTTGACATTAGCCTTTCTATCTCGGCATTTGAAAGTATCTTGGATATCTCATCCTTGTGCTTTATCAGCTCTTCCGCCTCTTTTCTTGCGTGGGTGCTATCTGCAATGTAGAGGGATCTTGCCGCCTGGGGCGCCGCATTTTGCTGCGGCGAGGCTGCCTGGCCGTAAGTTATCTTGACAAGCGCCCTTGCAAGGTATTCAGGCTTTTGCGTGGCTGTTGCAGAGTAGTTGTCCGCGTAAAGCTCCCTGGAACGTGAAAGGCTAAGCATGAAGAGCTCTGTTATCACATATATCACGAAGGCTCCGGTGCCGAACAGCGCAAGGTAGCCTGTGCCTTGCCTGCTGTTGCCGAACATGCCGAAGAACAGGAAGTATTCAGCTATAAGCATAGCAAGCATTGGTATGAACGATATGAAGGTCATTACTGCAAAGTCGCTGTGCTTTATGTGGCCTATTTCATGAGCCAGCACGGCCTTTAGCTCTTCTCTGTCAAGTATGTTCAAGAGACCCTGGTGCACTGCTAGCGTTGCGCTCTTCCTTGTCCGGCCAAAAACAAACGCATTAGGCTCCTTTGACGGGCTTATAGCTATCCTTGGCACAGGCACCTGAGCCTCATTAGCAAGCTCTGTCACCATTCTATGCATATCTGGGTATTCAGCATCACTTATGTATTTAAGCCTAGAGAATAATGATATGACCTTTGGCGAGATATACCACTGGAATGCGAAGTATATTGCAGCAAATGCAAGCATTCCTGCCGCGGAAACGCCAAGCACGTATAGCAATGCGTAGATAACTCCGAAGCCTATGGCTAATATCAATGCCAATACGATGTACATTCTTGCCTTCAGACCATAAACAGCCATTTAATCATATTTGCGATTGACAGTGCTTTATGCTTCAGCGATATTATTAGTTGTAAAAATATAAAATACTATTCAGCCAAGCATGCCCATTCAGCTGCTGCCCTTTGCCTTGTGAAAGCGCCTGCCCCGGGCGCAGCTTGTGCATATGCCAAGCTCAGTTATGTAATGATCGTCGCATACGTGCTTGCCGCAGAGCTTGCAGACATGCTTTGCAGGCTTGCCGCATATGTAGCAAAGTGTGTATATCTCAGCCATTTTCAAACCTCAATCATTCCACAGGTCAACAATCCCGCCAAGCAGCTCTTTCGCCCTTGCCTGGGAGAGCGGCTTCATGCCCTTTTTCTTTGCATAGTTGCACTGATACTCGACATACCTTTCTGTTATCTTTGTGTCTGGATTGATGAGCTTGCACTTTGCTATGTAGTCGTTTATGACCTTTGAAGCTTCTTCAGGGCTCATGCCCTTTACCGTTACAAGATACGGCGCGAGTATAAGGTTTACCGTGCGGTGGCGCACGTCAGGTATTGGCGTATTAAGCAGCTTCTCTATCCAATCTCTTTGGCCTGCGATGGCGCCAGGCGCCCTTGCTGCTGTACTTGGCATTGATATTCTGTAGCTTTTTGCAAAGCTTATTACTTCCTGGGGCAGCTGCGAAGCCTTTATGGGCAGGCCCTCCATTATCTTGCTCCTTGAAGCCGATTGCACCAGCCGCACAGCAGTATTCCAATCAAGTACCACTGCACCGTCGCTCAGCTTCTGGTTCACAAGCTCGAGGCCCTTCACGCCAGGTGAATACCTCAGGAAATCGTTAAAATACATGACAAGTTCGCTGCTTGATTCAGGCTTAAACCTCTTCGCTATTTTCATGTTGAGCTCGCTGCCTAGTGATACAAGCTCTTCGATGGTACTGGTGCTCAGGGCTTCTGCGGACCTAGCTGCTTCGGCCTCGGCGTATTTGCTTGTCACAGAAATGCTCGAATACGCGCTTGCAAGCATCCTGCAATATGCGTAATTTACCAGGTAGTCAACTTTCACAGAGCTTATGCTCGTGCGCTTGTATTCCAGCTTGCCCGAAATGGCTAGCTCGAGGTGGCCGCGCGCCGAGCTCAGATAAGCATAGCTTATCTTTGAAATGCCTGCGGCGCTGATTATTTCCTTTGCAGCATTGGAAAATGGGTATTTGTAGGCAAAATCAAGTTTTGCATCATCAAACTGCATAATTTTATATATGCTGTTCGGATTAATAATGTTATTGCGGGGCTGTATGCTAACCTGGCAGACTGCCAGCCTCGGGCGCTGGTTATCCGAGTTCAAATCTCGGCAGCCCCATGCTTTGTTTCAGAGAGTGGTAAATTTAGAGCCATTAGCGAATAATGCCGCTTTTCCATGCTGCAAATTTTTATATCTTTACTAGAAAAATGATATGGTTGAAATGCGCGTAACGAAACGTATATTCATAGTGCTAGTGATAATGTCAATAATAGGGCTAGCTTCTGCACTCACTGTGCTTTATGAATTCCAGGTGCTCGGCAACTTGCCTCCTTTTTGCACTCTTGGCGGTCATGCAGAGTTCTTAGGCACGCCGATAAACTGCGCAACAGTGCTTGAAAGCTCCTATTCTAACATTGATGTTCTTGGCATTCACTTTCCACTTGAATTACTTGCTGCGCTGTGGTTCATCATCAACATCTGCCTTGTATGCATGATAAGCTTTGGCAGCTCTGCCAGCGCCAAGAGGCTCCTTGACGTGCTCTTCGGCTGGCGTTTCTTCGGCCTTATAATAGTGCCGTACCTGCTTTATTTGGAGTTCTTCGTGGTGCATTCCATATGCATCTACTGCACAGTAATGCACGCCGCAATAATAATAGATTTCATCATTGTTTCGTATTTCCTTTTCTCAGGAAAGGCAGAAAAGTACCTTGACCTAAGATAAAAAATGCATTATTATTGCTTCTTCTGCACTTTTCCGATAAGCGCTGCCAGTCTTGTGCTTATCTCTTCTAGCTTGTCAGCATATGCATCAAAGCCTTTGGGATTGCGCTTTTGCATGTCTTCGAAGTAGCTGATCCACGCATCTATCCTAGAGATTATGTCAAAGGTCGAAGCTGGCCTTCCAAGCCCATGGGGCCAGAACTCTCCTGCTTTTGCGTTATCGGCAAGCTCATACCTTTCGCCCTTCTTCCTTATAACGCCTTCACTTTCAAGCTCTTCCAGCAATGGATAGAGCGCTCCTGGCGATGGGCGCCATTCATACATGCTTTCTATAGCATCGGAAAGCTCTGCCCCATTCTTCGGGGATTCGTTGAGTAGGCTCAGCACTATCGGCCTTAGCGCGCCCCGCCTTCCAAAAGCCATGCCGTAAGGATGCATATGCTCATGCATTCCGTGCATGCCATGCATTCCGTGCATCATGCCCCTTCCGCCCATGCGATGGCCATATTCGTTTCCGTCTTCGTTTCCGTTCATTATATCACCTTTTTATTTTTGCCTTTTCTTATGTCAATATAAAGCTGCAAAAGCATGTCAAAAGGCATGCTGTCGATGCTTTTAAACTGCAACTTGCTCTTATCTGTCCTAGGCATTATATCACTTATATGATATCTAATAGTAAAATAAATATTTAAATGTTTCGGTTAACCGATATTTATTAACAGAGCAATAGCACTGCGCATTACCGAATAGAATGCTTAACATATTAAGGATTTCAGGCTCTCGGCTTCCAACTTTCGCTTGACATTGTGAATTTTTCTCTAAGATAGCTTATCAGGTATTCCGGGTTATAGCCCTCATTAAACGACCTTCTTAACAGTTCCTTTGGTGTATAAACGCCGTCAAACCTGTGTATCTTTTCTTTTAGCCATTCCTTTATTGGTGTTAGGTTAGCGGCTCGTATTTCGCTATCGAAATTGCTGTTCTCAGCACGCACCTTATACAGTATAAGCGCGGCTGCAATATTGCCCAGGCTGTACGTAGGGAAATAGCCAAATCCGCTGCTCCAGTGCACGTCTTGTAGAACGCCCTCCCCATCGTTCCTTGGCCTTATCCCAAGGTATTCCTCCATTTTTGAGTCCCATAATTCAGGCAATTCGTTTGCATTGATTTTTCCTTCTATAAGTTGTTTCTCCAACTCGTACCTCAACACTATGTGGAAGTTGTAGGTAAGCTCATCCGCATCAACCCTGATGCATCCGGGCTTGACCTGATTAAAGTAGTAGTAAAGATCCTCTTCGCTGTAATCCTTCAGGAAGTAGAACTTGCTTCTTAGCATCGGTGTTATTGCATGGACGAATTCCCGGCTTCTTCCTATAATGTTCTCAAAGAACCTCGATTGTGATTCGTGCAGCCCCAATGATGCACCATCATTTATGGGCGTTATGGTCAAATCTGGGTCACCTTGAAGCTGGTATATGGCATGGCCACCCTCGTGTATTGTTGAAAATAGTGTGTTCTTAAAATTGATGCCTTCGTACCTTGTAGTTATCCTTGTATCGTTTACGCTTATCGGCATTGTGAACGGATGTGTTGATACGTCCATTCTGAACCTCGCCATATCGAAGCCCATGATCTTTAGTATTTCCTCATTCGCACTCTTCGCGGCTTCTTTATCATATGCAATCTCTGCGAGCTTGTACTCCTTTGTGAATATGCCAGAATCAGTGACACTTTTTAAAATGGCCTTGAGCTTTGGTATCATCTGCGAGAATATGGCGTCTAAATCATTTACCGTGATGCCCTCCTCATTCAAATCAACCAGAGCATTGTATGGGTGCCCTTCATATCCAAGCTTCTCTGCTTTTTCCCTGTTTATTTCTATTATCCTTTCCAGGTAGGGCTTAAACTTATTGAAATCTGAGTTCTTCTTTGCTTTCTCCCACGCAACAAATCCCTCTGTAGCCATCATTGCTTCTTCTTCTATGAGTTTTGGCGGAAGGCTCATCACTTTCATTTGCCTGTTAAGCGCCCTTACAACGCCATTTTCATAATCATTAAGGTCTTTCTGCTTGTTTGCCTCATCCAAAGCGCGCCTAAAATCATCGCTCATGAAAAATTTTTGATACAATAATGATATTTGCGCGTTTGCGGTACCTCTTTCCACAATGCCGGCTTTAGGCATGTATACCTGAGTGTCCCAGTCAAGCACATCGTTAGCATAATTCAGTGCATATAA
Source organism: Microcaldota archaeon (assembly GCA_021816895.1). GTDB lineage: Archaea > Micrarchaeota > Micrarchaeia > Micrarchaeales > Micrarchaeaceae > JAKAWW01. The sequence continues at coordinate 95,156 of JAKAWW010000001.1, read as the reverse complement.
TGTTTTATATTTCTCTAATAATGTCTTTATCGTGTTATTTTCAAATTTTCCCACAGTCTTTGATATTGCTGACATGCCATTACCCCACAGATATGAGACGCACCAAGTATATATTGCTTATGATGCTTGAAATTGTCAACTTTCTAGAAATAAAGAGAACACTTATAAAAGTTGAATCACATTGAATTTTATGGCCAGGTATATAATCACATCCGCATTGCCATATGTTGAAGGCGTGCCACATTTGGGGAACTTTGTAGGATCGGTATTGCCCGCAGACATATTTTACAAGTTCATGCTCTTGAAAAGGGAAGATGCCATATTCATATGCGGGTCAGACCAGCATGGAACCCCGATAGAACTGCAGGCATTGAAAAAGGGTGTCGAGCCCTCGGAACTTGCGGATAAGCTGCATCATGAGGTAAAAGAGGTGCTTGAAAAATTCGAATGCACTTTTACCATGTATGGAAACACAAACAGCAAGGAGAACGAGCTCACTGTTGATGAGATATTTGAAGCATTGATAAAGAACAAGTATATAATAGAGACACAGAGCGAGCTTGCATATTGCAACACAGACCAAAGATTCATCAGCGACAGGTTTATTGAGGGCACATGCCCGTACTGCGGCTACGACCAGGCGCGCGGCGACCAGTGCGACCATTGCGGGCACCTACTAACACCAAAGGAGCTCATAAAGCCGCACTGTGTCATCTGCAACGGCACTAATATCGTATTCAAGGAAACCAGAAACCTTGCGCTTGACCTTGCTGCGCTGCAGGGCAAGATAGAAGCTTTCATAAACGGCAACAAGGACAACAACTGGAGCAAGATAGCGGTTACGCACAGCCTGGGATACATAAAAAGAGGGCTTGAGCCAAGGGAGATAACAAGGGACCTGAAGTTCGGGTTCAAGGTACCATATAAGGGCTTCGAAGACAAGGTGTTCTACGTATGGTTCGACGCTGTGATAGGTTATATAGGCATAACCAGGTCGTGGAGCGATGCTTGGGAGAGATACTGGAAAGACAGTGAAACAATATTGATACAGTTCATGGGCAAGGATAACATAGAGTTCCATACGCTGATGTGGCCTGGCATACTCATAGGGAGCGGACTCGGCTTTGTGCTGCCGCATACGATCATCGCATATGAGTACCTTCTTTCAAAAGGCATAAAATTTTCCAAAAGCAGGGGCATTGGATTAAACCTGGAGAGCGCTATCGAGATAGCACATCCTGATTACTGGCGCTTTGCGCTTGCAATGCTGCTGCCCGAGACATCTGATACAGACTTTTCGGTGGAGCGCTTGATAGAGATCATAGACAATGACATGAATAACAATATTGGCAATTTTGCGCACAGGGTGCTTTCGCTCGCAAAGAGCATCGAGGCAAAGAGGCCTGAAGCCTTGACAGGCGCTTCAGCCGATCTGGTCAAAAAGGTAAACAGTCTTATAAGCGCGTACGAAGAGCATTTTGAGAAGGTCCAGATAAGGGAAGCACTTCATGACGTGCTTGAAATTGCCGCGCTTGGCAACTCTTACATAAGCGCGACTGAGCCATGGAAATATGGCAATGCCAATGGCAGCAAGGAGCTCAACGAGATTGTCTACACAGCTTTGGATGTTGTGTATAGAATGGCAATGCTTCTGTACCCGTTTGTGCCAGCTTCAAGCGCAAGGCTTCTTGAAGTGTTTGAATATGCTGACGAGCCAAGCCTTGCGCGCGCAAAGGAGGGCATTGTAGAAAGCGTGCACATAAACAAAGAGCTCGTAAAGCCCATATTCAGCAAGCTGAGCGAGGAGCAGATAAGGAAACTTTATTCCTTGAAGTAGTGCATGTTGCGCAATACAATATGTTTTTATTTATTTAGAATCAATATATACCCTAGAGGCTTGTGCTTGCAAGTGGTACTATGGAAATAAAGATAGATGATGCAAGGTATTGGAAGAATTGCGTTGACTCAATTGTTAACCTCATAGACGAGGGCACGTTCGCCATTGCGAAGGATGGCATATCCCTCAAGGCGATGGACCCTAGCGGCATAAGCATGGTCTCTTTCTACATGCCAAACAAGGCGTTCTCAAAGTATGACGTAGACAAGAATGCCTCTATAGGCCTGAACCTCGAAAACTTTGACAAGATACTCGCAAGCGCGAGGCAGAACGAGCAGCTGGTGATGAAGGAAACAGACAGCAAGCTGCTCATAGAGTTCATAGGGCAGAACAGCAGGAGGCGCTACAAGCTGCCGCTCATAGATGTCAAGAAGGAGGTGGAGAAGGAGCCCAAGATAGACTTCGAAGCCACAGTTGAAGTGAAGTCTGATATGTTCAAGGAGATCCTCAAGGATGCCGCTCTGCTTTCCACGTACATAGGTTTCAAGGCGGAAAAGAACTCGTTCTTTGTGATAGCGAAGGGCGATGCAGGAGAGCTCGAGGAGGAGCACGAAAACAACGCAGAGATAATAAAGAAGCTTGATGTTTCAAAGGCGTCAAACGCAACGTTCAACCTCGATTACCTGCAGAGGATAATCTCGGCCTGCCCGCAGAATTCTTCCATTATGCTTTCTCTCAAGAGCGAGGAGCCCATACGCGTCGATTACAAGATAGGCGATGCTTCCATAGCGTATTACCTTGCCCCGTACATGGAGAGCTGAGCATCCTTAGCTTGCCACGTAGCCAGCAAAGCGCGAGCGTTCTGCCACTCTGGCTTATTCCTAACGTATATAAATATTTGCTCTGATATAAGTCTGTACCGAGTGGTGGTTTTAGTGCGATTGCTTGTGCTTGTGACGCCCAGGGATTTCAAGGACGAGACTGTTTCAGGGCTAAAGCTGTTTTTCGACAAGTGGGGCGTGGAGTACAAGATAGGCAGCTATACAAACAACGAATGCGTTGGCCGCCACGGCGCGGTTTACAAGCCGGAAGTCAATGCATCGAAGGTCACTGCACTTGATTTCGACGGTATAGTGCTTGTAGATGGAGAAGGAATTGAAGCTTACAAGATATATGAATACAGGCCGCTCCTTGACCTTGTTATGAAATTCAATGACGCGCGCAAGCACATCATTGCGGTGGGCAACGCGGTGAAGATTCTTGCAAGGGCAAACGTAATAAACGGCAAGCGCGTCACCGCGCCAGATGACAATGAGATAAGGAGGCTTGTGCTGCTTTTCCATGGGGTAATTGCAGATGAAAGCGTCAGCATTGCAGACAATCTTGTCACGATACGTGATTCTGACGACATGGATGAGGTTATGGGCAAGGTGCTGTCACATCTGGGCGTGAGCTGACCATGCCAAAAGACCACAAGGAGCTTGTCAGGGGCATTGCAGAAGAGCGCATAGCGATATTGTTTGACCTTGCGAAAAAGAGCACCATTGAAAATACAGGCATTAGCAGGAACCTGGCAAGGAGCTATGTCAAGAAGATCCTACTTATAAGCATGCACTACAAGGTGAAGCTTCCCAAGCGCGTGAAGGACAGCATATGCGCCAGATGCAACACTGTGCTCATTCCTGGCTTGAACGCACATGTAAGGCTGGCAAGCTCACATTCATACATAGCGCTAAAGTGCGACAACTGCGGCTATGAAAAGCACATTTTTTACAAGGGCAGGTCACTGCCTTAGCTTCTCTACGAGCTCCTTCTCTTTTTCGGGGCTGAGCTTCCTGTTGTGACCGAAATCAAAGCTCCTGCCCTTGCCGGGATACCTTGGTATAACGTGTATGTGAAAGTGCATTACGGCCTGGCCCGCTTCCTTCCCTATGTTGGCGCCTATGTTTATGCCTGCTGCGCCAAGGACAGCGCGCTGCTTTTCGGCAAATTTTTTTGCGACTACGAACATTTTTGAGACAATATCATCAGGAGCCTCTATCATGTCTGCGTAGTGATCGTTCGATATTATAAGGAGATGGCCTTCCTCTATTGGATACTTGTCAAGAACCACAAAACACTCTTTGTTCTGATATATTATTGCGCTTTTGTCTTCTCTGAGCTCGCAAAATATGCAATCGTTCATTTATTTTACCTGCTTGCGCTTGATTTGCCAATCTTTGCGATGGCAATGTGCATACATTTAATGACATCTTCTTTCTTATCAAGCATGTTTGAAGGTAGCTTTTTCGTGCTGAACCATTTGTAGCTGCATGATTCGTCGTTAAGCTTTATCTTTGTGCTTTCTTCAATTGATGTCGCATAGAAGTGTACTGTATATGGCTTTTCCGCTGAACGGTGATCCCTTGTGAATGCAGCAATAACGGCTTTCTGATTTAGCTTTAAGCCTATCTCCTCTCCTGCTTCCCTTATAACAGCTTGCTTTGGAGTTTCACCTTTCTCCACTGAGCCGCCAACATTGCCCCACATGGATCTGCGCTCCCATATCTTGCCTTCTTTTTTCTTTTTTTCCCAGTTGCGCTGGAGCATCAGCACCTTGGTAATCCCTTTGTTAAATACGCAGACAAATGATCCGCGCCAGATTTTGCTTTTGTGCAACATCAAATGACTCTCGCATTTCAAAAAATGGGCCTGGAGAGATTTGAACTCTCGACCTACGGCTTATAAGACCGCCGCTCTGACCAGGCTGAGCTACAAGCCCATTGTTATGCTTACTATTTGATTTGATTTATTTAAATAATTATGGCATTGTGTAGTTGTTGTGCACCCACGATGGCTTCTGAGGCACCTGAGGCAGCGATCCGGTGAAGTTGTCCAATGCGAATATTCTTATCGGATATGTGCCGTTGACAAAGTTTATCCCTGTAGCGTTCGCAGGATATACTTGTGTGAATCCAGGCAGGTTGCCAAGCACGTATGCGCGGTAGAAATTCGAATTGTAGAACAGCGACGGGGCATTCTGCACGGTACCGTTTGCTCCTGGCACGTATACCATAAGGTACTCTACAAATTGTATGCCCTGCACATTCACTATACCCTCATAATCGCTTGATTGTATCACTGCATTGATCTTGGTGCCGTTGCCACTGTACACGTTCAAAACACCCTTACTGTTTGGCTTTATATTTACGCAGGCTGTCTGGTTCGAAAGCGAATTTCCTATTACCAGGTAAGACTTTGCGTACGTTGCAGTTGCGTTTGATATGGAGCAGTAGTAGTTTATGTTCTGCGATGAATTTGTTGGGACAAGGGCTGCGAGCGGCACTAGCGCAAACTCTGGGTCGTGGGAAATCTCGCACTGCGAGGTTCCGAGCACATACGGCACTGGTGGCGTCTGCAGCGCGCCCTGGGCCTTGGCATATGCCTCGCTTGTCGCATTGATGTGTATGCAGGCAAGGAAGTCAAGCGCCTGCCATTTCTGTATTAGGCCCTGGTCTACAAGCAGGTATTTGGTCTGGTTCGTGTTCATGAAGTTGGCAAGCGCGCTCGGAGTGTAGTTGTATGAAGGCCCTAGCACGAGGTTCGCAGCTGTCGCATAGTCTTCAGAATCGACAGCGTTGTCTCCCCTAATCACGGCGTTGCTGTTGCCGAACCAGTTTATCCAATCGCCATAATCCCACCAAGCAAGTATTCTGGGCGCATATGGACCGACATTGCTGCGCATCCATGCTGCTGCGCTTATCCAATAAGCGGGCACCTGGTTGCAGAACATGTCGTAACCGACAGAATTGCCGTTGTTTGCGATTGCAGTGCAGGCGCTTGCACCATGCGCCGCATAGTTGTAAGAAGCTGCAAACACCTGCAGGAGCGGAGAGCTTTCGCCTATCGCGAACTGCGCCGACGCAAGCGACGCTATCGCAAGCAGTATTGTTATTGCTAGCATGTAGTTTATGTACCTGCCGCGCTCCTTTTTGTATATGTACAGGTATACAAGGAAGTAAACAAGCAAAACCAAGAGTATGGCCCTTCCGAACACGAAGAATAGGCCGAGTATTATGACAAAATGAAACATCGTCTTGTGCTCCTTGAATGTGGTGCTCAAGATACTGTCTGTCCTGGAATCATCAGTCTTGAGCCGATAGTGGTTCTGCGCGAGGAACATCAGCTCTCCCATTATTATGCCGAGGAGCATTATTTCGGCAACACCAAAGTGCGGAAGGTATTTTACTTCTGAGAACCCAGCGAACATCAGGGGGAACGCTATTGCAAGATAGAATATGCCGCTCTTGCTGTTCCTGTAGAACACGCTTATAAGTATAAGTATCGTTGCAATGCCGGCTATCAGCAATACCGCTATTGGTATGCTTGTTGTGGTTCCTGCAGCATTGGTAAAGCTCAGCGTATATCCGAGCGCGCCGAAGCCCGCGCTGCCGAAGTTGAACAGCATGCCGGTCGGCTCAAATTCCTGCACCGTCATGAACAATGGCGTTGCCGGCGTTGTGAACCTTTCGCTTAGGTTCACGTATGCGCGCAGCGGCTTGCCTATTGGAGTAGCGAATATCAGTGCAAATATTATGATAAGCAGCACAACCATCCACAATATGTAGGTGGAAAATGACGCCTTGATGCCAGCTATGCGGTATTTTTCAGCTAGCTTTGGTATGTATTCGAATAGGGCTACCAGCACCAGCGCGAACAGCGGCAGCGAGATTATTATCGGTATGTGCAATATGCTAGGTATCCTGCCGGTAAGCGTTGCGGAGTAAGGAGCGTAAAGCAGGTAGAATACCGCTATTATCGCTATGACTATTATGTTCATCTTGTAGAAGCCCCTTGTTTCTTCCTTCCTCAGCACTGATATTACGCCCTGGACCAGTATGTAGATAGCGAGCACGCCTGCATCGACAGTATAATAGTGCGCGCCAAGGAACGTTGACGCAAACGCCACTCCAGCAAGTATTGCGTAGCGAACGTTGTGCGGATCCTTCACAGCGAGAAGGTATGCTGCAAAGAAGAAGAACAGCGAGAATATGCCCCATGGCTCGAGAAGCTGCTCGCCTGCTATGAACGTTGTTATGAGCACAGGCATCATTGCAGTAAGCGATGCGCCTATTATCGCTATATGCTTGCCGTACTCATGGTAAAGCAGCATGAATATCACAAAGACTAGCAGCGCTGCCGTTATGGGCGGATAGAAACTGCTCACGTAGCTCATGAGGGATGTACTGAATGTGGTATAGTGGAACTTCATCACATTTGCAAGGTCGTACCAGTATGCTTCCATGTAAGGTATTAGAGGCTGTATGCGATGGTTTGTGCCGCCTATTACAACCGGCCACGCGGATGGATCAAGAAGCAGCTGGTGGCCGAACGTGATCACGTATTCTGCATCAATCATGTCGAAATAAGGGTCGAACTCAAAGTATGTGGGCGAAACTGCTATATTGGCTATCCTTGTGCCGAAAGCCACGAGCATCAGCACAAGCAGCGCTATCCAGTACCAATTTGTCACCGCAGCCTGCTTGATGTTGACCTTGCTCTTTTCATGGGCAATATCGCTTTTGTCTTCTTTCTCGTTATGCACGTATTTGCGCTCTTCCTCAAAATGCTTCTTGGCAAGGTCCTCATACGCCTTCTTGTGCAGCTCTTCCACCTTCGCTTTTTCTTCGTCTGTCAGGTTCACCAGGGAAAATTCCGATTGCTGCTTCGCGAGCAGCTCCTGCTCTTCCCTTACATGAACATTTATCATTTCCTGGGCGCTGCCCATATTCTTTATCTGGGCGCGCTGCTCGTCTAGCATTTGCGCGTACTCCTTGCCGGCGCTGACGGGTTCTGGCTGTGCTTCAGTTGTAGCCTTATTGCGCCTGCCGCGCAGGCCATTCAATGAGAATACGCCCTCGTAAATGCACAGAAGTATGCCTATTATGCTAAGCAGCACTGCATTTGCCTCGAAAAGCGTTAGCGAAAAGCTGAAAGCATGCACATAGCTGTCAACATAGCTCTCAAGCCATGTGAGCGTCGGTGTTGCGATGAGGCCGAAGATGAATCCTATCGTTACAACCTCGAACTTGCTTAGGTCTGTGCCCTTGAAGAGCGCCAACGAGAAAAGAAGCCCAGGTATGAATAGGGAGAGAAAAGCTACGATTATGGCACCTATTATGCCTAGCATAAACATGCACTTTAGCTGTTCAGTATCGCCTTGGGCACCTCAAGCGCCTTTACTTCCCTGTCAGGGAACTTGGTGCCCGCCGGTACTATCCTGACCTTTACGCCGATTGCGCCATATTTAGGATATGCTGTTGCTACTGCTTCCCTCACTAGGTTTGTAACGTCGCCGGCCTTTGGTATGTAGCCGACGCTCTTCCTTATTGTTTTTGACCTTGCACCCTTGGCGGCAAGCTTTCCGCTGGCAATTATTTCTGCGCCGATTGCACCGTTCTGTATTATATCCTTGAGGGTCATCTGTATTACTTTTCTGGCGTTGATGCCCCGCTCGAATTTCTCTGTTATGCTCTTTGCGACAAGGAGCGGCTCAAGCATGCGGTTTTCTACCTCTATTACGTTTATCTGCGGGTTTTCTATTTTGAACTTCTTTTTAAGCGTCTCTGTTATTAGGTCAACCGTCCTACCTGCGCGGCCTATCACCCTGCCGGGATTGAGCACATATATGGTGATCCTTGTGAGCACAGGCGTCTTCTGTATCTCTACCCTTGAAAATCCAGCCCTTGAAAGCTCGCTGCCCAGGAATTTGGCTATGCTGAGCTTTATCTTCGAATCCTCTATAAATTTCCTTTCTATTGTCAATATGTCACCTAGTGTTCAACATTCTCCTTGCTCTCTTTTGTGCTTTCCTTGCCCGCAACTGCTTTCTCCGCTTCCTTTGTAGCGGGCCTTGGCGCTTCTAGAGGCTTTTTCTTTTGCGGCGCTGCCTTCTTTGCAGGCGGCACCTGCTTGCCAGCAGGTTTGACCGCGTGGCGCGACTCCTGCATTTTCACTGCATTGAATATGCGTGAAAACCTGCGGCTCTTGCTGCTGTAATCGCTTGACAGCCCTATCTCCACTTTGGCAAACACAAGATCGCTCCTGCGCATCGTTGCATAGCCATAGCCGCCGCGCATTACAGTCCTCACGCCCTTCGGTGGATATCTCCTATTTATTGCACCCTGGTTGGCAGAAGCATGCACTACATACATGTCATCCGGTAGATAACCTTTGTTGTTAGCGTTTGCATATGCGTTCTGAACGACCTTCTTCACGAGCATTGCGGCCTTTGACGGATAGCGCCCCTTTCTGCCGTGAAGTTCGCGGCGCGAGCCCATGCCCTTGCTGAACTTCCTGTACTCGATTGGAGTGCCGCCCTTTATCACAGAATCGAGCATTGCTATTGCGGTGTTGACCTTCTTGTAGCGTATGAAGTCGCATACCGCTGCAAGGTCCTTGAAGCTCGCGTTGAGCTCTGTGGCTCCCGCGAACACTATATCCTTTTTATCCAGGTTGTATGAGTACTTCAATTACTTCACCGATAGGAACTTGCTTCCGCGCGTTGCCTTTATGCCCGGAGCGGAATGAATGACGCGCTTTGTCGTATATACGAATTCGCCCAGCCTGTGGCCGAGCATGCCGGCGTTTATTTCTATTGGCACGAATTCCTTGCCGTTGTATACAGAAAACTTCATGCCGAGCCAAGATGGCATTATCACAGCTTCGCGCACATGGGTCTTTATCATCTTGCCTGCGCCTTTTGCTTTTGCTGCCGCTACTTTCTCGAGCAGCTTCTTGTATGCGAGGCCATTGCGCTTTATGCTGCGGCGCTCCCTCGACCTTACAAGATTTACATAATCCTGATCGCTAAGCTGCGCCAATTCCGAAGGCGTCTTTCCCCTAAATGCTATTCTTTCAGCCATTCAATCACTCACTTCTTCCTCCTGCCTGTGCGGCGCGCAGCGATGTGACCCACCTTCCTCCCTGGCGGTGCATTCCTTGAAGTCATCGAGCTCTTGCCCTTGTGGTGCTGCTTGCCACCGAACGGATGGTCGACTGGATTCATCTTCACTCCGCGGTTTGTAGGCCATGTCCTGTTTACAGAATGCATGCGGTAGAAGTTCTTTCCTGCTTTCATTAGGGGCTGCTCTGTAATGCCGCCGCCTGACACCACGCCAAGCTGGGCCCTGCTGCTAGCGCTGAGGGTCACTTCAACCTTAGAAGGCATCACGACTATCGCTTTGTCGCCGATATGGGATGCGACCACTGCAGAACTGCCTGCAGACCTTACATACTTGCCGCCGTCACCCGGGGCAGACTCTATATTGTAAATTGGAATTCCCTCCGGTATATCGGCGAGCAGCAGAACGTTGCCGAGCGCAAACCCCTTTGTATTTATATACACCTTGTCCCCGATCTTTATGCCTTCTGGGGCTATCATGTATGAATATGAAAAATCGTCATACTGCAGTTTCATCAATGGAGCGCTGTGGCCTGTGTGGTTTATTATGCCAACTACCTCGCCGACTGCGCCGCTCTTGCCATAGCCCACGCTGATATCAAAAGTGCCTGGGAGCTTCGTATATACGTTGCTTCCCTTCCCTCTCCTTTGCTGCCTCAGTTTCTTTCCCATTCATATACCTTGCTGTGATTATTATGTTTAAAGCACAACCTATACAAGCTTTAGCTTGACTGCAACGTCAGATGCCTTGAATCCCTTTGCTAGCTTTATGTATGCCTTCTTTGTGTTGGTCGGCAGGTTTTCAGTGTTTACCCTGCTTACCTTCACCTCAAAAGCCTTCTCGAATTCCTCTTTTATGCTGGCTTTAGTGGCGGTATTGCTCACTATGTATGTTATTACATTCTCCTTCTCCACCTTGCCTATTGCCTTTTCTGTTGCAAGCGGATACATGAGCACACTCATCATATTACCTTTTGACATTATAATTTTTAATTGCGCTTTCTACGCCGTTTATCGCTGATTCGCTCCATACCGTTATCCTGCCCGGATTGCCGCCGCCTGCGAGCATGTTCGCTGTGAGCGAATATATGTCGCACGCATCTGCGCCTGGTATGTTGCGCGCTGCCTTTATTGCTGGGGCGCCCTTGCTGAATATGAACAGCAGTGACTTCTTGTATATTCTTACCCTTGAAGAGCGCCTAAGCCCTTTCCTTATGGACGGATTCCTGCTTGCATCTATGTAGCCCTGCATGCCTAGCTTTTTCAGCACCGCCATGAGCTCCTTCGTCTTTGCTATTTTTTCTACATCGTCGCTAAGTATAAGCGGGAAGCTCCTGCCTGAGCCGACGGCCTCGCGCCTTGTCGCTGCAATGGCGCTTGCTATCGCCTTCTGGTATTCCTTTTTGTTTATCTGCTCTGCAAGGCGCTTTTCGATCATGTGCGGGTGCGCGCGCTTTCCTTTCACGGCAGAAGGTATCCTTTTCACCTTGCCCTGCGTGCCGCCGCCGAGCTTTTCCCTTGGCCTTATCGCTATTCCCATGTGCCTCCCTGTCCTGTAGGAGCTCATCGCGCCGTAGTAAGCTGCGGTAGTCTGCATTCCTGCAAGGATGTAGTGCCCTTGAGGCTGCAGGCGCGCTGACATCTCTGCGACAACTGCGCGCCTTATCACAGGCAGGTTGACCTGCATGCTGAAGATGCTTGGCAGCTCTATCGATTTTGCAACACTGCCGTCAAGCTTGAAAACATTATACATGCTATCACTTTGTTATATACGTAATCTTTGGCTCTTTTATCCCATTGGCGTTCCTGTTCATTATCGATTTCCTTATCTGCAGCAATCTCTTCGCCGGGCCTGGAACCGAACCCTGCAATACGATGTAATCGCTCTTTACAACGCCATAGTTGGTAAAGCCGCCCTGCTTGTTTATCTGTCCTGCTTCGCTCTTCGCGCCCATCTTAAGTATGAGCTTGTTGTGCTCGGTGCGGTAGTTGAAGCCAAGCTGGCCTGCCTGCGGCACCGTAAAGAGCACCTTAGGCGGCTTGAACGGGCCCAATGTGCCAATGTGCCTTGTCTTCTGAGTTGCCTTGTGGGACAGCCTTGCTGTGCCGAACCTTTTTATCGGGCCCTGCCAGCCCTTCCCTTTTGAGATTGATAAAACATCAACGTATTCGCCATTCTTGAAATACTGCTGCGCGCTTACCTGCTTGCCCAATACACTAGAAGCGAATTCAAATTTTTCCGCAACGCTCTTGCCGCCTGCGCCCGCTTCGAACCTTATCGGGTGCCTGCCGAGACCGACGCTTTTGGGATATGCTGCAACTAGTATGCGCACATCTGAATAGCCTTCAAGCTTCTGCTTTATATCGGCAATTTTAGATTCGTCGTTCTTTATGTTTTTCATCTTGAGCTTTGCCGCGAGCTCCTTGCTGTATATCACAATGCTCGAATTGCTGTAAAAGTTGTCGTCTAGCTTGTAAAGCCTTATGCCGTATACTTCCATCTGTGGTATTTCGAGCACGGTGCACGCCCTGAAGACCTCTGTGCCCTTTGAAGCAGATTCGGTATTGTCGATAACGCCAACGTGAGTCATGCCCACCTTGAACGCGACTATGTTTGTAAGCGACTGCTCGCTCAATTGGGGCATAGCGCGCAGCCTAGGCAGGCGCCTGTAAGCGCGCCGGTGATGCCAATACTGAAGAGAGCCTTTGTGCATTTCAAAACCTTGAGAGCAAGAAGAAGCACGCGCGAAGTCTTGCTTTCTTGTCATCGTACGCTAAGTACGCATTCGGATATTCTCTATTTATTGCTTGTATATCTTTTTATACTTTTACCTTTTCTATGGTTTATCGGAATTATGGCGCTTGCGACCTGGAGGTCGCGCAGCACTGAATTCACAGTTGCGCGCAGCGCCGTTATGTCGCTTGCGTCTATGCGCACGATAAGGGCGCCGCCCTTTGTGGCCGACTTCATCGTGCTCCTTTTGTACCTTGAATCGTTCTTTAGCGCGAGTATCTTACTGTAATCCTTGCCTTTCACAGTTATTACAGCATTGATGCCGTCGTATTTTGCGGGCATTTGATCACGCAGCGCACATTATTACCTGTGCATGCTTGCACGCTTGCTTGGCCTCAACGTTATTGAGCCGTAGCTTTTCCTCACTATGCCCCTGTGCTTCCTGCCTGCGCTTGTGAGCCCGCGGAGCGCCCTGCCCGTCTGGGAGAGTATCGCGCTGTAATACGGGTCGGAGGCGAGCACCTTTGACTGCCTGTTCAGCATTATCACTTCGTAATATTCCTTGGTTCCTGCCTTGCCAACGAAATATGAATTGAGCACCTCATAATTCTTATATGCCTGAGCTGCGCGGCCTTCTGCTATGGCCTGCAGCGACTTTGCCCTCGTGAAATACCTTCCGCTCTTCGATGGTTTGCGGCCGCCGCCATGCTGCTTGCGCTTGCTGCTGCCGCCGCGCACCATCACGCGCACTATGTCGATGCCTTCTTTTGCCTTGTAGCCGAGCTCCCTTGCCCTTGCTATGTTGGTTGGCCTTGGCACTCTGACGATCGGAGGCTCTGCGCTCCACCTAGTAAGTCTGCCTTTGTATTCACTGTTCCTCTCCTTGTACTCGTTTTGGAACGTCTCTTTGATATGATCGTATGTGCTCATTTAACCAACTTTGAACATTTTATGCCTGAAACAGAAGCGAATCGCTCCAATTTTTTGTACATGCCCAGTCAAGACACTATGATTATATACATTCAATATAGTGATTGCTCAATCGATACTTACTGAGAAGTTATAATATTTACTTCCGTTATATTTATAATTCTATCATTGTTTTTACCTAAAACAGCTTTTGCTAAAACACGGCTGCATTGCTGGTATTCGGCGTGTTGCCATGGATCATTGGCATAATAGGCGTGCTGTTCTTTGGCTACTATCTTGACTCCAGGATAAATGAGATGGCAGCCAAAACCACGCTAGGTAGGATTGGGAAACCCGAAGATATAGCAAAGGTAGTACTATTCATGGCTTCTATCAACTCTGATTTCATTACGGACCATGCCATAGTAGTTGACTGGGGCAAGGTAGACTACCTCACCCACTCTGTGTAGTGCGCCAGCCTGGCTAGGGCTGGCAGGGGGTTTTGCAAATCTTCAATACAGGTATAATTAAATGCAAAAAAACATAATGTATAAATATGCAAAGAGAGGAAATATACTTGTTGATGTTCATGGCGGTCAGAAAAACCAGAAAGGCGGCAAAGAAGGCCAAAAGCAAGGCAAGGGTCAATAAGGCAGCAACGCATAGGAGCGCTGCAAAGGCGAGCAAGCCAAGAAGGGCGAGCAGCAAGCTTGGCAGTAAGATTTCATACGCAAGAGCCCAGAAAAAAGCCGCAAAGAAAGAAACTAACATAATACCCCATGAGGATGCCAAGAAGCTTATAGATGCGATAATGGCTAACGAGAAAATCGTGGACTACTTGAAGAAGAACGTAAGCAAGAGGGCTTTGGATGTTGTAAATCTTCTTGCTTATCCCAGGACCGACGAGTACATCGCGGACCAGCTTGGGTTAAAAGTCAATGCAGTAAGGCGCATACTTAACATAATGCAGGGCTACGGTGTAACTAATTACCACATCTCAAAGAACAACAACGGCTGGCTCTCGTTTGGGTGGTACATAAATGCCAACAAGCTGCCTTCTTTCATTGAATATGTAAGCGAAGTCACCAAGGAGAATGAGGTAATAGACAGCAACTGCAATGATTACTTCATCTGCAAGAAATGCTTCGACTCGGAGAAGTTTGTGTATACTTTTGACGCCGCCTTCGAGGCTGGTTTTAAGTGCAAGAGCTGCAACGCCAAGCTTGAGCGTGTCGACAGGGCAGATGTAGAAGCACTCACCCGCAAGCCAGAAAACGCTGCCAAGAAGCCGCTAGAAGACATAAGCCGTGTGTAGTACCCGTTCCAAATCATTTGGCATGCTTTGATGCATGAGCGGAGCGCCGTGCAGCATTGCAAAACAAGCGAAATGCAGCAATGGCTTTGTTGCAACGGAAAACCAACTAAGACATCTGTTATTTATTTGTTAGCGTCAATATTATTTGTGTTTTGGTTTTTGATCATGAAAGCGAGGTAGGGTAGTATGGAGTGCCCGCCGGGCTCATAACCCGGAGATCGGTGGTTCAAATCCACTCCTCGCTATTGTGTTGTTTGACTGCCATGCCAAGCACCTTGCATAAACACCCCAAAGTGCCGCTATTGGGTTGTGAACTTTTAACGCTACAAAGAATTTCCCGTGAAAAACATAATAGTTTTTTAATTGATATGCATATAATATAAAAAGCGCGCGAATACCGGAAGTGCGGGGTGTATGCTTGCCTGATCGCATTGACTACAGCTATCTTTGGAAATTGCTCCAGGAAGAAAAGCAGACAAACGTGCTGCTCCCTATTGCCAAAGATTTTTATAGTAGCGCAACCAAATTAATGCAAAGAAGCAGCACTGGCAACGATCAGGCCGACAATGAAAAGACAAACGTGGCGAAAATTCTGCTGGAGCTGTTCGAGAGGCGCAAGCAGAAGATAATGCTGTACATCGCGTACGACAGACAGCTGCCCCAGCAGGTAGACGCACAAGAGATGGAATTTTACAACAGCATGATAAAGATAGTAAAAGCAGAAAGGCTGGACCTGACGGAAGACAAGCATGCGAAAATAGTGCTCAAGGTAGTGAAGGACATACCTGAGATAATGCTGCCTTCAGGCAGCAAGATAGGGCCGCTGGAGAAAGGCGGCATAATAGAAGTTGAATCGCTCAATGAAGACATGAATTTCCTGCTCAACAACACAATATGCGAAAAGATATAGCAGTGATACAAATGGAAATGCCAAGAGAAATAACGACATACTGCCCGAAATGCGGCAAGCACACTGTGCACACTGTTAAAATGCCATCAAGGAGCCCGCAGCGCACGATGAGCAAGGCCACAAGACGCCACAACCGCGCTATAAAAGGGTATGTGGGCAGCGTAGAGCCAAAGCCTGCGACCAAGAAGACAGGCAAACACCAGGTGGTGCTGCTCGAGTGCAAGGATTGCCATTACGTGGTAGAGAGGGTAGTTGGCTCGCGAACAAAGAAAAAGATAGAGCTGAAGGCGTAATCATGCAAACAGGCACAAACGCAAGAATGCCGAAAATCGGCGAATTCATAATAGCGCAGATATCCAAGGTCATGCCTTTCGGAGCATACTGCACGCTTCCCGAGTACAACAACCTAGAGGTGTTCCTGCCGATAAAAGAGATCTCTTCCGGCTGGATAAAGAATATACACGAATTCATCCGCGAGGGGCAGATGGTCGTATGCACCGTCGCGTATTACGACAAGGAGCGCAATACTGTTGACGTTTCCATAAAAAAGGTGCCGCAGGGCAAGGCGAAGGAGAAGATAAGGCAGTATAATCTGGAGAAGCGTCTCCAGGCTATGCTCCACCAGGTGCTGAAATCGCAGCACGCCGATTCAGACGAAGCGCGCATAAAAGAGCAGCTGCTGAGCGAGTTCGGCAGCTATGTAAATTTTGCTGAAAACGCCCTGTCTGATACGGCAGAGTTCAAATCGTCAAAGCTGCCGAAGAAGGTAAAGGAATCATTTCTCGAACAGCTGGAGCACATACAGAAAAACAAGAAATACGAGGTTTCCTATATCGCTACCGTATATACAACCAACGCGATGAACGGCGCCACAGATCTCAGGAATGCGCTAGGCAAGGCTGCAAAAACCGGTGTCGACATAAAGTACATCAGTGCGCCAAAATACAGGATAATGGCAGCAGGTACTGATTACAGCGACGCGGAAGGCAAGATAAAGAAAGCGGAGGCAGCGCTGCGCAGCTCTTTGCCAGGAGGCTTCGTCGAGCTTGAGAAGGAAAAGCTGAAAAAGGAGAAGGAAAGCATATTCGATACGTGATTGCAGATGGAAAAAACAATAATAAGGATGAAGAAGGGCGTGGAGCTGAATAAGCCGATACTGGTGGTAGGCCTGCCTGGCATAGGCAGCGTGGGCAAGCTCGTTGTTGAGCACCTGCGCAAGGAGTTCAAGGCAGAGCGATTTGCAACTTTGTATTCGCCGCATTTCCCTCACCAGGTGATGATGCGCAGCGACGGCGGTATAAAGCTGGTGAGCAACAGCTTCTACTACATAAAGCAGAAATCAGGCTCGCATGACCTTGTCATATTGACAGGAGACGTGCAGGCCGTTACGCCGGAAGGCCAGTACGAGGTCAACGCAAAGATCATAAAGTTCTTCAAGGAGGTGCTCAAGGGCACTTTTGTATACACGATAGGCGGCTACTCCGAAGCAGACGCGTTCGTGAGCAAGCCAAGAGTTTTCGCTAATGCAACCTCAAAGAAAGTGATAGCCCAGTTCGCAGGCGCAGATGTGCAGTTCGGCAAAACCAAAGGCGCAATATGGGGCTCAGCAGGCCTGCTCATAGCGTTCGCCAAAATGAGCAAGATAGATGGCATCTGCCTAATGGGCGAAACAGGGCTCCTTGACGTAGATCCTGCAGCCGCCAAGGCAGTGCTGCTCGTCCTCTCAAAGAAGCTCGGGCTCAAGATAAACACTGAGAACCTGGACAAGATGATAGAAAGCACAGCCAAGATGCTGAAGGAGCTTGAGCAGAGCACGATGTTTCCCGAATCAAAGGAAGGGCAGAAGCCTACCTATATAAGGTAGCCAGCGTTGCCCATCAATGAGTGGGCGGGGCGGCTGCCATTATGGCGGCAATCCTCGCAGAAGTCAGAGCGCCAGGTATATTATCATTGCCAATACCGCGCCGCTGATGCTGCATATGAAGTTTGTGGAGAATTTGTTTCCGATGCCTTTTTCTTCGTAATAGCCCAATGCCGAATCTATGATGTTGCCCAGGAAGCCGCCCAAGGCGATGCTTGCTACGGCAGCAAAGCCTTCTATACTGCCCGCCAGCTGGGCAAGCGTGCCGGCATATGGCAGGACCATCAGCGATATCACTATGGAGGCGGCTGCGCTTGCCGCAATGCCCACGTAGCTTACGCCGCCTGATGTGCCCCTGTCCACCTTCTTCATTGTAACGAGCATCCTTGGCTTCGGGCCCAGCACGCCTATCTCGCTGGCAAATTTGTCCGAAGTGATGGCGGCAACGCTGCCCATAAATCCTATCACTGCGAGCAGCTCAAGCATGCCCATGCCGCGAGCAGCCGTAACATAGAACACCGTGGCCATTATGAGCGGCGCTAGACCGTTAGCAACGACGTTCCGTATGCCTCTGCTTTTCTCATAAAGCCTGAGCTTCTGCTTGCGCCTCTTGCCTGCCTGCGTAGCTATCGCAGACATGACAAGGAAGACTACCATTGCTGATACAAAAAGCACGCCGAATTGCAGGCCAAGCAAGAAGAGTGCGACCACAAGCGCAATTCCCACGATGGCACCGCGTTCGTCCAACGTCAAAAAGTTCATAGTTATTTCATCTTTATGAAATATTCCGCTATTAAGAAAGCTTTTTAAATCTATACTGTTTACATTAAAGTACGGGTTCTCTACTGTAGGAAGGTCGTGAAGAACTGGTCGCCTTGCCAGCGCGGTTTCGCGCTGGCACTTATCCTTCCAATGCAGCAAGTTTAATGATAAAGATTAGTACGTCTGCTTTTAAATACCTATTCTTAACGCGAGAGCGCAGCGCTCTGCTGATGCGGCAATGCATGCATGAATGCCCGTGCAAAGGCATGGCCTCTCCAAGCGCAAGTTTGCGCCAAGCAACGGAATCCAGATACATATTTAAGCATGATTCGCCTAATATATGGTGCGCATCAAAGATGCCATACTGCGCGCATTCTGCACGCAAATTAGAGTGTTTAAAATGGCCAAGGAAAAGAGCATACAAGGTATAGAAGACCTGCCAGGAATAGGCGAAGCCACTGCTGAGAAGCTGAAAGGGCTTGGCATAGACACGCTTGAAAAGATAGCAACGCTTGCTCCGCATGAGCTCAGCGACATGTCCGGCATGAGCGTCGATGCAGCAAAGAAGGCGATACAGGCGGCGCAGGAATCGACAACCGTGAAGTTTGAAACAGCAGAAACGGTATCGGAGCGCAGGAAGGAGCTTGGAAAGATAACAACTGGCTCAAAAGATCTCGATGAGATGATAGGCGGAGGCATAGAAACAAACGCCATAACCGAGGCATACGGCAGGTTTTCAAGCGGCAAGTCCCAGCTGGCATTCCAGCTTGCGGTCAATGCGCAGCTTCCAAAGGAAAAGGGCGGCCTTGACGGCGCGGTGCTCTTTGTCGATACAGAAGGGACTTTTAGGCCTGAGCGCGTAGAAGCAATGGCAAAGGATGCCGGTCTCGACACGAAAAAAGTGCTGGAAAACATATATGTAGTAAGGGCCATAACTACAGATGAGCAAATCCTAACCATACAGCGGGCAGACAAGCTGATCCTTGAAAAGGGGATAAAGCTCATAATAATCGATTCACTGACTTCCTTGTTCAGATCCGAATTCATTGGCAGGGGCGCCCTTGGGGAGCGGCAGCAGAAGCTCAACCAGCATGTGCACAGGTTGCAGCAGCTTGCCGACAAGTTCAACATCGCAATATTCGTGACAAACCAGGTAATGGACAACCCTGGCATACTGTTTGGCGACCCTACAACACCCATAGGAGGAAACGTGCTTGCGCATGCAGCTACTACAAGGCTTTACCTGCGCAAGAGCAAGGAGGACAAGAGGATTGTAAGGCTGGTCGATTCGCCGAACATGCCTGAAGGCGAATGCGTCATAAAGGTTACTCCAGCAGGGATAAAGGACTGACGGTGCATAGCATGCTGTTTTTGGTGGGCATCGGCTTGTCAGGCGAAGACCTGTCAGTGCGCGCCGCAAGCGTTCTCAAGAAATGCGGCAAGCTTTATGTCGATTCGTATACGTCGTTCATAGGCGAGGACCGTATCAAAGCAGTAGAAGCCCTGTCTGGCAAAGACGCCATTGCGCTTTCCAGGCACGACATGGAAGAAAACGCGCGCAAGCTCGTTGGCGAAGCAATGAGCGCAGACATAGCAATCGTGGCAGGAGGCGACCCTCTTGTTGCCACCACGCACAAAATACTCGCAATCGAAGCGGCAAAGCAAGGCGCGGCGTTTGAAATAATACATTCTGCTTCGATAGCCACGGCGGCAAAGGGTGAAAGCGGCCTGGACTTCTACAGGTTCGGCGCAGTATGCACGGTGCCCATGTGGCAGGAGCATTACAAGCCGGTGTCGTTCTACGAAACCATATACGGCAACCATTCCAATAACTGGCACTCGCTGATGCTGCTTGACTATGACAGCGCAAGCAGCTCATCAATGCCAATAGCAGAGGCGCTCCGCATACTGGGCGAGGCTGAAAAGAGCTATGCAAAGGGATTAATAAGCGAAGCCACAAAGGTTATCGCAATGGTAAGCATAGGCATGCCGGGCTCGCAGAAGCTTTATGGCACTATAAAAGCAATGAAGGCCCAGGAGTTCGGCGCTGGTCCAGCTGTGCTTATACTTCCTGCCAGGCTCGAAAGCATAGAGATTGAAGCGATGGCTGCATTGAATGTCAAAACCGTTGATGAATGATGGCCCTTCAAATACTGTTCAATGAAAAGCAGAAAAAATTCATAGTGGAAGACCAGTCTACGAAAGACATACTAAGGAGCAGCTATTACGGCAACATTGTTGGGGATGCCCTTGAGCTTGCCCCTGAAGAGGCGCTCTACCTCATTGATGTGAGGAATGCCGAATGCACTGGCATTGCTGGCGCGCTTTCTTTCAATGACGCTGCTGCGAGCTTCAGCGGCAGGAAAAAGTTTATGGCGCGGTATTTCACCTACAAGGACTGGCGCGACCGCGGGCTTGTGGCCAGGCTCGATGAACGCACAGAAGCGCAGGCAGGCGAGACGCAGACAAAGAAGTACCCTGTGGCAAAGCTCAAGCTGAAGAAATACGCGCTTAGCGGCATGTTCTTCCCTGCGGACATGACAACAGTTGTCGACAGCAGCGAAGACGGCAAGAGCATCTACATGGAGCAGTGGTTCGGCCAGTACGGCACCTACAAGCTCAGCGAGCGCGGCACGCTCAACAAGCTTGACATATTCGAGACGCTCTTCCTCATGGAGGAGGGCGCCCTGAGCGTCAGGAACTTCTCAAAGAGCCAGATAGAGAAGATAGCAGAGTCAAGAAGGTGCGACTTCGCAAAGCTATACGCTGTGTACAAGGATTGGAGGAAAGCTGGCTACGTTGTAAAAACCGGATTCAAGTTCGGCACACACTTCAGGATATACTTCCCTGGCGCAAGGCCAGTAAAAGACGACGCAAACTGGATGCACTCGAGGCACGTGGTGCACGTTTTCCCGAGAGACGTTAAATTGCTCATATCTGAATGGGCAAGGGCGATACGGGTTGCGCATTCTGTCAGAAAAACCTTCATACTTGCAATACCTGGAAAGAGCAGGCAGAAGCGCATGGGCATAGATTTCATGCTTTACCACAGGAAGGCAGGCGGCATAGAGGTGCCAGGCGAGGACAAGCCGAGGTTCGGCATGCTATCCTTGGGCGAAGACGAGTACATAGGCGGAGCAGAGCTGTCCGCCATAATAAATGCCGCAAAGGAGCGCAAGCTTGAGCTAATAATAGCGATTGCCGACCGCGAAACCGCAGTTACCTATTACAGGGTA
This sequence comes from Microcaldota archaeon, assembly GCA_021816895.1. Taxonomy (GTDB): domain Archaea; phylum Micrarchaeota; class Micrarchaeia; order Micrarchaeales; family Micrarchaeaceae; genus JAKAWW01. The sequence goes on along the minus strand of JAKAWW010000001.1, from coordinate 73,650 downwards.
AGGCGTATATCCCTGCAGGGAAGCAATTATGAATACTACGAGATAGACTGGATGCAGCCATGAAGCGCGCATGTTAAACAATTGCAGAACGCGCAAAAACTATTTTATACCTGTACGCTAAAATAAAATTGTGGTGCTGCTATTCAAGAAGAGCGTAACGTTCGCCTCAGATGCAGAGAACATCCATCTGCTGGCGCTGATGCGGAAGGGCAATCCGCGCTCCAGTGATACGATTACTAACATAACTGCTGATTTCTCCATATCGAAGATGCCAATAGCAAACGACATGTTCCTGAACGATTTTGTGGGCACGTGCTTCTCTTCTGACAAGGTAGCTATAGGCAAGATATTCAAAATATTCGCATACATAGATGAAACGCCTCGCGACAAAAGTATTCAGAACGGCAGCGCGTTCCTGGGCTTGTTTGAAGTGCGGCCGCCGCACAAGCTCAGCGAGCTATTCATAAGGCCGCAGCTTGATGCGCTTGAAGCGATGGTTCAGATACTCGATGTAAACAAGGATATCCTAGCGGTGCCATCCGGGCTTGTCAGCGCTGATGTTTCTGGCAGCGTCGTGGCGATGCACGAATATCCCATATTCAAGCCTTCTGATCCCTTCTCCATGAAATGAAAGCGTTGCGGGCCCAGGGGGATTTCCGTCGATTGATTTCGGACCCCCGACCTACTGGTTAAGAGCCAGCCGCTCTACCAAGCTGAGCTATGAGCCCACAAGGAATATACTTCCACTCTCATCAATTTATATGTTTGCGTATTTCAGACAAGCCTGCTTATCGCAGCCCTGGCCTTCTCTACGTGTTTTTTGTCGGTCGCAATTATAAGCATTTCCCTCTTGCTCAGCGTCTCTATGAGCATCTTTACAAGCGGCGACACGCTGCTGAGGTCGCCTATTGCAGATCCATCGCTGCCGAGCACCGGTATCTTTGCGTCGTTTAGCCTGAAATTGTAAGCAAGCGATATGTGCTCATCGGCGCCAATTCCCACTTTTTCCAGTGCACCTGCTATCTCTGCCTTGCTTGGCGCTGCGCCATTCTTTATATTGCCGTAATACACCCGCTTAAAGAGGCGCCGCTCCTGCACCCTTTTTATCAGTCTCGATGAATTTCTTATATGCAGCAAGGCATTCATCGCCTCTTCGTCGGTCATGCGCGCGAACTCTGCAGGATCAAGTTCCTTATCAAGAATTGCATTTTCAGCCGCTTTGTTGAACATCTCTCCTGCAATTATCTGCGCATGGTGCCCGTATACGTTCTCAAACATGAAATATCTCGCCATGAGCAATGATTCGGCGGCGCTTATGCCTTGGCTGTGCAGCGCCGGCCTGCCCCTGTATCGCGCAATCTTGCTTTTGATGCGCTGGAAATCTATGACACCATATGCCACTCCTGTATAATGGGAATCCCTAAGCAGGTAGTCCACCCTATCTGATCCAAGGGTAGAGTTTACGATGTTGCTCGCCCTGCTGTCGAAGTAGCTCATTACCCGCTTGAGAGACGCGCTTGAATTGGCTATTGCATCCCTTATGCTTGATTTCAGTATCACTTCCTTCCCTATGTCTTCGTGGTTCTTCTTCAAATACCTCTTGAACAGCGGCTCAGACTGGTGTGAGAATGGCCCGTGGCCTATGTCATGAAGCAATCCCATATACATGAATTCCTCTGCGTTATCATCGCCTACGCTATGCTCCATCTCTCTTGTGGCGTGCATCGTGCCTATCGAATGCTCGAAGCGGGTGTGGTTTGCGCCAGGGTAAACAAGGAAAGCGAATCCGGTCTGGCGTATGTAGCGCAGCCTCTGCATTTCCGCGCTTTCGATGATCCTCAGCGCAGTGTCATCAAATTCAACGTTGCCGTAAATGGGGTCTCTTATATACATCTACACCTTGCCTCTCTTAATGCGCTCTGCAAACCTGTCAATGGCATTGTCAAAGCCCTTGCCGCGCGGCTTTAGTTCGTAGCCTACTTGCACTATGGGCTTGTTCACATTCAGCACGCGCCTGAGGTTTGTGGGTGTTGCCGATATCACAACATCGCAGTCGGCCCTGTTTATCGTGCTTTCAAGATCCCTTATCTGCTTGCCACTGTAGCCCATTGCCGGAAGCTCCTTGTCAAGCAGCGGGTACTTTTTGAAAGTCTCCTTTATGAGCCCTACTGCATAATCCTTCGCGCTGACTATGCTTCCCGCTTTGTATAGCTTTGCTGCTACAGTCCCTGCGCCGAAGCGCATGCCTCCGTGCGTTATCGTTGGGCCGTCTTCCACTATGAGAACGCTCCTGCCCTTTATTATGTGCGGATTGTCAGGCATTATTACCGAATCGGCGGTTATTATCTTGGCTTTCGGGTTTATCGACTTCAAGTTTTCGGTAAGGGTGTTCAGCTCATCCTTGTTTGCAGAGTTGGCCTTGTTTATCACGAGCAAGTCTGCCATTCTTGCCACGGTTTCGCCAGGATAATATGAAAGCTCGTTGCCAGCCCTTAGCGGGTCAGCGATTGTTATCATAAGATCAGGTTTTATGAATGGCGCGTCGTTGTTGCCCCCATCCCAGATTATCACATCAGCTTCTTTCTCTGCCATGCGAAGTATCTTCTCATAATCCACTCCAGCATAGACTACAAATCCATTCCTTATGTGGGGCTCGTAGTCTTCCCTCTCTTCTATTGTTGTCTTATACTTGGCGAGATCCGAAAGCTTCGCAAACCTCTCCACAACCTGGTCCTTGAGCACGCCATACGGCATGGGGTGCCTTATTATTACAGCTCGCAGCCCTTTGCGCTTAAGCGCCCTGGCAATATACCTGGTGGTCTGGCTCTTGCCGCTTCCTGTCCTTACGGCGCAAACTGCAATTACAGGCTTTGACGACTTCAGCATCGTCCTCTCAGGGGCAACGAGCCAGAAATCCGCGCCATTTGCGTTGGCTATGCTCGCCTTGTGCATCACTTCTGCATATTGTAGGTCGCTGTAAGCCTGCACGCATATGTCTGCATGCAGCTGTTTTATAAGCGCGGCAAGCATGCTCTCGTCGTAAATTTTTATGCCTTTGGGGTACAGTGCGCCGCTAAGCTCCTTCGGGTACATCCTATCAGATATGAATGGTATCTGCGCAGCCGTAAACGCCACAACGTTGTAGTCATTGTCATTCCTGAAAAGAACGTTAAAGTCGTGGAAATCCCTTCCAGCTGCACCTATTATAATCACATTTTTCGTCTCCATTACACCACCGCAAACATTACTTCAATGCCATGAGCCAAAATGTCAAAATTGATGCTGTTATTTTATTGCAGTTCCTATTTTTATATGTTTTTTATATTTACCCATGCGCGCTGGGCAGCAGCTCAAGCCTCGACGGCGCATGCTGCGTTTTCAGTCTTTCCAAAATCGATCAGGCGCGCCTTTACTGCGCTCTTTATGTCGTCTTCGCAGCCTTTTAGCATATCCTTGTATGATTCGTTTACCAAAAGCCTGGATACCTCGGCATTGAGTGGCATGCTGTGCTCGTGCTTCCACTTCCTGGCGCAATGCACGACCTCAAGCAGTGCGTCCATGCTTTTGCTATAATCCCCATTTGTGCCTTTGTATTCGGGCCATGCCGACATGTGTATGGATTGCTGAAATGCGTCCATGCCTTTAAACAGCTCTTTGTTTGGCAAGAAAAGCTTCTGGTATATCTCTTCAGTGACAAAAGGCATTATCGGCGCAAGCATCTTTAATACAGAAATGAAAGCCTTTGCAGTTGTATAGATTGCCGACTGATCGCCATTGTAGATTCTTCCTTTTGCTATCTCCATGTAGTCGTTCGCGAATTCCCAGAAGAATTCCTCGGTGCGCATCTTTGCCTTGAAGTAGTCGAAGCTTTCAAAGCTGTCCGTAACTTCTTTTATTGCGGCATCAAGCCTCTCCAGCTCCATTGCGTCAACGCGCTTCAGTTCCTGATTTTCATCAAGCTGCTTCTTGCGCATGTCGATGAACCTGCCAACATTCCAGAGCTTCTTTGCAAGGCGCGTTGCGGTTATGAGCTCCTTCTCCTGGAAAGAGATGTCGTCGCCAAGCCTCGCGGTGCACGCCCAATACCTCACCGCATCAGCGCCGTATTTCTCTATGTATGGCATGGGCACAATGACGTTGCCCCACGACTTGTGTATGGGCCTGCCGCTGGGATCAAGGCCGTGCCCTGAAAGCATGATGTCGCTCCAAGGTATGCTTCCAGTGTGGAAATATGATTTCACTATGGTCGTAAACGCCCAGAACGATATTATCTCGTGCGCTTGCGGCCTAAGCGACATCGGGAATATCTTGCCCATAAGGCTGCCTTTTGATTCCCAATGCGCATTGATTAGCGGCGTAAGCGACGATGTCGCCCACGTGTCCATCACATCTGTCTCAGGTTCAAATTCGCTTGAACCGCACTCGCAAGGCTCTTTGGGGCTTTCAGTAAACGGATCTACCGGGAGGTCTTCTTCCCTTGCAAATTTTGGCTTGCCGCACTTTTTGCAGTACCATACCGGGAACTTGACGCCAAACATGCGCTGCCTTGAAAGGTTCCAGTCCCACTTGAGGCCATTCACCCAGTTTTCATACCTGATACGCATGAATTCCGGATGCCAGTTTACCTGCCTGCCAAGCTCTATGAATTTCTCCTTAAGGTCAAGGTATTTGACCTTCCACTGCTTCTTCACCAAAAACTCTATCTCTGTGCCGCAGCGCTCGTGGGTGTTCACGCTGTGCATTATCTTTTTCTCCCCTTTTACGAGGCCTTTGCTTTTTAGCTCCTCCACAATCTTGGCGCGCGCCTCCTTTATTGTCATGCCTTTGAAAATGCCATTTGTCATGCGCCCGTTTTCATCTATTATAACCTTCAGGTCAAGGTTGTACTTTTTGTACCACTCAACATCAGTTGAATCGCCAAACGTGCAGCACATCACTGCGCCGGTGCCGAAATCTTTGTCAACGCCTTCGTCGGCTATCACCTTTACCTCGCTGCCTGCCAGGGGCACTTTGACGGTTTTGCCCGCCATGCCTTTGTAGCGCGCATCAGATGGATTGACAAGCACGGCCGCGCATGCAGGCAGCAATTCCGGCCTCGAAGTGGCGATCTCTATGTTACCGAAACTTATTGTATAAATAGTGCTTTCAAGCTCCTTGCTTTCAAGCTCCATCTGCGATACTACTGTCTTGCATTTCGGGCAATATAACACAGGCTCCTCGTTCCTGTATACCCTGCCAAGCTTGGCAAGCCTGATGAACGAGAGCTGGGACAGCCTCTGCACGTCGCTGCTTATAGTTTCATATGTCCTGCTCCAGTCGATGCTGAGCCCCATCCTCTTGAATAATCCTATGTACTCATTTACGTAAGCTCCGATATTGTCATAAACAAGCTTTACGAACTTTTCCCTGCCCAGCGCTTCTGCAGTAGTATTGAATTTCTTCTCTATGAGCAGCTCTGTCGGAAGGCCGTTGTTGTCTATACCAAAAGGGTAGAACACGTTGAAGCCTCGCATCCTTTTGTATCTTGCAATGAATTCAGCATGAGAATACGAGAACATGTGGCCCATGTGAAGCTCTCCTGATATAGTTGGCGGCGGGGTGTCTATTGAAAATACGGGCTTTTCGCTGCTTTCATCAAATGCGAATATATTGGCATGCTCCCATAGCTCAATAATGCGCTTCTCTGCACTGCTGTGATCATAATTGTCTTCCACTTCAATCACAAAACGTCAATAAAATGTTGTTATCCCCGCATATCTAAATTCCTTTTGCTTTTTGCCAACAATTGGTATTCTTGCATGGCACTTTGGGCACCTTTTGTCAGCTGTGAGTGCCCATTTTGTTATGTAGAATCCGTTCCTCTCTATAAGCAGCTTCCCACACTTGGGGCAGTATGTGCTCTCGTATTTGTTCCCAGGAACGTTGCCTATGTATACGTAATTGAGCCCGTTCTTCTTTGCGGTGTCGTAATGCGCCTTGAGCACCTCGAAATCAGTAGGAGGCAGGTCAAGCATCTTGTAGTCAGGGTAGAACCTCGTGAAGTGCAACGGCGTATCCGGGCCCAAGTTCTCATAAATCCATTTTGTCAAAGAATCGCATTCGATGAGCGAATCCCCCACATTGGGTATTATCAGATCTGTAAGTTCTATGTGGATGCCTGCCTTTTTCATTGCGATTAGCGCCTTCTTTATTGGTGCAGATGATTGCACCACGCTGTACTTGTTCAGGAACTTTTCTTCGCCGTTGCCCTTGAAATCCACCACTGCCGCATCTATGAGCCCTTTCATCTTTTCTATTGCTTCCTCTGTCTCGTAGCCGTTTGTAACGAAGACGTTGAACAGGCCTTTTTCATGTGCAAGCCTTGCGGTGTCGAGTGCGTACTCTATGAATATTGTGGGCTCGTTGTACGTATATGCAATGCCCTGCGCCCCGTTCTGAATTGCGAGCTCTACGATCGCTTCAGGCGTGTTCTCAATGCCTTTTACCTCCCTCTCCTTTGATATGTTGTGGTTCTGGCAGAATGCGCAGCCCCAGTTGCACGAGGAGGTGCCCACGCCGAGAACGTAGCTGCCAGGCATGAAGTGGTTGAAGGGCTTTTTCTCTATCGGATCTAGCTGAATGGCTTCAAGCACGCCATAGTTTATCAGGTAGAGCTTGCCCTTTATGTTTTGCCTCACGAAGCAGTAGCCGTGCGAGCCTTCAGGTATCTTGCAGCGCCTTGCGCAGGCAATGCATTCCACTTTGCCTCCTTGCAGCTTGTTCCACAGGATTGCTTCCTTTATCAAATTACCACTATAATTACAATTGGTTGTTTACATATATAATTGTGATTGCTTATGCATCTGCATTGCTGATTACGGCATCAGAATTGCGGCAATAAGGGCAATAATAGAAAGGGTTTTAAAGCTAAAAAACCATATATAAAACGCAAGTTTTAAGGGAATTTTGCAGCTGATTTGATGGGCGACAGTGGAGACAATTACACAGCCAAAGACATCATGGTGCTTTCCGGTCCAGAAGGCATCAGAAAAAGGCCTGCAATGTACATAGGCTCTACTGGAAGCAAGGGCTACATGCACCTCCTTCACGAGATAATCGACAATGCAATTGACGAAGCACTTGCGGGCTATGCAAAAAACATAACAATAAAGCTTACAAGGGAAGACGACGTGGATGTCGCCGAGGTAAGCGATGACGGCCGCGGCATACCAGTAGATACAATTCCAAAAGAAGGCCGGCCGGCCTTGGAGGTAATAATGACTTCGCTTCATTCCGGCGCCAAGTTCAACAACAACATTTACAAGGTAGCAGGAGGCCTGCACGGTGTTGGGCTTACTGTCGTTGATTCTCTTTCCGAATACACAGAAGTGACCGTGAAGCGCGGCGGAAAGATCTACTCGCAGAGGTTCAGCCGCGGCAAGCCGGTCACAGGGCTTTCAATCATCGGCGAGACGGACCAAAAAGACACAGGAACTACGATAAAGTTCAAGCCTGACACTGAAATATTCTCGGCAAGGAGCTTTGATTCGCTTGAACTCCACGAGGTGCTTAGATACCAGGCGTTTCTCAATCCTGGGATAAAGATAACCTTCGTAGATGCGCGCGAAGAAGAGAAAAAGGTTGAGACATTCTATTCCGAAAGAGGCATTGCGGATTTTGTAGACTACATAAGGGATTCTAAAGAGCCTCTTACAAAACCTATACTGATATCGAAAAGCTCCGATTCCACGAAAATAGAGGTAGCGCTGCAGTATGTAAACGATTACAGCGAGAACGTTGTATCATTCGTAAACAGGATTAAAACTGCCGATGGGGGCATGCACGTTGCCGGTTTTCACTCTGCCTTGACAAGGGCGATCTTTGGCTATATGGACAAGAACGCCAAGAAGGGCGCAAGCTCAGGTGTGGAGGGCGAGGACACAAGGGAAGGGTTGATAGCAGTAGTATCTGTTCTTATGCAAAATCCCGAATTCGAGGGTCAAACGAAGGAGAGGCTTGGCAACACCTCCATAAAAAGCTTCGTAGACAATGCGGTATACGGGGCGCTTTCGACATATATGGAAGAGAACCCTTCAGATGCCAGCGCCATAATCAACAAGGTTGTTGCTGCAGCGGAGGCGCGCGAATCCGCGCGCAAGGCGCGCGAGCTGGCAAGGAAGAAGAACATATTCGGCGGAGCGGTGCTCCCAGGCAAGCTTTCTGATTGCTCCGAATCGGATCCAGCAAAGACCGAGATATTTATAGTAGAAGGAGAGAGCGCCGCCGGCTCAAGCAAGCAGGGCCGCGACCGGAGATACCAGGCAATACTGCCGCTGAGGGGCAAGATACTGAACGTGGAAAAAGCCACAGACGAGAAAATTTTCAACAACGCTGAGCTGCATACAATGGTAACGGCTTTCGGCACAGGCATAAAAGAAACGTTCAATCCAGCTAATGTGCGCTACGGCAAGATAATACTGCTCACAGATGCCGATGTGGATGGAAGCCACATAAGGACGCTGCTTCTCACATTCTTCTACAGGTACATGCGCCCACTGATAGAGCGCGGCAACATATACATAGCGCAGCCGCCACTGTACAGGATCTCAAAAGGAAGGGATGAAATTTATGTTTATTCTGATAGCGAGCTCCAGGAGAAGCTCAAGCTTTATGAAAATGCGGGCGTGCAGAGGTACAAGGGCCTCGGAGAAATGAATCCGGAGCAGCTGTGGAGCACTACAATGAACCCTGAGAGGCGCGTGCTGAAGCGCGTGACCATAAAGGATGCGCAGCTTGCAGATTCGCTTTTCTCTATACTGATGGGCTTGGATGTAGAGCAGAGAAGGCACTTTTTGGAGGAGCATTCGACAGAGGTTTCATTCCTTGACATATAGTGGTATGGATGAGCACGATTGACGCGCCTATAGAGAAGGAGATGCAGACAAGCTACATAGACTACGCCATGAGCGTGATAGTCGGCAGGGCGCTGCCTGATGCCCGCGATGGCCTCAAGCCTGCGCAGCGCAGAGTGCTTTATGCAATGTACATGATCAACAATCTGCACAGCCAGCCAACGAAGAAGAGCGCAAGGATTGTGGGAGAAGTCATAGGCAAGTACCATCCGCACGGCGACATGGCGGTATACGACACAATGGTAAGGATGGCCCAGGATTTTTCAATGAACTACACACTTGTGGAAGGCCAGGGCAACATGGGCTCGATAGACGGGGATCCGCCTGCCGCGCAGAGATACACTGAAGTCAGGCTTACAAAAATCGCCGAAGAGATGCTGGCCGATCTTGACAAGGGCACCGTGCCTTTCGTGCCAAACTTTGACAATACTGAGAAGGAGCCCGTGGTGCTGCCTTCAAAACTGCCAAACCTTCTGGTAAACGGCTCCTCGGGCATAGCTGTTGGAGTGGCGACAAACATACTTCCGCACAACCTTGGCGAGGTGTGCGACGCCATACTCGCCTATATAGGAAACAGGGACATAACAAACGAGCAGCTTCTCGAATACATAAAGGGCCCGGATTTCCCTACTGGAGGCACAGTATTCTACAATGATGTCCTGCTCGCCTCATACAAGACGGGCAGGGGCGCCGTGACGATAAGGGGCATAATAGAGAGCGAGAAGGTAAAGAATAGGGCAGCACTAATAATAAATGAGATACCTTACGGGGTAAACAAGGCAATGCTTGTTGCAGAAATTGCTAATCTCGCCAAGGAAAAGGTCATAGACATATATGATCTTAGGGACGAAAGCGGCAAGGAAGGCATAAGGATAGTGATAGAGCTCAAGCAGGAATCCGACGCAGAGATAATAAGGAACAAGCTCTTCAGGCACACGAAGCTGCAGGTATCGCTGCCCGTGATGAACATAGCTGTAATGGGCAACAGGCTCATGACAATGGACCTGCGGCAGCTCATAAAGATATTTGTAGACCACAGGGTCGAAGTGATAAGGAACAGGACAAAGTATGAGCTTGAAGTTGCGTCGGCGAGGCAGCACATAGTTGAAGGATTGATGAAGGCTGTCACTGACATAGACAATGCGATAGCAATCATAAAAGGGAGCGAAGACGTAAAAGCGGCGAGGCAGGCGCTCATGCGCGCCTATGCGCTTTCCGAAAAGCAGGCCAACGCCATACTGGACATGAAGCTAAGCAAGCTTACAAGCCTTGAAGTGGGGGCGCTCAAGAGCGAGGCGGAAGAGCTAAGCAAGAGCATAGAAAGGCTCAATTCCCTGCTTGCGAGCGATGAGCAGATATACAAGATCGTCGCAAGCGATACGAAAGCGCTCAAGGAGCCATATGCACGGGAGAGGCGCACGCGCATCGAAGCAGCGCCTGCAGAGGTGCAGACCGACGAAAGCCTAATAGCGAACGAGGAAGTGACGATAATATTGACGGGCAGCAACTACATAAAGAGGACGCAGACCGCGCTTTACAGGCAGCAGGACCGCGGCGGCCGAGGCGTAATATCAATAAGCCTCAAGGAGGGCGACTACGTAAAGCAAACTCTCTCATGCATGCTCAAGGATTACCTGCTGCTTCTTTCAAGCAAGGGCAGGGCATACTGGCTCAAGGCATACGAGGTGCCAATGGGCGACAGGTACAGCGCAGGCAAGGCCCTTGTCAACATGCTAAAGCTCTCAGAAGGGGAGAAGATAGAGAAGATTGTAAACACGTCGTTCTTCTCCGGCGCTTTCATAACCTTCATAACAAGGAAGGGCGTTGCAAAGAGGGTAAGGGCAGAGAAGTTCTCAAGGCCGCGCTCTACAGGAGTGCGTTTCATAACAATGCAGGGCGACGAGCTTGCAGATGCATGCCTTACTGATGGCAGTTCACAGCTGTTCATAGGCACAAGGAACGGCAAGGCGCTCAGGTTCAAGGAATCAGACCTGCGGCCCACCGGAAGGAGCGCGATCGGCGTGCGCGGCGTCAGGCTGTCAAACGACGATTACGTAGTCAACATAATACCTGTTCATGAAGATAGCCTTGTGGCAACAATAACAGAGAAGGGAATGGGCAAAATTACATATGCAAGCAGGTATAGGCTTCAGAGGCGCGGCGGGAAGGGCGTGCTGAACATAAAGATAACCGAAAAGACAGGCAAGGTGGTAAGCGTGCTTGCGGTAAAGCCTGAAGAATGGCTGTCATTGATGAGCTCTGACGGCATGTCAATAACGTTCTCGGCGCAGTCCGTAAGGCAGACTGGGCGCAGTGCGAGCGGCGTCAGGCTTATGAAGCTCGAAGGCAGCTCAAAAGTGGTTGATGCGCACATAGTGCAGGGAAAGAAAGCAGATACACAAGAAGCTCCGCAAGCAATATAGCATTATCTTTCAAATTTATCTTAGTGGGTGGGCAGATTGATAAGCGTGCTAGTAATAGGAAGCTGCAACAGCGAATGCAAGGAGAACCTTGCAGAGACAGCGCGCGCATTCGGTGCCTCTGAAATAACATTCGCAAGCGCTGAGGACAAGCACATAAAGCGCATGATAGCATCGCTTAACTCAAAATGGGGAGGCAGGTTTACAGTAAACTTCACCAGAAACTACATGAACTACATAAAATCCAAGGTGCCCTACAAAAAAGTATACCTGACAAGATACGGCTCGCCGATATCAAAATCACTATATGCACTCAAGACATACAAGAACCTTCTTGTTATAATAACGATGAAAGAATCGCAGAAGCATATAGTGCGCATTGCTGACTTTACAGTCGGCATAACGACACAGCCTCACAGCGGCTCTTCTGCGCTTGCGGTTTTCCTGCACATGTTCTACGAGGGCAGGGAGCTTGCCATGCATTTCGAGAACGCGAAATACAAGATAAAGCCAAACTGGCAGGGCTAATGGGCTAGGCGGACCAGTACTTCTTTGTGCGCACGAATGTCTTCTGGGCGTCGATCAGGTCAAGGAAGAATGATTTCTCCTCGTGCTTGAGCATCAAGAGCACTCGCGATGCAGTCCTGAGCCCTATCCCGTAGACGGAAAGCGCCACTGCGGCCCTGCCTCCATAGCTGCTCAGTAAATCGGCATAGCTGAGCATCTCCCCAAGCAGTTTCGCTTCGCTCCTGGCAAGTTTTTTCCTCTTGAGCCTCTTGGCCATTATATCTGCAAATGCATCGCTGTACGGAGCGATCATCGGGCTGCCGCAGCTGGGGCACCTTATCTCTGCATCTTTTATATCTGAAAGCTTCCTCTCAAACACAAAGCCGCAGTAGGTGCATATGAACTTCATGCTTTTCGAGAGCAGCGATTCAGTGAAAGAGCTTATCAGCGCATCGCTGGGCATCTGCGGCGCTATGAGCTCCCTGGTGTAATAGGCAGAGTTCACTATTGAATCAGTTAGCGGGGACATTTTGTCCTTCCTGATGATGACAACCTTGACTGCGCCTTTTTCCAGCCTGCTTGCAAATTCGCCCAGCGCGTCAAGGTCAAAATAGTTGTCCAGGAGCTCCCTCATCGTCTCGGCATATACCGGCGAATCGCGGAGCACCCTTATTATGCGGTTTGCTATCGATTTTGATACTGCAGCTTCTTTATCTACTATCCCGAAAAGTTTTGCCACTGTTATAAACCTGTACCTGAACAACTCGCTGCCTTTCACCACTTCTTCAAGCAACGCCCTCAAGTTCCTGCTGCTTATGCTCTTTAGCGCTACCGCTATCTGGTCGGGCATCGCCTCTATCAGCACCATGTACGGCGATGAGCGCGACAGCACCTCCCTGTTGTATCTTGCGCTTATGAGATATGACACAAGCCTAGAAAGCGCCTCATTTGCCTGCGTGCCCAGCCCTGTGTACACAGCGCATGTATTGCCAAGCTCCTCTATGTATATGTTTTCTTCGCCAGGAATGAAGAATTCATTTTGGCCTGATAACAGCTTGCTGCCTTGGCGCGCGATAATGCCAAAGGCCTCGCCCACAACCCCTTTGCTTACTGGTATGTCTTCTCCACTCCAATCAGGCACTGCCGCGTCCATGTCTGTGCTAGGCTCGACGCTTACCGTCTCTTCATCGATGCTCACAACCTTCCACGGCAGGCCCTTCGTTATGAATATGGTGCCTTCGTCTATGTCAGATGCTACGAACTTCTCGTCAAGCGTTGATATTATGCGATTGTCTATGATATTCTTAACGGCAAACCTCCTTACATCAGGTATGACGCTCAGGTGCTCATAATAGTACATGCGCGTCCTGCGCCCGCTTGTGACAGTTGCCCCGTCAAATCCTATGAGCCGCTGCTTGCCCATGAACTCCAAAAGCCCTTTCAGGCTTTCAGCACCAAGCTCCCTATATAGGTATGACCTGCTTATTATTGCATGCAGCTCGTTAATGCCAATTGAACCTTTGTCTAGCGCGATGCCGCATGCCTGGTTGGCAAGCACGTCAAGCGCGCCGCTGTTTGGGGCAAGTTTTTCGAGCTTACCTTCAAGCGCGTTCTTTGCGATAGCCATCGATTCAAGCGCATCTATGTCTCCTGTAGGTATTATCACCCCGTGCGGCGCACGCGATTGTGTGTGGCCGCTCCTGCCTACCCTCTGCACAAGCCTTAGCGCCTGCTTTGGCGAGCCGTACTGCACCACCAGGTCTATATTGCCTATGTCTATGCCGAGCTCAAGGGAGCTTGTTGCGATAAGCGCCTTTATCTTTCCAGCCTTGAAATCCTGCTCCATCCTTATGCGCTCTTCTCTGTCGAGCGAGCCGTGGTGCACGCCGATGCCGCCGAAAGGCTCGATGCCGTTTATGTACATGAGCCTGCTGCCCACTGCTTCCACAACCTGCCTTGTATTTGCGAAAATGAGCGTTGATTTTGAGCTCTTTATCAGCCTGACAAGCTCGCTCAGCCTTGCGAGCGCCTTTTTGTCCAGGCCGAACTTCTCGCTCAATGGCTCGAGCTTCTTGTCAATCGTGCCTGGAATGCTTATGCTTATGTCCGTCTTCCTTTCCAGCGAAGTGCTTGCAACGCTGCACTCCCTGCCGTTGCAGAGGAAGCCCTTTGCCAGTTCTACATCGCCTATGGTGGCGCTCAGCCCTATGCGCTGGAAGCCTTTTGCGAGCTCCTCAAGCCTTTCAAGCCCTACAGAAAGCTGTGCGCCGCGCTTGCTGTAATACAGCTCGTGCAGCTCATCAACCACGACAGCCTCTACGTTCCTGAGCGCACTGTTGAATGACTTCGTGGGCAAGATGCTCTGTAGCGTTTCTGGCGTTGTAACAAGCAGCGTGGGTGCATGCCTCGCCTGCCTGGCCCTCTCCTTTGGTGTTGTGTCGCTGTGCCTTACTCCTATTGTTATGTCCGCTTCGTTGCATAGCCATTCAAGCCTGGATATCATGTCCCTGTTCAATGCCCTTAGCGGTGTTATATAAATTATCTTTATCCCTTCGTTGCCTGCCCTGCTTGCCCTTGAAATGAGCGGCAGCACAGCAGCCTCGGTCTTGCCCGCGCCGGTCGGCGCGGTTATGATGCAGTTCTTGCCGCTTTCTATTATGGGCATTGCTGCCTCTTGTATCCTTGTATACTTTCCATACCTGCCCAGAAAGGCAGCGTAAACAGACATAAAGAAACCTAGCTTTTCGGAGCAGCCTTGCGCCTTCTCTCTATCATCTCCCCTACAACCACAGAAGAGAATACCGCGACTATGCCTATTGCAATGACCTCAATTGCGAGCGGAGTAAGTACCGTAAGCTGCACGCCAGAGCCGAATTCCGTCTTGATGTGCATTGGCACCCCCATCTCATATACGCTACCATTAACATATCCGTAAGGAACGTCATAAAGCATCAGCGTGCCGTTTGCTCCAGTCGTGGTTTCAATGTGCGTGCCGTTTTTGAATGCCAATTCAAGCTTCGCGTTTGCGGGAGTGCCAAAAAGGCTTTTTGTGCTTATGCGCACATCATATACAGGCAGCTTTACCGTTGCAGATTCAGGCGAGCTCACAGCTATCTGCTTGTTGATGCCCATCACGGCGCCTTTGTAGACTGCATACGCTATGCTGTACTGCCTGCCTGCAAACATGTATATGTAATTGGTGCTGTAATTGTTGCCATTGATGTTATATGCAACGCCGCTCAGGCTTGCATTATACGCGTCAACAGGCACAAGCTCCGTCAGGTACATGGGCTTGTAAAATGCAGTTATGAATACTGGCTTGCTTACTGCAAAAGTCAGCGGCTCCTCATTGCTGCCGTTGCTCCATGAATAGAACCCTATCTTTTCAGAGCTGCCCTCGCTTATGTTGACAACGCTGAGAGACAGCGTTGCCGTTGCGCCGCTGTTATACCAGCCGCCGCCTTTTACACTGCCGTAAGTGCTGCTTGCGTTGACAAGGTACTGCTGCTGCCATATCGGTGACAATTCAATCGGGCCTGCTACGTTGACGGTCAAGTTCATGCTGCTGAGGCCGTTGCTCCATCCTTCAAACTTTATGCGCGATCCTGCTCCAGTGTTTACGTATGCGGCTCCGGCGCTTACGTGTGCTGCAGATCCAGCATCATACCATCCGGATCCTGTTGCAACGCCATTGCCGTTGCTTATGCTTACAAGGTACTGCGTCTGCCAAAGCGCGCGCTCTGTTATATTGTCATACATGAAAATCGTCGCATTCTCATTGGAGCCTGTATAAGAGCCCATGCCTGAGCCTGCCCAACCTTCAAAGGCTTCGCGGGTGCCGTTGCTTATGTATACGTATTGCGGCGCGCTTATCTCGACAGGCAGGTCTGCGCTGTAATTTCCGTTTTCCCCTGTGAGGTTGCCGTACTGCGAGCTTATTTTCAGCGTATAACCTAGCTTCCACAGCGTGGTGTGGTTAAGCAATGGCAGACTGCTCCCTACTTCAAAATAATCTACCCTGTTGTTCACTTCGCTTATGCCATACATGTTGGACAAAAGCGTTTCGCTGCCCTTGCCGTAGCCTATGTAAGAATATGCTTCTGGCACAAGCAAGAAAGAATTCCCATTGTAGAACTCAAGGTTCCTGAATGTGACTTTTTCGATGGGTGTTGTGTTGCTCTCTGCGCCTGCATACTCGCCGAAAGCCACTGGCGGATTGGCTCCGGAGCTTGACGTGCCAAGATCTGTGCTGCCGACTAGCTGCCCGTTGAAGTAAAAATTCCATGTGTTTCCAGAAGATTTAAACGAATACGTGTTGAACGATCCGTTCGCTCCTGCAGATGCATTCGGGCCTATGCCTCCGTAAAAGTTTCCGCCGTTGTATCCTGCAGGAAAATACTCCCAGAACCATGTGGGCACGCCTGCTTGTATGTATGTGTTGTTGGTACAACCGGAAGGCGAGCAGTTTGTGGGGTATTCCCCGCTTTGATTTGTTATCTCGTATCCTATCTGCACAAATGCCCCGTTTTCGAGGGTTTCGCCCACCCAGAAGCCCAGCGAGCCGTATGTCACGTTCTGGTACACTGTATTTATCGCAACGCTCGCTCCGCTGTTGAATGCCGCGCTGTCTGAGCCCCTTGCTCCTGTTTGGAACCAGTACTGGGCGCTTGCCGTTGAGCTTGCAATAGCAAAGAGCAAAAGCGCAACAGGCAGCATTTCAAGCTTTCTCATATTGAATACCTGCTTTTTCCAGTGCATCCAATACATTTGTGCGCTTGATACTATTAATACTTTTCCACTCTATTACGGCTTTTGTTGCTTTCGGCTCGGAGCGCTCTGCCGCTTTTATGAGCATGTCCGTGTTGTCAATGTAATATTTCGACATGATGTGGCCGAAGGCGTACTTTCCAGATAATGCAAGCGCCGTAAATTTCTGCGAATAGTGCATTCCACCTATGCCTATCGCGACCTGCATGCTCTCAATGTTGCGCATTGCCGCCACAACAGCATTTGCGACGGTCTCAGCGCGCTCTTTTGTATAGCTGTTTTTCTCTATCTCGACAAAGAGCGACGGCGTGTTAAGCAGCGGCCCGTGATGCGTCGCTTCGTATGTAACTGTCATGGCAGCGTCATTGTTGGTGGTGCTCAAAGCGTAAAGCACTGCGCGCATGTACAACGGCGCAGCGACGCTGAGCTCCCCAGGCTTGCCGCCAAGCTTTGCCTCTCCTGACCAGTTGCCTGTTGCATGCACAGTGAACGAAGGTACTCCCTTCTCGCTGCTGTGCCTGCTCAGAAACACAAGCACATCTGCATTTATCCTGTCAAGATATTCGGCTTCGATTAGGGGCGTTCTTACCGCAATCATATCTGCGCCAACGCTTCCGCTCGTGAAATGCAGTGCATCAGGCAGCTTGCCAAACGCCGCGCTTTTTTCAAATTCGCCAATGCCAATGAGCGCATTTCCGATGCCCACTGATACGCTGTCAAGCTCGCTGTATACAATGCACGGCAAAGCAGCACCAAATTGTATAATAACGTTTCGTGCTTATATACTTTTATTACATGCTGTGGATTGCATGCTTTACAACTACGTGGCCCTGGTATTCTTCGCTGCTTTCAGTATAGCGGTGCCAGTGCTGCTGCTTCTTGTTGCAAAGCTTATCAGGCTGTCAAAGCCAGGCAACGCCGTGAAGAACGCGCCTTATGAGAGCGGCGAATTGACAATAGGCACAGGCTACGACTTGTACAACGAATACCTCCCTTATTTCATGCTTTTCATACCATTCGAAATAGTAATCGTTGTGGTGCTGCTTTGGTCTTATGCGGCGCGCCTGTTCAGTTACACGCAGAGCATTTATGTTCTGGTGCTTGCTGTTATCTCGATGGTCATGGCCCTAGTTGGCTATAAATTAATCGGTGTGAAGAATGGCTGATCAGCTTAGCAAGGGCAGCGCTGCGAATGCAGCAAGGCCATATACTGAAGAAGAGTTAGTAAACTCCGAAAAGGAGATGACAAAGCTGCTCATGGATTCCATGAAGCGGTACGAGACGAAGACAAATGTGCTTTTCGCAAAGCTCAGCGACGTGACAAAAGCGGCGAGCAAGGGCATCCTGACATGGGGCAGGTCAAATTCGGTTTGGCCGCTCCTTTTTGGCCTTGCCTGCTGCGCGATGGAGCTTATGGATTTCGGCGCGGCAAGGATCGATGCGGAGCGCAAGGGCTACCTGCTTTTCAGGGGAACTCCGAGGCAGGCAGATTTAATGATCGTTGCTGGATGGGTCACGAAATCCATGGCTCCAAGGGTAAAGAGGCTCTACGAGCAGATGGCGGAGCCGCGCTATGTCATAGCATACGGCGAATGCGCCACAAGCGGAGGCCCGTGGTGGGAGAGCTACAACATAATTCAAGGCATAGACCAGGTTTTGCCCGTAGATGTGTATGTAGCAGGGTGCCCGCCGAAGCCTGAAAACCTGTTTGCTGCGATAATGAAGCTGCAGGAAAAGATAAGTGGTAAAAATGCAGGAAGTTCTGAAAGAACGATTAGTGGAAACATTGGAAGACCTTAAGGGAGAGGGCTTCGACTACCTGGACAAGATAACCGCGGTAGACTATTCCACTTATATAGAGGCAGTTTACATGCTGCATAACCTCTCCAAAGGCGACGAGGAGATTGTCAAAGTGAAGCTTCAAGTCCCAAATCCCTCACTGCCTACCATAACAGGCGTTTTCAAGGCTGCCGACTGGTACGAGCGCGAGCTTGCGGAGATGTTCGGCATATCAATACTGGGCAGGCACGTGAAAAAGCTGCTCCTTGAAGAGTGGAACGGCTCTGAGCCGCCGTTGCTGAAAAGCTTCCAGTGGGGCAAAGATTACAAGAAGCGTGATTGATTGGCAATAACAAGGATAAACGTAGGCCCGATACATCCAAGCACTCATGGCGTGCTAAGGCTGGTGGTGGAGGTTGACGGCGACACCATAAAGGGCGTCGAGCCTCACATAGGCTTCCTGCACAGGGGCGTGGAGAAGCTTATGGAGAACAGGATGTACATGCAGAGCCCATCATATGTGGAAAAGCTTGACTATGCTGCCCCTCTTGGGTGGGAGGACTTGTATGTTGCAGCTGTAGAGAAAGCGCTTGGCGTGGAAACGAAGGAGTATGCCGGCCAGATAATGACGGTGCTGCTCGAATTCCAGCGCATAGCAAGCCACCTTCTCTGGCTCGGCACCTTCTGCAATGACCTGGGGCAGTTCTACACAATGTTCATGTGGACATTCCGGGAAAGGGCCAAGGTAATGAAGTTCCTCGAAGACTACACCGGCAGCCGCATGTTTTATGTGAACAGGCGCATAGGGGGCCTCAACAGGAACATTGCCCCGGATTTCAAGAAGCGCGCATACGAAGTCACAGACTATCTCGACAAGAACATAAAATCGTACAGGAAGGTACTCGATGCAAATCCGTTGTTCATGGAGCGCACAAAAGGCGTAGGCGTGCTCAGTAGGAGCGATGCAATAGAATACGGCGTTTCCGGGCCCGTGCTGCGCGGCTCTGGGGTAAGATACGATGTGCGCGTGTCCGCACCATACTATTCATACGGCAAGGTGAGCTTTGATGTGCCTGTAGGTAGCAATGGCGATGCATATGACCGCTACATGGTAAGGTTCAACGAGATGCTTGAAAGCATATCTATAATACGGCAAGTGCTGGCATCGCTGCCTGAAACTGGCGATGCACTAGGCATGCCAATAAGGCTAATAGGCCCCGCGGCAAAGCCCGACGAGGTCGTGGTAAGGAGGGAGCTTCCAAGGGGAGAAGGCATAATATACATGGTGCCTGACAAGCAGAAGCCCTACCGCATATCGCTCAGGGCCCCGACGTTCATAAACCTCTCGGTGCTTTCTCGCCTTGCAGTTGGGGAGAAGTTTGCCGACTTATTTTCAATACTGGGCAGCCTCGACGTTGTGATGGCCGAGATAGACAGATGAGCATGCAATGATTGCAGCGCATGGCGAATTGCGTAAACAAAATATTTGCGAAATTTATTATATCTGGGCAACGTTTGAAGTATGGTGGTGTGCATGCCAACAATAGAGAAGTCACAGTATGCACAGGCGCAACAAGGCGAAGCAGCAAAAGTAGCAAGCATGCTAAAAACAGAAGCAAAGCAGGAATCTACCACTGGGAAGAGCGCAGAAAATGTCGTGCATGGCAATCCATATATCTTCAAGGCAAAGAGCTACATGAAAGCAGGCACAGTGCTTGTTGCTGCTGGCATGTTCGGGGCAGCCGCTTCTGTAGCGGTCATAGGGCAGCTGCCGTTTAGTGCTGCTGCAATAGACCTTTCCGCAATAGTTGCCGATGGCATTGCGGGCTTGATGCTTCTCCGCCACGGCTATCTGCTCTTCAACAGCTCAAAAGGCTAGATACGGCCAAAACCAAAGAGGCATTATAATTGCTAGTAGTTAAGCCGTCTGCTTTCAGAAACTGCTAAAAACATTCATAGCTGAATATAGTACATAGGAGTGATCAACGTGGAGCAAGAGCAGCTTGAAAAACTTACTACCGAATACCAGTTGCTGCAGGAGCAGCTGCAATCGCAGGCGCTGCAGCGCGAGCAGTACAAGATGCAGAAGGAAGAATACAAAGAGGCGCTTGCAGAGCTTGAGAAGGCTTCAGGCAAGATATACAAGGCTCTCGGAGGCATAATGGTCGAGGTGTCAAAAGAAGAGGCGAAGAAGGACATAGAGGAGAAGCAAAGCTTGCTGGACATGCGCCTTGAAATAGTAGGCAAGCAGTACACCGACCTAGCCAAGAAGGAGCAGGAAATGCGCAGCCAGATAAACGCCTTGCTCAAGGATCTCAAGCAGTAACGATGCATTAATGCATCATGGTGCCTTCAAATGCATGTTCTGGATTTTGCAGGCCTGCAGGAATTGCTCTCACGCAGCAGGAGCGCAAAAGATGTGATGCTTACATTCCATTCTATCGGAGATACTGATGCCATTGCTTCTGCATACGCGCTCAAGGCCCTTCTTCCAGGCGCAACGATTGCCACTCCTGACAGGATAACATCAAATGCAAGAAGCACGCTTGACAAGCTAGGCCTTGAAAGTCAGATAAGCTCTAAGTTTGCCGATGGCAGCTCGCTTGTGGTGATGCTCGACGTGAACAACTTCGAGGACTGCGGCCCGTTCGAAGAAAAGCTCAAGGGCTTCAAGCGCGACATATTAATCATAGACCACCACCTCATGAAAGAGCTTGAAGGGGACAACATATACATATTTGACAATGAGGAATATACGGCAACCTCGAGCATAGTGTTTGCAGCTATGGAAGGGCTCGGCTTTGCCGTCGATAAGGTCACTGCCATACTTCTTGCGCTAGGCATACTCTCTGATTCTGCCGAATTCAAAAATTCAAGCCCTCTCACGTTCGAGCAGATGGGCAGGCTCTTGGCCATCGCGCACATCAGCTACCCTGAGCTGCTCAGATACATGCAGCACATCGCAAGCGCAGAGGACCGTGCATCATTGCTCACCAGCATGTTCAAGGCAAGCGTAAATGTCATGTACGGATTGGTGTTCGTGGTCGGCTTCGCGGAGCACAACGCTAACGTGATGGCCGACAATTCAATAAAGATAGGCGCGGATGTCGCCCTTTTTTACGGCATCTCAAGGGGAGAGATCACGTTTTCTGCAAGGCTCAGGCCGCCGCTTGACAAGGAATTTGGCCTGCATGCAGGCTACATAATGAAGAAGCTTGCGCCTTTGATTGGTGGCACTGGAGGCGGGCACCCATGCGCGGCAGGCGCATACGGCCCAAATACGGAAGGCAAGGAAAGCTTCATCGAGCGCTTCATGGAAAGCGTAAGGGAGCGCGTCGAAAAATAGTGTTGGCATGAAGATAGCTATAGTATCGGATATGCACTTCGGCTACGAGCGCTTTGCCGAAGACGCAAATTCGCAAGCAAGGGAAGCGCTCGAGCGCGCCAGTTCAATGGCCGATGCAATGATAATACCAGGAGACATATTCGACAAGCGCTTTCCAAGGCCCGAAGTGCTTGCGCAAGCATTCAACATATTCCGCGATATATCAAGGTGCGAATGGGGCGCAAAGGTCATAAGCTTCGAATCGAAGAGCGGCAAGGCGTTTACCGATGTGCCTGTAATAGCCATACCCGGGACGCACGAGAGGACCGCAATCGGCAAGGAGAATCCGCTTAATCTCCTGGGCCTCGCAGGCCTGCTTGTAGATGCGAGCGAGGCTACAGTCACAATAGCAAAAGGCGACGAGCGCGTGTCGGTTTTCGGCCTCGGCGGCCTCTCTGAAGAGCTGGTAAGGCAGAAGCTTGCCGAGCTCGCTCCGAAGCCCGTGCCTGGATCATTCAACATATTCATGTTCCACCAGTCAATATACGAATTGCTGCCCTTCAGCGACGACTTCATCCGCATGGAAGAGCTGCCGAAAGGATTCGACCTTTACGTTGACGGGCACATACACCACAGGCTCATAGCCAACGCGCACGGCAAGAAGCTGATCATACCAGGCAGCACTGTGCTCACGCAGCTTAAAGATGACGAGCAAGATAAAAAGGGTTTCTTTATATTTGACACGCAAGCCTACACGGAGGAATTCGTGGCCATAGATTCGAGGCCTTTCATATCGCTGCACATGAAGTTCGACGGCGCGCCGCCTTCAGAAATAGAGGGCAAGTGCGAATCTGCGATACAGGAAGCGCTTTCAAGCAGCAGCGACAAGCGCGGCAGGCCGCCTGTGGTAAGGCTTGTCATAGAAGGCACAGCTGCCAAAGGCCTTGGGGCTTCAGATCTTCTGCTCAATGCTCTTGCAAAGCGCTATGCGAGCAAGGTGACGCTTAGCATTGATACTTCGAGGCTCGAAAGCCCAGACATTGCGATGAGCATGGAAGCCGTGCGGGGTGGCAAAGCAGGAAGCATGACCACGAGGGAGCTTGGCATGGAGATGTTCGCAAAGCGGCTTAAGGAGCTCGGATATGGGGGCAAAGTAGCATCAGAGCTTTTCGCTATACTGAGCGCTGAAGGCAGCAAGGATAAGATACTCAAGGAAGCAGAAAAGCTCCTTGAAGAAAAAGAATAGATGCTTTCCGCGTTGTGAAAATTAGGAAGAGCCCAATTCCTTGTTTACAAGCTCCTTGTTGCTGATGTCTATAGTCTTGTTTAGAAATTCAAGGTGCTTTGTGTTGCACCGGCGCTCCTTCTTCCTTTTCGCAGTGATTATGTTGACAAACCCGTTGTCTAGCACCTTTGTGACGACCGCCCTGCTCCCCGCATCCCTGCCGTATTTCTTTATGCACACCCTTCCTGGTTCAAGCAACATAGTAATACCTCTTGCCAATAAGCTCGTTTTGCAATAAATCGAAGCTGGCTATGGAGATATGTAGAAAAAAGTATATATATGTTTGTATACGGAATTGCGTCAAAATTCAGCTGCTGCGAATTTTGCGAAGCAGTGCTTCACTTGAATCTTTTGCCGCTCTTCATTGCGGCAAGCATTGCTATGATGGCGATGGAATCGTTCCTGCTTAGTCGCTCTGTGTTGATCTCAATGTCAAACATTGAGTGGTCCATGACATCAATGCCGTATACCTTCTTGAAGCTGGCTATGGTTTCTTTGTCCTTGAGTTTCACGTATCGTTCGGCGCTCTTCTCAGATGTGCCGCGCTGCCTAGCCTTCCTGCGCACGCGCTCCTTCAGGCTTGCATTGAGCCATACGCGCAGGGTAGGGCTTTTCACGACCCAAGGCCCCAGCCAGGTGGTGACAACGCAGTCGTTGCGCCTTGCTAGCTCTTCTATCTCACTGTCAAAGCTTTTTGCATAGTGCGCGTTGGCGGTTTCTATTATTGCCGCTTTTTTGCCCAGCTTGCCGCGCTCGCCCTTGAATGCCAGATAGCTTTTCGCGAGCTCCTTCGTAACGTGCATTATCTTGAGCTCGCGCGCGAGCATCTCTCCCAAAGAGGTCTTTCCGCTTCCAGTAAGCCCGCTTATGCATATCCTAAGCATGCAATCAAGCTTAATGGGCAACCAGCTGCAGGACATACGTCCTGTATTTTATGCCTACGCTGTCGAGCTTCATGTTGCCCTCTTCAACACGGCTGCCCAGCTTTATCACTTCAGCCGTGCAGGCTGCGCACAGCACTCCGCCGAACAGCCTGCTATTGGTGCGCCTTGTGCTGCCCCCTTTGGAGCTTATGCCGTTTAGCTCAGCGCCGCATATCGCGCAGTGCGGCATGCTGTTTTTCGCGCGCCTGTAGTGCGTTACGTTCCTGTGCGCCTTCGTTACCCTCTGAACACGCCTAAAGCTTCTGGATCTGTGCATTGGTTTTGGCATCTATCACACCTTTTTAGAAAACTGGACAGCGTTGGCAGGATCTTCAGATGCATTGCTGCTTTGCTGGCTTATCCTGTTCTTCGCCTTCTTCCTGTCCTTTACAAGAAACACCATGCTTGTAACAAGCCCGAATATCAGCACCGCCACAAAGAACGCATTCTGCATGCTCGCGCTTTTAACACCTAGCGGTATCATGGGCACCAGAGCGTAATACACGACGAAGAAGAGCGGCAATATTATGAGCATCGGCTTGAACTGCGCGCGCATGCTCTCGCTCATTAAAGGCATTATCTCCTTCTGCTTGGCCGCTATCTGCTCCTTTGGCGCATTGCTTTTTATCATTGCGTTGAGCTCCTTCGATATTGCATTCATCTTGAGCTGCACCTCCTGCTGGCGCACCGGGTTGGACAGCTTGCGCTGCAGTCCAACAGACAGCAGCGTGTAAAGCAGCGCTATCACCACAATTATGAGCTCGTCAGCAAGTGACGGCAAGAATATTACGAACATCATGATCTACCGAATGCCTCCTTTAAATAGGATTCAAGCAGGGCCGTACTCTCGTCAACAGCGCCTTGCCTGTTTACTATTATATACATAGGAATATTTAAATCTGACGAATACATAGCCAAGCTTGCTATGCTTATGGTGCGCTGCGTGTCTATCACCCATGCCGGCTCAATTTCGCGCTCCCTTGCTGCATCGGCCTTGCGCCTCTTAAGCACCTCCCCTGTGGGCGCGTCAACGTATATGAGCGCCTTTATTGGACTGCCTTTCAGGAGCGCGATCTCGTTCCTTGGAAGCCCTGGCACAAAGCGGCCTTTGTGCTCCACGCTCGCGTGCGTGTCAATTATGATGTTGCCCTTCATGGCATTTATCTCACTGAAGGTAAGCCTTTTCAGCAATCCTATCTTCTTGGTGCTCAAGGCTCTGAGCTTGTCCCTGTCATTTGTATAGCCCTTGCTTATAGCATGCTTGATCATCATGTCCCCAAGGTTCACAACCTTGTAGCCTTTTATGCCCTTAAGCAGGGTGCTTTTCCCAGAGCCAGGTGCTCCCGCCACGATGGCTATTGATGGCATAATCTTACCCTGTATTTTTGAAATATTTAATACTTTATCACCATATGCAAATCCAATGAAGGCTGAATTTTCGCAGCCTGCAATAAGCGGTGAAGCTGCATGCAAATAAGTCTACTCCATCTTCCACTTCTTCATGGCCTCTTTTCTGATGTGGTTTATTATGACGTCGAGACGAGTACCAGGCCCAAAGTTCCCTGATATGCCCTCCTTCTCAAGCTTCGCCTTGTCTTCAGGTGGTATGATTCCGCCGCCTACTACTCGTATGTCTTTTGCGCCAAGTTGCTCCAGCAGTCTCTTCACCTTTGGGAATATAGTCAGATGAGCATCATTGTGCAGGCTGAGCGCGACCACATCTACATCCTCGTCAACAGCAATCCTTGCAACATCCTCCGGAGTGGGCAGAAGCCCTGCATAGAGCACTTCCATTCCCGCATCCCTAAAGGCTTTGGCAAGTACAAGAACACCCCTGTCATGCCCGTCAAGGGCCGGCTTCGCAATAAGCATCCTTATCCTCCTGTTTGCAAACTTTCCCGTATCATCGACTGTTGGCTCTTCCGATCCATTTTTCTCAACAGTGTCATGCAGCTTCATTTTGGTAGGCATGCAGTCTGCCCTAGGTTTTGCCATACTGTTATGGCGTTTTATCCTTAATAACCTCTTTATTTCAAATATTTATTCATTTCTAGTATGGGGGTTTGCAGTGTAATCAGAAAATAAGACTCTTGTAAAAGCAGAATAAAAAAGCAGGAAAAGAAGGAAAAAATAAAAAGATGGGGCAATCACTCCATCTCTCCTCCGGGCATGCCGCCTCCTGGCGGCGCGCCGGCGCCTCCGCTCTTTGCCCTTGAGCTTATCATGTCGTCGATGCGCAGTATTATCTGTGCGGCTTCGCTTGCGCTGTATATCTCCTGCTGCTTTACCTTCTTGGGCTCAAACACTCCGAGCTTGCCCATGTCGGCAACAGTGTTCCTGAATATCTCGACGCCGTAGTTCGCACCGTCCTTTGCATTGTGCTTGCTCCTAAGCTGCACGAGCGTATCGACGGTGTCCATCCCGGCGCTTTCCGCAAGTGTCTTTGGAACTACCTCCAGAGCATCTGCGAATTTCTGTATTGCAAGCTGCTCCTTGCCTCCGACTTCGCTCGCGAACTCCCTGAGGCCTTTTGCAAGCTCTATCTCTATTGCGCCGCCGCCTATCACATACCTGCCTTCCTCTATGGTGCCTGATACCGCGCCTATGACATCGTCAGTTGACCTTTCTACTTCGTCTATGACCTGCTGCGTGCCGCCGCGTATGAATATCGTTACGCTTTTTGGGTCCTTGCACTTTTCAACGAATATCATGCTTTCTCCTGCTATCTTCTTCTCCTCTACCATGCCTGCAAAGCCCAGGTCGTTGCTTCCCAGGTCGTCTAGGCTTGTAACTATCTTGCCTCCTGTGGCCCTTGACAGCTTCTCCATGTCGCTCTTCTTTATCCTCCTTGCTGCCAGTATGCCTGCCTTTGCCATGAAATGCAGTGCCACATCGTCGATGCCCTTCTGCGTGAATACCACATTCGCGCCGCTCTTCCTTATCTTCTCCACGCGCTCCTTGAGTATTGTCTCTTCCTGCTGTATGAATGCCTGCATCTGGTCAGGCGAGGTTATCTCTATCCTTGCATCTGTCTCAGTCTTCTCTATCTCAAGTGCTACGTCAAGCAATGCAATCTTTGCGTTTGTTATATTCTTCGGCATGCCTGGATGTGCAACTTCCTTGTCCACAAGAACTCCGTTTATGAGCTCTGTGTCAGATACGCTGCCGCCGGTTTTCTTCTCAAGCTTAATGAAGTCATGGTCTACCACGAGCTTCCCGCTGGGGTCTTTTACCATTACCTGCTTCACTGCCTTTATGATCAGGTTAGAGAGGTGCGTCTTCGCTGCGTCGTCGCCAATGTTCTTCGATCCCATCGACACAAGTGCGATCTTCTGCAGCGTCTTGTCGTCGTCAATGTCAATTTTTATTGACTTTTCGTCAAGTATCTTCGACGCCCTGTCCGCTGCAGTCTTAAGGCCCCTTATTATTGTTGTTGGGTGTATGCCCTGCTCGAGCAGCTCCCCGGCGCCCTTCAGCAGCTCCCCTGCCATTATAACCACTGTAGTGGTTCCGTCGCCGACTTCCTTCTCCTGCGTCTTTGCTATATCGACCATTATCTTTGCGACAGGGTGCTCAACGTTCATCTCGCTGAGTATCGTAGCTCCGTCGTTTGTTATCACAATGTCCCCCAGGTCGCTTACCATCATCTTGTCCATGCCTTTGGGGCCTAAAGTAGTCTTTACTGCGTTTGCTACCGCCACAGCAACGGCAATGTTCGTTCTCTGCACATCCCTGCCTAACACTCTTGTAGCTCCTTCCGGAAGGAACAATACCTGTTGTCCACCAAGTTGATTCTCAGCCATAATTTCACCTTTTTTGATTATTGATCGCAACAAAAAGATACATTGACTTTATGCATATCACTGCAGTGCAATTAATTATATTTACTATCGAAAGATATTTATTTATATAAGTAAAAATTAGCCTGCTTATTAAAACTTTAGCATGCGTTTTAAGTACTATTCGCGCAAAAATAGCAAGATTTTGGATATGTACGGATGCTTGCTCTCCATGAATGCCTTCTCTTCTTTATTGAACTTATCCTCCTCTTCCATGATGCTTTCATAAAGCCTTGCCAGGCCTTCACTGTCAAGCCTATCAAGCGAATCGCGCAGTGCACGATAGCTGCCATGATAATTTACATCAATGTACGGGTCTAATGCCGCTCCCGTGGTGGTATATAAACCGGCGCTCAAG
Source organism: Microcaldota archaeon (assembly GCA_021816895.1). Taxonomy (GTDB): domain Archaea; phylum Micrarchaeota; class Micrarchaeia; order Micrarchaeales; family Micrarchaeaceae; genus JAKAWW01. The sequence continues at coordinate 45,556 of JAKAWW010000001.1, read as the reverse complement.
CCATACATGCTCTCCCTCAGCGCCCTCAAATAGTTCTTGTTGAATTCATTTATGACAGTATTTCTCAGCTCTTCAACCGAAACTTTTCCAGCAAATACCATATCAATGCTTTTTCCAACCCTGTCCCTATGGCTGTATATCGGATCATTATCATCAAAGCCGCTCTGCGTAAATGCGCGCACTATCTCCTTTACCAGGTAATCCTTTTTTTGCGCATCGCTGATGCTGCCATGTTCGTCCTTTCTGACTGAAGCATTGCTCATCTTATCGCCCCGCATAAAGCACTTCTGCACCCTTATATTTATATGTTTGCAAAGCAGAATAAAGGTTTTCCATCATGTTAAACAAGTGTCTAACCCTTTGCACAATGCCAATAGCGTCAGCTCCAGCCACTGCTTAAAAACGTGGCGAAGTGTTAAATAATTTTCTAATCATAATAAACTCACTGATTTGCGAATCTGTAGCAAGGTGTGAAAATGAAAATAAGCGAATTGAAAGTAGGTACAAGCAACGTAACCATACAGGGAAAGGTAGTCAACAAGGACGAACCGCGTGAGGTTGTTACAAAATATGGAAAGAGGCTCAGCGTGGCTAACATAACCGTGCAGGATGATACGGGCACAATAGCAATGTCCCTGTGGGGCAATGACATTGATTCTGTCAATGTCGGGGACATGATAGAGGTATCAAACGGCTACGTGAACGAATTCAGGGGCACGCCGCAACTGTCAACAGGTAAATTCGGGAAGGTAAAGGTTGTGGAGAAGGGCGGTGGCTCTGAAGAGCTTACCGACACCGAGGATGAAGACAAGAGCGACGACATGCCTTCCGATTCAGACATAGAGGACGCCTGATCCTTTCAATCTTTTTATTACTTTTATAGCAAGTGAAGCAAGCTGATGCGGCGCCTTGCTGCTATGCTGCATGCCTCTTTCTCCTGCGCGCTCCAGTGTTCCAGTAGCGCATGCTGTATATGAGCAGCACCCCGCCAAGTATGACCCCGAACCAGAGTGTCGCCAGCCTTGTCATTATCGTGACGGCTGAGCTTATCGCTGAGCTTGCGTGGAATGCGCTGCCTATGAACGCAACAAGAGCGCCATCGGTCACTCCTATGTTTCCAGGCACAGCAGTGACCATGCCAAGGATCATAGAAGAAGACTCTATGAACGCGCTTCCTGCAATGTGCGGCGCAAAGCCTATCGCTATCAGCGCAAAATAGAGCGCCATGGCGTTGAGGAATGCTGCGGGCAGCGAAACAGCTAGCGACACCGCGTATACCCTTGGCTTGTTCAGCGTGCTCTGGCTTGCAAAATACTCATCTCCATAAAGCGTGAAGAGCTTGAGCACATGTTCGCTCCTTATGAGCCTTTTAACGATGTTGTAGAACCAGTCGCTTACCAGGAACAGAAACGGTATCATGAGCACGATGTCTATTGCTATTATGTAAAGCACGTAAGTATGGAAGTATATGGCAGCAATAAGCGCCAGTGTGCCGACGCCTATGAAATCGGTGAATATGTCAAGCATGACCACAGGCAGCAGGTTCGTTGTCTTCTTCTTTGTTACTCTGTTGAGCGTATATGCAACGAGGACCCTGCCCACCTTGCCTGGCGTTATGTTCATAGAGTAAAGCGACAAATACACGATAAGGTTCTTCTTCAGCGGCACCTTGAGGCCTAGCTTCTTGAGGTAATAGTTCCATTTCACGAACCTGAGCAGGTAGCCTGCGAAAACCGACAGGAAGGCAAGCGCATAGACATAGAGGTTTGCCGTCGCAATGATGTCTAGCACCTTGCTTATGCCCCCGAACCACGCAATGCCGAAAAACACCAGGAAGCTTGCAACAAAGCCTATTATGATGAAGAGCATTATCCTCCTGACAAGACGCACGTACTCCTTTTTATCGAGCCTCGATATGTGCGTTATTGTGTACCATATGGATTTCTGCTTTTCCTTCCGCTTTCGCATATGCATCGTGCATTACCCTTTTATCGTGTCCAAAAACAGGCTCTCGTAGCGCTTTGCTATCTTGTCCCAGTCGTTGTTCATCATTACCCTCTTCCTTGCGCATGCGGCAAGCGCCCTCATGCTGCGCCTGTTTTCAATTGCAAACTTCATCTTTGAGTAAATCATATTTGAATCCCTGGGCTTTATATATATGCCGCACCTGCCCATCACTTCTGGTATGCCTCCAACACGGGAAGCAATTGGCGGTATCTCGCAAGCCATGGCTTCCATGAGCGCAAGCCCCGCAGGCTCGTAAAGCGAGGGCATCACGAACATGTCGGCAATGTTGTAATATTTCGGCAGCGCCTTTTCGCCTATGCCTGTAACGAAGTGCAGCCTTTTTGAAACACCAAGCCTTTCTGCTAGCGATGTGAGCCTGTCCTTCCTTGGGCCCTTGCCTACTATGACAAGCTCAGCGTCGTATTCCTTTTCCAGCTCCGCGAATGCCCTTATCAGCACATCCTGCCCTTTCTGCTTCACCAGTCTGCCGTTGTTAAGAACGACATTGGCGCCTTTTTCCGCAATGCCAAGGCGGAAATCCTTGCCCATGTGCCTGAAAAGCATGTAATCAACGCCGTTGTATATGACATGGCCCTTCCAAAGGTCCCTGGCAGGCACCGTCACCTGCAATGTGTTGCGCGATACGGCAGTTATCACATCAGCAGCATGCATGGTTTTCCTTCCGATGAGCATGTCATAAAGCAGCGCGCCTGCATCTATGAAAGGGTCGATGCCCTTTGGCAGGGAGTTGTGTATGGTAAGGGCAAGCTTTGCGCCGCTCTCTTTTATCGCCTTTATGTTGCTTGCGAAGTATTGGTACCTGTTGTTGATATGGCAAAGCTCTGCATGCTCGTCCTTTATCGCGTCATTAAGGCCCTGCATGTCAGCAAAAGGCAGCGGCAGCCCGTATGCGTTAATGTACCGTGCAGGAAGCCTTACAACTCTGATGCCTTTTATGTAATCGACGCTCTTCCTCTTCTGGCCTTGCGGGGCAGATGCTATGACGCATATGTTGTGCTTCCTGGCAAGCCTGCCGTATATCTGAAGCAGGACCTTCTCTGTGCCCCCATGGTATGGATAGAAGTAGGGGTTGAGCACGCATATGTCCATGGCATCACGGTAAAAAGTATTTTTACAGCAATCCTTAAATACATGAGCGTGCCGTGAAACGGTTTCATAGCAATATATAAATAGGGTTTCAGCGCCTAGGTAAAAGCGCCGGGAATTCAGTTCAGCCTGGCGAGCAGGTGCATTGATGGCAGAAGCAAAACCGAAGAGGAACATAATCTTTCTGCTTGTCGACACTGTAAGGGCTAGCGATGCCTATGGGCAGAAAATGCCGAACATCAGGCGCATCGCCCACAAAGGCGTTGTCTATGAGAATGCTGTTGCTCCTGGAACATGGACTGCGCCTACGCATGCGGCGCTGTTTGTGAACAAGCGCGTTTCAAGCATAAGGAATGTGTCAAGGGATTTCTTTACGAACGGCACAATGAAGATAGACCCTTGGCTGGTAAAAACAAAGTTCCTGCCTGCCAGTGCAAGCACGCTTGCAGGCAAGATGGGCTCTCTTGGCTACAAGTCAGTGCTCATATCGAACAACCCTTTCCTGTCCAGCTATACGAACCTGGCCATAGGGTTCAGCAAGGTTTACGATGCATGGCTCGAAACGAACGCCAAAGGGAACAAGGGCCTTGCCGAAAGGCTTTCTTTCATAATAAACGGCGGCGCCAAGGCACGGGCAGCGATGATGAACGCCAGCTATGGCCTGACAAGGATTTTGCCGCGCCAGGCGCTCGACAGGCTTTACCTTTATCTGCGCAGGAAGCTCGACAGCGGCGTTGCAGAAGCGGACGGCACGTACTGCCTTGACAGGGGTGCAGCATATACTGAAAAGGTGCTTTCAAGGTATCTGGACTATAACTATGACTACTCGCCGCAGTTCATGTTCCTCAACTACATAGAGGCGCACGAGAACTATCCTGTACGCAAGGCATTGCAGGACAAGTGGCTTTACCTGAGTGGGATAGAGCCGATGGACAGCTACACAATGAAAAAGCTGCACCGCGCTTACGAAAGGCGCATAGAGTACCTTGATTCCCGGATAGGCAGGCTTATTGCAGTGCTCAAAACAAAGGGAATGCTCGATTATTCCACAATAGTGATAACATCAGATCACGGCCAAGCCTTCGGCGAGCATGGCATGCTTTACCACTCGCTGCCGCCTTACGAGCCCATAACGAAGGTGCCCCTTGTTGCAGCCAACTATGAAAACGGCAAGCAAATAGCATCAAATGAAATGGTGAGCACCCCCGTGAGCATGCTTTCTTTGCACAACGCCTTGCTGGATCTTGCCTCTGGCAAGGAGGAATACCTGAACGGCAACCTTAGGCGAGACAGGTATATGTTCAGCGAGCACAGCGGCATAAGCGAGGGCTGGGACGAGCAGCTCCTAAGGCAGCTCAAGCCGCGCTCATCGTATGCGCGCATGATATACAGCGCAAAATACGAGATGAACAAGCCTGCCGTGGCAGTCTACAAAGGCAGCATGAAGCTTATCCACTTCTTCGGGGCAAGGCATGACGAGCTGTACGATGTCGAGCGCGATCCTGGAGAAACGGAAAACATGGTTGCAAGCAACAGGCAGCTTGCGCTTGCGATGCTCAACAGCTACAAGGCCCTATGATCATTCAAGGTTCTTCACAAACTGCTGCTTGCACACGCTTGCGCTGTTATTTATTGCCTTGCAGATCTGCGCCGTGAATTCGTTCGCATTGCCTATTATGCTCTGGGCAACCGTGCTGTTCTCGTTCTTGAGGTACCCTATTATCGTGTCCCAGCTGTACTTGTTGATGAGCAGCGGGCTGTATTCGGCGCCATCCTGCACCGTTATGTTGCCGAAATCTATGAACGGTATGCCGCCGCGCTCATCCGCAGGCAGCGCAGAGAAATTCAGGTCGAACGCATCGAAGGTGCTGTTCTCTAATTGGTTAGGCACTTGGAGCACCTTGTAAGGGTAGACGTTTGTCAGCTCTTCAACGCTTTCGAACGTTATATACGGGCTTGAATATGAGGAGTTGAAAAATGTGAAAGTTGCTGTGTTCTGCGCGAAGTCTGACGAGCTGCTTGTCATGTAGTGCAGCGAGCTGAAATTGCCAAACCTGTCAAGCGCTAGTATCAGCGCCCACCTTGTTGCCGCACAATACGGGCAGTAGTCAGCGCCAACATATATGACTGCAGGCTTGCCGTTTACCTTCAATACAGTGGTGTCACCTGTCTTCAATGGCGGGTTGCCTGCCGCTCCAACCCCTATAAGGTTTGCCATCTGGTAGTTGTTCGCTATGCCGTACAAGGTCGAAAGAGTCTGCTGAGGCACGGCTACATTATCTAAGGCAGGATTGGCGCCTCCGCTTGTAGCCTGAATCAAAGCCACAGAAATGACTACTATAGCTATTATGATTCCTATTGCGGCGTACATGATTTTCTTTTTCACAACAATCACTCCTTTATTGAAAGGAACGGTATTATCTTTTTCAGAATACTATTTATAATGCTATTTATGCTGTCTTTATACCTGTATAAAATATATGCCATCACTATGCTAAGTACAGCGCCAGCCACTATGTCGGTAAAGTAATGCGCCCCTATATACATCTTTCCGAAGAGCACAACGAGCAGCCATACAATGTACAACGGCCTTATGTACCTGTATTTGCCCATGAATGCAGGCAATCCTGTAAGCACAGCGGCATGGCTGCTCGGGAACGAGTAGTTTGCCTCGCAGCTATATGCATTTATGCCCCCGCTTATGCTTGGAAAATCAGAGGCAGGCGTATTGCACGGCCTTGGCTCCTTGACAATGAGCTTTATCGCGTCGTTTATGATATAAAAAAGCACCACTGCCACAACAAACACATATACGTTCTTGTCCCTTTTTGCGAGCATGTACAGTGCAATGAGCGGCAGCACAAGCAGGTAGCTCTGCGTTATTGCTGCCATTACCTGGTCGAGCCCAGGGCTCGCAATGCTCTTCATGAACTGGAGCACGGCTATGTTTATCCCTATCTGATAGGGCACTATGGCAAGCAACGTGAGCATAAAACCATCATTTCTGCTTTGCAAAATTCACGTAATACAGGATTGCAGCAATGCTTTTTGTGTCTATTATCTTATTAGCTTTTATCATTTCGAGCGCTTTGCCAAGCGTTACCCTTTTTGCTATTATATCCTCATTTTCTTCGGGCGCAGGCTTTCCGCTTTTGCTGCACTTTGCATAATAGAAATAGTGCATCGATGTTACTGTGCCCGGCTGTGGGTACGCCTTGAACATGAATTTCATCGATGCTATCCTGTATCCAAGCTCCTCTTTGAGCTCACGCCTGCCAGCATGTTCCGGAGTTTCGCCTTTTTCAATGTGCCCTGCAGGCAGCTCGTAAATTCGTTTTCGCACCACTGGTCGGTATTGTTCTTCAAGAACGAGCGTGCCTTTGCCTAGAAGTGGCAGCACCACCACAGCGTCGTTCTCCCTTATCACGGCAACCCTGACATGCCTGCCCTTTATGGTTGCGTTTTCCTCAGCAAGGGAAAATATCTTGCCTTTATAATATGTCATGGCCCTGCCATTGCGGTGTGTTTTCATGCAGTTCATTATCCTTTTGAAGAAAGGATTTATAAATATAGCAACGATATAACAAATAGCAAAGCGCTAGGGGTTGTTGCGTAACCTGGCAGCGCGGCAGGCTCCAGATGTTTAACCTTAATTGAGCAATAGCGATGATGAGGATCTGGAAGTTTGAGCAATGAAGTAACCTGCAAATCTGGGTTCAAATCCCAGCAACCCCAAACTTTGCTTTAGAGAAAGTAGAAAGGGTTCGGATACAAGGCATATACGCTAATTCTAGCTGCATAGCGGACTCCCAGCTCACCACCCAGAACCAGCTCAACTACTACTCCAAGCAAATAGAGGCCCACGCAAAGGCGATAGTGAAGCTCAATAAGGTTTTAGATAAATTAGACAGAGTACTAAGCCAGATGAAGCTCAACGATTTTAAGGATTCGGATACACGCTCAGAGGCTCAAAATAAGTACAAGAGTGGTAGCCATGAAGAATAACCAGAGGTTAGCGAAAGCTGGGTTCGGATATTTGCAGGAATCCGAACACGAATCTGCACACAAAACTGCACCCACAGAGGCAAAGAGGTACATACAGGGCTTATTGCCGCATCTGGCAAAGCATGAAATAGAAGACCTTACCCACATGATAAGACAGTATTATATAACAAAATTCCACAGAAGGAGAAACCCTAAGTACGGAACTATAAATAAAGGCTTCACAGAGGAGCAGCTTCAGAGGTTCTTCAGAGCTATAAACGATCCAAAATTCAGGCTTCTTTTCAATTTTCAGGCTCAGCTTGGCCTAAGAATAGGAGAGGTGATAAGAGTGAATGTAAAAGATATAGATTTTGAGACAAGGGAACTTACAGTAAGGACAGAGAAAACAAGGCTGTTGGACAGCCTAAGGATACCTTTGCCATTGTTCAAGGAGCTAGTGGAGTTCGCTCAGGCCAATTCCAGCCAGATAGAGCAGGCTAAGGGCTACATATTCTTTAGGGATGCTGCAAAGAGCCGCAGAATCGAGCCTTACCTTGAGCCTAACTATGTAAGGAACAGGTTCAGGCACTATCTTGAGCTTGCAGGCTTGGATGAGGTTTATGACACTAGCAATGAGCAGCAGGGCAGGAGGCCTAGAAGGCTGCACAGGCTCACAACGCACAGCCTAAGGCATTATGCGATAACTAGGTTTGCAAAGCAGGCTAATGGTAATCTCATCCTTACCAGCAGGTTTGCAAGGCACGTTGATCCTAGCACAACCAGCATTTACATAAGCACCAGCAAGCAGGAGGTCTATGACGTAATAGACAGCATGGCCTTGAGCGAGTTAGCTTCATTGAAGAAAAGGGTGTGAAAATGAAGCCAATAAAACAAAGAAATAAAATAAAGTTTAGCACATTCATATTAATTGAGATATTGGCATTTAATGTGGTGTTTATGCTCCTAAATTTAACAATCTTAACTACATTAATAGTTGGTGCACTCTCTATCTTTACAATGGTGATTATATTTCTACTTAATTTCTTTGATAAATATATTGAATCAAGGGTGCCAAAACTGTTTGAGCTTATAAACAAAACAAAAGAACAACATAAGGAAGAAAATTTAGAGAAGAAATTAGAAATATTAAAATTGCACATTAATATTAGAGCGAACAAATTTGTTTGGAGTGGGGTTTCTTTGCTCGCCCTTGATTTGACAATCTTATTGTTTTATGGATTCCTTTATGCAGTATTTAATGCTAAAATTCCACAAAACTTTTTACTTATAATTTTAGGTGGTATAACGCTATTTTTTGTACCACTATTCTTATTTGGATATTATTTAGGTAAAAATCTAAAGGAGCTTAGAAAAATCCAAAATATAATGATTGAAAGCATAGATAAAGAGAAGAAATTGGAAGAGGTTAATATGGATTTTTAATCACCTTCAGAAGAAATCAAGCAATTTTAAAATTAATAAAGCCAAGCCGACAGCCCCCACTATAGCAAAACCTATTAATATCTCATTTATAATGCTTTGAAAATAGGGTTGTATGGGAGATGGTATTATATAAAACGCGTACACTAATATAGCTAAAACGATAATTGCAATAGCAGTACCTATAATTTCTTCAATAGAAGAATTTTCTTTATTTGGCATAATTTTCTCGCCTTCATATCTTAGTTATGCTAAAACCTTTTATAATAACCTTTTTCCTCCTCGGTTTTATCCTTTTCAGCTTTTTGGTATGTTATATTTATTTTATTATAAACTTGCTGTAATTTAGGAATTTTTCCGTCTAACAATGCTTTTATTGTTATTATTTCAACTTTAGGTATCTTTTCTTTTGTTAATGGTTCGGTCTCAAATCCTTTCTCTAAAGCTTCTTTTACCATTGGTTGTGTAGGTTCTTCCAACGTTATAAATATCCCATATTTTGCTTTATCTCTTTCCATAGCCCCTTTAAGTGCAGTTATCATATCAGATTTTACATGCCCGCTTTTTACCTGCACCAACGCTTTTATCGGTTCTTTCATATTAGGATTTTGCAGCAATATAATGCCATCAACTCCCTGATCTGCTCCTTTCTTTTTATCATTTGCAGGCCTCGCGTCTATAAGAGACAATGCCCACCATTCAAATTGATACCTATCTTTTAATGCTAAATCTTTGGCACCTTCAAGATCTTTTGGCTCACCGATAACTTCAAACTTGCAATTAGGGTATTTTTCTTTTATCCTTCTTTTTATTAGATTTATTGCTAGGTGTGTTATATCTATACCTATCCACTTGCGTCCCAGATTCTCGGCAGCATCTATCGCAGTTCCACAACCGCAAAATGGATCTAAAATTACTGCACCATCACCGCTTGAGGCCTGGATAATACGTTTTAATAATGCGACAGGCTTTTGTGTATCATATCCTAATAACTCTTTTCTATATCTTTCTGTTGCCCAAATATCGACCCACCAATCCTCTAAAACTTTACCTTTCTTTTCTAAATCTTCTTTTATACGTATGTCTCGTATTTTATCTGAATCAAATACCTGACCAGTATTGTGAACACCACTTTTATGAGATATTCTTTGTTCTTTGAAGAAATAGCTATCAGATTTTGTATAAAAAAATATTATATCGTGCTTTTTTGCAAACGCTCTTGTAGATTTTCTTGGTCCTGTATAGCACCAAACGATTTCGTTTCTAAAATTCTTTTCTCCGAATATAGCATCCAAGACTATCTTAAGGTAATGGCTTGCAGTTGGGTTGCAATGAAGGTATAAGGAGCCTGTATTCTTAAGCACCCTATGTAACTCTATTAATCTGGCTGTCATCATTACCAGGTATGCACTCATTTGATTTTGTCCTAGAAAACTATGCAAAGCAGAAATTAAGTTAGATACTTTAGCAGGTACATTCGGATTTGTTACTAAGTAATCATAAGTCTTTGCTGATTCTTCGTCCCAATGCCAGAAATCTGTAAAGGCTTGTATTTGGGCCTTCGATTCGCCACTTTCATCTTTGAAAAGTACATTATAGTTTGCTTTAGAATTGAAAGGTGGATCTAAATAAATCAAATCAACGCTTTCGTCCTTAATATATTTTCTAAGTATCTCTAAATTATCTCCATAATAGAGTGTATTTTCCATAATCAACCACCATAGATTATAGTCTACGCTAACAATACATAAGCAGATTAAGCCTTTAAACCTTGCACCCAGAAAACGCAGCTAATTTTGTATAGCGTATAGCCATTCGCATTTTGTAAAGATATTATCAGAATAAAATAATATATACTTTACTATAAGGCTGTTAAACTAAAAATCCCCGAACCCACCCTTATTAAATACCTTAAACCCTAAGCATTATTGAGCCAAAAGCGTGTTTTTATGCAAGCGAGCAATCAAATCTCGGCAGCCCTAAAGATTAAGATTTAAATAGATATCTTTTTATATCTAAATGGTTTAATGATATTATAGATATTATGGTGATATAAAATGGCTTATAAAAATACTGATTGTGAAATAAAGAAGTTCAAGAGCTTACAGGGCAGAGCTAGAGAAGCTGCCCTTGAAAAATATAAAGACATTAAGGATAATGACTTAATTGTAATTACCACAAGGGTAAATTCATTACCTGTTTATGAAATAGAAAAGATAGATGGCGATCCATTAAAGTACCTCTTTAATTTGGGTAAAAAGAGCTAAATTTCTATCAAAATTCTATTTGGGTTACGGGATTTAATGTCAAATCAAAAGGAGGTGTTGTTAGTACTTCATCATACTTTTTTCCATGACACCTTTAGATCGTATCCAAAATTCACACTAGATAGATTTAAAGAGATAAAAGATTGTAGATTTTTAATGCGATTCATAATAGAAAAGAAAACAGATAACCCCTCTTTAGACGTTGCTATATGTTCTAAAACAGGCTACAATAAGTTCATTGAGAAATTTAACTTGAGTGATAAAACTGCTGGTGCTTATAAGTTCGTAAAGATATTGGAGAAGCTAATTTTAATACTAGATACAGAAAATCTAAGCAAACTGGATTTAGATGAGGGTGTGATAACTATAGCTGACAAGATATATTCTACTTCATCTGAATATGAACCAATTTTGGTAATAAATAAATCAGCACGAGATAATTTTATTGAGAAAGCAGAGAAGTTTTATAGAACGACCTTAAAAGAGAGATTTACGGTAATACCATTTAGAACACTCACTTACAATGAAGCTAGGAAATTCTTAGAAGATAAGTATCCTATAATCTGCAACATGGTAAAAGAAAGAATTGGAGATAAACCATTTTGATTTATCGATTTAATTTTTAATAACTGGAGTATTTCCCCTGAACCCACCTTATTAAATACCTTAAACCCTAATTATTATTGAACCAAAAGCGGTGTTTCCATGCAGGCAGCGATTCAAATCCCAGCAACCCCAGACAGTAAATTTGTCGATGATTGGAGTAGTCTGTCGACTGTATGAGATATGAACCTTTCAATAGGGCACCCAATAAACTATTTATATATCTCTTTTCTACTCTTATTATGGAGATGCTTAGCAGCATAAAAATTGAAGAAAAGAAACACCCAAATGCTCTCGCATATGATGAGAAAGAAACGCTTAATGAAATTTTAAACAAAACTGGCTTCAAACGAGAAAAGGAAATATTCAGAGGAGAAATAATCTATACCAATGGAGCAAAACCTGTAACTGGAAGTATATTACTTAAAGGTACCTATAAAGCAAAACCCGCAGTCTTGAAGATACAAGGTTTAAGGCTAGAGTCTTCAGAAGTTGAAATCATAAAAAGATTCGAGCAACAAAATAAAAGTAGGATCATTCATGCGCCAACAATCTATCAATCTGAAGAATGGAATGCAAAAAGAGGCTACGGTTTCTTTATAATGGAGTTTGTTAATGCGCCACACATATACAGCCTACCTTTTGCCACTAGCGCACAAATGAAAGATTTTGCTAGATTTTATCAAGAGTATAAGACAAAGGCGATCACCAAACCATGGATAAAACTAGAGAAGTTCAACATATACTCTAATGCTCAATTAAATGATGCTAGTCTTTTATCTGCCGTAATTAATGCAGTTGAAAAATGGCGTAAAAATGCAGAGGCTAAAGGAAGACTTCGATTTGAAGATTATGCACCTTATTTGATTAGATTCTACCCAATTGCAGCAAGATACGTACCAGGAATGAAAATCGAGTTTATGCACAGGGAATTGACGCAGCAGCACATCTTCAAACTAGATGATGGAACGTACAAACTATCCTCAAACATACTTTGGGGGTATAGATTGCAGTGGTCTGATTTAGCATACAATATATGGTTTAATTTGCTAAACATAAAGGGAAATAGCTATACTGCTGATGAAGTGATAGATTATACTGAAAAATGGGTTAACATCTATAAAATGATACCGATTGTCAAAAGAGATGAGGATTTCGAACGAAAAATGAATTTCCTTCTGACTGAGAGAGCGATAGGTATTATAGTAGGCGATCTTGGCAGCGGTCAATATTGGGGTAGTTCTGAAGGCAAGAAATACTTTAAACATATGCTGCGTATATATCAACAGGTGTTTAACCATTTTGCTGAAAAGCTTTAGATTTTTGTTTGTCTGCATACATCATAATGTATATTTAAGCATACAACCCCCAATTCCCGCGTAAAGACCATATCCAAGCAACCCCAAATCAGTATGCCGCAATGTATTGCACCTGTTTTTAAGAATGAGATAGCAAGCCATAGGTGCAATAATCAAAAACCTGCAACGCCTTACAAAGCGTTACTCAACATACCCAAATGAAGTTTTGTCTGTCATGTCTATCTTTCGTTTCGCCCTGCTGAATGCGTATATTGATGCAATTAGCATTGATGCGAAGAATGCCATGGCGGTATCTCTTATACGCCCTGGTGAATTGTTGCCCAAGACAAGATATGAAGCAATTGCAAGCGCAATGAGCGCTGCTCCAAGCGCTATGAACAGTGTGAATTTGGTGTCGTCGCTGGTTCTCTGGATGTTGCTTATTGCTATAATTGCAAATGCAAGGAACAAAAAGATCATTAAATAAATGGCAGATTCAACAGCAATGTTGTCAAGATGCTCTGTAAAATAAAGGGCAAGCATTATTGCTATGTAAAAAACAATTGAAGCAGCTTGTGCAAAGCCTATTTTGTGCATAATGCTATTTGGCATAAAAGCAATAAATTACTTTCAGGTACTGATGCTGGCTTGCCCATAAAAGCGGTCACACATGTGTGAATAAGCCAGCTATAAAAATTCAGCATTCCAATATCTTCAAGAATTCCTTCGCGTTGGCGAGCATGTCATGGTTATTGTTGAAGAAAGCGAATATCCTAGTGGGATTTGCCGCTTCAGCTTTTTCGGCCATGCCCTTAAGCTCCCTCGCGCTGTACTTGTAAGAATACCAGGAGCCTCTTCCATGAAACCGCAGGTACACAGAATTATTCTTGGAGAAAACAGTGCCGTTAATATCAGGGGAATCAGGAGATACTATCACTCCTTTAAAAGGCAGCTTTGAGAAGTCGAAGGAATACCAGCTTTCATGCCTGAACTCTACAGCAAGCTTCTTTTCGTTGAAGCTTTTTGTGAAGTCCATAAGCCTGTGCTCCATGTTCGCAGTAAACTTTGGCGGCATCTGCAGCAAGTACAAAGCGATGTGCGGATCCAATGGCTTGAAGAGCTCAAGGAACCTATCGAAAAGATCAGTTGCCTTGTCGTTGAGCATGTGTATGTGCGTTACGAGCCTGTTTACCTTTACTACCCACGTGAGCGAGCCGCCCTTTGCGCTCCAGCCCTTGACCTGGTTTGGAAACGGGAATCTGTAAAAGCTGGCATTGAGCTCTATGGCGTTGAGGCCGCTATTGCCAATATACCAATCCAATGTGCCTTCCTTGTTCCATTGGTACATCCATCCTGATGTGCCTACATAGCATTCCATTGCACTACCATGCCGATATTGGGCGTGCCAAACCGCTTATAGCTCCTTTACCATCAATATCTCATCCACATAGCTGTTGCCAAACTGGCCTCCCTTGGGCACCTTTCCGACTTCCGCAAAGCCAAGCTTCTTGTATAGGCGCAGCGCTCCTGGATTGTTTGCATAAACGCTGAGCTCTACAAGCTTAAGCCCGTCCTTCTTGGCCATGTCAAGCAGCATAGAAATGAGCTTGCTGCCCAAGCCTATGTTCCTGAAATCCTTTGATATCGCTATGCCAAGAACCCCATAATGGCGCGCCCTTCCGCTTTTCCTCACTATGCTCGCATCGCCCGCAACGCGCCCTTCAAAATCGGCCATTACAGGTATCTCCTCGCCTTCCAGCATGTTCCTTATCTTGCTTGCGACATAGTTAACTTCAGAGATATAATTCTGCCTGAAATTCATCTCTATTGGAGCATCTTCTTCAATAAGCCCGTTTATAAACGAAAGGTATTCCTTGGCATATGTTATGTCAGGAGCCTTTAACGTGAAGCGCATCCCGTTCTTAGCTATGAATTCATCTATCTGCTCTCCTGGTTCCATACCATCACCTTATACGCATTATATAGCACAGCTAATGAATTAGAACCTATTGCTTGCCATTACCACAACAAGCTCTTCAAAGAAGAGCCTTGACGAAGCCACAATTTTGGCATTTCCTGCAACATCATTTTCATAACTGTTTAGCGAGCTTTCAAGCCACAGCGCAGCATATTCATTTGCAATGTGGTTTTTGTATTCCTTCAAGAAAATGTCTATGTACTTTCTGCCATCATAACCGCCGTCAAGCGCGATGTCTTCAGAGCCTTTGCTGCTGCCATCTTCTGGCAGGTAAGGCGGGTTGAAAATAATTGTATTGAACGCGCCTTTTATGCTGGAGAACATGTCGCTTTCCACAAACGTGCCTGTCACGCCATTCAGCACAGCATTCTCCTTGGCGCATTCCAGCGCCTTTTCATCTATGTCAGAGAACACGACGTTGCAGCCTTTTTTCGCAGCCACAATGCCTTGTATGCCGCTGCCCGTGCCAAGATCAAGCACGCTTCCAAACGCGTATTTTTCTACCATCTGTGCAAGCAAGTATGAATCCTCCCTCGGCTCGTACACGCCGCTGCACGCCTTTATCTTTATGCCTTCCAAATCCATAATTGAACCACGCATTGCGGCCATAAAAGCCTGCAGAAAACACAGTCTTGCGAACAGCAGATGACTTGCAAAGCGCAGCAGCCTATTTCGGCCTGAGGAGCGCGTCTATCTTAGGCACCACTTCATCAGCGTCGCCTTTCCTCCTTGGTATCACATGCATGTGGAAGTGGTCCACCGACTGCCCCGAATCCTTGCCGCTGCAGTTCAGTATGTTGAAGCCAGTGACGCTGTAGTCTTCGTTCCTCAGCATCTCGGTTACCTTTCTCACGGCTTCGATGGTTTTGCCCAGTATGTCAGGAGGCATATCTGCTATGCTGGCGTAATGCTTCTTAGGCACCACGAGCGTATGGCCCTTCGATGCTGGGTTAATGTCCCTGAACGCTATTGCGTATTGGTCGCTATATATGATAGCGCTGGCCAGCTCTTTGTTCACTATCTTGCAGAAAGCGCAGTTGGGGTCGTATGCAGCCATGCAATCGCTTGCTGAGATATCTCTCAAAAGCTTTATAAATTTATTTGTGCATAAAGCCTATGCCAAACGGTAATAGGGGCAGGGAAACGCCCGATCCCATTCCGAACTCGGAAGCTAAGCCTGTCCACGATATGTGTGTACTGCCCTCGGGCGGGAAAGCATGTTGCTGTTTGGCATCCTTTTTTATGCTTGATACACGGCCCGCAGCGCGAGCCTTTCTATAAGGTTCCAAACCATATCTTTCGCCCTAGCGAATTGTTTATCTCCACCTTGAGCATCACGTAAGCGAGCATCAACGTATGGAGATCAGGCCATCTCTCTCCATTATTTTTAAGCTTGTCCAAGATTGCCGCGCACATCCTTTTATCTTCGGCCAATTCCGCATTGTCCGCCCTCTTGCCCAGTTCTTCGATGGCTTCTTTTAGCTCCCTTCGTGCCAGTTCCAACGGATCCATGCTCTTCATCTCCACCCTGAACTGCTCCTGCCTTAATACCCTATTAATAGCATTCAAAGCTTCACCATAGTACATCTCATTGCCTTTGTACTTTATCATGCCTACGATGGAAAGCACATTGTAGGTTGCAACCAATGCCCTTGCAACATGGTCTATTATAGAGATGCCTGGGCTTTTCTCTTTGTCGTCAGTGCGTTCGAGGGAAGCATAGCTATCTGCTATGCCTTTGCTATTGCCCCTAAAATGAAGCCAATTAACCATAAAGCCACAAATACCATTCAGGCATACAAAATATTTATTTGTTGGTTTTGCTGCGCTTTATGCCATAATGCCTACCCCCACGAACTTGCCACCTTCGTGGAGCGTGAATCGCCCTAGCTCCCTCAGCTTGCTGAATCGCTCATAAGCGATGGGCTTGCCTGTATTGACGATGGCTTTGTATATGCCGAGCTGCACAAACCTCCCAGCTTTTTCAAGCGTGCCCTTGTCTATGTCTATACTTCTGCTTATTGAGAGCCTGCACCTCCGCTCCTGCGTCGCAAGCTTGAGCACCGGCATGGTGGGCTTTTTCACAAGGAACACAATCGACTGCACGCTGCTCCCAACGAGCGGCTTGTCATCTTCATAGCATAGCACGCTGCCTCTTTGCACGCCTTGCGCGCCGCCCATTGCCACCATGGGCGCGTCTCCTGCAGCTGCGCTTGCAACGCTCCTGCCAGCTTTTACCACCCTCTCGACAACGTGCCTCGAATTGTTGGGCAGCGCAATCACGGTGCTGCCTTTTGATATCTTGCCGGAAAGCACCTTGCATGCTACTTGGTTGCTGCCTATTGGGCCCTGCACAATTGCTCTCAGGCCTGTTTTCGCAATGCCGGTTCGCTTTGACGCATAAGCCTGCATCGCCTCAACGAGCAGCATGCCTTTGTACCACTTCATGCTCTTTGACCTGCTTATGAGGTTGTCCCCTTTGTAAGCAGATATCGGCACTATTTCAGCGTCAATGCCGCCGAAAGCCTTTGACGAGTTGCTTATGAAGCTTTCAATTGGCCCAGCTATTGCTTCAAATGCAGCCTTGCTGTAGCCCACGGTATCCATCTTGTTCACCGCTACAACAATCCTGTCAATCCCTAGCATTCTGGCAAGAAGCAGGTGCCTCTTTGTCTGGCTGCTTATGCCCTCGCCTTTCTTCGCTGACACCATGAGCACGGCAGTGCCAGCGCTCGATGCCCCTGTAAGCATGTTTGCAATGAGCTCCTCGTGGCCCGGGACGTCTATGAATTCAAAGCCGAAGCCCTTGTAGCGCAGCTGCGCCCTCGTGGTATCGATTGTCATTGCGTCCTCGCGCTCCTCAGAGAAGCTGTCCAGTATGAATCCCGGCTCGAACGGCCTTCCAAGCTCCTTGCTCATGCGCTTGGCTTCGCCTATCCGCGCATCGCTGACGCTTTTTGTGAGCATCAGCATGCTGCCTATGAACGTTGACTTGCCGTGATCCTTGTCGCCGAGCAGCGCTATCCTGTGTATATCCATGAAATGCACCCGTTACATGTAGCCGAGGCTCCTAAGCCTCTGCATTATGTATTCCTTTTCCTTGTCCTGCTCCCTCCCGGCGCGTTCCTCGACATTTGTGGTCTTCAGCTCCTTTATTATGTCGTCAAGGCTCTTTGCGTTTGATTTTATCGGCACAGTGCAGTGCGTGCAGCCAAGGCTCCTGTACCTGTAGCCGTTCCTCGCGAAGTAAAGCGGGTTCATAGGCACGCGCTCCCTCTTTATGTAGTTCCATATGTCTATCTCGTTCCAGTCAAGCAAAGGGTGCACGCGCACATGGCCGCCGTTGTCTATCTTCGAAGAATAGTCGTCCCAAAGCTCTGCGGGCTGGTTTTTGTAGTTCCACTTGAAGTTTTTGTCGCGCGGCGACACGTAGCGCTCCTTAGCCCTTATCGCGTGCTCGTCCCTGCGTATCGATACGATGAGCGCATCGAGCTTCATCTCCTTCATGAGCTTCTTCAGCGCTATGGTCTTGTTTGCGCCGCAGCAGCTGAAGCCGCTTATCTCTGGCTTTATCTCGCTCTTTGCGACAACAAGGTCAAGGTGCCACCTCTTTGCAAGCTCCTCCCTGAACTTGTATGTTTCCGGGAAGTCTATGCCGTTGTCTATGTGTATCACCGGAAAAGGCACCTTGCCCATGAAGGCTTTTCTCGCAATCGCAAGCATTGTTGTGCTGTCCTTGCCCATGCTCCACAGTGCCCCAAGCCTCTTGAACTTCATCTGCGCCTCGCGCATTATGTAAATGCTCTTCTCCTCAAGCTCGTCAAGGTTCTGCTCCATCATAGCAACACCATTCAATCGAAAATGTTTGCATTCTTCAAGTCCTTCAGGTATATTGTAGCGCCTTCAACGCCCTTGCCCTTGCGCCTTATTATCGGTATCCTTGCAATGGGCCTAAGCCTTGAATCGTAGAGCCTTGCGAACGATTTGGTAAGGTCCTCCTTGTTCTTCAGGCTTTCATAGAAGATCTTGTAATATTTGGCATTGCTGCCCTTCAGCGCATTGTAGAGCAGCTTCCAGTTATCATCGCTTGGATTGCTCCATAGCGCAGATGCAATCGCATCAAGGCTTTTTTTAGCGCTTTTCGCATTTTTTGCAGTTGCCATGCAAACACCTCATATGTACCCCAGAGCATGGAGCTTCTTCAGCACTTCGCTCTTCTCCTTTGTGCTGCTTTTGCCCTTTTCCTTGCTCTCCTCTATCTCCGCTATTGTCTCCCTTATCACGTATGTCACATAATCCGATACTGAAGAAAAGCCCGTGTGCTCTATTATCCTTGAGAGCTTCTCGTACATGGGCTTTGGTATCGTTATGGTCGTATACTTCCTCTCTGCTATACCCATAATACCACTTTGCAATTTAATGTTATAACATTATATAACATTAACATATAAAAAGGTTTCCCTGTTGATCAATAGCAAGCAGGATCGATATTTGGCACTTGCCAATGCAAGGATTAGGATACGCGCCTGAGCCTGTTCATGTTGCGGTCCTCTGCGGTTATGACGAAAACACTGTTTCCTTTCATCGTAAATATCACTTTGATCTTCCTGCCTGACACTACAGCGCTTTCGATTAAAGCGCCATTTGGCGAGATCCATGCGCCCTCAGGGTTTTTTATTACGCTCTTTACATCGTCAGGGCTTATCTGCCTTTCAATGCACCTGATCTTCGCATGGTCGCTATACTCTATCACAGGATCTTCCATTACCTGCGCCGCAATGCGTATCTTAAGGCTGTACATTGAATCTTCAATATATACTGCTGCCTCATTTCATATATTAATCTTTTCTTTCGGTTTGACTGCATGTGAAGCATCTGCCATGACATCCATGCCCTATATGGGCAGTGAAAATTGTAAAGATATTTAAGCATATTATGATATTGAAAAACTATGGAGCAATTGGGCTTTGAGGTTGTAAGCATAGAAAAGCAGCAGGACGTGCAGCTCATCCTGGGCCATGCCGGGTTCATAAAAACGATAGAGGACCTTTACGAAGTGATGGTGAACACTGTTCCGAACGCCAAGTTCGGAATTGCATTCGCAGAAGCGAGCGGTCAGTGCCTAGTGAGAAGCGAGGGGAACGACAAAGCTCTCGTAGGGCAAGCGGAGAAGAACGTGCTCGGCATAGGTGCGGGCCACACCTTCCTGATACTATTCAAAG
The DNA here is from genome assembly GCA_021816895.1 of Microcaldota archaeon. Taxonomy (GTDB): domain Archaea; phylum Micrarchaeota; class Micrarchaeia; order Micrarchaeales; family Micrarchaeaceae; genus JAKAWW01. Next base: position 25,650 of record JAKAWW010000001.1, on the reverse strand, counting down.
GAGCATACCCGATAAACGTGCTCAATGCCATAAAGGCAATCAACGAGGTTTCAAGGATATACTGCGCAACCTCTAATCCTGTGCAGGTGATAATAGCAAATACGAAGCAGGGCAGGGGCATAGCCGGCATTGTTGACGGCAGCGCTTCGAAAGGCATAGAGGGCAAAAAAGACAGGTCGGCAAGGAAGAAGCTTCTAAGGGATCTGGGCTACAAGCTCAAATAGTGCAGGGCAGGCGGCGCTAGCCTTGCAAGATGTTCCTCTCTTTCATGAGGCCGAATTCTGCTATGTTTGATATGCTGTATGCAACTGATGCGATCAGCGCGGACGCTTCGCCGCCTATGCTTGAGTGCTGCAGGCCTTTCAATATCTTATCCTTTATTGCAAATACCTTGTCTATGGAATCCATATCCCCATCAAAAGCCTTGTGGCAGAGCGCGAAGGCTTCGCCAAGCTGCGAAATCGCCCCGCTTGCCCCTTTAAGGTTTTTCGCGCTCATCTCGTCGAGCTTGTCCGATATGTCTTCAAGGAGGTTCAACGCAGCAAAATATGTTGTTGAATCCTTGGCCTGGGTGATATTTATGTACCTTATGCCGAGCATGTAGAACCTGTTGACAAGCTTTTCTATGCCGTGCACAGCCTCTACTGTGTTCTGCCCAAGCTCCACATACTCCTGCGACACGAGCGCCATGATCCTCGACATTACCCTTTCTATGTCGACATCCTTTATGTCGGTGAAGCCTTCTATTATCATGTCATTGTTAGACTGGCTTGTTATCTCAAAGCCTGAGCATTCGTCACGCACCTTGTCGGCTACTGCCTTGACCTGCTCCGCAGCAATGCCATCGCTTGAATAAACCCTAAGCTTCTGCATGCCGTACATGTAGCTTAGCCCTATCCACCTGCCAAGCAGTTCCGGCTTCGTGCCTTTGCTTATGTCTATCTCAAACTCCTTTTTCGCATATGCGCTTTTGGATACAATAAGATTTCCATAAGAATCCTCTTCTAAGGACACCAAATTGCCTGGCATTAGCCCTGTCTTGTCGCTCCACTTCTTCGGTATTATAAGCGCAACGCTGTTTTTTCCAAACTTGAAAATACGCCTTTCCATGATACCATATGCCATATGCAGATATATATGCTTTATGGTAAAGCCATATATAAAGCCTGCAACACATACATATTGGTGATAAAATGACCGAAAAAGAAAAAATCAACGGAATGAATAAAGAGGAACTAGAGCTATTGAGGAGTTTGGCCAGGACAGGTAAAGAGGTTGTGGCCAGGGAGTACGAAACCAATTTGAAGCTCTACTTTAGGAAAGTAGAAGATCAGGAAGGAAAAGAAGACACGTATACATTTCCGAACGTAACAATACACGGCGAAACCTTGCTGACATACGGCTACGAAAACCCCGACGGCAAGCTTTTGGGTAAGATAACTGTCAATTTCTATGGCGGCTACGGCGCACGCGACGAATACGGTGCAGAAATAACCGTGGCCAAGAGCGGCGAGATAGAAGTTGAGACTCTGACAGAGGGCTACCAGGGGTATGATGCAGACACATTCAGGTATCCTTCGAAGCTTATAACTCAAGGAGAAGATCTGCTCTTAGAGCCGGCAAAAGCCGCCGCCAATAAATTCTCTGATTTTGAATTCCTGAAGGAGGAGGCGCCAACAATAGCAATATCGAAGAATGGCATCAAGATAGGGAAAACTTTCATACCGATGATCCAGCTCCTTGGGCAATAATCCAAAAGTTGCGCCCATTTGCAGCAGTAACGCCCTAAAACCGAGCCCTTCTGCCAAATCCGATGCAAGCCTTTTAAACTCTTACGCATAAAGTAAAGTTATGGAAAGCCCAGATGATGGAGTTAAAAGCGCATACAACAGCATAGCGGGCAAGTTCTTCGAGTTCAGGGCTACAGGCAGGGCTGTCTACAACAACTACCTTGAGATGCCGGCAATGCTCTCAATGCTCGGAGACGTAAGGAAAAAGAAAGTGCTTGATATCGGCTGCGGGCCTGGAATTAATGCAGAAGCCTTGCTGAAGCGCGGCGCCATAGTGTATGGGATTGACATATCGGAAAGCATGATAGAGATAGCAAAGGCAAACATAAAAAAGGCTAATTTCACCGTGGGCAGCGTTTATAGCATGCCATACAAGAGCGGCTTTTTCGATATCGCATTTGCATCATATTCTGTAGAGCATTTTACGCGCCTTGCAAGTGCGTTCAAGGAAATAAGGCGCGTGCTCAAAAAGGGCGGCATTTTCGCCTTCTCCAGAAGCAATCCCTTAAATGAGGTGACACACCGCATCCCTGGAAGGCCGTATTACATCAGGAAGTTTGGAAACTACTTCAAGGAAGGCATGCAGAGCCATGTATGGTTCAAAGGCACCACGAGCGAAATAAGCATTTCTTTCGTGCACCGCACACTGCAGACACACATAAGGACAGCGATAAAAAGCGGCTTTGAAATTATGGATTATGCAGAGCCAAAGCCAATCCCAGCGCTGAAAAAATTGGACAAGCGCACGTACAACAAGATGCAAATGATCCCCGAGCTAAGCGTCTTCAAGCTCAAAGCCGCATGACAAATAGCATCGATGGGTGCAAGCCGGCCACCTGCTTCATAAGCGTTTTAGTTTAATTATCATTTTTGATAATTATCAAGAAACAAGATTTAACATATCCAAAAGTTCGGTCAGCATTTAACATTCTCCATGTTTAATTCCACCTCTTGAGGAAGCGCAGCATGAACCATGCTTAAATGAATATTGGAAAAGAAAGACAGTAAATTCTATGCATCAGGCATCATCAATAATCAATCATTTTACCCTGAGGTATTGCCGGGGAACCTTCACTGAGAATGGTAATTCAAGGTAATTCCCTTTTTTCTTTGCCATATCATATTCGTTTAGTTCTCCAGGACTTAGTGCAGGATCTGCAAGATGCCTTTTTTCGCCTATTTGCACTTCTAACCACGCATGCCCGAATGTGCCTTCGCTGTCGATCACGTTTCCGCTTCTGTACCAGCTTTTAATCCTTGGCTGCATTCGTTGCAGCAAAACCTGCAATGAAGCGGCCACTACCTTGCATTCCCCTGTGTGCGCTTCAATCATCTCGTTCAAAGAGTGCTCGCCGCCTATGGTTCTGTTATTGTAAAAATACTGCCTGACAAATGAGGTAAGCTTTTCAACTACAATCATGAGTTCCTCATCACTATATTTTTCGAAATCCTTGAACATGAAGTATCTAAGATGAGAGTCAGAACTCCTCACATATTCCTCAGCCAAATTGGAAAACTTCTTTACTGCAGGATCATAGAAACTGGAAATTTTCAGGCTCAGTCCATACTCTAGGTCTCTAGAAGTCAATGTGTAATCTTTTCGCAGCAATGTCTTTTCATGTGGTGTGGTTGTAATGCTTTCAAGCGTTTGCATAATAACCATAAAAATATAATGCATTTCTTGATATTTAAATGCTGTTTTATTTTGCAAAAATTCAAAGCGAATTGGAAATTTTGCAAACCTGAGACTATAATTTGAACAGAATACCTTTCGCCTATGCCCTTGGCATTAGTGCAAAATGTGACAATTAGGCATTTGGCTCTTCTTGCAAAATATTTTTCCTGGCGCAGCTTATCGCCAATCAATAATAACATTTGTTTCCTACAGTAAACAAAAATCATACATTTTGTTTCCTACTTCTGAAAAGCTTCGCCTTGTCGTTGTTCCGGAGCTCGCTTATGTTGTGCGTGCCATTTTTATTGCTTTATTGCAGCACTTATTGGTAATCTCAGCCTTTTTACATTTTTAGAGGCTACAAACTCGGCCCATGCGTTGTTTGTATTTGTATCATCTGCCATTATCAGACCTCTTTTCTTTACATGCGTGTATGCCCACTCGAGCTCAAATTTCATGTTCGTGTATGAATGATCCGAATCGTGGTAAAAGATATCTGGAATAACGTCAAGTTTGGGCAAAATATCAGCCGATTTGCCTATCATAACCGAAAATCTATCCCCTAATTCAATTGGCACTATCCATCCGGGTTCCTTTCCTGCGGGTATAAACACCATATCTGGTTTTCCATCTTCGTTTACATAACCTTTTTTGTTATAATTAGGATAATCTATGGATATCAGCTTTCCAATCTTGTTCTCATGCATTGCTTTAAGTATGAAGTAAGTTGAGATGCCGTTAGCAACTCCTGTCTCTACCATTAATGAAGGCCTATATTTTTTTATTATCAAATATATCGCTATCTCCTTCATGCCTGCGCTTGCGCCTATCGCAAATCTATCAAATTCATTTTTATTATAATAAGCATAGGCTTTTCCTTATATATTCAATGTCACTCCTTTGCATCAAGTATGAAATTGCAGTGTTCATAGAAAAAATAGGATTCTGCAACCCTCTTTTTATGAAATTGGCAGATACCATACATTCACCAACTAGCTGATTTTTTATTCCACATTTTATACTTTTCTACAACGAATCTTATAACCAATGGCACAATCATGTATCGCCTAAGGACGCATGCGTTCCGCGTAGAGGTATCCCAAGTAACCATCATTGTTTTCTGTCCTAAATATCTCAGGGCGGGTATGCTTTACCCTAAAGCCTGCATCTCTGAGCCTTTTTTCTATGTTCCTGTAGCCGTGATGGTATTCGAGCATTATCTGCGCAAAAGAGCGCAGTGTCTTGTCATCCGAATTGAGAATGGAATAGTACTCGCAGCCCTCGCAGTCCATCTTGAGCACCGCGTCTTTAAGCATATACCTCTTCACTATGCTTGCAAGAGACTCTATCTTGACCTTGCGGTGGTCATTGCCAAATGTGATGAAACCCTGCTTGCCGCAGCCTGCATTTATTATGTGAATGTTGCCAAAACCGTTAAGCTTGGCATTTTGCGCTGCCAGTCTCGCCCTTGAATTGTCTATTTCAAATCCATAAACCTCTTTTGCCCCATTCAACGCAAAGAACATGGCAGTATCGCCAACACTCGCTCCTATGTCCACAACTGTAGTGCCTTTTGCGTCAAGCCATGCGTATTGCTCCTCGAAGAACTGCGTGCGTATCCACTCCAATGTAGCTTCGAGCATGCCATCCAAGCCCGCATATTTGAAACGCAATCTCCGCTTTTTATACGTGAAGCTTATAATGTGCCTGCTCCTGTCTATCTTGATGCTTTTAGCAGCATTCAATCCTTCAAGCAGCTCCATCTGGCCTGCTTCGGAGTGCCAAAAATCAAGGAAGCCATTAAAGTTTTTAACCTTCACTCGCTTGCCGCTCATGAGCACGATTGTTGTGCTCTGATCTGGCATGGCAGCCATCTTTACAAGAACATGCCAGTTTTTTATCAGGCGCTTTACCGTTAGAAAGTGCCGTATGCGCTGCTGTGAGGGAAAAAGCCTGTCAAGAAGCGCTATGTTCCTACGAAAGTCAATATTTTCCATCATTCATGCCTCTTTGTAAATTCATTTTTCCCTTTTGCTTTTGTCTTTTTTATACTTTTCCACAATGAGCCTTATTGTAAGGCCAATGCCTTTGTCATTTATCCTGCCTTCCAAATAATCTTTTGTCAGCTTGTCTACATTCTCAGGGTTATCAAATCCAAGGTATTTTATTACTCCAACTTCATTGAGTTTCTTAGATATATCAAACAGGTCCTTTCTTGTTATGCCGAATTCGTTGCACGCTTTGTCTCTTTCGTTTTCAATAAAATTCAAGTAGTTGGCCTGATCTTTCCAGATTCGTGAAATGCTGCCTATGCTTCCCTGCCTGTGGGCATACGCAATGCTCCTCAAAAAGTAAAACCACAAATAATCGCTCCTTCTTATCTCTGAGCCTGGCTTTTTCAATGTTATCCTTGCATAAAAACCAAGCAACGCTTTTGTGCTGCCGATAACAAACCTGCCTTTTGCAGAATTTGTGTCAAGCGCAAGGAATTTCCTTGCGTAATCAACCATTATGCTCTTGTAGTCATTATAGGAAAGCATCTCGAAAAGCATCATCTTGTTATAATCGTTCTTCTCGTGGTGCATAAGGTCTGTCCTATGCGCTATGAAATATTCATCACCAAGAGTGCAGAGCCTGCCATGCACTTCTGGCTGCTCATGTATAATACCCTTGAAAAGTGCCTTGTTTTTCCTAAAGAGCCTGAACTGCCATGTAAAGAATTGGGTGTGCGAAGCAGATGTTGCCTCTTCGTAGCGCTTTATTGCAAATACATCGCATTTGGCTTTGCTAATTACGTGCCTAATATCTTTAGCTAATTCATCATTTAGCCTTTCATCAGTGTCAATATAAAGGATCCACTCATTCTTGCACTTGCTTATGCCATATGGGCGTAAAGGGTCGGCATATCCAAACGGCAGGGCATAATAAACTTCAATCTTACGGTAACGCTTTGCCTTTTCAACAAGCTCTTTGTGCTCCTTCCCGTCGCTCGAGTCTATAATGACAACCTGGTCTGCAACACGGAGCAGAGACGCTGCTAGATCAAGCGCGTTCTCAGTGTCGTTTCTTGAAAATATAAGCAAGGAAAGCATAAATTCACTTTAAAGTATTTTATCCCAAGGTTTTATAATATTGGCATAGCTACAGGCTAGACCTTGCGCTAAGGAGCACGATGCCAGCAAGCATCGCCATAAACGCTGCAAACGAATATGCATAAAGCTGCCAGCGTATGGAAGGCACCGGCACGTGCCACGCAACCAGTTGCATAGCGTGGCAATTTTAGGGATATGCCGTAATGGAATAAGGTGCAAGACTTTTTACTGGGCATCATAAAATATGTGCACTAAAATGAACACAATATTTATAAATATGTACATTGCAATGTATAAATGATAATTATGGAAAGATCGGTATTGGAGGAATTCAATCACTGGTGGATAAAAGGCTTTGTTGATCCAGAGCTTGCGCTGTCTTTCAAGAGAGATGTCTATCCAACGCTAATTGAGAGCATGCAAAACAGGTTTATCATAGCATTGACAGGACTAAGAAGGACGGGCAAGACAACACTAATGTACCAGCTTATACAGTGGCTTATACAAAGCAAGGTAAACCCAACAGACATCTTTTTCTTCTCCTTCGACGAGCAGCCCTCAGGGCTTGACGAAGTAATGGAAAGTTACAAGGAAATGCATAACAAGGACTTCAGGGCCACGCGGTCTTACATCTTTCTTGACGAGGTACAGAAATGCGGCGGCAACTGGATCAACGAGATTAAGAAGTACTACGATCTCTACCCGAGGCTAAAATTTGTGATAAGCGGCTCAGAATCGCTTTTCATAAGGAAAAGGACAAAAGAGGCCTTGGCAGGAAGGCTTCTAGAATTCCGCATCGCAACATTCAGCCTCTCTGAATACTTGAGGTTCAATGGCGTGACCAAAAGCCAGATGGCATACGAAACGGTAGTAAAGCCTTTGTTCGCGAAGTTTGTCGCAAAAGGCGGCTTCCCTGAGACGTTTACAATGCAAAACGACAGGGAGTTCAAGGAGTACATACGCTCAATAGTGATAGACAAGATAATCTACAAGGATATCCCAAAGACATTCAAAGTAAAGGATCCTGAATTCCTTGCAACGCTTTTGGAGCTTGTTGCATCTAACCCAGGCATGTACATAGATTACCAATCCCTTGCAAAGCAGTTTGGCAAGGATCGCAGGGTTGTAAAATCCTATTTGGATTACCTGATGAAGAGCTTCCTAATAACAATGCTGGGCAATTACAGGCGCAGCACAGAGGCAGCGCTGAGGAAGCTGAAAAGGGCTTACCCAACAGACACCGCCTTGATATATCTTTACAAGCCAAACCCTGACGACAGCTTTTCAGGCAAAATCGTCGAGAGCGCAGTAGTAAGCGGCATGGGTGCGAAGTTTTTCTGGAAAGGCAGGTACGAGGTCGATATAGTAAGCAATGGCATCCCAATAGAGATAAAGTACCAGGAATCAATAGGCGACAACGATTTTAGGCAGATTCTGGAATTCATGAATAAATTCGGCGTGAAGGAAGGCGTCATGGTTACCAAAAACGACGAGCGCATAGTCAAGCATAAGGGCAGAAGCATAAAGCTTGTGCCTGCATGGAAGTGGCTCTTAGGGCAGAATCAGGAACTATGATACCCAATGCTCAAGCGCAGTAAACTAAGATGTGCAGTTATGCATAAATTAGTCAATTTGCTTATGAACTCCCAAACAACGTTAGTGCTAAACTCACACCGTTAACAAATCCTGCATCTACTTATAGCCCAGACCTTGCAGAAAGCAAGACTATGCTAGCAAGCATCGCCATAAGCGCTGCAAACGAATATGCGTAAAGCGGGCCAAGCGTATAGAGCACGCCAAGCACAAGGTTTGCAAAGAACAGGCCGATGCTTCTCGAAGCAGTAAGAGCGCCCATGCCACTTCCAGAATGAAGCCTGCTCTTTACTAGAGATATTATCGTCGGCTCAAGTGTCTCTATGCTTCCTAGCGCGATGCCCATGAGCGCAACGCCAAGATAAGAGCCAAGGGCTCCAATGCCAAGATAGTAGGAAAGCCCAATTACGAGCGAGCCTATGCCGGCAAGCATGTAGCCGTAGAGCGCGAGCCCTGAGACGCGCTTCTTTACAACTGCTCCAGAGACATAGCCGAACACAGCAGAAAGCAGCAGGAACAAGGCATAAGAGGCAACGCCGTAAAGGCTTGTAGATTGCTGCGCAATTGTGAGCACGGGGAAGCTCATGCTGTAGAAGCTGAGCCCAAAGAGGGCAGTAGCGATAAGCACAGATCTATAGGTTTTCCTCTTGCTTGCGGCAAAAGCAGGGCTTTTCGCCTTTTCATTGATTTTGCCACTGCTGCTATTCTTTGCCAAGCCTTTGTACCTTACAAGGGCAAGACAGAGCGATGATATGAGAAGAGGCACAATAGTGACAAGGAAGAGAAGCCTGAGCGCAATTCCCATGTATATTCCAACGGAAAGATATGTTACTGCTATTATGCCGCCGCCTACATCAAGCGCATTGAGGAAGCCGTAAACCTTGCCTTTGTCAAGCCTGCTTGATATGTCGCCAATCATCGCCCTGCGCGCAGGAGTGCGAAAGTTCCTTGCCCACCAGCCAGTGGAGAAAAGTGCAGTAGCCTCTGCAGGCGTGGAAGAGAGGCCAGTAAAGGATAATATAGGTATTAGAAGGTTGCCGAGAATTGCAATCCTTTTCTTCCCATACCTGTCTGCAAGCCTTCCACCAGCATATGCAAACAAGGAGCCTATGCCGTATGCAAGGGCCATGGCAATGCCTAGCATATAGGCAGGAGCCTTAAGGTAGATAACAAGGAATATGGGAAACCCTGCGATGAGCGCCTGGTAGCCTGCATCAGCGAAGAACGCAGACAGCGAAATAAGCAGAACATCCCTTGTAAGCCATTTGTGCATAATTAATTAAGGCATTAAGGTTTTAAAACTGCAATGATAAGTAATTTCAATGCAGCGAGTATTAATTGAATGATCCGGTGCAACAATGAAAGTATATAATAACAAAAAAACCAAAGCAAAAATTATGTTTCTTTATTATGATCCACACTACTTCCACGCTGCGCTAGCAAGGGCTTTGCATGCTGGTTTTTTATCTTACTCCAAAGCTAAAGTTGGAGAGAAGCAATTTTATATTGAATTTATATATTTTAATGGTGTAACTATATGAATAAGAATGGCATATTCTACTTTTTCTTAGGGCGTATAAAAGAAAGGATTATAGTAATCATAATAGGGGCAGCAATATTATCTATTTTATCCGTTTTATTTATTTTTTTTCAAACAAATGCAAATTTACCTAGTATTAGTATCGCGCTTTTAACATATTCTGGTCTTTTGTTGATTTTCTATGTCTATGTAATGGAAACACATTATAAAGAACTTCACCAAATTGCAACAGATCCCCAATTGCAAGGAAATAAGCAAGTAGATATTAAGTACTATAATATATCTTTGAACCATAATAAGCTTGTTGTTTTGTTGGTTTTTTTGGGCATACTTGCCTTGCTCTCATCTGGAATGATTAACATTCTGAATTTAGAATTAAAGTCAGGTATACTATTAGATACTTCCGCAATAATTATCTTTGCTACGTCGGTTGGCATTTTAATTGTTTTATGGCACATTCTAAAAGGTAAAATGGAAGATGCCGCAGGTGCAGTAAATGCTTACAAAAACAAAGGATAGTAGAAGTAGGCCTTTAGTATCAGTAATAATCCCGACAATGGACAGACCAGAAATGCTTGAAAGGTGTATAAAATCGGTTATTTTAAGCACTTACAAAAACATAGAGATACTTGTATCTGACGATTCAGATTCTGATGATAGCAAATTGGTCGTTGATAAGCTAAAATATCTGTTCCAAAAAATATTATATATACACAATACAGAAAAGAACATCTCTATCGCAATAAATAGGGCAATAAAGCAATCGAAAGGTGAATTAATTTTTATCTTAGATGATGACAACGAAATAGATAAGGATTGCATTGGAGAGATGGTACGTTCAATAACACAAGATAAGAATATTGGCATTGTAGGCCCACTTGCGCTTTATCACTCTCACAGGGATATAATAATGCATGCAGGCGTTATAAGGAGCAAGTTTATGCGAAGAGCAATATACATCCATGAAAATGAAAAATGGAACGGGCAGATAAAGGAAGGAGAAGAAGTCGAGGATTTTGCAAATGCCTTCATGTTCAAAAGGGAAGCGGCAAAGAAAGCAGGGCTGTGGGATCTGCTGGTACCTTACATGGGCGAAGATGGGGACTTTGAAGCTAGGGTAAGGAAAGCAGGGTACAAAGCAATAATCAATCCACGAGCAAAAACATATCACGACATTCCATATAATCCGAAAGAGGCATATTTCCTTAGGGTAAGCGAGCGCAGAATGTATCATTCAATGCATAGCAAGGTGCTTTATGTATTCAGATATGACAATACATTGCAGAAACTTACTTTTACAATTTCGATTCCGCTCTACATTGTATTCTATATAAGGGCTATAATAAAGGATAAAAATAAAGAAAACAAAAAGTCTAGATTAATAAAAGCATTATTTAAAGGAACCTGCGAAGGCTTTGCTGATGCATTCAGGAAGAGAAACGAGATTGAAAGGCTTTGATATTATGAAAGGCGAAAACAACAAGCCGCTAGTAAGCGTCATAATCCCGACTTACAAGCGGTCAGGGAAGCTCGTTAGGTGCTTAGAAAGCATTTTTAAGAGCACTTATGAAAACATTGAGGTAATAGTAATAAATGATGATCCAAAGGGCGACTTAAGTGCGGTAATAAAAAAATTCAAAATACTGTTGATTCAGCACAAAAAAGAGACCTATGTTGTAAAATCACGGAATGAGGGCGCAAGATTGGCAAAAGGAGAAATATTATTTTTTGTCGATGATGACAACATAATAGATAAAAGTACAATAGAAAACATGGTTTCCAAATATATTACTATAAAAAATATAGGCCTTATCGGTCCCTTAATGTATGATTCCTCTGGAGATTTATGGTTTTACGGAGGCAAGGCTACCTGGATAAACCCAAATGTTAAGCCGGTGCCGAAAACAGAGTTAAATAAGGAGCTGATAGAAACGGATGCAATACCTAATGCATATATGATCTCAAGGGAACTATACCTTAAAATAGGTGGCGAAGACCCAAGCTTTCCGACACACGAAGAATTGGATCTGGCTCAACGCCTTAAGCTTGCTGGATACAAGAATTATATCTATACAAATGCCATTACGATTCACGACATTGGAAAGAACTCAGTAAATTTAATTGATCGACCTCCATATAGAATGTATATCACAGTAATGTGCAATTTTCTTATAGAGAAAAAATATGCTCCTAAAGCAAAATTCATGCTATTTTTATTTGTTTTTGTCCCAGTGCATGTGGTATTATACCTTTTATATTATATACCATTCAAAGCAAAGAATAAGAGCAAATACTATAAGGCGTACCTCGAAGGACTTAAGGATGGACTAGTTAAGATTAGTGTATAATATGAAAGTTCTTTTAATTGGAACAAAAAATGATTTCAGCAACCAAACAGGTAGTGGGATAAGAAGGTACGGATATGAACTTTATAAGAATCTATCACAAATAGCTACAGACGAAATCAAGATAAAATGTAGCAATTACAACCCGATACTATTTTTTCGTGATGGGCTTACTCCGGCCCTTTATTCTTTATTTGAATATTATGGCAATTATGATATAATCCATAATATAGAACCCAAGCCTATTTTGCCATACCGAAAAGGTAACGTTTTGTTAGTTACTACTTTTCACGATTTTAGACCAATTACAGAACCAAAACTTACAAAAAGCGACTTTAGAAGCATTCAAACCATACTTGGCTTACTTTTAGTACTTAAATTAGGAATTAGAATGGGTCTCAAATCTGATTATATACTAACCAATTCCACGCAAACCAAAGAAGAAGCAATAAGATTAGGATTTAAAAAGAGCAACATATTTGTCACAAATCTTGGAGTAGATCAACGTTTTTTGAGGTCTAAAAAAACTAAAAAGACAGATAAATCAAATTTTAAAGTAGGTTATATGGGTTTGGTTGGGGAAAACAAAAATGTTAGTTTTGCCATCAGTGCCATGAATCGCCTAAACAACAGCAAATATATTTTTGAGATCTGGGGCAAACCAGAATACAACTATAACAAAATTCTAGCTGCAGCTAGGAACAAAGCAAACATATATTTTATGGGTTTTGCGCCAGAAGATAAGATAGTTAGTATATATGACTCTTTTGATGTTTTTGTACACCCTACATTATACGAAGGCTTTGGTTTGCCTATTCTTGAAGCTCAAGCACGTGGTCTTCCAGTAATAATCTATAAATACGGAAAGATACCAAAGGAAGTAAGGAAATACTGCTTCGAGGCGGAGAGCCCGGAGCACATGGCACAGATAATAGAAAACATAAAAGAAAACGGCTACAACGAAAAGTCGAGAAATAAGGCAACAACATACGCAAGGAGTTTCACATGGAAGAAGACAGCAAAGGAAACTCTTAGAGCATATGAAACAATAATCAAGAGGGGTTAAATGCCTAAAAAATCGAGAATAATATATATTTATGGTACTGTATTTAATAACGCCACAACTGTAGAACGAGCAATACAATCCATAATACCACTTAAACCTTTAAAAATATTCATAGTGGATAATTTTTCGAACGATAATACATTTGAAATAATAAGAAACTCAAAACTTAATTTAAAGGTAAAAATTCAAGCAGCGCAAGCAAAGTGCACAAGAGGGCTTGGAAGAAATATTGCTCTCGAGATGGCTTTGGCCGAAGCCAGGGATGATGACGTATTGATGTACATGGATTTTGATGTTAAGGCATTAAAGTTAGGACTAAGAATAATTAAAAAAAGACTAAACAACATAAAATCCAACCAAATATCTATTTTTAATCATATTTCACTGGCACTTACTAACAAAGAATTGCCTTGGTTAGATTTAAATGCTGGTGAAGATTTTGAGAGGTTGGCAAGAGCCAAATCACTTGGTTATAAAATTTTAGATATTAAAAATATGTTAAAATATACAAAAAGAAATGGTTATAAGAATTTGTTATTTGATAATGCATCGTCGTTAGGTAGTTATGGTGTAGATAGAGAAGTGCGTTATGCCAAAAACAAATTTAAACTGACAATAAGGCTATTTAAAATTTTAATCGATACGGAGCGGGGAATAGCATATCAATCTCTCAAAGAATTTTATTCCACCTCAAAAGTAAAAAAATACCACACCCTTATTGCATACGCCATAGCATATTTTTGTGCGAAGATTAAAGGGGTTTACAGCTACTCCAAACTTCCAAACAACAAGTACGTTCTAAAATGAGAAGCAATTTAGCAGGGAAATATTATTGCTTATAGAGCAAATTAAAAACGGAACGACGAGTAAATTCTGGGGCTAATATAAAAGACAAAAGTATCAATCCACGAGCCAATGTTCTTAACGGTTTAATATAGAAATTATATTTAAAATTTTCTAAATAAGCAGCAAATGCTCTGATTCGGAAATTTAATGCATTGCTCTTATAAAAATAATATTCTATCAAGACTTTTTTAATTGTATATTTTAAATATTGTTTAATAGTTTTAATATTTATGTGTGAATATATCAAATTTAAGTTCTTGACTACTTTGGATGAAATTAGCAACTGTTTACGTCTAAATGAATCATAATCCCGAATAGATATTGATGTAGACTCATGGAAGCGATACTTTGTCAATTTTTTCCTTGATATGTAAAGCTTGCCCCCGTTTTTAGATCCGTAATCCAAAGTCAATAAGTATAAAATTAAATCCGGAGTAGTGCTCACATATTTGATAATATCAATGTCTTTAATAATGTTGATTAGTATTGATTTTTTTATAGAGATGGCACTCATGTTTTGACCAGGAGAAAGATCCTCTAATCTTATTAGATCAGCCAAAGATACTTTACTAGGTTCTATAATAAAATTGCCTTCTTTTTCAAAATGATTCGGTTTTTTTAGTTGTTTTTTTTCTTCGTTTATATAAACTAGATTATTATGTATGTAAAGTAAAGATGGCACCTTTTGAAATGTTCTTAATGTAAAATTTAATTTAGTGCTAAGGAAAAGATCATCATCATCCAAAAAACAAATAAGTCTTCCCTTCGCACGCTGCACGGCATCTGCTATCTGATCACCTACACTTCCCCCTTCAAAAAAAATTAGCCTTCCACCATGTCTTTCTATATAATTGTCAATCTCTCTGTCCTTGAAATTTTTTGTTACTATTATCTCATAATTTTTAAAACTTAAGGTTTGTCTTCTTGCTGATCTAAAAGCATCTAATACATATTCCTTCCTATTGTATGCCTGAATAATCACTGAGATGTATGGTACCATTTTACCATCAATCATTTATGTAACAGCATCTTGCGCAGCTAGGATAAAGCTTGTGCTTCCAAAGCTCCCTCCTGAAAAGCTTCGCTTTGTCGTTGTTCCAGAGCTCGCTTATGCTGTGCTCTCGCACATTGCCAAGCTTGAAATCGGTCATCCACTCATCTGGACAGAACATCACGTCACCGTTGGCCCTTATAAAAATATTGTTCCATGCAACTGTGCAATGATCTGCACGTACATAGTTTAAATCTGTATAATATTTTATAATTTCTTCCCTGCTCATCCTTGGGTGTAAGTAGACTGACTTGCTGTATCTTGTGTGCTCTACTTTCATTATCTCATCGGCAAGGCTCTTCACATAATCCATGGAAGGCCAAGAAATAATGTGCGAGTCGACGCCTGCACCTTCGTTCGTGCCAAGCACTTCGTGCAGCACTTTCTTGTGTGCTTCTGCATGCGCTTTGTCGGTAAACCAGAGATGCTGTAATTGTACAACATCCACCCCTATATTATCCTGTAGTTCTCTTATTAGCTGATCTATATGTCCAATCAATAACGGAGATAATGTTATATTAGTCCAAACAGAAGGAAAGAGTTTACCCTTCCTATATTCTAATAGCCTTTTTATATTGTTTGTTGTTCTTTCATACATACCCTTACCTCTTATCTTGTCGTGTATCTCTTTTGGTCCGTCTATTGAGAAAGTAATGCCTAAATTTTTAATATCCGAGAGACTTTTCAATTGTGAGTCATTTAATAAAGTGCCATTATCAGTCAAAGAAACCAAGCAACCCTTACTTGCTATATACTCAATAATCTCGAGGGTGTCTTCCCTTATGAATGGCTCGCCGCCTGAGAGGTAGAAAGACGGCTTATGAGTAGCCGCAAGCTCATCCACTACTTTAAAGATTTCTTCCCTAGTCAACTGTTTGGTTACCATAGGATCCTTGTTTTGGACAAGCTTGAAGCCAACTCCGTTCTCACCCCACCACCAGCACATTTGACAGCGAAGATTACAAAGGACAGAAAGCTCAAGGTTGACGGTAGAAATTCTACCCCCATCTGTATTATTTAGATATAATTTGGCAATTTCCCGTAAACGTATTGCTTTTCGATAAATATCTGTAGATAGGACAGCAAGATTCTTATTTCGTTTTAACAAATTCATACCAATTATTCTTCTTATCTTCTTTGTATCAATCATAATTTCCACCAAGCATCAACTCTGCGTATTTTGAAAGATTCTCCTCTCTAAGCATTTTGTCCATGTCTTACTGATTCAGAACTTGCGCTTCTATGCTGTATTCTTTAAATATTCTTTTATATTTAAATTTATCAACGAAATCTTTAGTCAAAACCATAAATTCAAGTTTATACAAATCGAATGAATGTCCTTTTGCATTATTTATGTACGCTTCTATGAATTCGGGATTACGTATTGTGGGTAATATTACTAATGAATTTTCCATGGTTACACGTGTTTATAATTAAATACTTTTAGTAATAAATATAAATTCTTTTTTATAAAGATGTACATTCTTATATTATGTGTAAATAGTGGCCATTGGTTTAAATGCGTTAAATTACCGTTAGCCTCTTTCGGCATAAATAAGCCCAACAAACATTTTTTTATTTTCTATTTCTGAATCTATGATATGCTCTGGTAATGTTCTACTTACTTTGAATCCTATGTCTTCAAGTTTTCTTTTCAAGTTCAAGTACCCATAATGGTATTCTATCTGTATCTGTATAAATCTTCTTAGATCTGAATTTCGTGCCCCTAGTAAAACTCCATACTCACAACCTTCGCAGTCTATCTTTAATACCGCTCCATCATTGATGTTAAATCTTTTAACTAGTTCACCTAGGGTTGTTATATCTATATTAGTTCCATTTTTGAAATTCTTTAAATCTGTGCTGCCGACATTTTTATAGCTGGTATCTATTTTTATTTTTCCTTTCTCTCTACCACATCCCTCATTCAATATTGTTATCTTATCTTCCAATCTATTTAATCCAATATTGTATGTAGCAAGCTCATACGAATAAGGGTAAGGTTCAAACGCATAAACATGTTTTGCTCCCTTTAAAGCAAAGTAAATTGCTGAATCCCCTATATTCGCACCAATATCAATAATTACCCTATCTTTTACATCAAGCCAATTATATTGTTCTTCTATAAATTGCTCTCTTATCATCCATAATGTGTTACTTAATTGCTTTTTGGAATCATAATGAAATCTTAATAATTTATTGCCGAATTTGAATTTTATAATTTTGCTTTTCTCAATTATTTTAACAGAATGATAAAACCCCCCTCGTTTGAGTACCTCTTGTTGGCCTTTTCCACTTTCCCAAAATGAAAAATAATCTTTGGGTTTTTTTATTTCTATTTTTTTGCCGTTACGAAGCTGCATTACGAATCCAGGTTTCTTCAAGCCTACTCTAAAAAGCAGCACATCATACCAATTCTTTACTATCCTTCTAACAACAAACAAATCCTTTATTCTATGATTTATGTTAAGTGGCATTATAAAGTGATCTAAAGTAGTTATATTCTTTTTTGGATCAAAATCTAACTTCACATATACACCATTGCATAATGCAATGTTATTTTTGCATTACAATTTATAAATGCGATGCTCCGACTAACCAGATGATTAGTACTATTACTGCCCTAAAATGAATCTATCCAAATGGTATAAGAAACAAACAGTGGCTGATACGCTGGAACTCCAGCAGGAGCCTTTCAAGCTAGACCCACTTGACTCGAGGATCATAAACATGGAAGGGCTGTGATGCATTTTGCAGATGGTCCTGGCTACATTAAGAGGATTGCCCAGTCTATTGATCGAATCTATGGCCGTGAAGCTATCTTTGGTTGCTGTTTTCTTCTCCTGATGAGCATCGCCGCCATGTTGTAGATGTGCATTGCTATGCCAACGAAGACTATTGCTGCTCCGTAAAGCGCTTCCTTGTGCATGCTTGCAAAGCCGAATGCCATGAATGCCACTATGCCTATATTGAGAAATGCATATTCGATTGCAACCCTCTTGTAGCTAGCATAGCGCGCGTGCGCGAATCCGGGCACGAACATATAGCTCAGGCCGAATACCCTCATCATTACGAATCCGAAGAACCAGCCTATGAACACCGTGCCAAGGCTTATGCTTGCAAGCCCCCAATGCGCAAGCATGAACGCTACCGATCCTGCCAGCAGGTTTGAGGCAAAGTTGGATAATTATTCTGTGTATGATTATTCCATGGAGAATAATGTTATTTTCAACGACAAATAAGATAGGTAAGGCATGGGCAACTATGGTATGCTAAGCAAATGATTATTAATCTTATGTTTATTAATAATTCATAAAGATACAAATAATAAAGATTAAATCATGCAGGTAATTGCATGTTTGTAGACCGCGAAAATGAGCTTAAAAGCCTTGAAGATGTTGCAAAGAGAAAAGAGGGCAGCCTCGTAATCTTATATGGGCCAAGGCGCATAGGAAAGTCTTCGCTTTTGAGAGAGTTCCTGAAAGGCAAAAAAGCAGTTTATTACCAAGCAACGAGCGAGAGCGATAGCGTGCAGCTTGGCATTTTCTCAAGGATGATTGGCAATGCAATAGGAAACGCCATACTAGCAGAGCATGGTGCAACAGACTGGCTGGCCCTTTTCAGGTTTCTTGCAGATTACAAAGGCGATGGCAAGCTATTTGTAGCAATAGACGAGCTTCATTATCTTGCAAGGCTAAACGCCGCATTGCCCTCTGTGCTTCAATCGGCTTGGGACCAGTACCTAAGCGCAAACGGCAAGCTTGTGCTAATCATTACGGGCTCTAGCATAAGCATGATGCGAAGCGAGGTGCCGAGCTATTCGGCGCCTCTTTATGGCAGGGCCAGCCTTGTGTTTAACCTAAAGCAGCTTGCCTTCAAGCACATTTCGCAGCTCTTGCCAAGCTTGGGCTTCTTGGATAAGCTTTATACATATTTTATTTTCGGTGGCGTGCCCGCTTATTACTCTGGGCTTGCATCGACCAAAAGCTTCGATGATGTGCTAATGCACGTTCTTTCTTCATCGGACCAGTTTTACTCAGAGCCTTCCCTGCTTCTCTCAGAAGAGGTAAAGAAAGATGCAAAATATGTGGAAATCCTGGGCTTGATTGCAGAAGGGGTAAACAAGCCGAGCGAGATGGCAAGCAAGGCGCATATTGCGCAAAGCAACCTCTATTACTATCTCGACCTGCTGGAAACCATAGGCATGATTGGAAAAGAGTGGCCAGTAACTGAAGAGCAGCGCCTGCGCTCAAAAAAGATAAGCTATATAGCTAAAAACAGCTTTGCAATTTTCTGGGCCAATGTACTTAGCAGAGTAATGCGCTATGCCCAAAACAATAGGCTAAGCGAAGCTGTGGAAGAGAGCAAAATACTGATAGAATCTCTAGCGCAGAGGAGATTTGAATCTTTTGCTGAAGAGCTTCTTGCTACTACGGGTATTTGCCCATTTTTGCCAGAAAAGATCGGCAGGTGGTGGGGAAGGGATCCTAGCAAAGCAAAAGGCATGAACCAAGAGGAGATAGACGTAGTTGCGCTGAACGAGAAGAGCAAAGACATTTTGTTCGGGGAATGCAAATGGAGCAGCGAGAAAATTGGCATTAGTGCCTATAATGAGCTCAAGAGAAAGTCGAAGCTCGTGCAGTGGCACAACGATGATAGGCATGAGTATTTTGCGCTTTTCAGCAAGAGCGGATTTACCGGAGAAATGAAGGTAATTGCTGAAAAGGAGCATGTTCTGCTCTTTGACCTTGAAGCAATTGAAAAAGCGTTGCAAGAAAAGGCATAGACAGCTATGGCATATGCCAAAATTTGTTCTTCAGGTTAGCTAATTTTTCGAAATGTTTTATAAATCTGGGCCTGCCACAATCTTCTTCAGTCTTTTGAGTTCCCTTATCCTTATGTCTGAAGGCCCCCTTATTGGGAACCTTGCAACGAAGATCAACGAATTGAAAAGCCTTTCGCGTTGCAGGCCAAAGGCGAATTTCTTCTTATGCGTGAACTTCTCATACGTAATCCTGCCGACAAAGCACAACACCCTTGGCTTCTTTTCCCTTGCAATCCTTATGAGCCTTTCAATACCTTTTGCCTCCTCGCCTTTTTTGAGCTGCGATACATCATGCGAAGGCCTGTCGACAAGGTTGGTGAAGCCAAGGCCGTAGCTTTCAAATTTTTCGTAATAGAAATCCCTAAGGCTATTGTCGCTTTTGAGCCTTTCTATCGGCTCTTTTATTATGCCTGATTTTGCAAGATTGTACCAAAATGTCTTGTTGTTGGAGAAAGGCACGCCCCTTGCATAAGAGCCGTAATGGGGGTTTATGCCGACGAAAAGTATTTTTGCATTGTTGGGCACAAGGTACCTTATCATAATATCTTTCCTGAAATGTATAACACATTTTCAAGCAATATTAAATATCTGCACATTGAATTTGGTGATTGGTGGGAAAATGGCCGACTATGACAAGGAATTCCTCGACTATATGCAGCGCAAGTACCATATAGGCATAGAAAAGGCGACAAACGGCACTGAAAAAGAGATAATAACGTTTGCAGTCGCATGGGATGTCTGGAAAGAGGCAAAAAGGGTATTCTCAAAATAAAAATAGTAGAGTGACCCGATAGCAAAGGGAATAATATCATAAGTTTCTCTGGGCTTCGCGCACCTTGCGCAATCCAACTTTGCAATACTTATATATAGTGTAATGCAAAGCTTTTTATAAATATCATATAGTATACTATATAACAATAAATTGCATTATGCTAGCAAAATGCATAAAATACCGCTCCAGATAGTAACTGCTGCATACTACGTATGCAGCAGGTTGCAATGAAGCCAGAATAGTTGCGAATAGATGGTTGCATGGATAAGGAGATGCTCAAGACAATAATAAAAGAGCAGGCGGAGATGATAGAGCAGAGGCTTGGCAATGAGCACATAATAGAGAGAGACGCCAAGCTTGAAGATTACCTTAAGTCTAATGTTGCGTTATTCATACTCGGGGTGCGGCGCAGCGGCAAGTCGACGCTTGCAATGCAGCTTTTCAAGGGCCAAAAGCACGGCTACATTAACTTCGACGACGAAAGACTGCTAGGCATGAAGGCCAATGACCTGAACTTGGTGCTTCAGGCATTCTACGAGCTCTATGGCAACGATCTGGGCAATTTAATACTAGATGAAATCCAGAACATAGAAGGCTGGGAGCCCTTTGTAGGCAGGCTCAGAGAAACAAAGCGCGTCATAGTCACCGGCTCCAACTCCAAGCTGCTCAGCGGCGAGCTCGCAACAAGGCTTACTGGCAGGCATATTGACTTTACGCTATATCCATTCAGCTTTTCAGAATTCCTCAGGTACAAAAATGTAAGCGTTGGAAGCACGCTCACTACGCAGGAGCGCGCAAATATGAACAGGCTTATGCTTGAATACCTTAACAACGGCGGCTTCCCTGAATTTTTCAAGTATGGAAGGGCTTCCCTGGAGAGCATTTACAACGATATAATCAACAGGGACATTATACAGAGGCATAAGATAAAAAATGCAGAAGCGCTAAGGCAGATTGCGAGGTTCTTGATAAGCAACTCTTCGCAGGAATTCACATACTCTTCTTTGAGAAGAATAACCCAGGTTAAGAACCAGATAACCATTACTAACTGGGTAAAGTACATGGAAGATGCATATCTAATATTCGCTGCTGAGAGGTTTTCCCACAAGCTTAAAAATATGGCGATTGCGCCTAAAAAGGGCTTTGCAATAGACACCGGGCTTGTCAATCTGCTAGGCTTCAGCAGCGACAATAACCTTTCGAGGCTGATGGAAACGTGCGTTGCTATAGAGATTAAGCGCAGGAGCGCTGCTGGGCGCAATTTCAATATGTACTATTGGAAAGATCACAGACAGCACGAGGTAGATTTCGTCATAAAAACAGGTGAAAAGGTGAACCAGCTTATCCAAGTTACTAACGCATCTTCTTTGGAAGAGATAAAAGAGAGGGAAATAGCAAACATCATAGAAGCTGGGAAGGAGCTGCGTTGCGACAATTTGCTCATAATCACGCTTGACTATGAAGCAAACGAGCGCATAAACGGCCACGCGATATCTTTTGTTCCCCTGTGGAAGTGGCTCCTCGAATGAGATAATTTTGAGATTAGTTGGGTAATTTTTGAAAAGGATACAGCGAGTAAGGCCTCAAATAATCGCGATGAAGAAAACTGGTGGGGAGAGATATGGGGCTGTTTTCTCAAATATGCCTATACTGTCTTCTTTGGGCTTCTGTTGCCGCCTTTGCCAGGATAAGTTATAATGCCTTTGCTGACCTTTGCAAAGCCCGCTTCAAATATCGCGTGACATAGGGAAGCATAAACCTGGAAAAGGCGACAAGCGGCACCGAAAAATGCAAATCTAAACTATCTTTACCTTTTTTGGAATGGTTCTATAAATGCTGTTTATGAAAACGCTCTGCCTGTGGCTCCACTCCCTGTTTGGCGCTTTCTTTACATACTCCGCATACAAGTCGATATAGTGAAGGTTTCCCAGCAGGTTGCGCCTCTTTTCTTCTTTGAGCATTGCAGCAAGCTTCCTGTTCATACTATACACCCAGCACCTTCCTTGCTTCTCTGCCAACCCCAAGAATGCTTATAAAATGCTTCAATTTCTTAGTATCTATATGCTGCAAAAGAAGCTTATAAAGGTATCTTGCATCCTCATAGTCTTTATCGCTGCCAAGGTAAAGCTTATACGCTATCTGCAGCTCTAGCGGCGATATGAAAACGCTTGAAATGCCAAGCAAGCTCCTTGCCGCGCATCACTATTGTTTTTCCTGCAAACCTAATTTCCATAATAAGCCTTTGAAATAAAAACTATTTAACGCTTCTGACTTTGCCGGCATCAGTGGATATTTACGGGGCTGTTTTCTCAAATATGCCTATACTGCCCGCTTTGGGCTTTCGTTGCCGCCTTTGCTTGGATAAGTTATAACACCTTTGCTGACCTTTGCAAAGCCCGTAAGCTTGTGCTCCGTCCTGCTTTTCTTCCTTATCTCAAATACATTGAAGCCTTTGATAGTAAGCGCATCAGCAATGAGCGACCTGTGGCACCTGAACGGATTGCCCTCAGCGCACATCAGCACTATGTTCTTCTTTTTGGCAAGCTTGACTAGCTTGCTCAGCGCTGCCTTGAATTCCCTGGTTTGCATGTAGTCTGCAAAGCCGCGAAAGCTTTCGTTTATCCATGCTGTGTTTATGGAATCCTTGCTAGGCTTCCTGAGGCCGCCAAGCTCCTTGAAGTGCATGTAGCCAATCTTGTGCCTCTTGAGCAAGGATCTTAAGGCATCTTTGTTGAATTCTGGCCTGTGCCTAGACCTTGGTATTGTGCGAATGTCAACAAGCATATTCACGCTGTTGTTCTTCAGTATCTCTATGAAATCCTTTGGCCTGTACAGTGAATAGCCTATTGTGAATATCTCCCTGCTTTTCATAATTCAAAATGAGAGGCAAAAAATAATAAGGTAATTATTGTGTGATA
This sequence comes from Microcaldota archaeon, assembly GCA_021816895.1. Lineage (GTDB taxonomy): Archaea > Micrarchaeota > Micrarchaeia > Micrarchaeales > Micrarchaeaceae > JAKAWW01. The sequence continues at coordinate 2,137 of JAKAWW010000001.1, read as the reverse complement.
TAGATGGAAAGATATACATAATTTCTTCCCTCTGCAGTTATCAATCCCATGTACTTGAAGCTGGATCCTTCCAGTAGCATATTTCCATCTTGCCTGCATGCTCATTTTGGCACACAAGCTGAACGCTGCATTCTCTCTGTTTGTCTGTGTTTCAAACCGCAAAACAGCGTAATATCAAAAAGAGAAGGTATGGCATAACTGATTAAACTAAAACGCCAAAAGTTTAATTGATCAGTTAACTATTGAATTGCCTTTAATAATGCATTACTAAATTAAACTATTTTTATATTTATTTAATTCAAATGAAGGTATTTAAACTTTACTGTGTAATATTTAATAATGAGATGAATTTATGGATCCGCCATCTTTCAGTGGCACCCTTGGCAGACTTGTGAAAGACGAAGCCAATGGCTACTACTATTTCGTACCTGCAGCGCTTCCCGTAAATATTGATATTGACAGAGAGCTGCTTGGACTCCTCCTGCAAGCCAGCGAGGCCCTCGGCGAGCTGAAAGCATTAGGGTCCAAGTTTGAGGAAACCGTTGGCTTTTCGCCTTACTTGTTCATACGCCCTTACATGAGGAAGGAAGCTGTGCTGAGCTCCAAGATCGAGGGCACAGTAAGCACGCTGCACGACGTGCTTGAAGCTGAAGCCAAACTTGGCTTTAAGGAGAGCGAAGCCAAGGGCGACCTGCTTGAAGTGCTGAACTACATTGCTACGCAGGAGCACGGCATAGAGATGATAAGGCAAGGCAGGGATATAGACATGGGCTTAGTAACAGAACTGCACTCGTTGCTTCTTAGGCACGTAAGGGGAGAGCGCGAAAAGCCTGGCACGATACGCGAAGTGCAAAACTACATGTCGCGCGAAGGCTTTCCTGGCATAGATGAAGCAGTTTATGTTCCGCCAAAAGCAAGCATGGTCAAGGAATTGCTCGAAAACCTTTTTGACTACATGTCAAGCGGCGAGATGCCAAGCCTTGTGAAGGTTGCGCTGATGCACTACCAATTCGAGGCGATACATCCATTCCTTGATGGCAACGGAAGGATAGGCAGATTGCTAATAATGCTTTACCTGATAAAATACGGCGAGCTTTCGCAGCCGCTGCTGTACATGAGTGCATATTTCGAGAGAAACAGAAATGAGTACTATCGCCGTTTGCTAGAAACAAGCACGTCAGGCAAGTACGCCGAATGGGTAAAATTCTTCACTAAAGGAGTTATAGAGCAGTCTGAAAGCGCGCTCTCAAAGTCGTCAAAGCTTTTCGAATACCATAAGGAAATTGCCGCCAGGCTTAAAGGAACAGGCCGTGCCACGGCCATGAAGCTGGCAGATGCGCTTTTCGTGCACCCCATAATCACAATACCGATGGCTGCCAGGATAATGAAGGTGAGCTACCCGGCGGCCAAGGCTTCCGTATACGAAGCTGTAAGACTGGGGATTCTGCAGCAAGCTGGATCAGGAAAAGCAAAGCGTCCAAAAATGTTCGTTGCACGCGCGATAATTGATATCTACGACGCATGATGAAAAGATGCTATTGGATTTGCTGTTTTGCCCGCCTTATTGCCTTATCTTAGATCTCTGTTTGTTAGCCTCATCAGTTACCCTTGCGATATGCTTAAGCATCTCGTATTCCTCTGTGCGTATGCCATTGCTGCGCTTCTCCAAGAACTCCTGTTCATTAAACCAAAGGATTGATGCAAGATCTCTTACGTCGTTGAGCACTTTGCCATTGGCGGTCACGGTCTTAGCTCTAAGAAGCACCCGCGTGTAAAAAGAACTGCTAAATAGATTGAAATACAACGGCGGCTTTTCTTCAAGCCGAGCAACAAGCTCCTCTTTTCCTATCCCGAAGTGCCTCTTATACCAATCAAACCGTCTCTCAAGATTATCTTCGCTAAAACCAAGAATCGAAGGTATTCTAAATACAAGTTTGGAAAATCTTTCTATGTCTAATCCAAGAAACTCCCTTCTTCTTTCAATATTTTCCTCTCCAAGGCCCAATATATTAGGAAACTTTTTCACCACATTTACAAATTCTTCCTTTGCAAATCCAAAGTATGCCCTTTTTCTTTCTATGTTTTCCTCCCCAAGGCTCAATATACTAGGAAACTTTTTCACCACATTTACAAATTC